>NZ_JAZQRK010000045.1:0-141895 GCF_045629545.1 Chryseobacterium sp. | reverse complement strand
CCGGCGCATAAATATTCGAAAAAGCAACACATTCTTCGATTGAGTTTAAAACAATTCCTCTCGAATTTTCTAAAGCTTTAGCCGCTAAATCTTTTCTTGGAAGAACTTCTAATTGCGTGTTGATTTCGGCAATTGTTTCGTTTAATGTTTGCTCGTTTGTTGTTAATAAGATCACTTGCGAATCAATTCCGTGTTCGGCTTGCGATAATAAATCGGCAGCCACATATTTAGGAACCGAAGTTTCATCTGCAATTACTAACACTTCACTTGGACCTGCAGGCATATCAATTGCAACTCCAAAATTTTGAGCGACTTGTTTTGCAGCCGTTACATATTGGTTTCCTGGACCAAAAATTTTATCAACTTTCTGAATCGTTTCTGTACCAAAAGTTAAAGCGCCAATCGCTTGAATTCCGCCGACTTTGTAGATTTTTTCGATTCCGATTAATTTCGCTGTATATAAAATGGCTGGGTGAATTTTTCCTTCTTTGTTTGGAGGCGTACATAAAATAATGTTTTCGCATCCGGCTAATTTAGCCGGAATACCTAACATTAAAGTTGTAGAAAACAACGGCGCTGTTCCGCCAGGAATGTAGATTCCGACATTTTCGATTCCGCGAGATTCTCTCCAACAGTTGACACCTTTCGTCGTTTCGATGACTTTTACTTCTTCACGTTGATCCGTGTGAAATTTCTCGATGTTTGATGCCGCTAGTTGAATCGCTTGTTTCAACTCCTCTGAAATTAACGATTTTGCTTCCTCAACTTCCTCAACAGAAACTTCTAAAGATGTTATGCGAACTTTATCAAATTGCTCTGTAAAGTAGATTAACGATTGATCTTTCTCGGTTTGAATTTTTCCAAAAACATCTAAAACGATTTTTTGTAAATCTTGTGCTTCTTTTGTTGGTCGAGAAGTTAACGCTGACCAATCCGAAAGTTGTGCGTTTATATAAGTTTGCATTTTTTATCGAATTACGATTTTAGAATTACGAACTACGAATCAATCGTAAATTGTAAATCGTCAATCAAAAATTATAAAATCATTTTTTCAATTTCTAACACTAAAATTCCTTCGGCTCCGGCAGCTTTTAATTGCTCAATTATGTCCCAAAAAGCATCTTCCTTGATTACGGTGTGGATAGAAGACCAACCTTCTTCTGCAAGAGGAAGAACCGTTGGAGATTTCAAAACAGGTAAAATCTTGGTAACTTCTGCAATTTTATTGTTCGGAATATTCATCAAAATATATTTAGAATTTCTTGCAGTTTGCACTGCATTAATTCTAAACAATAATTTAGATAAAAGTGCTTCATTTTCTTCACTAAGATCTTTATTTTTAGCCAAAACTGCTTCAGAATTAAGAATAGTGACTGTTTCCCTCAAACCGTTTTTAAACAATGTACTTCCAGAACTTACGATATCGCAAATGCCATCAGCCAAACCTATATTTGGAGCAATTTCTACAGAACCAGAAATGATGTGTATATCCGCCTGAATATTATTTTTAATTAAAAATTCTCTTACAGTATTAGGATAAGAAGTCGCAATCTTTTTACCATTAAAAAATGACAAATCATTGGTATCAATATCTTTAGGGACTGCCAAAGAAACACGACACTTAGAAAAACCTAATTTCTCTACAATATCTATTTTCTTATTTTTTTCGATGAGTAGATTCTCTCCTACAATTGCGATATCTACCACTCCATCTTCCAAATATTGAGGAATATCCGAGTTTCTAAGATACATAATTTCCATAGGGAAATTCTCTACAGAAACTTTCAATTGATCCTTTCCGTTGGATGCAGAAATACCACAATCTTTAAGCAGTTGGATAGATTCTTCATACAAACGACCACTTTTTTGGATGGCAATCTTGAGTTTACTCATAATTTTTTATTTTTTGTCTGAGTAATTGAAAACAGTTAAGATTGTCTTAGGAGTAAATTTTAGAAACAAAAAAACCGTCGAATAACTCAGACGGTTTAATATTTTATGTAATTTTTAGCACAAATAGAAATCAACTCCGTCTTAACAGTGATGATGATGATGTAATGCTAAAATTATTGACTTCATTTTGAATAGTATGTTGCAAATTTAAGATAAATATTCTATCCAAACTACTTTTTAAAGAATGTTTTTGTAAAAATTATTATGTTCGTTAGCAATCGTCTCATCATTAAAACGTTGAACATACTCGAAACCTTTGTCTGCACGGCGTTTTCTTTCGGATTCGTTCTCCCAAAGAAAATTTATTTTTGCCTGAATATCCAAATAATTCTTAGGATCTATATACACCGAATCTTTGCCTCCAGCTTCGGGCAAAGAGCTAGAATTACTTGTAATGACTATTGTTTTTGAAAATAGAGCTTCAATAATAGGAATACCGAAACCCTCAAATAAACTTGGATACACAAAAATATCTGCAGATTTGTAGATGGCAGCCAATTCTTTCATAGATACATTTTCTAAAAATAAAATTTGTTGATGCATTTTATTTCTATTGATAAAAGTTTCAATTTTCTTGAAGTACTTTGTCTTTTTACCCACTACTACGAGTGGAATTTCTGAATCTTTAATCGCTTTTACAATATTTAATAGATTCTTTCGCTCCTCGATTGTTCCTACATTAAGGATAAATCTTTTTGGTAGATTGAACTTACTCTTAGTTTCTAAAATAAAATCTTCAGATTGATTTTCTTTAAATGATTGATGGCAACCTTGGTAAATCACCTTAATTTTTGATTCTGGAACTTTTAAAAATTCAACAATATCATTTTTTGTTTGCTCAGATATCGCAATAATATTATCTGATGAAATGGCAGCTTTTTTAAATTTCCACAAATGAATTTTACGATCAAAAAAAGAATAATATTTGGGATAACGTATAAATATTAAATCGTGAATAGTAACCACTTTTTTTATAGGCGTATTGTCCCAACGTAATGGTAATTCGCCCGATAAACCATGGAAAATGTCTGCATTTTGCTTTTGCGCATCTTTTCCCATGAGGAGTTGACGTGAGAATTTTCCTTTTGAAATTTCTATAAATTCTGTGGATGAATATTTTAAAATTTCAGATCCACGTTCAGATTTGTTATTATTGAATAATAGATATTTATTTTCTGGGAAATATTTAGATAAAATTCTGATAAGATCGCGAGAATAATTGCCTAATCCAGAGGCGTTATTGAAAAAACGTTTTGCATCATATGCTATTTTCATCCTCAGGTTTTATTATGTTTTGAGTGAGCTGTTTTCTTTTCCAATGCTCTGATTTGTCGCTGTAAAGAAAAAATTTGCCCAATTTGTACTTAAACTGCATACCGTTGTCATAATGGGGCTTCATAAAACGATGCGGAATTGTGGGATCTTCTGCCAAACATTGTTTTACAGAATCCGTATAAACAGTGGGTCCAGTAGTTTTGTGTACATTGTGAGGATATGGATTTTTGGCAATATTATCCATCATATTGTCTATTGTTTTCTTTAAAAATGGGTGACCGGCTTCATAAGCCAGCCCCCATTGTACATAGTAAGTATAAGGAATTTCATCTGTTACCAATGCGCAGTCATCTTCCAAGATAAATTCTCGCAATGGCTTTTTCAATCCACTATCAACGTCCAAATATATACCTCCTTTCTTGTATAATATCGCATATCTGAAAAAATCAGCTTTGGCTGCACCTATAGTTAATCTATTGTAGGATTTAAGATACTCCGATGGAAACTCTTCCTTAAGGAAAAATTGCATCCTTTCATCATCATAGAAATGATATTGATACTCAGGATTCTTATTGAGCATTCTATTGATGTGAAATTTGGTAAGCCAAGGTAAATTATCATCCTTGAAGGTCTGGAATATTTGTTTCGGGATTGACATAAAGATTAAACTGCTACGTTATTTTCTCTTAAAGCATCATTCAAAGATGTTTTTTTATCTGTAGATTCTTTTCGCTGTCCAATAATTAATGCGCAAGGCACTTGGAATTCTCCAGCAGGATATTGTCTTGTATAACTTCCTGGGATCACTACAGAACGTGCTGGCACTCTTCCTTTAATTTCGATAGGTTCTGATCCTGTAACATCAATTATTTTTGTAGATGCAGTGAGAACTACATTCGCACCTAAGACTGCTTCTTTTTCTACATGTACGCCTTCTACCACGATACACCTAGAACCAATAAAACAATCATCTTCTATAATTACTGGAGCAGCTTGTAGAGGTTCTAGTACACCACCAATACCAACACCACCAGAAAGGTGAACATTTTTACCAATTTGTGCACAACTTCCTACAGTTGCCCAAGTATCTACCATAGTACCAGAATCTACGTATGCACCGATATTTACATAAGATGGCATCAAAATAACACCAGATGCAATATAAGCACCTTCTCTAGCAACAGCATTAGGAACTACCCTCACACCTTTTTCTGCATAGTTTCTTTTCAAAGGCATTTTGTCATGATATTCAAAAGGACCTACTTCAATTGTTTCCATCTTTTGGATAGGGAAATACATTACAACTGCTTTCTTTACCCATTCGTTCACTTGCCACCCATTTTCTGTAGGTTCAGCAACGCGAAGTTCTCCTGTATCTAATAAAGAAATTACTTCTCTTATCGCACTTTTACTCTCTTCATTTTGTAATAAATCTCTGTTGTCCCAGATGTTTTCAATTGTTTGTTGTAATGACATTCTTTTTTATTTTAATTATTTTAGTCAAATTGATCGCAAATTTACAAAACTCTTTGCGCATGTAAATAAGCTTTATTCCAATATTTATCGTTGAGTGAAGAAATAATTACTCCTTTTGAAGTAGAAGAATGAATAAATTTTATTTCTCCATCGCTTCCAATACTATGTACTAAACCAACATGGGAAACACGAGTTCCTCCTCCCGTAGCGAAAAATAGAAGGTCTCCAGGTTTGGTTTCCATGATATTGATATTTTTCCCTACATTAGACTGATCTTCTGATCTTCGTGGAAGTGAAAAGTTATTTTCTTGAAATACCTTTACGGTAAAACCCGAACAATCAAACCCAGCAGCTGTATTACCACCAAATTTGTATGGACTTCCTAAATACTTTTCGGCATCGTTTAGAATTCTTTTCACAGAACCCGAAATTTTATCATTGTTTTTAGAACCTAATTTCCTAAGATTTTCTTTTTTCGTGGTTGTGTGAGAATTAGATTTGTTAGCGAAATTTTTTGAACTCCCACATGAAATAATAGACATCGCAACAATAGCTATTGCAAATAAGAAACGGTATTTAGAATTTTTACTGATTGAATAAACGGTCATATTATCTTTTATTTTTAATCTGATACATTATTGATACAAATATAAAAATTATTGCTCTATAAAAATCGAATTTATTGTGACGTCAAAGCACAAAAAAGCCTGTAATAAAAAATTACAGGTCGATATATGAAATTATAAAAAATCTTATTTACTATTTTTTTTACCAGTCCAAGTTCCTGTTCTTGTAGGATTGGTAAGATTGTTATTCCAATTGCCATTTCCTTTCTTATCTACCAAAGTACCTATAAATTCTCCATCCTCAGGAAGTCCTACCGTTGCTGTCAGCTGTCCAGAAGTATTCAAGTGTCCAGAAATCGTGTAATTTTCATTGGCTGTTTCAGAATGCATTGTACCTATTACCTTCCCATCATCTGACACTACAAAATTCCACATACCTTTATCGTTACCATCATATGTACCTGACCATGTGCCGATATAATCATAGATAGTTTCATCGTTATCACTACATCCGATTAATAAAAAAGAAGTAAAAAGAAGTAAAAAAAGTTTTTTCATAGCTTTTTGTAGAATTTGGTCATTATAAAATACGTGGAGAATACGGGGATCGAACCCGTCACCTTTAGACTGCCAGTCTAACGCTCTACCAGATGAGCTAATTCCCCATAATTTCGAGTTTTCTCTTCGAACTGGTACAAAAGTAAGTAAATAAACGTGATTTGCAAATATTTTGTTAAATTTAATTCAAGTGTAATGAGATTTACAGATAGAAACGGAAATAAATTGATTATATTTAAAAAAGACACAAAAAAAACGCATGCAAAACTGCACACGTTAAAAAATATTTTAAAAATAAGTGAAAGGTTATTTCCAACCCCCACCCAAAGATTTATATAAATCGACTGC
Source organism: Chryseobacterium sp. (assembly GCF_045629545.1). Taxonomy (GTDB): domain Bacteria; phylum Bacteroidota; class Bacteroidia; order Flavobacteriales; family Weeksellaceae; genus Chryseobacterium. The sequence continues at coordinate 135,719 of NZ_JAZQRK010000045.1, read as the reverse complement.
AGCTTTCATTTTGTTGAATTTTGCGTTTGAAATGTTGAGCTCAGCATTTAAGGAATTAACATTTGCATTCAATACTTCCAAGTAGTTTGCCATTCCATAATTCACCAATTCTTGAGAATAATCTACAGAATTTTTATAGGCATTCAACTCTTTAGTTTTTAATGCTATAAAAGAATCTTGCACCGTAAAAACTCTAAGAGCATCAGATACTTCTTTTCCAGCAGTAAGAAGTGTTTTCCTAAAGTTTAAATAGGCAATTTCTTTATTGGCAATGCTTACTTCATAGTTTGTTTTAATTTGTCTTCTATTCAAAATAGGTTGAGCAAGTCCTGCAACAATATTTGCGAAAAAAGAATTCAAACTAAATAGATGATCTATACTTACAGTCTGAAGGCCCGTACTTCCAGTTATTCTAAGCGTGGGATAAAATTGGGCTTTTGCCACGTTGGTAAGTTCGAATGCATTCATTAGATTATATTCGGCTCTCATCACATCGGGTCTATTAGCTAATAAGTCTGCTGAATATCCCAAATAAAATTTTTCTGGTAATACTTGGCTTTCCAGACTAGTTCTTTCGATTGCATGAGAAGATTCACCCTTCAATAAACTCATCGTATTTTCCAACATTAGAATCTGTGTCTCGATATCAATAAGTAAAGATTGGGCATTATAAACCAACGCCTCACTTTGTTGAACAGCTACTTCAGTAAGGGTACCAGCTTGTTTTAAAGCTTTTGTAGTTTCAAAATTATTCTCTCGAACTTTAATGGTGGATTGAATTATTTTCTTTTGATTATCTAAAGTAAGTAGCTGATAATAAGTAGAAGCAATAGATGCAATTAACCCACTTTTTACAGATTGATGCGCTGCAACATTGCCGAGTAAAGATGCCAGTTGAGACTTTTCTTGTGCTTTAAGTTTTCCCCAAAGATCTGCTTCCCAGCCTAAGGACGCCGTTATGTCAAATTGATTGACATATCTTCTCTCTCCCAAAATTTGCCCGAATTGCGTATTTACAGATTGTGTTTGAAAAGTATAATTAGGGCCCACCGTTAGGGTAGGTAAATACGCAGCTTTGCTTTGTTTCAAATAAGCTTCTGCAGAATTGATATTTTCTAAAGCGATCCTTACATCAAGATTGGCATCTAGCGCTTTTGTGATATGACTTTGAAGAATGGGATCAGTGAAGATTTCTTTCCAAGAGATATTAGAAGAACTAATACTATCTTGTGGTAGCATATCTGTTCTGAATAATTTTTCATCCACAATATCCTTTGGTCTCTCGTATTCCTTTCTGACAGCACAAGAAGACAATAAGGCTGCAGTAAGAACTGTATAAGCAGTTCCTTTAATAATTATTGATATTTTTTTCATTACTTAATACTCTTTTTTATTACTCTGCTAGATTGATATCCTCATGCTTAATAGGTTTTATTTTTTCCTGAATTGCCTGAAATATTACAAATAATACAGGTATAACAAATACACCTAATATGGTACCTATTAATAATCCTAATGCAGCTCCAGTGGCAATAGAACGGTTACCTACTGCACCTGTTCCACTTGCAAATACCAAAGGAAGCAATCCACAAATAAATGCCAACGATGTCATCAGGATTGGTCGTAATCTTGCTTTTGCAGAATTAATTGCTGCAGTGGCAATGCTTTCTCCGTGATGTCTCCTTTGGATAGCAAACTCTACAATCAAAATGGCATTTTTAGCTAATAAACCAACCAACATAATAAGAGCAATTTGGAAATATATATTGTTTTCTAATCCCATTAATTTTTGACCAAAATAAGCTCCCATAACACCCAAAGGTAAAGAGATTACTACAACCAAAGGAAGTATATAGCTCTCATACTGAGCACACAATATAAAATACACAAATACTAGACTCAATGCAAAAATTAATAGCGTTTGTGATCCAGAACTCAATTCCTCTCTTGTAAGACCTGTAAATTCGATATCGTAATTTTGATTCAAATTTTCCTTTGCAACTTCTTGTACTGCAGCAATAGCATCACCAGAACTGAAACCTTGAGAATTTGCTCCTGTAATTTTCACGGAGGTAAATAGATTGTATCTACTTACAGACTGTGGGCCGTAAGCTTTCGTTAGAGTTACAAATTGTGAAATTGGAGACATAACACCTGTTGAAGTTTTTACGTACAATTCATTTAGATTACTGATATTTTGTCTAGACTCTGGAAGTGCTTGAACCATTACTCTAAATTGCTTTCCATATTTGGTGAAATCCGCAGTATAAACACCTCCTATATACCCCTGCATTGTACTTAGAATTTGATTCACAGAAACTCCCAATTGTTTTGCCAATTGCACATTAATATCCATCTGATACTGAGGATATTTTGTATTGAATGAGGTTTGGGCAAACTCAATCTCTGGTCTCTCCATCAATTTTCCAATAAATGTATTCATGGTATTGTCTAGCTCAGCATAGCTACCACCCGACTTATCTAATAAAACCATTTCAAAACCAGCGCTACTTCCAAATCCCGGTACACTCGGTGGTTGGAAGAAAACTATTTTTGCATCTGGAATTTTTCCTGAAATTGCGAACAACTTTTTGGTGATATCTTCAGAATTCAAGCTCTCTCCTTTTCTTTCAGCAAATGGTTTAAGTTTGATAAACGCCAATCCATTATTACTTCCATTGCCTGATAAGAATCCTCTACCAGTAGAAATTGTAACATTTTGTACTCCTGGAATTTTCATAGCATTTTCTTGCATCGCTTTCAATGCATTATAAGTACGCTCCATAGAAGCACCAGGTGGTAACTGAACATCTGTAAAGATAATCCCTCTATCCTCTGTAGGTACAAAACCTTTTTTCATGGTAGAGCCAGCCCAAAATAAGATTACTCCTGTAACTGCAAAGATCAATAATGTTACCCACTTATGCTTTAACAAAAAGTTGAATCCTCGCCCGTATCTTTCTGTAGTTGTTGTAAATGCCACATTGAATTTATAGAAAAATTTTTGTGCGAAATTTTTGCTGCTGTAATCTATATGATGATCATCATGTGGTTTTAAAAATAGAGAACATAATACAGGACTCAAAGTAAGAGCATTAATAGCTGAAATAATAATTGCAATTATAAGGGTAATCCCAAATTGTTGATAGAAAACACCTGTTGGTCCTGTAATAAAAGTAACGGGTATAAATACTGCCGCCATTACCAAAGTAATAGAAATAATAGCCCCCGTTATTTCATCCATTGCTTCTACTGTAGCTTTTTTTGCATTGTCTACCCCACTTTCCATTTTGGCATGGACGGCTTCTACTACTACAATGGCATCATCCACCACAATTCCGATGGCGAGTACCAATGCAAAAAGAGTAAGTAAGTTTAAAGAATAACCAAACAGGTTTAAGAAGAAAAAAGTACCCACAATAGATACCGGAACAGCAATTGCAGGAATTAATGTTGATCTAAAATCCTGTAGAAAAATATAAACTACTATAAATACTAATATAAAAGCCTCTATAAGAGTAGTGATTACTTTTTCTATAGATGCTTCTAGGAACTCATTGGTGTCAAAATTAAATGTATATTTAATTCCTTCAGGAAATGTTCCTTCAGCATTTTTAAGATAAGTTTTAATATTTGCTATAATTTCTTGAGCATTAGAACCAGGCGTTTGAAAAATACCCATACTTATGGAAGGATAATTTCCATTTTCTCCAATACCAGAATATGATTGACCTGCCAATTCTACTTTAGCAACATCTTTTAGCATTAAATTTTGACCATTTCCAAGAGCTTTAATAATGATATTGTCATATTGCTCCTTCTCGTTGTATTTCCCAACATATTTAATAATATACTCAAATGAACTTCCACTATTCTGCCCAATAGAACCCGCCGCAGCTTCTCTACTTTGTTCATTAATAGCTGATGTCACATCATCTGGGGTAAGACTGTATGCTGCCATTTTTGCAGGATCTAACCATACTCTCATGGAGTAGTTTTTGCCTCCAAATACATTGGCATCTCCAACACCATTTACTCTTTTAAGATTGGGTATTACATTGATGTTAAGAAAGTTCTGAAGATACACATCATCTAGATCTTTGTTCTCAGAATAGAACGACATGTACATTAAAGCACTTGTTTGTTGCTTTTGTGTCACTACTCCAGAACGAGTAACCTCACTCGGTAATAAAGGGGAAGCTCTAGTAACACGGTTTTGCACATTCACAGATGCAATATCTGGATCTACACCTTGTTTAAAGAATATTTGTATACTTGCAGAACCATCATTACCTGCAGAAGAGGTAATATAATCCATGCCTTCTACCCCATTTATTTGTTCCTCTAGTGGTACAACCACACTTTTCATTACCGTTTCTGCGTTAGCTCCTGTATAATTTGCAGAGACACTCACTGTTGGTGGCGCAATATCTGGATATTGTGTGACTGGCAAAGATATTAGACCTAAAACCCCAAGAATAACGATAAGAATGGATATTACTGTTGATAAAACTGGTCTATTAATAAAGTTTTTTATCATTAGAATTTCGGTTTAATGGTTTGTACAAGACTATCTAGTTTTATGGTCTTAGACTTAACTGGAGTACCAGATTTTAGTCCTGCAATACCCGCTGCAACAATCTTGTCTCCCTTTTTCACACCTGTTTTGATAATCGCCAAATTGTCTAACCTATCTACGACGTCTACTACTACATTTTTCGCAGTATCTTTATCTACTTTGTATACGTATACAATCCCTTGTTGCTCGTAAGTTGCACTTTCTGGTACCACCAATACATTGTCGTAGTTTTTTGGGAATCTTACACTCCCACTGTTTCCATTACTCAATAATTTCTGAGGATTCGAGAATCCTACTCTAAACTGAATGGTACCTGTAGTAGCGTCTATAGACCCTGTAATAGCTTCTATTCTACCTTTTTCCTTGTAGATGCTTCCATTAGCCAATTGCAATTCAACCATTGGTAGATTTTTAATTTTTTCTTGCACGGTAGCGCCAACAGATTTTTCTAGGAAGTTGAAATACTCTTTCTCATTCATAGAAAAATAAGCAAAAATTTCTGAAGTATCCGAGATGGTAGTCAAGGGAACCTGATCTGTTGGTCCTACTAGACTTCCTACTTTTAAAGGTAATTTGCCAATTACTCCAGATATTGGCGCACGAATAATGGAATAGTCAATATTTGCATTGACACCAAGGTAGGTAGCATTAGCTTGTTGTTTTGCAGCGATAGCCTGCTGTACCTGAGCTTGTGCTCTTGCTAGATTGGCTTGTGCAGTTTGTAGTTGGATATTGCTAATGATGTTTTTCTCCACTAATGGTTTTAGTTTGTTCACTTCTACCTGAGCGGCGTTCACAGAAGCTTGTGCTGCAACCACATTAGCTTGTGCTGCTCCTACTCCCGCTTTTGCCGCAGCAGCAGATTCGTTCAAGGAATTTGTTTCTAATCTAAACAAAGGTTGCCCTTTTGTAACGTACTGTCCTTCATCTACCAAAAGTTGAGTGATATACCCTTGTATTTTTGCTCTCACATCATTATTTACCCGTCCTTGTATACTTGCAGGAAAAATATCATATCCCACGAGATTTTTGTCCTCCACGGATATTACAGGATACGTTTTGGGTCCAGCCTCTTTTGGAGCTTCTTTTTTGCATGCTGCAAGTGAAAATGCTGCAACAGAAAACAATAAAAGCTTGTTTGTCATATTATAGTTTATTTAGAGATTCTTGTATGTTTAATATATTCTTATTCAATAAAGATTTGTAATTTTCCGTTTTGAGATCATGCTCTTTTCTGTTACTAAAATTTTTCAAATCCTCTATAAGCTGTAATTCATCTTGCATCTTTTTGACAATTTTTTCGAATCTTATTTTCTTATAATTATCATTAATGATAAAGTATCTTTTTCTCTCATCCATCTTGTTAATATCTATTATTAAATGAGAGTGGATTAGAAAAGAAATATTAGTAGAAACAGAACTTTTACTCGCCGATAATACTTCTACAAGCTCATCGAAAGTAATTCCTACTTTTTCAAAATCGAAAATGAGGTAAGAATAAATTTTTGATGCCAAAGGGGGAAGATTAAACATCGTACTGTAAAATTTCACAGCATTGTGGAAAATATTCTCATCTATCGCTATGCTTTTATTCATTACTATTAAATTTAAAGCAAATATAATAATTAGTTCGGAACAAAACGAACAAATACAGAGTGACTCGCAATTACATCCATTTACTTATAAAGATTATAGATGCAAAATATCTCCAAAAGTTAAATACAAAGTAATGCATCTATACTAATATTTTCTCAAAAGCCTTTCTAAAGCCTCCACTTACGTGTACTTCGCCACAATATTGGTATCCTCTACCATCCAGGATTTTAAGCATTGCACTATTATCAAAATTGGTGTCAACTTTTATACTATAAATCGATTGTGACTTAGCAAACTCTTCTATGTAATCAAAAAAAATTTTGGCAAGTCCTTGTCCCGCAAAATTTTCTAAAATGGCTACACGATGTACAACTATATAATCTCCAGAACTTAGCCATTCCCCTATAATTTTCTCATAGGCTGGCTCATCATTCTTGATCAAAGCTCCATAAACAGCTACTACCTTATCTACCGTTATAACATAACCGTACTCTTTTTCAAGATCTTCCTGTATAGAATCTCTATTGGGGTATCCATTCTGCCACTGGGTGCTTCCGTCTTTGCGTCTTCTTTCTATAGATTGCTCAATTATAGTCCATATGGCATCATAATCATTATCTATTGCTTTTCTAAAATTAACCTCACTATTGCTATTCATATTCGTAAATATTAAAATCCATATAATTACAAAAGCCGAAAATTAATTGGATTAATTTTCGGCTTTCAATTAGATTCAGTAATATGTAAAACGCCTATTTAGTTTTCAACACTTTGAAGATAAGCGTCGATAATTTCGAATGCTTTGCTCTCATCATTCAAGTCTACCATTAGCTTCAAAGAGGTTGCAGTAGGCGTTGTCGTAAAGGTGAGATAATTATTTTCTACTTCGTTTGCAATATTACCTTCTTCTAGTTTAGATTTTATCAATTGTATTTCAGCGGAATTATCGCTTTCAAACACTGATACTCTTGTACTTCTTTCCATAATATTAATTTTGCATAACTAAATTACTGAAAATCGACGAAAAATACAAACAGTCTATTTTAAATCTTATTAATATTGTTTTCTATTTTGTCTAAAGCAATCTGAATTTCTTCATTAGATACATTAAGATGTGGACGGAATCTGATAGACTGTTCTCCACAAGATAAAATAATCAAATCATCCTCAAACAATAGATTTCTGAAATGATCTCTTTGCGCTCCACTTGGCAAATCTATAGCGCACATCAACCCTTTTCCTCTTGCGTTAGAGAGCATATTTGGGTATTTATCAGCTAGATTTTTCAAGCCATTAAGAAGATATTCTCCAACAACTCTCGCGTTTTCTACTAAATTTTCCTTTTCAATGACTTCCATTACCAATTGGAATCGAAGCATATCAATAAAATTACCACCGAAAGTAGAATTAATTCTAGAGCTTTCTCTAAATACATTGTTCGGAACTTCGTCGAACTTTTCTCTGTTAGCTAAAACTCCACAAACCTGCGTTTTCTTGCCAAATGATATAATATCTGGGCAAATACTTAGGTGCTCGAACGCCCACATTTTACCTGTAATACCAATACCCGTTTGTACTTCATCAAAAATTAGTAAAATTTCGTTTTCGTCACAAACTTTTCTTAATCCTGTAAAGAATTCATTTCTGAAATGATTGTCACCTCCTTCGGCTTGTATTGGTTCAATAATAATGCATGCAACTTTGTTGGGGTGAGCAAGAATAGCTTCTTGAATATTCATTAAAGCTAAATTTTCATTTTGAATGGTTTCTGCTAAATTTTCCTCCGTAATTGGAAATTTCAATTTAGGATTAATAATTCTTGGCCACTCGAACATGGGGAAATATTGATATTTTCTAGGATCTGAAGTATTGGTAAGACTTAAAGTATAACCACTTCTTCCATGAAAAGCTTGTTTAAAGTGAATGCAAATTCCTGCTTCTAGGTCTAATCCCTTCTCGAAATTCTTTCTAGTTTTCCAATCGAAGCAAGCCTTCATTGCATTTTCTACACCCATTGTTCCGCCTTCTATAAAGAATGCATATTGCAATTCTTTAGGTAAAACAACACGTTCGAAAGTTTCTAAAAACTGCGCATACTCCAAAGAATAAACATCAGCCAAAGTAGGTTTGTTGATTGCCATTTTGCCAAGCCATTCAGTCTTCGCTACAAGATAAGGATGGTTGTACCCAATAGAAGCCGAACCAAACATAGAGAACATATCTAAAAGATTTTTCCCTGTAATTTGATCGTGAATCCATGATCCGTGAGAATTTTCGATATCCATTACAAAATCGAAACCATCAGCCAATACATGTTTGCCAACTATCTGTTTTATCTTATTTGTTTTGATTTCTGCTATCTGCTCCATATTATTAAAAAAGTGTATTTGGTGTTATTTTTTTATGTTAATTAGCTTTTAAAGTAAAGGTTTATAAATCAAACTTAATACCTTGCGCTAAAGGTAATTGAGCAGTGTAATTTATAGTATTAGTTTGCCTTCTCATATAGTATTTCCACACATCAGATCCAGACTCTCTGCCTCCTCCAGTTTCTTTTTCTCCACCGAAAGCGCCTCCGATTTCTGCACCAGAAGTTCCGATGTTTACGTTTGCAATTCCACAATCTGAACCTGCATTAGAAAGGAACAATTCTGCTTCTCTCAGGTTTTGCGTCATAATTGCAGAAGACAATCCTTGAGGTACATCGTTTTGGATAGCAATAGCTTCTTCTAGTGTTTTGTATTTAATTAAATAAAGAATAGGTGCAAAAGTTTCGTGCTGTACAATTTCGAAAGAGTTTTTCACTTCTGCAATACATGGTTTTACATAACATCCAGATTCGTAGTTTTTACCTTTCAAAACGCCACCTTTTACCACGAATTTACCGCCTTCTTTTTCACATTTTTCGATTGCCAATTCGTATTGGTTTACAGCTTCTACGTCGATAAGTGGTCCAACGTGCATATTTTCGTCTAACGGATTTCCAATTTTTAGTTGACCATAAGCTTTTACCAATCTATTTTTCACTTCATCATAAACACTTTCATGGATAATCAATCTTCTTGTAGAAGTACATCTTTGTCCCGCAGTTCCTACAGCTCCAAAAACAGCTCCGATGATAGACATATCGATATCTGCATCTTTAGAAATAATAATAGCATTATTACCTCCCAATTCTAAGATCGATTTTCCGAATCTTTCAGCTACTTTAGAAGAAACCATTCTTCCTGCTCTTGTAGAACCAGTGAATGAAATAAGAGAAACACGTTTGTCTTCAACTAATTTTTGACCAATCTCATGATCTGCAACCAACACGCTAGAAATACCTTCTGGAAGATTGTTCTCTTTAAGAACTTCCATCATAATATTCTGACAAGCTATTGCGCAAATTGGAGTTTTTTCTGATGGTTTCCAGATGGTAACGTTACCACAAATCCAGCTTAATGCAGTATTCCAAGCCCAAACAGCTACTGGAAAGTTAAAGGCAGTGATAATACCTACAACTCCTAATGGATGATATTGCTCGTACATTCTGTGTCCTGGTCTTTCAGAATGCATGGTGTAACCATGAAGCTGTCTAGATAGTCCAACTGCAAAATCGCAGATATCTATCATTTCTTGTACTTCTCCCAAACCTTCTTGCAAAGATTTTCCCATTTCGTAAGAAACCAATTTACCAAGATCGTCTTTGTACTCTCTTAATTTTTGACCCAATTGTCTAACGAAATCACCTCTTTTTGGAGAAGGAATTGCTCTAAATTCTAAAAATGCCTTTTGTGCAGTTTGCAATACAACCTCATAATCCTTCTCGTTACTTGTTTTTATTTTAGCAATTAATCTACCATCTGATGGAGAATAACTTTCTATATATTTTCCTGATGCAAAAAATTTACCTCCAACAGAAGTTCCTTTGTTTTCTGCTTTTATTCCTAAATTTTTTAAAGACTTCTCTATTCCAAAGTCTTGTATTTTTTTTGACATAAATGACTCTTTTTCGTTTGTTCTAAAGTTAAACATATTATGCGAATGACAAAATATTATTTTTTTTGAACCCATTTTATCATTGATTTCTGATTATCGTGCTATCTTTGAAAAACAAGACAATTGATATGAAAAAGGACATCGAAAAAGATAAGGAAGAAATGAATAATGAAAGAAAATGGAAAATATGGATAAAAAAATTTGGGATTAGGGGAATTATTTTTTTTACCGTAAAAGGAATTATCACATCTTCATTAATCTATTTTTTGGGCAAAAATTTTTGGAGTGTTATATCAGAATATGTTTCTCAATTGTTTAAATAAAAAAAAAGCAAAGAACGGATTCTCTGCTTTTGGTTTAATTATAACTAATTATCTATTTTTTACTCCTTTTTGCTTCTGCTAAACTTTGATGTAGAAGATACTCTATATGTCCGTTTACACTCCGAAATTCATCACTTGCCCACTTTTCTAATAGTTTGTATGTGGAATCATCTATTCTCAATACAAAGGATTTTTTAGCTTTTGCATTGGTGTCTGCAGTTTTCTTCTGTGGATCTAAATCACTCATTAGATTTATTTTTATTTAATAAACTAAATGGGTTTTAAACCATTTTAGTTGTAAAGTGTTCCTGCATTCACAATGGGTTGTGCGGCTTTTTCACCACATAATACTACCATCAGATTGCTTACCATTGCTGCTTTTCTCTCGTCGTCTAATTCTACAATATTTCCTTCAGACAATTTTTTCAATGCCAATTCTACCATTCCCACAGCTCCTTCTACAATTTTGGTTCTTGCTGCAACAATTGCTGTAGCTTGTTGTCTTTGCAACATTGCACCTGCGATTTCTGAAGCATAGGCAAGGTGAGAAATTCTTGCTTCTTGGATAATGATGCCAGCTTTAGAAAGTCTTTCTGTAAGTTCTTCTTCCAAAATAGCATTTATTTTTTCTCCACCTTCTCTTAATGTGATTGGAGCATGATCATCTTCTAAATTATCGTAAGGGAAACTCATTGCCAAATGTCTTACTGCAGCTTCACTTTGCATTTTTACAAAATCTGAATATACTTCTACATCAAATGCTGCTTTATAAGTATTGCCTACTTTCCATACCATTACTACTGCAATTTCTATTGGGTTGCCCATTTTGTCATTTACTTTCAAAGTTTGTCCTTGAAGATTCTCAGAACGTAAAGATATCTTTTGAGATGAGTATAATGGATTAATAAAAAACAATCCGTTGTCTTTTACAGATCCAACATATTTCCCGAAGAAATTGAGTACTCGCGCATGATTAGGCTGAATAATCATTAAACCTTTCATAAAAAAACAAGTGAGAATAAAGCACACAATTGCTAAAATAATTGAAGTAGGATTTGGCACTCCATCATTATTAACACCATTAATAAAGAGAAAAACTGAGACTCCCATAAGAAGTAAACAGATAATTAATGCTAAATAGCCTGACATGGGTTTTAAAACTTTTTCCATAATTTATAATTTAAAGTGATATTATTTTGATATCATAAAGATAGAATTAAATTTTAAATCATTCACAACAAATTATATAATTGTTTGAAATATTTATTATCATTTTTGGTTTTAAAACTAACATCGATACTAAATAAGGTTTTTGAACAAAAAAAAGCCTCGAAAGATATGCTTTCGAGACTTTTACAATATATTATTTAAATTCTATTTTTTCTTAAGAGAAGTAAATTTAAAGTAAGATGCCGTTGCCAAAATAAACATGGTTGCAAGACCAATATAAACCCAAGCTGGCACTGGTACAGGATCTCCCGCTGCGTAAGAGTGCAATCCGCTAAGGTAATAGTTCACTCCAAAATAAGTCATCACCATAGAACAGAATGCAAACATAGTTGCTACGTGATATGCCCATCTACTTCGTAGACCTGGTACCAATCTCATGTGAAGTACAAATGCGTAAACCATGATTGATATAAATGCCCAAGTTTCTTTCGGGTCCCAGCTCCAATATCTACCCCAAGATTCGTTTGCCCAAATTCCTCCTAAAAAGTTACCTACAACTAGTGCAAACAAACCAATAGTAAGAGACATCTCAGATACAATAGCTAATTCTTTTAATGTTGTATCATTATGTAATTTGAATAATTTTTTATCAGAAATTATGTAGAACACCAACGAAATTACTGCGATAATCATAGAGAGTGCAAAGAATCCATAACTAGATGTAATAATAGCTACGTGAATAATCAACCAATATGATTTTAAAACAGGTACCAAAGGAGTAATCTGAGGATCTAATGCAGAACCTCCATGCGCAAATCCCATCATTATAACAGCCACCATAAAACCTGCTGCTGGTATAAGCGCATTTGAATTTCTATACAAAAATAAACCTGCAGAAATACCTACCCAAGAGATAAATATAATTGCTTCGTAACCGTTACTCCAAGGAGCGTGACCAGATATATACCATCTTGCTACCAAACCTAAGAAATGAATGAAATATCCAACAGCACCCAAAGCTATAGTAATTTTAATAGCTAGAGAAAGTGCTTTACTCTTTCTAAATAAATCTATAAAACCAAAAATAAGTAGTAAACTTCCTATAATAGTATAAAAAATAAGTAATTTGAAGTTAATATTTACTTCATTGGTAAAAATTTCAAGGTCAACTTTTGACTTCGCAGGAACTACACTTTTTCCCCATCTCTGTTGATAATTTGAAAGTTTAATCAATTCATCATCTGCTATGCTCCAATTCCCAGTATTTTGAGCCTGTATTACATTTGCAAAATAAGGACCCATAACCTTTTGAGATTCTGGATCTGGTTCGAATTTTTGGTCTAACCAAGAATGCCAAGTATGGTTTGGATCATTCTTCACAGGTACAATTCTCATAAATTGTCCACTAAAGAATTCGTTAAAAATTTGTACTCTTTCATTAACCTTTATGATTTGTTTATCATACTCATTCTGTTCAGAAGCTTTTTTTCTAAATGCTGTATTATAGTCATTTTCTAATATATATACTAAATTTCCATTTTCATCAGCAGGAAATAAATTCATCAAAGAAGTATATCCATCCTCATTCGCTTTAGTTTTCTTTAGAAGTTCTTCACCACCCTTGGCATCAACTTTTATCATTGGCACCATAGTCCAACTTGGCGTGTCTGTGTTAATAGACAAAAACCACTGATTTGCTGTAAGATATTTACCATCAGTTCCTCTAAAAGCATCCTTTTTGTACAACTTTCTTAAGACATCTAAAGCTTGGGTATTAATTGGAACAATCCTACCTTCAAAGTTTTGCACAAGAAGATAGCCGAATTTATCAGCGTGTTCCCTACTAATTTTATTTTTTGCAATAATCTCATCCGCTGTCACAGTTTTCATTTTGGAAAGTGGAGCAGCTAAAGAATTTTGTTGGTGTCCCTGTGGTTTTATTTGCGCATTAGACTGATTATCATGTGTATGACCATCACCCTCTACATGCACATGATTTCCACTACCGTCATTAGTTCCATGGGTTTCAATTTTTTGTGCATTAAACATTAAACTCAAAAATAATAGCAGCACAGTAGTTATTCTTTTTTTATTGACATCTTTCAACATTTTATTCAGTTTCCAAAAGTGAGTCCCTTTCCAGAAGAAAATCACAAACATTCCTAAAAAGAGCATTCCATATCCTATGTAAGAAATTAAAGTACCCCAAAAATCATGATTTACAGATAAAACTGTACCCATTCTGTCTGGCGAGAAACTAGATTGAAAGAATCTGTACCCTTTATAGTTCAATACATGATTCATATAAATTTTATAAGGAGTTTCTTTGCCTTCATCAATTATTTTTACATGACTTTCATAGGCACTTGGAGAAGAACTACCTGGATAAGTTTCCATTACAAAGTCATCTAATTTTAAAGCGAATGGGGTATTGTAAATTTTCGGCCCAAATCCTACCATTATGTTTAGTCCGTCCATTGTCACTTGTTTATATCCATTTGGGTTTCCTCTTTCCACAGATAGTTCAACTATTTGCTTAGTTTTCGGCCCTTCCATTTCAATGGTCATTGCATCGGGTACGTTTTGATCCTTCTTTCTATCGCCTTCATAAGAAGAAAGTTTACCTTTTTTAAGACCTTCCGGAACTACCAATTTAAGCTCGTTGATGGTATAAAGGCTTCTTAAAACCAAAGGCTGAAATTGATCTTTCACAGTACTTCCAGTTGCCTGAGTAGCCATCGTCATAAAATTAGCATCTACAGGAGTTTTGATGAAAATTTCTCCATTTTCTTTTTTAAATTCTACTGCGCCATCAATTGCTCTATCAAAAGAAACCAAGGTTCCATTGATTGACTTTGTTTCACCAGATTTTATAAAAATATTTTGTCTGCCGGTATTACTGGTAGATACCAGATGAAGATACTCTAAGCCATTATTATCCGCAATGAGGGTGTCTTTTTTTCTCTGCACATAGCTCAACGTTTTTACTTTTACCTTTTTACCATGGTAATCGTAGGTTGCATTGAAATCTTTGTGTAGCGGGGACATTAGATAAGGTACATCTTGATAAGTTAGAATATCACCTTTCTCTTCAATTTGTATTTTGAAAAAGTTCTTATCAGTAATAATTTCGTTAGAAGTTTCTCCTTCACGGATCAACATCTGTCCTTCAAAACTGATATACCTAGTAATTGCACCTCCTATAAATATTAAGATAAAAGCAAGGTGGAACACTAATACGGGCCATTTTTCCTTTTTCCAAAGGCGATATCTAGCAATATTGCCCACGAAATTAAGAATGAGCAAAAACATAATCAGCTCAAACCATTTTGCTTCGTAGATTAATGCTTTCGCTGTGGGTGTACCATAGTCATTTTCGAGAAAAGTTGCATACGCCATTGAGAATGCATAAACCAACAAGAGCACAGCCATTGTCCGGGTAGAAATAAGAATATCTTGGATCTTCTTCATGATTTTTTTTACTTGACTTGCAAAATTAAGGATGATTAAGCGAAAGCCCGACAAAAAAAACTGTTATTTATCATTACTGTTCATACATTTCGTTATTTTTATTAATTCTAAATTACAAAAATACTTTTGTCTCAGTGTAAAATATATATAGTAAAAAATATACAATTCAGAATGTATTTTGCCAAAAAAAAGTTTAAAAAATTCAAAAAAACACTAAATTTGCGAAGATTGACATTATGGAACAGAAAACACAAAAACAAAACGACTCTACGTCTGACAAAGGGAAAACCTTATCTAAACCACGCATTTTTTCAGGACTTATTTTAATCGTCTTTTCGGCGGTTATGGCGCTATCGTTTATATCCTATTTGATGAATTGGAAATCAGATCAAAGTCAAGCAGGTACGATGCTAGATAAAGATATAGAATCTTCAAACCTTTTTGGAAAATTAGGAGATTGGTTGGGTAACATCTTCATATTTGATAGTATTGGGATATCCTCATTTATCATTGCATTTTTATTTTTAGTAGTGGGAACTATGGTTCTTAAGAAGAAAATTTTTAAACCTTGGATGACTTTTGGGCATTCATTATTTTTTATTTGCTGGCTTCCCATCTTGTTAGGAGCAATTACAAAAGGACAAGGTAATGTAGGAGTCTTGAGTGGTGTATATGGATATCAAATCATGGAATCTATGAATGCTATTATTGGAAGTGTGGGACTTTGGCTGGTTCTTGTGGTAAGTATTTTATTGTACTTTATTTTAGAATTTAATCTGAGACCAAGCTCCATTAAAGCAAAATTCGATAAAATCAATGCAAATACAATGGGGAGAGTGAAATCAATACTACCTAGCTCAAGCGAAAACTTCGAGGCGGATAATGATCTTGCACATGAATTTGATGATTTTGAAGAAGAGGAAGAAGAACCCAAAGCACCAATTCAGCAAGATGTTAAAATGCCTGAGGTGAAAATTACGACTTCAGTTCCTAAACCTGACCCGATAGAAAAGCCTATAAAAATTACAAAACCAATCCCTGAACCTAAAATTATAAACCAAGTAGAACCTATTTCTACACCTAATAATACATCTTTCAATAAAGAAAATTTAGATTTTAAAGTTTCAGAAAAAATTGAGCAAGAAAAAAAACCTGCAGTTCCTGTCGGCAAGGTAGAAGATGCTTTTGATCTTTCTTCGATTCCGACACCCATTCCTCTATCCGTTCCTGCAACAATAATTACGGTTCCGAAAGGTGAGACAACCATATTAGATGAACCAGCTTCAGACGGAATTAAATTTAATGTAGAAGTTGCACCCGCAGTAGAAATTGTAAGTGAATCGGATAGACAATCTAATGAACTTGTAGATAGACATGGATTATATGATCACAAATTGGATTTACCCCATTTCCAAATGCCGACTATCGATTTATTAAAAGATTATGGTAACGAAGAAATTTCCATCAACCAAGAAGAATTAGAGGAAAATAAAAATAAAATTGTAGGCTTACTGAAAAACTTTAATGTAGGTATTGCTGAGATTAAAGCAACGATAGGACCAACAGTTACTTTATACGAAATTGTACCAGAAGCGGGAATTCGAGTGTCGGCAATTAAAAAATTACAAGACGATATTGCCCTAAACTTATCGGCTCTAGGAATCAGAATTATTGCACCAATGCCAGGGAAAGGAACTATTGGTATTGAGGTACCGAGAAAAAATCCAACGATGGTTTCTATGCGATCCGTGATTGCCTCTCAGAAATTCCAAAATTCAGATATGGATCTGCCTGTCGTATTTGGAAAAACAATTTCTAATGAAGTATTCATGGCGGATCTTTCAAAAATGCCTCACCTTTTGATGGCGGGTTCTACTGGACAAGGAAAATCTGTTGGTATTAATGCAATTCTTACTTCCCTACTCTTCAAGAAACATCCAAGCGAATTGAAATTTGTAATGGTAGATCCGAAAAAGGTGGAACTTTCTCTCTACTCTAAAATTGAAAGACACTATTTGGCTAAACTTCCTGATGTGGAAGACGCCATTATTACAGATACCAATAAAGTAATAAACACGCTAAACTCTCTATGCGTTGAGATGGATACCCGTTATGATTTGCTTAAAAATGCTTTCTGTAAAAACTTAAAAGAATATAATAAAAAATTCAGCGAGAGAAAGCTGAATCCAGAAAATGGACATCGTTATTTGCCTTATATTGTCTTAGTAGTAGATGAGTTTGCTGATCTAATTATGACTGCTGGTAAGGAAGTTGAGCTTCCTATTGCGAGATTGGCGCAGCTTGCAAGAGCCGTAGGGATTCACCTTATTGTAGCAACCCAAAGACCTTCTGTAAACGTAATTACAGGTATGATTAAAGCCAATTTCCCTGCAAGAGCAGCGTTTAGAGTAATATCTAGTGTTGATTCTAGAACCATCTTAGATTCTCCAGGTGCAGACCAATTAATTGGTAAAGGAGATATGCTTTACTTTAATGGAAACGAAATTTTAAGACTTCAATGTGCTTTCGTAGATACTCCGGAGGTTGAAAGATTAGCAGAATTTATTGGGGAACAGAAAGGATACGCATCGGCATTTATGCTTCCGGAATACGTGAATGAAGAAGCTACAAGTACTGCAGGGTCATTTAATCCAAATGAAAAAGATGTTTTGTTTGATGAGGCTGCTCGAATTATCGTTTCTACGCAACAAGGATCTACTTCAATGCTGCAAAGACAGCTAAAATTAGGATACAACAGAGCAGGAAGAATCATGGATCAACTAGAAGCAAGCGGTATTGTAGGAGGCTTCAATGGAGCAAAAGCAAGAGAAGTTATCATAGGTGACCTGAATGCTTTGGAACAGTTTTTGGAAGAATTGAAGAACTAAAAACAATAGTTATCATAGTTTTTAACCTTTTGAATTAATTATTGTCTAAAGAGTAGTAAAAATTAAAAATATAAATGAAAAATATAGTTTCAAAAATAATAGTAGCAAGTTTTGTAGTAGGAAGCGTAGGAATGATGCAAGCACAGAAGATAGATGCTAAGGCAAAAAAAATTCTAGATGATGTAACGGCAAACTATAATTCTAAAAAAAATTCTTATTTTAAATTTGCATTTGGTAATGGAATGAATGGTACTGTAACTAAGACCGAACCTGGAATCTATTACGTAGCAGGAGATAAATATAAATTAAAAATCATGGAAACTGAGCAGATTTTTGATGGAAATAAAATTTATAATATAAACACAGAAGACAAAGAAGTTACTGTTGCAAAACCTAATGGCAGCGCTGTAATGTTTTCTCCTATAAATTATCTTACCACTTATAGAAAAGACTATAACGTAACCTATGCAGGTAAGAAAAATGTGAACGGGGTAAATGCAGATTTCATCAAGTTAACTCCAGTAAAAGCAAATGGTTTGAAATTCATTTACATCTTCGTGAATTCTTCTACCAAACAAATGCTCAAATTAGAGCAATATGGTAGCAATAGAGATATCGCCATTATTGATATTAAAGAATACAAAGAAAACCAACAGCTAGATGCAGGAATGTTTGTTTTTGATAAAACAAAATATAAAAACTACCTGATTACAGAATTATAAATCTAAATTTTATTAAAAATTTAAAAGTCACAAAGTTAATTTTGTGGCTTTTTTCATTAATTTTGACCCCATGTTTAAAATACTAGACCGATATATCATCAAAACCTTTTTTGGTCCATTCATTTTTATTTTCAGTGTATTGTTTTTCATCTTTATTGTAAATATTGTTTGGATACAATTGGGTCAATTTATGGGAAAAGGATTGAGCATTCCCCAGATACTGAAATTATTAATGTATTTGGGAGTCAGCGTTATCAGTTTGGTAATGCCACTTACGATACTTTTGGCAAGCATCATGTCATTTGGGGAATTCGGAGAACGCTACGAACTAGCAGCGATGAAGGCAGCAGGCATTTCACTTACTCGCGTGATGTTACCACTACTTGGCATTACCACTTGTTTGGCAATTCTACTCTATTTTTTCTCCAATAATGTAAGCCCAGATTTTCAGAAGAAGGCAAAAAATATGCTTTTCAATATTGCACAATCCAAGCCTGCACTTAATTTTACACCAGGTCAGTTTATAGAACAGTTGCCTGGATATGTTGTTAAATTTGATAAAATTCAAGGAGTGGATGGTAGAGATTTGCAAGGGGTTTTTATTAATAAAAAAGCAAGTACTTTTGAGAACCAACAAACCATCGTTGCAGAAAAAGGAAAATTTGTAAATGCAGCCAATAGAAATTATCTTCAATTGGTTTTGTATAATGGTTATGTAGTAGAAGATACGTATGCTGGAAAACCAGAAAGCGTAAAAGATAAACAGCCAGATCAAGCTGTAAAATTTGACACTTTGGTAACGCATTTTGATATTAGCGAAATTATTAATAAAGCAATTGAGAAAGAAAGAATAACGGATGATTTCAGATTTCAAACGTATTCTGAATTAAATGGTACTATAGATAAAACAAGGAAGGAAAATGCTAGACTAGCTGAAAGCATCAATAGCGAAGTAATTTCTCAGACAAGTTCTACGGCAGCATATATGGACAAAAATAAGGTGAAAGCACCTGTAAAATCTCAATATAAATTGGATACGGTAAAAACGGATAAGAAACTTGAACTTATTTACAATGCACATTCTAGGATAGAGAATCTTAGAAGTATATTGGATAACAAAGAGAAAGAAATAACGCCAAGCGTTAAGTATTTTAATAAAGTGGTTATTTTTCAGCAAAGAATTATTTCTTACTCATTCACATGCATAATCTTTTTTATGATTGGTGCGAGTTTAGGATCTATCATTAGGAAAGGAGGAATGGGAGTTCCTGTGATTATAGCTATTGTAATTTTCATCATATTCTACGTTATCAATGTAGGATTCGAGAATGTTGCTTGGGCAGGTAAAATGAGTCCTTACTTAGCTGCATGGTTACCGAATATGATCTTATTTCCCTTCGGAGTATTGATGACTTACAAAGCGCTTACCGATTCTCAGTTATTTGATGCTGAAAAATATAAAGTTTGGTTCAAACCTTTGATTAAACCATTTATAAAAAATAAAGAACATAAGAGATATCAATAAGAGATATCAATTTAATTAAAAACAAAAAAAAGAGAGATTCCATAATTTGGAAGCTCTCTTTTTTATGATACCGAATAATTCAGAACATTATACTTTCATGATTTCTGCTTCCTTCGTTTTTAGACGCTCTTCACATACTTTAGAGTATTTGTCTGTAAGTTCTTGTACATCCCCTTCAGCGCCTTTTATAGCATCTTCAGAAACACCTTCCAATGCTCTCAGTTCTTTTATTCCGTCTTGTCTAGCTGTTCTCACAACAATTTTAGTTTGCTCAGTTTCCACTTTAGCTTGTTTAGCCAAATCTCTTCTTCTTTCTTCCGTAAGAGGTGGTACGTTGAGGATAATAGTATCTCCGTTATTAGAAGGCGCAAATCCTAAATTAGAATTGATGATTGCTTTTTCAATAGCTCCAATTGCCGTTCTATCCCAAGGTTGAATAGAGATTGTCATTGCATCTGGAATAGAAACGTTTGCTACTTGGCTCAATGGTGTTGGTGCACCATAATATTCTACCATTACATCTTGTACCATAGATGTTGATGCACGTCCTGCTCTAATTTTTTGGAACGCATGGTCCAAGTGCTTAATTGCAGATTCCATATCTTGCTTTACAGATTCTAAAATAAGATCTAATTCTTCCATTATATATTTAAAGTTTGATAAATTACACATTATTGTAAGGTTTAGGAATACGATGTGAATGTAATCATTTTTTCTAAAATAATTATTTTACACTTACCAATGTTCCCACATTATCTCCTTCCACTATTTTGATTAGGTTACCATCTTTGTTCATATCAAACACAATGATGGGCAATTTGTTTTCGTGGCTTAATGTAAAGGCAGTCATATCCATTACTTTAAGGTCTTTCTCGAAAACTTCTTCGAAACTTAAAGATTCATATTTAACGGCATTTTCATTTTTCTCAGGATCACAATCGTAGATACCATCTACTCTAGTTCCTTTCAATATAACATCCGCATCAATCTCTATCGCTCTTAGAGTAGCTGCAGTATCTGTAGTGAAATACGGGTTTCCAGTTCCAGCGCCAAAGATCACCACTCTACCTTTCTCAAGATGTCTCACAGCTTTCCTTTTGATGAATGGTTCTGCTACTTTGTCCATCTCAATAGCGGACTGCAATCTTGTTTTAATGCCTGCGTCTTCCAAAGCACCTTGCAAAGCCATTCCATTGATAACCGTTGCCAACATCCCCATATAATCGCCTTGTACCCTGTCCATACCTTTGGCAGCACCTGCTACTCCACGGAAAATGTTTCCTCCCCCAATCACAATGGCAAGTTCACAACCGCTGTCAACTACTTTTTTTATTTCCTGCGCATATTCCATCAGTCTTTCGGTATCAATACCGTATTGTCTGTTTCCCATTAGCGCTTCACCACTTAGTTTTAGAAGGATTCTTTTATATTTCATCTTATTTTTTATAATTGTAATTCTACTGTCTACTTCTTCCTAGATAGACTTTGCAAATATAATCATTATAAATTTTGAAAAAAGAAAAATATTACGCACAAATAATGGGATAAATATTTTGATAACTTACAAAAAGGGTTATTTTTGCAATAATTAAATATTGATTTGAAGAAAGTTCTAATTTTTTCACTACTTCTTTCGGGAATTGTTTCATTTGCTCAAAATGGGACAAATGTATATTCATTTCTTAATATTCCAGTTTCGGCTAGACAAGCAGCTCTTGGAGGCGATGCAATTACCATTAGAGATTATGATGTTTCTTTTGCTATTGCCAATCCTTCCTTGTTGAATCCAGATTCTGATAAGCAACTATCTATCAATGCTACAGCCTATTTGGCGGATTCTAAATACGGAACCATTAGTTTTGCTAAGGATTTAGAAAACGGACATATGGTTACACTGAACGCTAGATATTTGAGCTATGGGAATATCCCTAGAACTGACGAAAGTGGTTTTGAAATGGGAGAATTTTCAGCTTCAGATGTTGCTGTAGGAGCAGGATACGCATACCAATTTGAAGAAGATTGGACAATTGGTGGTGGACTTAATTTTATTACCTCAAAAATTGACACCTATTCGTCTTCAGCTCTATCTGGTACTGCAGGAATAACTTATCATAACAAGCAAAACAAAGAAGTTGCTTCAGTGGTTTTCAAAAATTTCGGATATCAATTCAATTCCTTTAATGGAGAAAGAGAGAACCTTCCTTTTAGAATAGATATAGGATATACAAAGATTCTTAAAGCTTTTCCTCTAGCGATTACTGTCACTGCACATGATCTTCAAAAGTTTGACATTTCTTCTGAATACAATATTAACGATCAGGAGGTGAATTTGGGTAGAAAAATAGCTGACCATTTTTCAATTGGAGCAGAATTATTCCCAGAAAAATCTTTCAAGGTAAGAGTCGGTTACAACGCTAAAAGAGGAAATGAGCTGGCTGTATCGGATCAAAGAAACTTTTCAGGACTTTCTGCAGGCTTCGGTCTGAAAATTTCAAAATTCAGGGTAGATTATGCTCATGTAAGGTATCATAATTCCTCAAACGTCAATCAACTTGGCGTTTCTATAGATCTAAGTAGCCATCGGGGTGAATAATCTACACTTAAACCGGTACATTTAAATTTGATTATCCCAAGATATCATTGGTTTTATAGATTTTTTTTTTGAAATTTGTATTATGAAAAAACCAGTAATAGCTATAGATGGATTCTCATCTACAGGAAAAAGCTCTATTTCAAAAATCATTGCGCACAAACTAGGTATTGTACATCTAGATACGGGAGCCTTATACCGTGGCATTACATGGTTTGCACTACAGAATTGTAAGGATGAGAATCTAGATATTGATCTTCAAAAACTGTATTCTTCTTTTCCTTTAATCCATTTAGAATTCAAGAATGTAAATGAGGAATTGGTATTGTACCTCAATGATAAGGATATTTCTGTAGACATAAGAACAAATGAGGTTTCTAATAGTGTTAGTTTTATAGCAAAACAAAAGGAAGTAAGAGATTTTTTACTCCAATTTCAACAAAATATTGCAGAAAAAGGAGGTGTAATCATGGATGGTAGAGATATTGGGACTGTAGTTTTCCCTAATGCAGATTTTAAATTTTTTCTTACTGCAAGTATAGAAGAACGGACGAAAAGAAGATACCAAGAACTTCTAGGTTTGGGTATTGAAGCCGATGTTAACCAAGTAAGAGAAAATCTAATAGAGCGAGATCGTATAGATAGTGAAAGGAAAATTGCTCCTTTAAAACAAGCAGAAGATGCTATTCTGATTGATAATTCCTCATTATCTAAGAAAGAAACTATAGAAAGAATTTTATCCTATATTAATAATTGATTTTTTATTTCGAAATTTCAAAATTGGTATATTAATTGTACTAATTTTACAAATAACTTAATATTAATAACTAAAAAAAACAAAAAATGTCTAGAAAAGGTAATAGTACAGCGGGTATGTTAGCAGGTCTTCTTGCAGGTGCAGCAGCAGGAGTAATTTTAGGAATGCTTTATGCTCCAGAGGAAGGTAAAGAAACTAGAAAAAAAATTAAAACTAAGGCTAGCGACTTAAAAGATCAAGCTAAAGATAAGTACGGAGATGTATCCGAAAAGGTGAAAGATCAATATGATAATATTTCATCTACTTTTAAAGAAACTGCCAACAACGTTGCGCACACTGTAAAAGATGGATATGATAAATATAAAGACCAAATCGTTTCTAAAACGACAGACATGGTAAAAGATGTTGAAGCAGGTCTTAATGATTTAAAATAATTATTATTTTATAAATTTTTATAAAAGGAACTTTGACTATTAAAGTTCCTTTTTTTGTAACACTAAAAAAAAACTATGATAGAGACATTAAAAGAATATGCTTCCAAACGCATAGATTTATTGAAAATTCAGGCCACTGAAAAATCATCTATATCTGCAGGTGTCATTGCTTATCTAGTGATTTTATTGGTTGCATTTACCTTTTTTATTATCCTATTGAATTTTGGAATTGCCTTTCTATTAGGCAATATAATGAACAATACTTCTTATGGTTTTTTGGTTGTGGCCACATTTTATTTGTTGATTATGATTCTAATCATTATCTTTAAAAAACGTTTGGTAAATGGAGTTGCCAATAAAGTAATAGAATTCTTAAACCAATAGCTTATGGGTAGAAATTATGAAAGTTTGGAAGAACTAAAAAGGAAAAAAGCGCTTCTACAAGGTGAAATTAATGACCTAGAATCGTTACTCACTTTCAAAAACACGAAAGAAAGTTTAAGTGCATTTACCAACGGACTTACTGATCAATATTTGCAAGAAAAAGTTGATGAGGAAGGGGAAGAAAAAACTGTTTTGAGGAAAGATGTTATTGCCAAACAACTTTCTTCTGAAGTAAAAGATATGTTCCTTAGCAAAAATGCAGCGATGGGATTTGCCAATAATGCACTCAAGGGTGATGCACTAGACAGCATGGTCAAACTTGCGGTAACTGCATTTGTAGCTAACTATGCTAAAAATAATTTTAGAAGTTCTAATTGGAAGAAAAAACTTCTTGGCGCTGCTTTAATCTATGTGGCTCCAATGGCACTAAAGTTCGTAAGAAAAAAGTTGGAGACCTATCAAAAATCTAAAAGTTTGTCTAGCATGGAACAATTAATATAACTATTTGGGTAAAAGCGTTGTGAGTTTTTTGTATAAAAAATACCTACGAACTCACAACTCTAATACTCTATTTTGTCTATATATTAATTATATTTATTAAAGAACTGACCCAAGATAATTCCTGCAGCCATTGATACATTCAAACTTTCTGTAGATTGAGATCTTCCAAATCTCGGAATACTAATTTTTTTGTGCAATAATTGTTCAGTTTCATTTCTCAATCCTTTTCCTTCATTACCCATGATTAAATTTAGCTTTTTTGGTTTTTCGAATTGGTATATATTTTCACCATCCATATCGGTACCAACGTTGCTATTTTTTGTCTCAGACAAATAGTCTACCAAGTTACAATAGACCATATTCACTCTGGTAAAAGATCCCATACTTGCTTGTATGACCTTTGGATTGTAGCAATCCACAGTGTCTTCACTACAAATGATCTGTTCTATCCCAAACCAATCTGCCAATCTAATGATTGTCCCCAGATTACCTGGATCTTGGATACCATCCAAAACCAATTGTATATCCCTCTCCTTAAAATTGGGATCTACTTGCAGTTCGCAAACTGCTATAGAATCTTTTGGATGTTGAAGAAAACTAATTTTTTTGAGTTCGTGTTCGGTAATCTCGATAACAGGAGTTCCTGTAAAACCTAGATTTTTTGCATCCGTAGAGTATATTTCTTTTATTTTAATGTTAGATTTGGGAAGTTCGGAAATGATTTTATTCCCTTCAACCAAAAACAAATTGTATTTTTGCCTAAACTTCTTTTTATCTAAAGACTGTAAAATTTTTATTGTATGAGCTGTAAGCATTTTAAGAATTCTCCTCAAAAATATTATAAAATAATTTCATTTGCAACATTTGCAGTACTTATCTCTGCTTGTAGCACGACAAAAAAGGTTCCTCAGGGAGAATATTTATTGACAAAAAACAATTTTATTTTTGAAGATAAATCTGAATTCTTTGATGATGAACTGAAAAGCTACGTTCAGCAGAAACCCAACAAAAAGCAATTTCTACTTATGCCATTGAGTTTGTGGCTTTATAATGCTGCAAACCCAAAGTACGATACTATCCTTAATGAGTATATGACGTATCCAAGCGAAATGAGAAATCAGGATCTAAGAGATTCTTTGTTTATTAAATACAATAGGAAAGAAAGCATCGGAAAAAGTCTGTTATCAGACAGATTGCTTCACAATTGGGGAACGCCACCAGTTATTTTAGATCAAAATAGATCTGAAAAAAGTGCTGAATCTATAGAAAAAAGATTAACGTATAGAGGATATTGGGATGGTAAAGTAAGCTTCAATCATAAACTGGATTCTGCAGGAAAAAAGGCTGAAGTGGATTATTCTATCACTCACAACAGCCCAACAATCATTAAAGAATACTATTATAATATCCCAGATCTAGGCATAAAAAGTATTTATCAAGAGTCTCTTCTAAAAACCCACATTCGATCCAAACAAATTCTTGATCAGACTGTATTGGAAAAGGAGGTGACTAGGATAAACGATCTCATGCGAGGCAAAGGCTACTACAGATTCAATAATGGTGGTGATGAAGTAGGGTTTATAGCGGATTCTTTGAAGAGCAGAAAAGAAGTCCCTTTAATTTTAGAAATAAAAAAAGATTCCGCCAATTCTCGATATAAAAAGGCAACATTCGGGAATATTGATGTTGCCGTCGTAAGAAATGCTAGTGACTTCGGTACCAAAACAGTGAAAGATAGTTTACGTAGAATTAGATTTCATAAAATGAATGAAAACTACAAGACTTCAGCCTTGTGGCGTACTATTATTGTCGATAGTAAAGCTGAGTATGATCAGAAAAAACTAGATATTACAAAGAGAAATATTTTGGCCATGAATAATTTTAGCATCTTAAAGGCTAAAGATTCTTTAAGACAAGGTGGAAGTATTACTCCAAACGATAGTATAGTAGATGTTTTGTACCTTTTAAAGCCATTACCTAGATATGAAATAAAAGTAGGAACGGATATTAATTATTCTCAACTGTTAAATCTAGGTGTAGCACCATCTATAGATCTTACAACGCGAAATATATTTAGAGGTGCAGAAAACTTGTCTACAAGTATAGCGGGAACTTTTGGGTCTATTAAAAACCCTAAAAATTTAGATAAAAGAATTGTAGCTTATGAAATTTCGGCTCAGGGATCACTTTCTTTCCCTAGATTACTTTTACCGTTTAATTATTACAAACTAATTCCGAAAAGATACACTCCTACTTCATCTATTGTTTTGGGAGCATCCGTACAGAATAATATTGGACTAGGCAGAATTAATTTTAATACAGGATTAAATTATTTCGCAAATGTAAATGATATTGTATCTCATAAACTGACATTATTTAATACGCAGTTTAGTTTAACAAAAAATAAGGAGAGTTATTACAGTTTCTTCGTAAACGATGAATATATAAGATCCGAAGCATTCGATAATTATTTTGCCTTCAATCCTGTTGTAGCCCAAGATTACAATGCTGGTTTATTGACGATGGATCAGGTATCTGCAAAAATTATTAAAGATGAAGCTTTTAAAAATAGTTTGGATGCTGAGAAACTAAACAATTTTAATAGTTTCAACCAATCATTAATCAATAAAGATAGACAAACTCAGGATATTATTATCTCCTCGATGATCTACAATTTTATCTATAACGAAATTGGTAAAAAGGACTTCGAAAATCCTTTCTATTTCAACGGTAAGGTGGAAGTTGCTGGTAATATACTTAGTGCATTCAATCAAAAGAGAGATGGAAATATTGGGGTACTAGAGAATTCTCAACGTACAATTTTTGGAATCCCGTATGCACAATTTGTAAAATTTGATTTTGATGTTAGAAAATATTTTAAGTTCAATGGAAATCAAACGTTAGCACTAAGACAATTTATCGGTCTAGGTGTTCCTTACGGAAATTCTTCATCTATGCCTTTTGCAAGATCTTATTTCAATGGTGGATCTAATGATATCCGTGCTTGGGTAGCATTCGGCGGCTTGGGACCTTCAGATTCTCAAATTGACGAAAGAATTCGTACCTATGTGATGGGTAATGTAAAGCTGACAACCAATGTAGAATACAGAGTTCCTTTTAATGATATGTATGAAGGTGCAGTATTCACCGATATTGGAAATATTTGGAGCTTGAAAGATAATGGTTTTAATGATCAGTTTAAATTTGGAGACTTTATCAAACAAGTGGGTATTGGTAGTGGATTTGGGCTTAGAGTGAATGTAGCTTATATTACCCTGCGTGTAGATTTGGCTTATAAAATCTATGATCCGAATAGACCTGAGGGCGAAAGATGGAGATTTCATGATATAAAACCTCTGAAACCTACTCTCAATATTGCATTTGGCTATCCATTTTAATCTGGAGGGATTCCCAAAATATAGTATACTACAGCAATCACTCTAGCGAGAACTTCTCTAGATTGATTTCTGTAGTAACTAGCAGGTTTTGTGACATCTTGGGCGTCAAATCCCAACGCGTTCATATTATTATTTCTGGCAAAAAATAAGGCTCTTAGATTGTGATAACCTTGAGAAACAATGATGATATCGTGCTTTTTATAAATATTTTTACATCGTAAAATACTTTTGTATGTATTGAAACCCTCTGGATCTTCGGTGATTATTTCTTCTGGAACACCTTCTTGGTACACCAAGTAATTCTTCATGGCTAAGGGTTCATTGTAGCCTTTACTTTTTTCGCCACTTACGATAATTTTTTTTATCTTTCCATGATGATAAAGTAATGCAGTAGCGTCCATTCTTTTAGTAAAATAAGGGTTTGAGGCACCCGATTTCATTCTTGGTGATGTTCCCAAGACCAAAGCGATTTCACGAGGCGGAATTTTTGAAATCTTAGTGTACGTTCGTCCATTGGTAAGCCCAAATACCCAAAGGTTGGATAAACATATCAACAGAATGCCCAATTCTGCTGATAAAAATATGAATTTAACTATGTTTTTTGCTGTTTTCAACTCAAATCAAAGTTAAGCTTTATTTTATTAGTTCTTGCGATAGACATACAAGCTAAGATTCTTCCTTGTTCCTCCTCTTTTTCTGTAAGATATTCGTTTTCCAAAAGTTCAACTTCGCCCTCTTCCACTTTGCATTCGCAACTTCCACAAATTCCTGCTTTGCAAGAATAGGGAACAGGATAATTTTGCTCCAACAATTGCTGTAAAATTTTCTCTTTATTATTTTTAAATAGAGTTGAATAATTCTTACCTAAGATTGTAAATTCAACCTTAATATTTTCAATTAAAGGAAATTGCTTTTCTGAAGGATAAATTTCATCAATCAGCTCATCGAAGAGTTCATAATGAATGTTTTTCTTCCTGATGCCATGATGATAGCAAGCATTAGCAAGAGATTTCACCATACTTTCTTTCCCGCAAATCAGCACTTCATCTACTGCATCCCAAATGGTAGATTCTTCATCGGTATCATCCAAATGTAATATTTGGTTAATGATTAAATTTAGTTTTTTTTCATCTAATCTGCCATAAAATAACAAATCATCGGTTTTTTCTTGAGAATAAAAGTAATAAATCTGTAATCTGTTTTGATATAATTTTGCCATATTATCTAGCAAATCTCTATAGACGACTTCATCTTTACTTTTGTTACCATAGAAAAGAAAAAGGCGCGTTCTAGGCTCAGTATGTAGTATGTTTTTGAAATGACTCAATAGTGGTGTAATGCCAATTCCGCCCGCAAAAGCCACAATCGTACGAAATTCATGAGGCTTAGAATCTATGGTGAATCTCCCGCTGGGTTCGCTTACCAATATAACATCTCCAACCCTATAATTTTTGTATAATTGAAAAGCAGAACTTTCAGTTGAGCTAATCTTTATCCCTAAAGTAATCTTATTTTCGTGTGGAGCCGACGTTATAGAGTAATCATATATTACCATTCCATCTTTCAATTTGAATTGTAAACTTACATATTGACCCGACTGAAAAACAAAATTTCCTACCAAATCTTCAGGAATATCGAGTTCCAGTGAGATAGTATTTTTGGTCAGGTCTTCCTTTTTCTTTATTTTTAACGGGTGAAATGGGGTAAGTTTCCCCTTGTACATTAGTTGTTCCATAGTTCTACTCAAAAATAATAAAAATATATACATGAAAAAGATAATTTTGACCTTGCTTTTCACAACCGCTTTATTGAGTTGTAAAAAAGAAGCGGAAAATACCACGTCAGTATCTACTACCAATGATTCTATAGATAACACAGCACCTTCAGTAACACCAGAAAAATTAGCAGAACTAAAATCTTTATCTCCAGAAAAAACCACTGAATTTCTACAGACTAAAAATGACACTTTATACGTTACCAATTTCTTTGCTACTTGGTGCGGCCCTTGCGTAAGAGAGATTCCGCATTTTAAGGAAAAATCTGTACAACTAGCGGGTAAACCCGTAAAAATTACATTTCTAAATCTAGATACCAAGGAAGTTTGGAATACAGAAGTTCCCGCTTTTGTGGATAAACATGGGATTAGAAATCACACCATTCTGTTGGATGGTGCACTGTTGGATGAAACTTTTTTTAAAAATAATTTTAAAACTTGGACGGGTGATGCAATACCGTTTACATATATGAGAAAAGGCGATAAAACTGATGAATATTTGGGATTAATGAGTCAACAAATATTAGATGAAAAAATTAAATCATTTGATGTAAAATAACTCATTTAGTATAAAATAATATAATGTCAGACAAATTCAAAATCCTGTGTTTATTATTAATAGTAGCGATTATAACAAGTGCTATTACCAATCTAAAAACGGGATTTTTAGATTTACAAATTCAAGATTTCTTTCAAGCTTCAGGTAATAATCAGATTGCAGAAATTAGGATAAACCGAGTATTAGTAATGCTATTAGCAGGGATTTCAATTCCTACGTCGGGATTTATGATGCAAGAATATTTTCAAAATCCCTTGGCAGGGCCAGATATTTTAGGGATCACTTCAGTAGCAAGTTTATCAGTTGCTTTTTATATATTTTTCGCGCACAATATTATACTTCCAGAATTACTGCAAAACAGTTTTTTAAGTTTATCTGCTATTCTCGGAAGTTTGATATTAATGCTGGTTCTTCTAGGTATTTCTCGCAGATTTCAAGATAAATCACACCTTATTATTATTGGTTTTCTAATATCTGCTTTTTCCGGGGCTATGGTTTCTTTATTGCAATTCTATGCGGAAGAACAAAGCTTGAAAAACTTTATATTATGGTCTTTCGGAGCTAATAATATGGTGACGAGAAACCAAATTTATATATTAACAATTTTGGTTGGATTTGGATTGTTCTTTAGTTTTAACACCATCAAGCCTCTTATCGGAAATTCTTTAGGAGGTGCTTACGCGCAAAGTTTTGGCGTTAATCTACAGAAACTCAAAATCCTTGTTATCATTACCGCTTCCCTACTTTCTGCGTCTATCACAGCATTTTTGGGACCGATTCTATTTATTGGGATTATAGTTCCGCATTTCTGCAGAATGGTATATAATCCTGCGAAACTTTGGCAACAATGGATCCTAAATATGCTTTTAGGAATATTCATGATGCTTTCATTTTCTATCATTGCAGAGAAAACAAGTATACCTATTAATGTGATCAGTTCGATATTCGGAATTCCTGTAATAGTAACCATGCTTTTGAAACAAAATAAAGCTTAGCTTAATAAAAAATCCTCTTTAAAGATGCATTTACAGATAGAAAACGGAAATATTGGTTATACAGAAACATTGATATCAGATGTCAATGTAAATTTAAATTTGGGTGACGTTGTGCTCTTAGTGGGAAATAATGGCGTTGGAAAAACAACCTTGATAAAATCACTAATCAATCAAATTCCTTTGTTAAACGGAAATATTTCAATTAAAGGTAATAATATCACTAAACTTTCAGTAAAGGAAATTGCAGAGGAAATTGCAATTGTTTTTTCCAAATCTATCGTACCACAAACCTTCACGGTTGAGGATCTTATTTCTCTTGGTAAATACATCCACTATCCCTATTATTTTGAACTAAAAAAGGATGATACAGAGGAAGTTTCTACCATTATCACAGCGCTTAATTTAGAAAAATATAAAAATACATTGCTAAAAAATTTGTCTGATGGTAATCTACAAAAGGTATTTATTGGAAGAGCAATTTCTCAAAATTCGCCCTTTATTATCCTAGATGAGCCTACAACTCATTTGGATGAGGAAAATAAAGTTATGATTTTGCAATTGCTGAGAAATCTTGCTAAATCTCATAAAAAATTAATACTATTTTCATCTCACGATTGGCGATTAGCGAAAGAATTTGCAGATAAAATTTTGTATGTTAAAAACAAACAATTATATTCGGGGATTGTGGAAGACATTTTACTTCAGCATCCGGAACTTGTTAACGCCTCATTGTTTCAGGTGAATCCTAAATTTGTAGCGCCAAATATCTCCGCGCCTTCCGTTTATAAAGAAATGTTGTACTCTTTGCTACAAAAAAACTTCGAACAAGATCTCTCTTCAGTTTCCTTCGAATTTGATGGAAATATTTGGACCATTACTATTAAAAATGAAAATTACAAATGCGAATCATTCGAAGAAATCGTAAAATTAGTTAAAACATTATACTAATTACATCTAATATTTGAAGATACTACATACTATGCATGCATAGTATTATGCTAATCATATAATTTAAGTTACTAATTATCAGTGTGTTAATTAAATTTAACACAAAAATATACTATGCATGCATAATATTTGCTACATTTGATATAAAGATAACCTAAACACTATGATGGACATCAATAAAGATAAAACGGAGAACGTAGACCTCATTTTGAAACAAACCTGGTTGGCAGTTTCTAAGATGTATAGCGAGATGGCACAAGAGTATGACTCTACGGCAGTACAAGCGCTTACTTTGTTGAAAATTGATCCCAAAGAAGGCACAAGGAGTACCAATCTGGGTCCTAAGATGGCTATAGAACCCACTTCGCTTACTAGAATTATCAAACTTTTGGAAGATAATGGCTATATTTATAAGGAGAAAACAACAACAGATAAAAGAGAAGTTATCATTAAGCTAACGGATAAAGGACTTAATTCTAGAAATCTATCAAAGGAAGTTGTCGTTAATTTCAATAAAAAAATTGTTGAAAAAATAGAACCCGAAAAAGTAGAAGTTTTCAAAGAAGTAATGGGTGAAATCATGAAAATTGCCAACGAATTATTAAATAACAGAAAATAAATAAAAATGAAAAGAAGAATCAAACATGTAACGGTTCTTGGTTCAGGAATTATGGGAAGCGGTATCGCAGCTCACTTTGCCAACATCGGCGTAGAAGTTTTGCTGTTGGATATTGTTCCTTTTGAATTGACTGAAGCTGAACAGAAAAAAGGTTTGACCAAAGATGATAAGGTAGTCAGAAATAGAATTGCTACCGAGAATTTGGCAAAACTGAAAAAAGCAAGTCCAGCACTCCTCTATTCTCCAAAATTTGCGGATAGAATTTCTGTTGGAAATTTCGATGACGATTTGCAAAAAATAAAAAATACAGATTGGATCATCGAGGTAGTTGTAGAGAGATTAGACATTAAAAAATCAGTTTACGAAAAAATAGAACAATTCCGTAAGCCTGGAACTCTAGTGTCTTCTAATACTTCAGGTATACCTATCAATCATTTGGTAGAAGGAAGAAGCGAAGATTTCAAAAAGCACTTTGCAGGAACTCACTTTTTTAATCCGGTAAGATATTTACCCTTATTAGAAATTATTCCTACACATGATACAGCACCAGAAATTGTAGATTTCTATATGAGTTTTGGAGCTAAATTTTTAGGAAAAGATACAGTTTTAGCTAAAGATACACCTGCATTTATTGCCAACAGAATTGGAGTTTTCGGAATTATGAATTTATTCCACAATATCCAAAAATTAGGAATGAATGTTTCTGAAGTTGATAAATTGACAGGTCCAGTAATCGGGCGTCCAAAATCAGCTACTTTCAGAACGGCTGATGTTGTAGGACTAGATACATTGGTACATGTTGCAAACGGTGTTAGAGAATCTGGTGCTGAGCAAGAATTATTCAGAGATCAGTTCGAATTGCCTTCTTACATCAATCATATGATGGAGAACAAATGGTTGGGTTCTAAATCTGATCAAGGTTTTTTCAAAAAGGTAAAAGATGCTGATGGTAAATCTGCAATTTTAGGGTTGAACCTTGATACATTAGAATACGAGGATCAAGGAAAATCAAATTTTGCAACTTTAGAACTAACAAAAAAGATTGATAAACCAATTGATCGTTTTAAAGTATTGATTGGTGGGAAAGATAAAGCTGGAGAATTTTACAGAGCAATGTTGGGAGCATTATTTGCTTATGTTTCTCACAAAGTTCCAGAAATTTCAGATGAAGTTTATAAAATTGATGACGCAATGCGCGCTGGCTTTGGATGGGAAAATGGTCCTTTCGAGATTTGGGATGCAGTAGGCGTAGAAAAAGGAATTGCACTTGCTAAAGAATCTGGTTATGAGGTAGCAGAATGGGTGAAAAATATATCATCATTCTACCAAATAAACGACGAAGGTGCAAAAACTTTTGTTAATAATGGATCTTACAAAAATATTCCAGGACAAGAAGCTTTTATTATTTTAGATAATATCAGAAAGAACAAAACATTGTGGTCTAATTCTGGATCTTCTATTATTGATCTTGGTGATGGAATCATCAATTTTGAAATTCGTTCTAAAATGAATTCTCTTGGTGGTGAAGTTCTAGATGGACTCAACAGAGCTATAGATTTAGCTGAAAAAGAATATGATGGTCTTGTAGTAGGAAACCAAGGAGCAAACTTCTCTGTAGGTGCCAACTTAGCGATGATTTTGATGATGGCTATCGAGCAAGATTGGGACGACTTGAATATGGCTATTGCCTACTTCCAAAAATCAATGATGAGAGTCCGTTATTCTTCAATTCCAGTTGTAGTGGCTCCTCATGGAATGACGCTTGGTGGTGGTTGCGAAATGACAATGCACGCTGATAAAGTAGTAGCTGCTGCAGAAACTTACATTGGACTTGTAGAAGCAGGTGTTGGTGTAATTCCTGGTGGTGGTGGTTCCAAGGAATTCACGGTAAGAACAATGAAAGAAGTAATTGCTGATGACGTGAAAACAAATAGACTAAGAGATGCCTTCATGAATATCGCAATGGCTAAAGTGGCTACATCTGCACAAGAAGCTTTCGATATGGGAATTCTACAAAAGCATAAAGATATCGTAGTTATCAATAAAAACAGACAAATTGCAGAAGCTAAGGATGTTGCTTTATTGATGGCTAAACAAGGATATTCTCAACCTATCGAAGAAAAAGTAAAAGTTCTTGGTCAGAATGCATTGGGTATGTTCTATGTTGGAACAGATCAAATGTTGGCTGGTAAATTTATCTCTGAGCATGACAAGAAAATTGCAGATAAATTAGGCTATGTAATGGCAGGAGGAAATTTGTCTGAACCTACCGAAGTGACTGAGCAATATTTGCTAAATCTGGAAAGAGAAGCTTTCTTACAACTTTGTGGAGAAAGAAAAACACTAGAAAGAATTCAGTACATGTTAACCAAAGGAAAACCATTGCGTAACTAATTTTTAAGATGTATTAGGTATTAAAGTATCATTGATATGCACAATTTTAGAGATTTAGAAGTTTGGTCAAAATCCATGAAACTTTGTAAGGAATTTTATTTGGCTTCAAAAAATTTTCCAAAAGAAGAATTATTCGGATTGACTTCACATGCAAGAAGAAGTATTTATTCTGTTCCATCT
Source organism: Chryseobacterium sp. (assembly GCF_045629545.1). Taxonomy (GTDB): domain Bacteria; phylum Bacteroidota; class Bacteroidia; order Flavobacteriales; family Weeksellaceae; genus Chryseobacterium. The sequence continues at coordinate 99,931 of NZ_JAZQRK010000045.1, read as the reverse complement.
AATATCGCTGAAGGTGCTGGTCGTGATACAAATGCACAATTTTCTCACTTTTTGAATATTGCTTTAGGATCTTCGTTTGAATTTGAGACTCAAATATTAATAGCGAAAGATTTAGATTTTTTCTATAATAATGAATTTGATTCTATTTATTCTGAGATTAAGTACATTCAAAATATGATAGTGAAGTTAAAGCAAAAACTAAATACATAATACCGAATTACAATCATTACTACATTGTACAACCTACTTTAATACAAAAAAAATGAAAACAGCATATATCGTTGCAGGTTACAGAACCGCTGTAGGTAAAGCACCTAAAGGAAGTTTACGCTTTACAAGACCAGATGTTTCTGCAGCAACAGTAATAGAAAAATTAATGGGAGATTTCCCACAAATTGATAAAGATACCATAGACGATCTTATCGTTGGTAACGCAATGCCAGAAGCAGAGCAAGGACTTAACGTGGCTCGTCTTATTTCCCTAATGGGACTAAATACCGATAAAGTACCAGGAGTAACCATTAATCGTTACTGTGCTTCGGGATCTGAAGCAATTGCGTTGGCTTCTGCAAAAATACAAGCAGGAATGGCCGAATGTATTATCGCTGGAGGTACAGAGTCTATGAGTTATATCCCAATGGGTGGATACAAGCCAATCCCGGAAAGTCATTTGGCAAAAAGCCATCCAGATTATTATTGGGGAATGGGTTATACTGCGGAAGCTGTAGCTACTGAGTATAAAATCTCTAGAGAAGAGCAAGATTTATTCGCATTTAATTCTCACCAAAAAGCATTGAAAGCAATTGCTGAAGGTAAATTTGCGAGCCAAATCGTTCCAATCCCAGTTGAATACACATATTTAGATGAAAATCAGAAATCTCAAACTAAGAAATTTGATTTTACCGTAGATGAAGGACCAAGATTAGATACTTCGTTAGAAGGTCTGGCAAAACTTAGACCAGTATTTGCTAATGGTGGATCTGTAACTGCTGGTAATTCTTCTCAAATGTCTGATGGTGCTGCCTTCGTATTGGTGGTTTCTGAAGAATATTTAAAAGAGCACAACCTAACTCCTATCGCAAGATTAGTTTCTTACGCGGCGGCAGGTGTTCCTCCAAGAATTATGGGAATCGGGCCTATTTTCGCTATTCCTAAGGCGTTAAAACAAGCTGGCTTAACTCTTAATGATATTGATTTGATTGAATTAAACGAGGCATTTGCTTCTCAATCTGTTGCCATCAAAAATGAATTAGGACTAAATCCTGATATTTTAAATGTAAATGGTGGTGCCATCGCATTGGGTCACCCACTTGGATGTACAGGTACGAAGTTAACAGTACAATTATTAAATGAAATGAAACTAAGAGGTAGCAAATACGGATTAGTTTCTATGTGTGTTGGTACTGGACAAGGTGCTGCATCAGTTTTCGAATTATTATAAACACTAAAAATACAAATATAAAATGGCTATAATTAAAGGTGGAGAATTTTTAATCAAAGAAGTTCAAGCAAACGAGATCTTTAGTATTGAAGAATTAAACGATGAACAAAAAATGCTGCGTGATTCTGCAAAAGAATTTATTGATAGAGAAGTTGTTCCAAACAAAGATCGTTTCGAGAATAAAGATTTCGCATTAACGGAAGAAACTATGCGTAAATTGGGAGATATGGGAATGCTAGGTATTTCTGTACCCGAGGAATATGGTGGATTAGGAATGGGATTCGTTTCTACAATGTTGGCTTGTGACTATATTTCTGGTGCCACTGGATCTTTGGCTACTGCATACGGTGCACATACGGGTATTGGAACTTTACCAATTGTATTGTACGGAACTGAAGAACAAAAGAAAAAATATTTACCAGATTTGGCTGCTGGCATAAAGTTCGGAGCTTACTGCCTTACAGAGCCTGATGCAGGTTCTGATGCCAACTCTGGGAAAACAAAGGCTAAACTATCTGAGGATGGTAAACACTACATCATCAACGGGCAAAAAATGTGGATTTCTAATGCAGGATTTGCTGATACTTTCACATTATTTGCCAAAATAGAAGACGATAAAAATATTACAGGTTTCATTATCAATCGTTCAGAATTGGAAAACCCAGACAGCTTAACATTTGGGGAAGAGGAACATAAATTGGGTATACGCGCATCGTCTACTCGTCAGGTTTTCTTCAATGATATGAAAATTCCTGTTGAGAATCTTTTAGGAGAAAGAAACAATGGTTTCAAAATCGCTCTTAATGCTTTGAACGTTGGTAGAATCAAATTGGCAGCTGCTTGTTTGGATGCACAAAGAAGAATTACCAACCACTCTATCCAGTATGCTAACGAAAGAAAACAATTTGGAGTTTCTATTTCTACTTTCGGAGCAATCAGAAAGAAAATTGCTGAGATGGCAACTGGTACATTCGTAAGTGAAGCGGGTTCTTATAGAGGAGCAAAAAATGTTCAAGATAAAATTGACGAATTAGTAGCTGGCGGAATGAGCCATCAAGAAGCTGAACTAAAAGGAGTTGAAGAATTCGCTGTAGAATGTTCTATTCTTAAAGTTTTTGTTTCAGATTTAGCTCAAAATACAGCGGACGAAGGAATTCAGGTTTATGGAGGAATGGGATTCTCTGAGGATACTCCTATGGAATCTGCTTGGAGAGATGCTAGAATTTCTAGAATCTACGAAGGAACCAACGAAATCAACAGATTATTGGCAGTTGGAATGTTAATTAAAAGAGCAATGAAAGGCGAAATAGATCTTCTTTCTCCCGCTATGGCAATTAGCAAAGAATTGATGGGAATTCCATCTTTCGAAGTGCCAGATTATTCTGAATTTATGAGTGAAGAAAAAGCAATTATCGCAAACCTTAAAAAAGTATTCTTAATGGTTTCTGGTGCTGCTCTACAAAAATTCATGATGGATATCGAGAAGCAACAACACTTATTAATTAATGCCTCTGAAATCTTGAACCAAGTTTATATGGCTGAATCTGCAGTTCTAAGAGCTGAAAAACATTTCACTCCAGACTCTGTAGAAGCTGCAATGGCTCAATTGAACCTGTACAAAGCAACAGAAAAAATTATCGCAGCTGCGAAAGAAGGAATAATTTCTTTTGCTGAAGGTGATGAGCAAAGAATGATGCTCTCAGGGTTAAGAAGATTTACGAAATATACTAATTATCCAAATGTAGTAGCACTTACAGAGAAAATTGCTGCACATTATGTAGAAAAAGGTCACTATTAGGATTTCCTTTTAGATATAAATACTCAAAACGCTTCAGATTATCGGAGGCGTTTTTTTGTGTTATACGCTAAACAATATAATTTTCTTATTTTTAATAAGGTAGTCTTCCAATGGTTTAATTCCTTTTTCGTTTAAATAAATATCTAAATTGATTCTTAGGTTTTCATCTTCGATCCTTTCAATCTTAGTTACCGTTTGATATCTAGTCAATTTTTCTATCTCATCAATAATATCGTGTCTACTTTCTGCATAATCTTTATCTACTACTACAATAATATTTTTGGTTAAGTTATTGGGTACAACATGCTTCCCAAACCATTGTGTTGCATAGATAACCACCATAGTAGAGAGCAGAAATACACCTGCAATATAAAACTCACCAAAGCCTATGGACATCCCAATTGCCGCAGAAACCCAGATTACTCCTGCTGTTGTGAGTCCATAGATACTAAATCCTTCTTTGAAAATAACACCAGCACCCAAAAATCCTATTCCACTAATAATGCCTGCTGCAATAGCATAGTTATCACCCTCACCCCTTAGATTCTGTGATAGTATTGCATATAAGGCTGAACCAAGAGAAATAATAGAGATGGTTTTCAAGCCGGCAGATTTATCTTTCAATTCTCTTTCATATCCTAGAATAAGTCCAGACAAAAGTGCAGCACCTGCTTTTAGGAAATCTGAGTAATGAAAAAATTGATTAAAATCATTCATATCGTAATAAGATTTTGTGTAAATAAAAAGGACGCCTATCAATAAGCGTCCTTAATTTATTTTATAAAGAAAGCTTATTTAGCTTTTGCCTTCTCTAATGTATTGTTATAAGCATCTTTAACATCAGAAGCTGCTTTCTTAGTAGCATCCTTAGTATCTTCTGCTGCTTTGTTCACTGCATCTTTAGTGTCTTTAGCTGCCTCTTTTACGTCTTGCTTAGCGTCTTTTACTGCTGCATCGGTTTTCTCAGCTGCATTATTTACTCCATTTTTAACGTCTTGTGCAGTAGCTGCAGCTGCATCTTTAGCTCCTTGCCATGCAGTTTTAGCGTCATCCAAAGTCTTTTGAGCTGCCTCTTGAGCTGCCTTATCACCTTTCTTTATTGCTGCATCAAGATCAGCTTGAGCCTGGTCAACCTTCACTTTAGCTTCAGTTTCCGTTAAACCGATAGTTGTTTCTGTAGTTGTAGAAGTAACTGCCAAAGTATCCTTACCGTCAGTAGTTATAGTTGTGTTTTGTTCTTTTTTGCAAGAGAAAGCTACAGTCAATAAAAGTGCTGAAGCTACAAATAGCATTTTTTTCATAATGTATTAATTGTTTATTATTTTGTAAACGCAATATAGTATGAAAATAGTATACCAATTATAAAAAAAAAATATATTTTTTATTAAAATGTGATCATCTAACCTCAAAATCATTAAAGAATCCTTTAAAATAAGCATTGTAGTGTATTTTAGACATTACAAATTAATAATTAAAAATATTCTTGATTAATCATAACACTGTTAATTTTACACCAAATTTTTCTTTTTAAAAATAAAATAAAACTCACTATTAAATCCTATCCTCTATTTTGTAATTTTGTTATATCATTAGCAAGCAACCGTCAATAAAGGAAATATTAAAAACCAAATATGAGAAAAACCATAGAATCCCTACAATTTTCAGCTTCAGATCTTTCCAATCATATTCATTGTACGCATCTTACGCATCTGAATCATGAAGCAATAGAAGCAAATCTGCAAAAGCCATTTTCTAGCAGCAGAACTTTAGAATTGATGAGAGAAAGAGGTTTGAAATTTGAAAAAGAATATTTAGAATCTTTAAAAAAAGCAGGATTTACAGTTTTTGAAATAAATGCTCAAGATAAAAATGCACAATCTCTAACTTTGGAAGCTATGAAAAGTGGTTACGACTATATTTATCAGGCTCGACTAGAAGACCCAGAATGGCAAGGTTGGTGCGATTTTCTTGTTAAGGTAGAAACTAAAAGTGATTTGGGAAATTGGTCTTATGAAGTATTGGATTCAAAACTTTCTGCAAATACTAGAGCTGGAACTATTTTACAAATTGCTCTGTACTCGGAGATGTTAGCAGAAATACAGGGAGTTTTGCCTCAGAAAATGCACGTTAAAAATCCAGAAACTCAAATAAAATATCGTGTTTCGGATTATATTTCTTATTTAAGATTAATTAAAAACAGGCTAAAAACTGCTATTGATTATAACGATGCTACTTACCCAGAATTCTGCGCCCATTGTGATATTTGCAATTGGTGGAATCATTGTAATGATAAAAGGCGAAAAGATGATCATTTGAGCTTTGTGGCTGGCATGGGAAATTCTCAAACTAAGGAAGTAATTTCTCATGGTATAAAAACCTTAGAGCAAATGGCTACAACACCTTTACCATTGCCTTTTAAACCATCAAAAGGGTCTAAAGAAACTTACATCAAACTAAGAGAGCAAGCGCGTCTTCAAAAGGAATACAGAGATCATCATCAACCCATTTTTGAACAAATCGAAAGAAAAAAACAATTTGGTTTTTACAAACTTCCAGAACCTTCAGAAGGTGACATTTATATTAAATTTGAAAGTGATCCTTTGGTAGAACCTAACGGAATAGAATACCTGATGGGTTGGCTTTTTCAAGGAGAATACCAACACATTTGGATTCAAAATGCCAATGAAGAAAAACAATCCTTTGAGCATTTGGTTGATTTTATTTTTGAAAAAAGAATGCAATTTCCTACTCTTCATGTTTATCATTATTCTGCATCAGAAAGTACTGCGCTCAAAAGATTGATGGGAAAATATGTAACAAAAGAAGCCGAGATTGATCAATTGCTGCGTTGTGAAAGTTTAATTAATTTATCTCAAATCGTAAAACAATCCATAAGAGCAGGAATTGAAAAATACACTTTACGAGAATTAGAAGTTTTCTATCAATTTAATAGAAATCAAGATATAAGAGAGGTTGCTATTCATCAATCTGATTACAAATTTATTTTAGAAACAAAAAAGCACGAACTCATTACCGCCGTTTTACAAAATCCAATTGTAGAATTTAACAAAGAAGAATGTTTTTCGCTAAAAAATCTTCAAAATTGGTTGGAAGACAATAGAACTCAACTAATAGCTTTGGGTGAAGAAATACCAAGACCGATTGTTGAAATTGCCGAAGAGCCAGAATCTGTTTCTGAACATCTTTCTCGCATAGAACCTATTTTTGAAGCTTTAATGGAAGGAATTCCTATGGAAAAATTTGAAAGGAATAATCATCAGGAAGCTAGATATCTTTTGGCTAATTTACTAGATTGGTATAGAAGAGAAGAAAAATCGTTTTGGTGGGAATATTTTAGAATTTTGGCACTTCCAATGGACGAAATGCTGGACGAAAAAACTACACTGACTTATCTGCGATATACTGGCGAAAGAGAAGATTTCAAAAGAAGTATTATAGACACCTACTCTTTCCCCAATCAGGAAACTGATCTTAAGGCAGGCTTGCAAGTGAAGGATCAGGATGGTAATAGCATTGGAGAAATCTATGAAATTGACGAATATCACAATACTTTAAAACTAAAAAAAGGACCAAAAATAAAGGATAATCATCCAGAATCTATTATCAAATTTGAGCGCTTTTTAACCAAAGATAAAATTGAAAATTTGGTACAGTTTACTGAATGGATTGTTGAAAATGGATTTTACAACGATTTGCCAGATTACAAAGTTGCAAGAGATTTATTATTAAATGAAAATCCTAATACCATTGCAACCGTAATAGACACAGAGAATACGGTAGAAAAAGCAATTGATTGGTCACTAAAACTGAATTCTAGCTATCTTCCTATACAAGGTCCGCCTGGTGCAGGAAAAAGCTATACGGCAAGTCATATGATCTATAATTTGCTTACAAGTGGAAAAAAAATCGGCGTTACAGCACTTAGTCACAAGGTCATTATCAATTTGCTTAAGAAGGCGAAGGAAGTTGCAGAAGAAAATAATCTTGAAGTAAAAATTTTATATAAAAATAGTGCAAGAGATGATCAAGATACATTTTGGGATTCTCCGAAGAATACTGCTGAAATCGTACATCTGCTTCCCAATTATCAAATTATTGCGGGCACAAGTTTTATGTGGTGTCACGAAAGTTTGAGAGATGCCGTAGATTATTTGTTTGTGGATGAAGCCGGACAATTTGCCTTAATAGAAACTGTGGTAGTGTCGCACGCTGCAAAAAATCTAATATTTCTAGGCGATCATCAACAATTAAAGCAACCGATACAAGGCATTCATCCTGAAGGAACAGAAGTTTCTGCGCTGGAACATCTTCTGAAGAGTGAAAAAACAATTCCAAAAAATAGAGGTATTTTCTTGGAAAAAACTTGGAGAATGCATCCTGACATTTGCCTTTTCGATTCTGAAATGTTTTATGAAGGGAAATTGCTCGCCGTTGATCAATTAAAAAACCAAAAAATAAAAGGAAATACAGCACTTGTTGGTTCAGGACTTTTCTACAAATCCATCTCGCATAGCGGAAATACCAATGTGGCAATGGAAGAAATAGATTACATAGAAAATTTGGTAAAGGATCTAACCAAAGGCGATGTCTTTTGGGTAGATAAAGAAGATAAAAAACATCTTGTAACTCCTAATGATATCAAAATCATTACACCGTACAACAGCAATGTTTTCGAGTTGCAAAAAAGGCTTCCAAACTACGAAATAGGAACTGTAGATAAGTTTCAAGGACAAGAAGCACCGATTGTAATCTATAGTATGGCGAGTTCTACACCTGAGGACGCGCCTCGTGGCATGGATTTCTTGTACAGTCCCAACAGATTTAATGTAGCTGTTTCTAGAGCAAAGATTGCATTTGTGTTGGTAGGTAGTCCGAAATTATTTTCTCCCAATTGCAAATCACCCGAAGAAATAAAACTTGCAAATCCTTTTTGTAGATATATTGAATTATGTAAAATGATTTAAATAAACCTCATCTGAGAATCTTGCAACAGTGTTTTTTAAATTAAAAAAAGAGGTAAATAAATGTGAACATTTTAACACATACGTCACATGAGATAAATTCTGTTTTTGAAAAAGAGCACATGTAGGTTTGCAAATCTGAGATTTCCTAGGTGGATTTTTATCTTGTTTTAACCGCAAAAGGGACAAAAGACTATGGTTTAATTCAGATATTTAAAATTGAGAAAAACTTTGAACCTCAGCTGAGACGTTCGAGTATGTGGTTTTTTTTGTTTTTTTATATTAAATTAATTAACGAACCAATTATTGAGATTGATTTTATTGAATCTTTTTAAAATAAAAAAACCTCACCTAAATAGTGATGAGGTTTGCTTTTTCTCCTTAAGGTTCCCAGATAATTCGGGTCAAGACATCCAGCTTCATATTATTTCCGTGGGTTAAAGGTATTCCGGTAACCAAACCAACGGCGAGATTTTGTTGAAGAGCCAACTTGATTTGCGGTCTTAAAACATCATGAAATTCGTGGTTGTTGAATTCTATATTATTTTCAAAACCGATAAAGTTTTTACTATTGGGTAATACATAAAGTATGGAAGTGTTCACGGCGCCCATGACATCCGTACGCTTCGCATTAAAATGTCTTTCGATAATGGGACCAGCGTAAATCAGAGTATTAAAACGATTAAATTTTTTCGCAGCTACAAAAATCGGATTCAGTTTCATACCAGTAAACATTTTACCATTATCTTGGAGTGCTTTAAAGGAATTGAGTTCAAATTCATGAATATATCCTACGGCTAAGGAAGTTTGTGTTTTCTCAGACACCAAAAAAGTATATTGTGTAGCTAGTTTTATGCCTTCTATGGAGTTATCAGGAACCGATGCTGTGTTGTTTCCTTTAGCTTGTTCTATTCGAAAGGGAACCTCAACTTCTAATCCCAACCGATCTGCTACTGCCCATTCGTATTCTACAAAACCATTATATTCTTTATAATTATCAAAATTGGCAATTCCAAAACCTAGATTAAATTCGGCTTCTCCCTTCCTAGCTCCAAGATCTCTCATTAGATCTATATAAATCGGTTCTGCGTGGTCTACTTTTGGTAAAATTTTCTTTGGACTTTCTTGTGCTTTTAATCCAAAACTGAGCATAAAAATTGAAAAATAGAATAATTGTTTTATCATCATGTAAAAATCTATGGCAAAACTATCCACAGATTTAGGAAAGAATTTGGAATTTAAAACCAGTTTCAAAATTATTTTGAAAAATGAATATGAATATTTATGCACGTTTGCTATGAACTTATACAATTTCAAATTACGAAGTAAAAATAATATTGAAATTTATTTCACTCAGAATAAAGGTTTTAAATAAAATTAAAATAATTTCTTTTAAAAAAATTTGGAGAATAATAAAAAGTGCCTATATTTGCACCACTGAAAACAACGATATAATCGGCGTTTAAGGAGAGATGGCAGAGTGGTCGATTGCGATAGTCTTGAAAACTATTGACTGTAACAGGTCCGGGGGTTCGAATCCCTCTCTCTCCGCAAGTTGAGAAACATAAAAAAACCTTCAAATTATTTTGAAGGTTTTTTTATGTTTAAAATTAAATGAAGGTTCACTCTATCTTCTCAATACATGTCCTGCATCAGTAATCAATAGAAATTGATAGTCTGGATATTTCTTTGCCAACTTTCTTCCCTCATCTTTACCAAGAACCATAATAGAAGTACTAAGAAAATTAGAAAACTCTGCAGAAGGTCCGTAGATGGTAACACTTGTAAGTCCAGAAGCTGGATAGCCTGTCTTTGGATTAATAATATGAGAATAACGTACTCCGTTGATTTCTGCATACTTTTCATAACTTCCAGAAGTTGCTACAGCAGAATCTTCTAATTTGAGAACATTTGCGATACCACGATTAGAAAAAGGATTATTAATCCCAATTGCCCAAGGTTTTCCATTAGGTTGTTTTCCCCAAGTTGCAATATCGCCAGATGCATTCACAATACCGGCTACTACTCCATTGCCAATCATAAGTTCTCTCCCTTTATCTGCTGCATATCCTTTACCTATAGATCCAAAGCCAATCTTCATTCCTTTTTGGGTAAGATAAATAGTACACGCTTTACTATCTAGGATGATATTTTTGTAATTCACCTTCTTAATCGATTGACTAATGGTTGCTTTACTCGGCATTACGGTCATAGAGCCATCAAAAAACCACACTTTATCCATAGAAGCGGTACTTATATCAAAAACACCATTAGACTCGTTAGAATAGTACAATGCGCGTTTAGTAAGGTCGAAAACTTCTCGATCAACTTTTACAGGTTTAATGCCTGCATTTCTATTAACTTCTGAAATCTGTGTTTCTTCTCGCCATTCTGAAATTAGATTCTCTATTCTTGTTATCTCAGCAATTGTTTTATTTATATTATGATTAGCGTTGGCGCTGTCTTTATCTACAATCGTAATATGAAATATAGAGCCCATAAGGACGAGTTTTCTCTCTACCATTACTGATGATTGGCTAAAAAGGTTGGTAGCCATAAAGAGAAAAAACAGAACAAGGTAAGTCGTTCTGTTTTTATAATCTGTATTTTTATTTTTTAATAACAATCTGTTCGTATTTGTTTGTTTTTAAAATAATGATCTAAACTTTGATTGTTGAGTTTCTCAGTAATCGTATTTAGTTTTATCTCAACGTCCTTTTGCATATTCAGAGAACCACATATCATGATTGTTCCGCTTTCTTTAAGCAATTTAGCAAAAAATTCAGCATCTCTCTCAATAAGATCCATCACATATTGTTTTCTCTCTTCTCTAGAAAAAGCAAAATGAATGGTTTTTAATTGATTCTTATCACTCATACGTTCGGCAAATGCTTTATAAGTAGCAATAAGCGAATTCTCGTTTCTAAAGCCCGTATAAAGATGGATTTCCTTTTTATCAACATTACTCTCTATCATCCCAAGAAAAGGCGCAATACCCGTTCCGTTCGCAATCATAGCGACCTTTTTTGTTTCTAAAGGTAAATGGAAATTAGGATTCTTCATTATCCTAGCAGAAATCGTATCTCCAATAGTCAAGCCGTTAAGATATCCTGAGCCGAAACCATTCGGAAACAATTTGACCACTAGTTGTATTTGATTATTCACTTTACCAATAGAATAGAACCTTTCTTTGTGATCATTTGCTGGATAAACCGCTAGTAAATCTCCTGACGAAAAATCATTTTTACCTTTTGTTTGTAGCGTCACAATAAATGTACTATTGTCTTCTGAAATTGCAGTTTTCTTTGTCACAACAAATTTTTGAAGATTGGGAATCTTAAAGCCATATACAGCGGGTGCAGTTGGTAATGCATGAAGTGTTTTTTCGCTCCAAGCTTGTGCCCATGTAACAAATTCATCTGTAGAACGATCATTCACCCTATGAACATCTACAATTCTGTTTGCCCAAGATTGCTTCTGCAACACCTCATCTACTTGAGAAGCATACGCACAAAACTCTTCATACGCTCTAGAACCAAATCCAACCACAGAAAAATCAACATTTTGCGATTGAGGAAATTTATTTACCAAGTCTACAAAACGAGTAGCATTGCTCGGAGCTTCGCCTAAACCGTAGGTTGATGTGAAAACAATCAAATGCTTAGCCTTATTGTATGTTTGATACTGATTCATCTCCGCTAAAAAAGACTTTTTGCCTTCGGACAATAGTTGCTTGTGTACTTTATTAGCAAAAAAGAGCGTTGTCCCGTTTTCCGAACCTACCAATAGGATAATTTCGGCATCCTGTGGCTTAATTTTATTCTTAATTTTGGTTTTTGTACGTCTAAAAGTAATTACAAATCCTGAATAGATAAAAAAAACAATATTTAGTGAGGCTAACCCTAAAATAATTGCCCAAAGGATGTTGGTTCTGCCCGTGTGCAAATCGAGACTAAACTTCTCTAAAGCAGCAGTATAAGAAAATCGACTTTCTGACAATAAATCACCGTTAATTTGGTTCACAGAAATAGTTTTATCTCTTAAATGAATGATAAATGGTTCTGCCGGATCGTCGGGTACAAATGGGAACTCAATACGCTCAACCTTATAGAGTTTGGTGTTTTTAAAAAAATCGATATCTTTTATTTCTTTACCTATAGTTTCGTCTGTTTTGCTCTCATGCTTAATCTCAGTATTCTTCACCTTTACAAAATCTAAACGCAAAGCAAAAAGCAGTGTTCCAGAAATGGCAATTGTTAAGATAGGAATAAGAAGCCACCTTCCTGTAACCACATGAAAATATTGCGCAAAGAAGTCTTTATTTACTTTAGCAAAAAAATGTTTAATACCTTGCTGGCGTTTAATAATTAAAATTAAACCACTCAATGTAATTAAAAATAACAAAAATGATACAACTCCAACTATTGCTCTACCGGTTTCTTTTAGAAATAAAGAACGATGCAGCGCGGTTGTCCACTCGATAAAATCACTTTTGGGAACAATTTTTCCCAACTCTTTCCCCGTCCTTGGGTCAATATACGCCTTTATAGATTTTCCGTCTTCATCTAGTGCATCAATCGTCACAAAATCGTTGTGATCTACCTTCACTTCTAATATTTCAAAATAATTCTCGCGCAAAGTAGGAATTACTTGCGCGAGAGATAAATCTTTAAAATGTTCTACTTTATAACTAGGAGATTTTTCTTGTACCGCATGTATAGCCAATACTACGCCCGTTAATGATAGAATTAGAAGGAAAGATGCCGATATTGTAGCCAAAGCTAAATGAGCAAATCTCCAAATTGATAGTGTCATTTTTTCTACTGAACTTTGATGAATCTTACCTGCTTGATGTAACCCGTTCCTTTGGCTCCTTCTCTATTATCCAGAGCAGCAGCAGACAAAGTAACCTCAGCATCTTTTGTAAAATATTTTTGAGTTTCTACAGCAGATTCAAACCTAATTTTATATCCTTTTTCTAATTTTGCGGTATTAAATTCTAACAATTTTGTAGCACGTGCTCCACCAGCAACAGAAGCTCCCGTAATTCCGTTGAGTTTTTGTTTCTTTTTAGCTTGAAACTTATCCCATTCTTTCAGAGTTTTGTACCACTCGTTATCCGAGCCAAGTACAGCAAGAGTTTCTTCGTATTGTCCTTTAGGATTCATTAAAGAAACAACTACATAAGCCTCCTTACCCGAATAGCTGTTCATCTGTACCATGCATTTGTACTTGGTAGTTTGAGCAAAAGCTGTTGCCGAAAATAAAACCGCAAACAAGCTTAAAACCAATAATTTCCAATTGTTCTTCATCATTATATTATTTCAAAAATTCTACTGATATATTATTTTTGCTAAGAAACTCATTTTCTTTCGCCAAATCGTAAGCCGTTTCTCCAAATTCTGTTTTTAGATCTTTCTTGATACCGAGTGCGACTAATGTTTTTAAAACTTTATCGTCTTTAGCTGTAAGAGCAGCTTTGTGCAACGCTGTATTCCCTTCAGAATCTTGTGCATTAACGTTAACGCCTAGTTCTGCCGCTTTTTTCATGAGATCTAAATTATTTTTATCTACAGACAAATGCAAAAGTGTATTACCGTTCTTTTGTGGAGCTTTTACATCCAAACCAGAAGTTTTTAACAACTCAAGTTTATCATCAAAATCTTTACTATCAGCTTGTGGCGCTAGCCCAGGTCTTCCTGGACCCGAAGGTTTGAAAGACCCTAACCAATAATACGCCAAATTGTTTCCGTTTTTATCTAGTATTCTTGTATCTGCACCATTTTTTATTAATAAAGAAACAATATCCGACGTGCCCGAAGCTATCGCTTTAGTAAGCGCCGATTCTCCTTTTTCGTTGATAGAATTGATGTTTTTAGCTTTTGATAAAAGAGTTTGTACAATAGCAACATCTTTACCAGCCGCAGCATTCATTAGTACAGTATTGCCTTCTTTATCTACTATACTTACATCAACACCTGTGGCCAAAAAGAAATTAGTTACCTCAGCATTAGGTTTGCCTGCCAAAACATGAAGTAGAGTTTGTCCGTTTGCATTTAAAGTTTTTGGATTTAGTTTATACAAATCAATCAAAGCCTGATAAACCTCAACACCGTTTGATTTCATCCGAGAACCTTTGGTTGCAAAAAATAAAGCTTGGTCTGTTGGTGTAACCCCTTTAGTTGCTAATTTCTCAATAATCTTAAGGTTTCCTAGTTTAGCTCCATAGTCAGCTAATGTTCTTCCCAAATCGTCTTTATCTTTTAGGGATAATCCTTTAGAAATAAAATAGTCGGTTAATTTTAAATCTTCATCATGTGCAATACTAAGCATCATCAGAGTTGCACCGTCTTCGTGTTTAGCTTTAGGGGTGGCACCTGCTTTGAAAAGGGCATCAAAAACCTCTGTGTTTTTGTTTCCTGCTTCTGCAGCATACGCTGCAACATCAGAACCATGGCTGTCTTTATAATTAACGTCCGATCCTTTTGCCAAGAGATAATCTACCAACTCTAGATTACCTGAAGCAGCAGCCCATTGCAGATACGTTCTAGAATGATGCGTTTTTTTGTCTACGCTATTCCCCTTTTGCTCTACCAGATATTTTATTACTTCCGTAGAGGCTTTGTTATTAATAGCCATCACAACGGGATCAAAAAAACCGCCATTTTGCTGTGATGGGCTATTCCCTTTTGTTATTTCTTCTTGCACCATGCCAATCGTAGGTTTTCCCTTCCAGAAGCCTGCTTCTATTAGTGAGTTGGTTTGTGCTTTTCCCAACATGGTTCCTACTAGAACTACTATAGCTAATAACGTCTTTTTCATATGATAATTCGTAAGAGTTCGAAATCTTAATTTTATTTAAAATAATTCTAAATAGCAAAATTAAATAATATTTTCTCTACTACCAATGAAAATTGTGATAAATGTACATTTGGTAAAACATAAGATATATCATGCACTTACTAGAGTATGACCATTAAATAAAATTTATGTAAAATCACTTTATATTTCTATAAAGCAAATAACAGATGAGCAAACTGATATTGATAAGAAGTGAGAAACCATTAGAATAAATAATGGGCAATTCTTTTTTTTCTATTCCATACCAAACCCACAAAGAAAGTCCGGTAATTAGCACAACAATCATCAACCAAGAAAGATCGTCTACGTTTTTGGTTTTGAATATTTTTATAAGTTGAGGAATTGATTCAACCGAAGTACATATTCCTGCGATGGTTCCTAATGTGTTGGCATCCATTGTTTTGTTTTTTGTTAATCTAAAATTTACCCTTAAAAATATTCTTGAACTAATGTAAGATTCATCAAAGCACCCGAATTGATATTTGTGACGATAAAAATAATGTACAAGAGATAAAGTCCACTCATTACAAGACCAACAATACTTAAGTTTTTCCCTGTATTGAGCGTACTTATAATGTAATAAGATTTCTAATTATTGTTGTACAAAATTTTATCTTTTCGGTAGATGATAAGAGCAATAATTCTAGTAGCGATACCAGGAATAGCATAACAGCAACATTGGGATATGGATGAAATTCCTAAAACCAAAACGGCTGTAGCATTGGGCAATCTTGTTTTTTGCATGGCATTAAACTTTTTGACACAACATTAGATGACTTATTTCAGTTTTTAGGCAACCTAGGATAAACTCAACATAAAATTGCTGTGCATCTTTAGCCACTGTTTTGGGATGTAGCTCAATAGATTTGGCAACTACAATTTGATTTTTGTAAGCAATTGAGAAATAACAATATATTTTATCCCCAGATTCTTTAACGGCTGTTGCATAGCCTATGATTCCTATAGACCAATCTATTTCAAATAACTGAGCAACATTCAAAGCCATGGTATTTGCTATATTTTGTGTAACGCAATCGTTATTTTCAGCTTCTACTCTATCTACAGTCAAAAATTTTGTCTTTTCTGGCAAACCGTATGTGGTCATTCCACCCTTAAAAAACTCGCTCGCACAAGGCATTTGCGAAAATGCAAATTGTAGCAAACCAGCGCTTACACTTTCTGCAACAGAAATGGTTTCTTTCACACATCTCAAGGATTCACTTATGTATTGTAGTGTATTTTCTGGAAACTTCATACTTCGAATTTTAATCGTTAAATTTTAATTAAAAAGCTCTTATCTCGATTATTCAAAAATCTTCAAAATTTTTTGTAATAATTTTTCTTCTTTCAAAACTTTGTAATAAGAATTTTTGGAAACTGTTGCTATCATATTTTCGTGTTTCACATTTGTGTAGTAAAAATTGATCATCGCCATATCATGTGATCTAATGTACTCCTCAACTATCTTTTTTATTTTGTCGCATTTTATATTGGTCTTTATTCTATGAATATATTTACCAATAAATGAAGAAAAGACATAGTAATTTGATCGATGCTGATACCTTAGGTCGATCTCTAAAAAATTGGCTGTATGCAGCAACCAATATCTACTTTGTGAAGGATCTTGCAGTTTCATAATTGGGAAACTTTTAAATATTGATCCAAATACATAAGATCTTTTTTTTCTTTGATAGAAAGATGAAACAAAATTTGCACGGGATCCTTAACACCTATATTTTCTGGGGAATCGAATTGGGCAATAATAGCCTTTGCTTTTTCAACATGTTCTGCTACTTTTATTATAAATAACAAAAAAATGTTTTTCTTGATTTCTTTAGCATAAATTTGAGATTCGCAATCAAATATTTGAAAGTGATTATTGATTTTTTGAAATTCATTTTTATTCAATAATTCAATGATTTTATTTTCTAATCTATCCATAAAGTATTATTTAATTTTAATGTTAAATAGTAGCTAAAAATCGTTGCATAATATTATACACAATGATTGCTAAACTTTGACTTTTTAGTCTTTAACCAACAACAATTATTTGTGAAAATGTATCCTGAATATAGATATGAATTATCAGATAATTTTATTCATAATCCATTATCATTTACTTTTATTCAAATCTAAAAAATAGTAAATCATGCTTTTATGACTATAATCATAAAAAGGTGAAAACAGTAATAAAATAAAGCACTGCCGCCTATTATTAACAATTAGATGGATGATATTTTGAAAGGTTTTAAAGAAACATGAAATCGTACTACATCCAAGATAAAAATGGGAGTACAAATGATGAGAAAGGAATCCATCACGCAAGAAAAAGAGAAAAAAAAAGCTATTTAAAATGTAAGCAAAAGTAATGGAGCTAATAAATGCTACTCACAAAAAGAAAGATGATTGACCACCGGATTAGCGTACATTGCCAAGAAGTGTTTTACAGAACTTTCATCCGACTGATTGATTCGAAGCTCTAGACGTCGTAGAAACAAATCTTTTTCTTTCTCTGTATAATAAATAGAAAATTGATCTCCTGCAAAAAGCAAATCATAAGCGATATAATTAGTAGGCCACAATTTGTAATTTTTGAAAACCGAATAATCAATGAGTTGCGCAACGCCTTGTATCTGCTTATTTTTATTATCGTTAAGCACTGCAATACCATCAAGTTGTGTATCTAATACATCACCTGCATGGATATGGATGTGTTTTTTTTGTCCCAATACGCCACTCATCATATTGGTAAAGTCTTCATCTTTATCCTTCACATATACCTCATCTCTTTCTTTAGCCAATATTTGAGGCATTTTCAATGCGTCTGTAGGATCGTATTCGTAAGAAATTGAGATTGGAACAATCTTTAAGGATCTAAGATAATCTAATAAAGGAACATCATCTCCCGCCATTGCCAACATCTTTAGAACACCCTGCTGGGTAGCATCGTTACCATCTTTTGTGCGACCTTCACGCTGCGCAATCCAAACCGATCTACTGTCTTTGTGAAGAAGCTTCTTTATATACTCTGACATCGTTTTAGAACTAGTAAGCTGATCTCGTAGAGATAAACCACGTTGCACTAGAAAATTTCGGTTGAGTTTTGCTAAAACATGCAAGAATTTTTTTTGCACCAAATTGTCGCCAATGGCAGAAGAAGTCATCACAAGACCCTGTTCTAGCAATACCAAATTGAGTAAACAAGTATCCAAAACAATATCTCTATGATTGGAAATATAAAGGTAAGCCGTATTCTTGTCTAATTTTTCAAATCCTGAAGTTGTAATCCCTTCAGAGCTTCTCTCTAAAATCTGACGAATTGTATGAGATATAAAATTCGTTTGAAAATCTGTAATAGTATCCACTTTGGTCATGTTTTCTTGCCATATTTTTTCCTCCATATTTGGGAAGGTAAAGCCCATCAGGGCCTTCATCATCGGGTGCTTAGCGATACTACATAAAGCTTCATTTACTTCATCATCATTATAAGATCTAATTTCATCAAACTTCAACATACAATTCTACTATTAAAACAATTTGCAAAAGAACAAAAAATTTTTGAGGTTATAGGTGCAATTTAAAAAGAAGAGGGTTTTTCAAAGATCATTTTGGACTATTTCAAGTGCAACAATACACTTTTATTCTTTCTAGATTTATTTTTAATTTTGTTTTTAAATTAATTTATTGCTAAATTTAAATCTTACATAGGAGATTATTCGATAGAAAAAGACTCTCTATTGAAAGGTCTTTAGTTAAATCATAGGTTTAATTATTTCCATGGATCTAAAACTACTTTTACACTTCCATCCTCCCACTCATGAAAAATTTCATATCCTTTAGCTACCTCATCTAAAGCAAAACGATGGGTAATAATATCATCAAGTTTTACTTGACCACTTTCTACAATATGTAGTAATAGATCTACAATAGGATGCACGGTTGATTGTCTTACCCTTATGGTAAGCCCTTTGTCAAACAATTATCGTAATTGATGGGGTTAACGCCCAGTATTGAAACAAAACCATCTCTTCTGGCAGCACTCATACAGGCTTCGAGTACCTTTACAGACCCTTTTTCAAAATTGACCACAGCCTTTGCTCTGTCTATAAGATCTCTATCTGGTCAAACCTTACTGCATCAATGTAAACATCTTACCTGCGTCCAGCAGTAAGATCACGTATTTGCTCTACAGTTTGCTGTGCGACTTTCCATAGGATATTATCGCAACCTGTAAGTTTGGATAATTCGGTCTAGTCGATATTGTTGGGTACCAATTACAATTACTCTTTTAGCATGATGCAAATAAGCACTTTTAGCAACCTTAGATCCTACGGGACCCGCACCAAATATCGCTACTGTATAACCTCCTATCAGATTTGCCCACATTACTACTGTATAACCTGTAGGGAAAATATCTGTGAGGAAAAGCACTTGCTCATTTGATAATGAATATGATACATATCTAGATCCAAAATTTGCATAAGGAAATCTTACGTATTGTGCTTGGCCTCCATATAAATCTGTACATCTGAACATTCCACCACCATTTTCAGTAATAAGTCCATTTTATGGGTTGGAGTGAGAACATCCCGATGGAAGATCATGCTTGCTGAAGAAACATCCTCCACAAGATATAGGGAAGGGTACAACTACTCGATCTTCTACTTGTAGATGATTGATATTGGCTCCCATGAATTCATGGCCCATTACCACAGGCCTAGGTTGTGGTATATTTCCAGAATACATATGTAAGTCGCTACCATATATAGCTGTAGCAGTTACTTTCAGGATAAGATCATTAGGATATTGTATTGTAAGGTCATCTACAATATCACAAGTTATTTTGCCGGGTGTTTGAAAAAATGGTGCTTTGATATTATTTTCAATTGAGAATTTATCTTTTTGATTTTAATTTATCATAAATGGAATCTGAGGTATAATAGAAATATCAATTATTTAATCTCATTTTTAGATTGATTCACTATACTATAAAGCACTCCTTGTGGTGGTCTTCCCTTCAAAGTTAAAATGGTGACTTATCCAATATTTATGACTAGGGGCTTAAAGCACGAAAAAAGTTTCGAATTCCTCTTTTTAATTTCCTATTAGCGGTTTTATACCCCTCAAATTATATAGCGCAAAATAGCAGTCAGATTGATATTTATTTTTTATCTTAGATTCTATATACAAAGCATTTTGGATAAGACATTTACCTAGTGTATATTTAAAAAAACATATTATGGCAATTATAGATTTTAAAAAAGAAGACTTTGTAAAAGGCGATTTTGACGATTACCAAGTAGAATACACACAAGACCAGGTGGGTATGGGAAGTAATCTAATTGTAGAAACCTTAGATGAAGAAGGAAAATACCAAGTGGTACTCGTCCCAATTAGACGTCATGACGATAAAATTTTGATCTGTTTTTCTGAGCCTACTAATGGCAGATTATTGTTTGAAAAGTAGAAGAAAAAAGTGAAAATCATAATGGTTTCCGCTTTTTTTGGTTTCAATTGACCCAACATGAAAAAGAAATAAAGGTCACAATAATTGATAAATTAACCGTAAACGCAGCAGAAATTGGATAAGGATAATATATTTTTTTCACAAAAAATACAAGTATAGTTAAGGAAAGGATATCATAAAAATAATTAAAATAGCTATTACTATTCAAAGAATAATAATTAGTTGTAATGTCTCCACCGTTTTTTGGTTTTAATTTGCCTAAGTTTTATCTTCTTTATTGATAATAAAAATATAACAATTATATTATGTTATTGTTTACTATTAATTAATAATAATTGTATATACTTAATTTTATTAGTTAAATATTAAGTTATTAAAGTATATTTGTCATACTATAATAGTGATAATTATCGATTTACTATTCGGATATCTAGTCTGATTTATGAAAAAAAGATAGTTGTAATAAAAAAAATACAAACTCAATTTAATCTCAGATTTTAGATAGTAAGTTGGGAATATCCCGCAATTATCTTTACTTGTGATGTGAAATCTAAAAGATGATTAAGTGAAAAATTAAACAAGAAATAATTTTAATCCCCCATACTATATTTAATATGCCAATAAACAAAAATCATCTTTATGAAATAGGAGCTGTCTTAGAGAAATACAATGCTGGAGATTATATATTTAGAGAAAATGGAACTCCCCAGTTTTATTACCAAATTCTTACGGGTGAAATAAAACTAAATAATTACCATAGCGATGGTAAAGAGTTTATTCAAAATATACTTTCTACAGATGATAGTATAGGAGAGTCTTTACTATTTACGGAAAAAGCTTATCCTATGAACGCACGTGCCTTGACAGAATGTAGCTTGCTGAAACTTAGCAAAACAAGTTTTTATAAACTACTAGAACTCCAGCCACAATTGTACCTGATGTTATGCAAGGCTTTATCAGAGCGATTGTACAAAAAATATATCTTGATAAAATCGGTCTCATGCCACAGCGCATCCGAAAGACAAAATGAAGTAATGCAGCTCATGAAGCAAGAGCAAGATAATCAATCTCCTTTTACCTTTGAGATCCCTCTTACTCGTCAGCAACTTGCTTCACTTACGGGATTATGCATAGAAACAACCATCAGAACTATAAAAAAAATGGAAAGACAAAAGCTTTTGCGTATAGAAAATAGAAAAATAATGTACTAATTTCTTATACAAACTCCAATTGCCAAACTATCTTTTCTTTTCTTTATAGTACTAAAATAATGATCGGTATATGATTCATAACGATATAATAATATAAAATACATCCTTATATTTTTCCTAATTGAAACGTTTTAGTGCGTTAATAATTTTTTCATCATTTGTGTTTTATGCTTCTCTTCTGAGAGGGATTTTTCGATTATAAAATTTTGGCTAAATTAAAATTCGTTGTAGATTTACAACTACATATTTTCGATAATCCACAAACTCAAAAGCATATAATTAGCTTATTACCAACACTACCTTCGATATGCAGAAATTAGAAATCTGAAAATACATTTTATCTAAATTTTAGAATTATATTATTTCTTTTTAAATAAATAGAATCTGTACCTGAAACTTTAAAAACCGAATCATTTTTTTTTATAGAATAAAAATAATGCTGAGACAGACTAGAACGATTTTTTCCATTTTTAAAATACAAAGTTGTAACTGCGTGATTTCTGAGATCGCGTGACAAGCTATCAACAATTCCGGAAAATTGTTCATTTTTCCAATTTTCGTTTGCTTTTTTATGTTTTTTATTGGCGTATTTTGGTATCAACAAAAAGCATAGTATTGTGAAGATTAGAATAATTCCATTAATAATCAAATTCGCAGTTTTATTTACTTTTAAACCAAATAAAAATTCGATAATTCCTTTATTTGAAAACACTAAGGTGGGCTTTATTTTATTAACTTTTTTATTTCTATAAGATTGGATTTATAATCATAAGTCATTAGATAATTCTTTTCCCAATAGACAAATTCCTGACAAGTAAATTCCAACTTATTCTCATTCCACTTTTTAAATTCAATAAAATCCATTTCAATTGGACTCTCTATTAATGTTTTTTGTTTGATATTATTTGTAAATTTTTCTACATTCATATAATCGGCGATGATCAAACTCTCATCGGGAGCAAGTGTTAAATTCCGATATTGAAACGAATCCTCTATTTCGATAATTTCTTCTGTATTTGAATCGATTTGAATAAGATAATCGCTGGTAAGTACGATGACAGTTTGGTAAGTTAGTGAAACCTCTACACAATTGGGAGATCCTCGGAAATGTCCACACCATACTAATCCATCATCTCTATAAAATTTCACAAAAGTCCAATTATGAGAATTCCATTCACTATCAAAATGGAAAATGCGCTCTTGCATATCTCCAGATAATGGTTGATTGATTATTTCGGCTTTTATGATCATATTTATTAAAAATTTAACTTTTAATAATGCACTAAAATAACCATTATAATTTTGAACTACCTACCAATATCTTTGTTACGCCAGACAGCGATACAATGGGTATTAGCATGATCTTCATTGGGGTTATTCGTAAATAAATCTGCTTGAACCTCTTTTGCTCGATTAAAATCTGATAATAAACCGTTATGATTAAGTTCAGAAGGCAAGAAAGACTCATCAAAACCTCCACAATTCGTAAGTGCACTGATTGAAAAATATTGATCTAATAAATCGTAGCCCATCCATTCAAATCCTTCAAAATAATGATAAGAACAATCTTGTGTAGGTTCAATAATTACTGCTAAAAAATTAAATTGATCTCGTTTTACCATCTTTTGTAAAACAAAGTCTACTGAATGATAAAATCCTGTTTGAATATTGCCTGAAACATGAATATTTTCCCAATCGTAAGCGCTATTATAATCTGGCTCTACTAAATCTTCGTTCAACATGCCATCTAACGAAACTAATTCATCAAGCTGAGGTAATCTAGACCATTCTTTATACTGTTTCCATCCGAACTCATCATTAGTGAATTCGTCATAAGTTCCTCTTGCTGCGTAAAGTATTTGCATGTTTGGAGTTTAATACGAGATGTAAATTACAAAAATATTTTTATAAGGAAAAGAAAATAGGTATGCAAAATTATGGCACAAAAAAAACCTTCAAAATAATTTGAAGGTTTAATTAGTTTCTCAACTTGCGGAGAGAGAGGGATTCGAACCCCCGGACCTGTTACAGTCAATAGTTTTCAAGACTATCGCAATCGACCACTCTGCCATCTCTCCTTAAACGACGAATATACCGTTGTTTTCAGTGGTGCAAATATAAATACTTTTTGTTATACTCCAAAATATTTTAAAAATAAATTTGCAGATCTTAGCGATTAAATAAATAACGTACTGATTTTGTGAGAGAAAAATTTTGATATATTATATTCTTATAAGTCACTATCACATCCGATGATTACAAAAGTGAATAATAACTACCCAAATTTCATCCCTAAGGAAACAGCGAGAAAACCTAAAAACACGCTTAGAAATAAATAAGAAAATAAAGTAATATAATTTTGGGTTTGCCACAAATGATAGTTCTCTACAGAGAAGGTAGAAAAAGTAGTAAAACCACCGCAAAATCCGGTGATTAAAAGAAACTTAAGATAGTGATCTACCTTAATGAATGATGAAGTGATATACCCTATTAGGAAACATCCTATCACATTGACAATAAATGTACCTAAAGGAATGGTTCCAATTGTCCAAAATTTTTGAGTGTACGTTGAGAGTATATAGCGAGCTACACTACCTACACCACCACCCAAAAAGATTAGTAATAGATTTTTCATTTAAATAAAAAGAAGCGCACCAAATGAAGGTGCGCTCTCTATTTTTTTACAGTTTTATGAGTGCAATTCTGCTAAATACTTTTCAGCGTCCATTGCTGCCATACATCCACTCCCCGCTGCGGTAATAGCTTGTCTGTAGATATGATCTTGTACATCTCCAGCTGCAAAAACACCAGGAAGATTGGTTCTAGAAGATCCTTTCTCAGTTTCTATATATCCGTTTTCGTCTAATGTTATTTGACCTGCAAACACATCTGTATTGGGTTTGTGACCAATTGCGATAAAGATACCATGTACATCTATTTTAGAAGTCTCTTGCGTTTGGTTATTGATCGTTACGGCTCTTTCTACCAAATTGTTTTCACCTTCTATACCAATTAATTCGTGGTGAAATTTAACTTCTATGTTTGGTGTATTATTTACTCGGTGTACCATAGCTTTTGAAGCCTTAAATTCTCCTTTTCTTACCAACATGGTTACTTTATTTACCAATTTGGCAAGGTAAGTAGCTTCTTCGGCAGCAGTATCACCAGCACCTACCACTACAACATCTTTTCCTCTGTAGAAAAATCCGTCGCAAGTAGCACACGCAGAAACTCCTCCCCCATTGTATTTTTTTTCGTCATCTAAGCCAAGATATTTTGCAGTAGCACCTGTAGAGATAATTACCGTCTTAGCAAAAATCTCTTTGTTCCCTGCATATAATTTATGAATACCACCAACTTCAGTAGAAAATTCAACTTTGGTGATCATCTCATAATGAACTTTAGTATCGAATCTTTCTGCTTGCTTTTGCAAATCCATCATCATTTCTGGACCCGTAATTCCTTCAGGATACCCAGGAAAATTATCTACCTCAGTAGTAGTAGTGAGCTGTCCGCCCGGCTCCAATCCTGTGTATAATTCTGGTTTTAGGTCTGCTCTAGCAGCATATATAGCGGCTGTAAAGCCAGAAGGACCAGATCCTACGATTACACAATCTAAAATGTTTTGCTCCATAATACGTTTTTCAAAAATATTTCAATTTCTAGAAGGCTAATTTCGTAAAAAATACGGTTGATACGAAAAAAATTTAATGATAGTTATCAATTATAGGCATCATCAAATTCAATCGGCATCATAAATAATCAGATTTTCGTTTTTATTTGGTCTACGTGGATTATTTTGTAGACCAATTCCTTTATCAACTCGGCATCTTCTATATTGCTCGCTCCCAAGCCTTTTCCTTTCATATCAAATTCTCTAAGAATAGAAATTACACGAGTAGCATGTTTTAAAGGATATCTGCTTGCTGCTTCGGCATAATCTTTAATAAAGTAAGGAGACACACCCAACTGTGTTGCTATTGCTTGTGAAGGCAAATGAGAAACAGTATGATACAAAATGATATTAGAAAAATAAGAGTACAAACTTGCCATCAACATCACAAAAGGATTGTTTTTCGGATTTTTGCCCATATAATGAGCTATTTTGAGCGCGGTATTGATATTTTTGTTTCCTAATGCCTTTTGAAGCTCGAATACATTGTACTCTTTGCTGATTCCGATGTGAGTTTCTACTAATTTTCCGTCTAAAATTTCTTCTGGTTTTAAAATCATTTTAAGCTTACTCAACTCATTAGAAATCCTTGAAAGATCATTGCCCAAATACTCTGCTAAAAGTGTTGGAATGCTTGGTGAAGTTTTTATTTTTAGCCTTTGAAGTTCATCTGAAATCCATTTAGGCAAATTATAATCTTTAATAGATTCACTCAAAAATAGAGCATTTGCTTTTTCTAGAGCTTTGGTTACCTTTTTTCTACTATCCAGTTTTTTATTTTTATGCGCAAATACAAGAACGGTAGATGGAACAGGATTATTAATATAAGTTTCTAAAGCAAGACTTTCATCGTCTCCTAATTTTAGATCTTGCGCTTCTTTAACAATAATTATTTGCTTATCACCCATCATAGGATATTGCCTTGCCAAAGATAAAATATCTTGGTAGGTAGTATCTTTTCCGTACGTTACGGTTTGGTTGAAGGCTTTTTCGTCTTCCTCTAGAAAGTTGTATTCAAGGGCTTTTACTGCGACATCAATAAAAAAAGACTCGTCGCCATGAAAAAAATAAATCGGTAAAACTTCTTTATTTTTAATACTTTTGAGGATTACATTTAATTCTTTCATCTTCTACTAATGGAACTTCCAAAACTTAATTTTCAGGACAATTTTGATTTTAAATTCAAGAGAGACAAAGATAAGTTATTTATTTATGATCTTATTCGTAAAACTTACCTTTTGCTAACGCCCGAAGAATGGGTAAGACAACATTGGGTTCACCACTATATCACCGTTAAATCTTACGCAACCTCAGCTTTAATAACTGAAAAAAAAATAGTTTTGAATGGTCTCACAAAAAGAATTGATCTTCTGGTAACCGAAAAAACAAAGCCCATTATTTTGATTGAATGCAAAGCGCCTCATATTTCTTTAACGCAAAAGACATTTGAGCAAACGGCTCGATATAATTCTGTAATTGAAGCTACACAAATAGTTCTAACCAACGGTATACAACATATTTATGCAGATTTTATAGATAATGCTTATCAGTTTGTAAGACAATAATTTAATAAAGTAGTAGATCAGCAAGTGATAAATGCAGGCGGAATCCAATAGATTATGAAAAGAATAAAATAGTGTAATTTCATTCAAAAAATCAGCTTTATTGGGTATTGTAGATTTGGTGGGTATTATCAATCTTTGTATCGATAATATAACTATTTCTTATTTGATTTATGGTAAAATAGCTAAAAAAATTACCGATAAATATTGACTATAACCAAAAACAAGTGCCTAAATATTTGATATCATCGCATGGTATTTTTTTGGTTTTATAAACTATGGTGCTCAAATTTTAATTTTGATTTCTTTGAGTAATTTTAAGATTAATTATACCGAATTTCTCTGCCATTCTCATTATCTTCACATTTTGTTAGCCTTCACAATAATTTACATTATTCTTTCTAAAAAATTTAAACAAATAAAATCATGATAAAAAATATCATTTTCGATTTTGGCGGCGTATTAATGGATTGGGATCCACGCTATTTTTACAAAAACTACTTTCAAAATGATGAAAAGATGGAGTATTTCCTTCAAAATATTGCTACCTCACAATGGAACGAAGAGCAAGATGCCGGAAGAACATTAGAAGATGGAACTCAAATTCTTATTGATCAATTTCCAGATTGGGAAAAGCAGATTCGAGCCTTCTATGATAATTGGTCCGTGATGCTGAAAGGAGAAATAGAAGAAAATGTAGAAATTCTGAGAAAGCTTAGTACAACTCAATATGAATTGTTTGGTCTCACTAATTGGTCTTCGGAAACATTTCCATATGCTTTGGAGCATTATAGTTTTTTTGAAATATTTAACAATAAAATCGTAGTTTCAGGGATAGAAAAAATAAAGAAGCCAGATCCAAAAATTTGGCATATCCTTTTGCAGAGATATAATCTTGTGGCAAAAGAATCAGTATTTATCGACGATAATCCGAAAAATATTGAAGTTGCAGGTCAATTAGGGTTCAAAACGATAAAAATCAACCCCGATTCCGATTTAAAAGCCGAACTTTCTACTTTTGGAATTAATATTTAAAATAAATTTAATGAAAGAATTGATCACCTTATCTGCTATTGCTTTATTTTCTGGTTCTTTAAAGAGTCAAAAATTATATGAAGTTACCTACTATGACGGAGCACAAAAGCTGA
The DNA here is from genome assembly GCF_045629545.1 of Chryseobacterium sp. Taxonomy (GTDB): domain Bacteria; phylum Bacteroidota; class Bacteroidia; order Flavobacteriales; family Weeksellaceae; genus Chryseobacterium. The sequence continues at coordinate 71,788 of NZ_JAZQRK010000045.1, read as the reverse complement.
ATGGACTTATAACTTCTACAGATAAAAGACCCCTTCCTGGCGTATTGATACTTCCCGCTTGGAAAGGCATAGATAATGAAGCAAAAACCACTGCCTTACAATTGAAAAACGAAGGTTATATTGCGCTGATTGCAGATATATATGGCGAAGGAAATGTACCTACTGATAACGCTTCAGCGGCGGAATCTGCAGGATTTTACAAACAAAATTACGCTGCTTATCAAAAAAGAATAAAGCTAGCCTTAGAAGAACTCAAAAAAAAGGGAGCAATTGCCAATAAAATAGCTGTGATAGGATTTTGTTTTGGCGGAACAGGTGCATTGGAAGCTTCTAGAGTAAATATGGACGTAGCAGGAGTAGTTTCCATACATGGCGGATTGGCAAAAGATCAGTCGAGAGCAAATGAAGCTATTAGTGCAAAGGTACTTGTAGAACATCCTGCGGACGACGAAAGTGTTTCTCCAGAAGATTACCAAAATCTTGTGAAAGAATTGAATGAAGGAAAGGCAGATTGGCAAATAATCACCTACGCACAATCTAAACATACCTTCACCAATCCAGAATCTCCAGATTATAATAGTACCATGGCAAAAAGGGCTTGGCACCATACTTTACTTTTCTTAAAAGAAATTTTGAAGTAAAAAAAGCTGTATATTGTAACAGATCTTCAGCTTTTTTTTTCTATTTTGATTCTTCTAAAGTAATTAAATATTCCTTTGGAGAATATTTGGTTAGTGTGCCAGTGGCATCACCTATTCCTACTCCAATTGCACCACTAATTATAATATTGACAAAAGTAACTGGATCAAGTGTTTTTAATCAAAATTAATATAATTTACTCTACATCAGCATCTTGAATGTCAGATATTAAACTATTTATTTAAATGTTATAGGCAACAATGCACCATTCGCTTCCCAAATTACTCTCTATTCACCAAATCCATAGAAAATGCAGGTATACAAATCGCTATATAAACGCAAGCTTCATTATAAGGATTACTGTATCTGACTCTAGCGCCTTTTTGCACCAATATACTTTGACCTTTTTCCAAAATAACAATCTCACCATCGATTTCAAATTGTTTTCTGCCCGAAATAATTATGGTAAATTCATCGAATTGGGGAGTTTGATGAGGTTCGCTCCAACCTGGTGGCGCGATCATTTGAGCTATAGAAACATCAGCATTTCCGGTAGACTGTCCCCAATGTTCTGCAATGGTTTTCTCGTCCGTGGTGGGTACAATAAAGGGATTGGTTTGAACTTTATAATTTTTCATATTTAATATTTTATGATTTGATAAAGATAATTCGACCTTGTTTCTTCTCCGAAATAAGCCATTTCTACGGTAGCAATTATTTCTGCACCCAATTTTTCTAATGCTTTTTGAGATCTAATATTTACAACACCTACATGAAAGTGAACTGTATCTATATATTGAAATAGATAATCCAACATAATTTTTTTCACTTGCGAGTTGATGCCTTGACCCCAATACTGAGTTCCATAAAAAGTGTATCCAATAAAGTACCGATTCTCATTCTTATAGAAACGTGTACTTCCAACAATTTCTAGAGTCGATTTTTTTATAATTTTATAAGCACCTTTGCTTTCTATCGCACCTTTAAAGAAGACCTCGAAAACTTCCCTTTTATAACGGTCTTTATTAGGATGCTGTTCCCAAACTTTTGGGTCAGATGCTGCTTCATATACTTTTTCAAAGTCTGATTCTTCTAACGGAACAAGACTGTATTCTTCTGTTTCTAATAAAGGTTGAAGAGAAAAATCCATGTATTTTTTTTATTTAAAATTAATAATTATCCGTGATAAACTCTAGAAAAGATAATTTCACCGTATTCCATTTCCAAAACTTCGCCTACTTCCACATCTTTTTCGTTATCTATTACTCGATTATATTCCATAAAAACTTTTCCATTCTCAGCAATTAGGGATTTTATAGGATAGCGCAAGGAAGGTAATCTATCAAAACAGTCTTTCCACCAAGCTCTCAATGCAAATTTTCCTTTTATTAATCCTTTTGTTTGTGGTTGTCTTATTTTAAATTTTGGACTAAAATGTTGTTCTTGCTTATCATATAGATTCAATAAATCCTTAATATTGTGTCCAATAATAGCTTTTAAACCAAAGGGTAGCTAAATTTTTTGTTTCCATAGGATTCCTTGCAAAATAATTGATTAAAAAAATAGGTAAAAAAAAGCGAACCGAAGTTCGCTATTAGTTTAACTTTTTGCTTTAGCAGCATCTTTTTCTATTTGTTTAATTTCTTTCAGTTTTTCAGAAATTTTTGTAACAGCTTCTGGTTTTGATGGTTTTAAAGGTATCTCTGCTTGAGAGAAGTCCCATTTTATCACCAAGTTGCCCGAGTTTTCATCTGTAGGATTGAGTGTAATCTCAAACCATTCTTGTTTTTCAGCCAATTTATAGACTGGTACTACAATATCTACAACATCCTGTTTTGGATCATAGGTATAAGCGCCCCATTGTTGAAAGTCTTTATTCAAAATTACTTTCCACTCTTTTTCCGATGGTACTATAAATAGTCCGTATGTTCCTGCTGCCACAACTTTGCCTCCAAAATTAACAGATTGCCCAAATGTTACCTTAGTAGATGAATTGGCTCCAGCTCTCCAAACTTGTCCAAATGGCACTAATTCCCCAAAAATTTTTCTTCCTTTTACACCTGGTCTCCCATAATCTATGCTTATTTTGGACATAGAAAATTGTTGTTCTACCTTTTGGCGTGGGCTTGCTGCCGGTACCGAATAATCTTGTGCAAAACTAACTGCTGATGCAGAAATACATAGGGCTAAAATTAACTTCTTCACTATAAAATTTTTTATAAAAATACAAAATAACGACTAGAATATATGCTATCTAACTGCTAAATTTTGTTAAATATAGAATCATCATTACATTTATTGTCTCTTTTTGAGAAAATAAAACTCGGGACAAATACTTTTTCCTATATAAGCGACGTTATTCATGGAAAGTATAATCTAACATAAAAAAAATAGTTATGGATTCAATTGTAATAAAATTTAAAATAATTCAAACCACAGTAGCTTTAATTACTGTTATTAGCATTTGTTGCTCATCATGTTCGCAAGAGAATATACCTGAAGAAATAGATAGCGAGCATACCAATTCATCATTACATCTAAAAACCGTTAACGAAGGTTTTTCACCCACAGATTATGGCGACGTCGTAGGGAAAGTGGTAGTAGGATATCAGGGTTGGTTTAATACAGATACAGATAAATCCCCTTTGAAAAAGTGGCGACATTGGTCTACTGGCAATGCCCCAAAAGCCTTAAATCAAACATTTGAACTTTGGCCAGATGTGAGTGAATATTCAACCACCTACGAAACTGACTATGATACTTTGGGAAATGGACAACCATCAAAATTGTACTCTTCTAATGATGCTAACGTAATTGATAAGCATGTAGAATGGATGAGAAAATATGGAATCGATTGTATTGCACTTCAACGTTTTGGTACAGAATTGAATGATCCAGTACGGAAACTAAATAGGGATCAAGTAACGCAAAAAGTGAGAAATGCAGCGCAAAGTACTACTATCGGCGATATGTACAGAAATAGACCTACAAAATTTTATATTATGTATGATATTTCTGGATGGGCGAACTTTCAATCAGAGATAAAAGAAGACTGGCTAAATACCATCGTTAATAAACTTGATTTACTAAGTTCCCCAGCATATGCAAAACAGCAAGGACGTTACGTGGTTTGCATCTGGGGAATGGGTGTGAACGGGAGGCCTGGTAATAGTGAAAGTTATAGAGATGTTATAAAATGGTTTCAGGATAGAGGTTGCTACGTCATTGCAGGGACAAAAAAACATTGGCGAACTGATCCCAATATAAATAATGCAATGCTTACTGCCAATATGATTACGCCATGGACAGTAGGAAGTTATGATAGTAATCAGGTGGATGGATATGCAAATCTATTGTTCAATGATAAAGCGGTATGCGATCTTCATGGTGTAGATTTCCAACCCGTAGTTTTTCCAGGTTTTGCCTGGTCAAATTGGAATGGTGGCCAACGCAACCAAATAGCGAGACAACATGGAGATTTTTTGTGGAAACAATTTTACAATATTAAAAGAATTGGAATACCCAATGTTTATGTAGCCATGTTTGATGAGTATGATGAAGGAACCGCAATTGCAAAAGCTGCCACTCATCAAAATCAAATACCATCTAATCAATACTTTTTAACCTTGGATGCCGATTCTACTAAAGTTTCCTCAGACTTTTATCTAAGACTTACAGGCGATGGCGCCCGACTGATAAAGGGACAAATACCTTTACAGCAGTCTCACCCGACCCCTCATCAGTAATTGATATATCTGCCTCCTACATAGTGTATGAGGCAGATTTTTTTATAATCTAAAAAATTATTCAGGTCTGGCTTTCCATTTTCTGATTATATCACTGTAAAAATACATTATTATAAACCCTAACACTATCAAAATAAAGCTAATATTTAGTTGCAAATAATCTAAAAACGTAATGCAGTTTGAAGTTTTTTCTCCCGTTTCTATATTGAGACTTGGCTCCTTACATAAATAATTTTGATAACGATCTATCAACGTAAGAACGAGGAATACAGTAGGCACAAAAACATTCATAGAGATTACTAAAAAAATAGAAGTTATCATTTTGCTGAATTTATTCATCATAAATAACGGTACACTAATAATGGTAAGCAATACAATGAGTCCAACAATACTAGTAAAAGATTCTTCATAATCACCACCAAGGAAAGAATAGCCAATAGAAACCATAGTAACCAATAATGATAACACACCCGCACTAATCATACTAAATAATAAGGCTTTGAGACCTGCAATTCTAAAACTAAAAATTAAGAGAGAAATCCCAAATCCAAGCCACAAAAATACATGTATACTGCTTTGCACAAATTTGAATTCTTTAATAGAATCTACATTTCCCAAAACTTCTACCAAATCTCTCTGATAGTAATAAAATGAGGTAAGATTTTGTTTAAAGTACTGATCTGGATGTATCTGGTTGGCAATGGTGGGATTAAACGTTTCTATGGAAGTTTTGCTATCTACCACAACTCCGTTTTCGTCTACCATAGCGGCCGCATCTACAGTAGTAGCGTAATCTGTCGCTGCAAAATCTTCTATATCATTGGATATTTTCTCTTCTCTAATGAATTTTTTGACTTCAAATTCAGAAGGATGAAAAACAAGCTTTGTCCACTCTTTGGCATTAAGGTTGTTGGAAATTTTGAATTTTTTGGAAATTTCTAGAAACTCAGACAATAATTTTTCAATGACTTCTGGGTCCTTCTTTTTTAAAAGCTCAATTGTTTTCCTATTTATTTCCGCTTTCCTTTGTTTTGACTCAGAATTACTCATAAATCCAAGATTGTAATCCTCGCTTGGATAACGCTGTGATTCTTTTTGCCAATTATCGTGATCATATAATAATTCTGAAAAATTGTAATAGCTAGGCTGCGTTGTTGTGATATAGGTAGATAAGTCAACAACATCTTTCCTAAAATGGGATGTCTTCGTCTTGCCATCATTTTCTACATTTACAGGTTGAATATTTTTAGAAAACTCTGGCTGAACTTCTACATATTCTCCATATTTATCTTTTTTGGTAGTTTTTTTAGAATAAGTTGTGTAAAACTGATAAACACGATTATAATACACAAAATACTTTTTACTTCTATCTATTTTATCAATATCCGTTTCACAATATAATTTGGCGAATGGCTCCGGAGATAGTCTATTATTCAACGTATAATGTCCCATATTTTGAGATAAAAAAGGATAAGATCGGTTGATGATATCTATATTTTTATTCATCTCTTTATCAGGATAATTTGTCACAATGAAGGTCTTAAAACCCATCATGAACGAGTAATAGAATGTGGTACTGGCGAATACAATAATAAAATATTGTAAAAATTGGGAAAATAATTTCCACTTAGAATTAGGATAAAAATTCTTGAAAGCGTTATTTTTAAACAAGGAAATGAGCCATCCAACAATCAGTATAATGGAAATCGTAACTTGAACAAAAATGTACCCATGCGAGAAGAAATCATCTTGTACAGAATTGGATTGTAGTGATATTGGGTCTCTATGAGAAACATATCCGATGAAAAAGAAGATGATATGTATAACTAGAGTAATAAGGAGCATCCAAACAAGCTTCGTGTTCCAAATAGTAGGATGATTTTCTAATAAATATTGATTAATTTTTTTCATTTTCAGTAAAGTTTGGGAAGATTAGTTAACGAAGAATCTTCTTGTAGATGAAGAGATATTACGGATGTACACAACTTCTATTTTGGCTTGTCCTAAAGCGGAAATAACCTCATGAAAAGCTGTATTCACAGAAAAGTAAGCCACGTATACGCCACCATTAAAATTCAGTTTTTCTAAATTTAATTCTTGGAAAATTCTGAGAAGATCTTCTCGTGGATTTGTACTTTCAATTTCTATGATCAAACCTTCGTTTTCTGCACTTTGCAATTCTGCATTATCTTTGTATTGTCCGTTTTTAAGGAAAATTACTTTGTCAGAAACCTTTTCTACTTCATACAATTGCTGTGAGCTCAAGATCAGTGCAATAGGTTTATTTACCGAATTGGCGATAGATTTCAAATCTTCGAGTATAATTTGCTGTGCTAGTACATCCAAATTGGCAAGTGGCTCGTCCAATAGTAAAATTTCAGGCTGACGAAGCAATGTTCTTGCCAATTCGAATCTCATTTTATACCCCGAAGACAGCTCGCTCCATTTCAGATGTTTGTAATTCCACAACCCCAATCTTGCTATCATCATTAGCGTACGAGTTTCGTTTTCCTCTGCTTTTACTCCATAGTTTGATAGCACAAATTTCAAATTATCCTTAAGACTACCATACCATTTGTCAGTTCTTTGTGGGATGTATACCAATTTTGTACAAAGATCATAATCATCCTTCGGTACAGTATTGAAATTGTATTTCAACGTTCCGTGAGAATATTTGAGCTCGTTGGCTAAAATTCTAAGCAACGTAGTTTTTCCATTTCCATTTTCCCCTACCAAACCATATACTTGTCCTTTCCTGATTTGTAAGGAAACGGGACCAAGCGAAAATCTTTGGCTGCCGTAAGATTTTTTTATATCTATAGCAGAAAGTACTGGAAACTCCATAGAACTTTCGTACACCTCTATTTTGTTGATTTTTTCTAATAAAACTTTTGCTTTATAAATGAGATTTTTGGTATCACTAGGATTTTTTTCTTTCCAATCCGTAAGCTCTGTAGATTCTTTGTAGATGTTCATATCTTGAGTATCCATGGCACAATCTAAAAGTTTTCTAAATCCAAGTACCGTATCATTGTTTTCAAAAAAATGATAGACTTCTTGTACTCTTTTTTGGTGTTTCGACATCTGTGTTATGATTTGTCATTAAAGATAGTAGGATTATTACAACAATTTACAAAATGACTTTAAAATTGCTAAAGAATCGCCATTTTTAGCGATACAATTATGTATTCTAGTAAAGGTCATTTTTAAGCTGCTTAAAATAGTTTTCAGCTTCGGTAGATTGGTTTTTTTGAAGATATTTAATAATAAAATTTAAATAAATTTCGGAAGGTTGAAAAGTGAAATTTTGTTTCTTAGAAAATTCTTCGTAGGATCTCATTAGTTTTTCTGGATCAGCAGAAAACTCTTTCACATTGGTAGAATAGCCTTTGAAAATGTAGCGCAATGCATCAAAATTTGCTGGATAAATAACATTTCCGTGTGCTTCTTCTGTGTACAATTTATGCTTAAAATAAAGACCATGACTTTTCTCTAAAATCTCCTTAAAACGAACAATATTATGGCTCATTTCTTCAATAGTTTGCTGAGAGCGCCCTTCATCATTGGCTTGTGCTAGATAAACAAATGTAGAATTGGGTAATTTCGAATTATTTTTAAAATAATTCCTGATGGTAGCCATTTGCTTTTGTTTATTCCACCACAAACTTGGATCATTGATCACGTAAGATTGATAGCTTTTACTGTGATTAAATAAAATATCTGTTGCAAATAAACCACCATAAGAATGACCTACCAAAATTTGATATCCATTAGTTCTGTATTTTTTAGCAACAAAATCTTTAACTTCAGTTTCTAAAAAATTGTAAAATTTATCACTTCCTCCACTGGTTTTATACACCAATTCTTTGGGATTTTTGGTCGATTTTTCATTGGATTCGGAAGTTGTAAGATCTCTCGTTCTATCGGTATTAATGATACCTACCACAATCATTTCGGGGATTTCTGCGTAAGGCTGTTTACTTAGCAAATCTACCATACCTGCATAGTAATCGAAATTGGTTTCTCCATCTAGCAGATAGATTACAGGATATTTTGCTGGCTGAATTTGGTTATCATGGTAAGATCTTGGCAAATGAATATAAATTTCTCTATTTTCATCTAAAATTTTAGATTGAATTGTTTCCTTAACTCCATTTTGTAACACTTCTTGTCCCCAAATTAATGTTGAAGAAGCCAATGCAACACTCATTATTAATACCTTTACCACAATACTTTATTTTTAAAATAATTATTCAAATATAGATTTTTTATTTTTATTTATTCTAAATATAAAGAGTGATAATTATCATCCAGCAAAAATGGCATTTCCTATACTTCTAGCCATCAATATCTTTAATAAACTATGCTACACATAATTGTAATATTTTATTCACCTTTATCCTATTTTATTTGGAAGTATATTTACCACTAAACTAAAAAACTTAATGAAAATCTTTTTATTGACAGTCCTTTCGGTAGGACTGCTAAACTTAGTATCTGCACAAGTAGGTGTAAATACAGTATCTCCTAAATCTACACTTCATGTAAGTGAAAAAAGGGATAATCAATCTCAGGTAGATCCATTTGTTGCAGACGGTATAATTATTCCAAAATTAACAAAAGCAGAACTCGCCACAAAGGACATGACTACTTATACTTCAGAACATGAAGGTACATTTGTGTATATCACGGATGCAACTTCTACATCTACTGGAGTTGTAAGCGAAATTCATACTAAAGGTTTCTATTATTTGGATAATATAGGAACTGAACTAAAATGGAGAACTTTTGCGAATCTCTATAACAAAGACGGTGAACTTGCTGGTCATAGAAATGTGAATCTCAATAGTAATAAATTATCCTTTTCTGGAGGCTCTACTACTAATGCTTTTTCTATAGATGACAGTACAATATCTGTAGACGCACAAAATCACAGAGTTGGTTTTGGCACGGCAACTCCTAGATCTACGGTAACAGTGGATGGCATTTTGACAAAGAAAATTCAAATAATGATGATGCCTGTATTGAATATTCAAAACCAACATTTTGTCATTACTGAACCCATTACTGCAGATATTATTCATTTAAAAACACCATATAGAGATAGCTCTGTTGACTATGTTATTATTGATGATTTTCCTGATGGATATGAAGGTCAGCAGGTAACGATTGTTTTAGATAAGACCTTAACAGGTATGACAGTGGGAAGAAATTCTCCACCAAATTCTCATGCTAGTTTCTTCGTAACGAGCTATTCGCAATATATAATGACTTTTGTAGACGGGATTTGGAGAGGAGGATATTAACAATTTTTTTTCCGATTAGAAAAAAAAGGATTTAAACTAAGTTTAAATCCTTTTTTTTTGATATGATTAAAAGCTAAACTACATTGCTTCCATTTTGAAAGTCATGCTTTCTATTACTTTTAAGATTGCCTCTACTGTATCCATTGAAGTAAGACATGGTACGCCGTTTTCTACACTCATTCTTCTAATTTGGAAACCGTCTCTTTCAACTTGTTTTCCCTTCGTCATGGTGTTTACGACGTACTGTACTTTTCCTTTTTGGATAAGATCGATCAGATTTACGCTTTCTTCTCCTATTTTGTATCCAATTTTGCAAGGAATTCCTTTTTCTTTGAAGAATCCAGCTGTTCCTTCCGTAGCCCAAATTTTAAAGCCTACTTCATGGAATCTAGCTGCCAACTCTGCCGCTTCTTGTTTGTGCTTATCTGCTACTGTGAATAAGATAGATCCTATTACAGGAACTTTTCTTCCTGCTGCGATTAATCCTTTGTATAAAGCTTTTTCTAGTGTAGTATCTTTACCCATTACTTCACCTGTAGACTTCATTTCTGGTCCTAGGGAAATATCTACTTTCGTAAGTTTAGAGAAAGAGAATACAGGTACTTTTACAAATACACCTTCTTTGTTTGGAACTAATCCGTTTTTGTAACCTAAATCTGTAAGTTTTGCTCCTAGTATTGCTTTTGTAGCTAATTTCGCCATTGGTACATCTGTAATTTTAGATAAGAAAGGTACCGTTCTAGATGATCTTGGGTTCACCTCGATTACATATACATTACCCTCAGATAAAACATACTGGATGTTCATCAATCCAATCACGTTAAGTCCTTTCGCCAATCTCTGAGTGTAATCCACCAAAGTATCAATTTCTGCTTGAGAAACGTTTTGTGGAGGATACACAGCAATAGAATCTCCAGAGTGTACACCTGCTCTTTCGATGTGCTCCATAATTCCTGGGATAATCACTGTTTCACCATCACAGATTGCATCTACTTCTACTTCTTTTCCGGTAAGGTAACGGTCGATCAAGATTGGGTGTTCCGAGCTTTCTTTTACTGCATTAGTCATGTAGTAGCTCAATTCTTTGTCGTCGTATACAATTTCCATGGCTCTACCACCAAGTACATAACTAGGACGTACCAATACTGGGAAACCAATTTCGTTAGCGATAACTAAAGCTTCTTCTTTTGTGAAACAAGTTTTTCCTAATGGTTGAGGAATATTAAGTTCTTGAAGTGCAGCTTCAAATTTATTTCTATTTTCTGCTCTATCTAGATCTTCCAAAGAAGTTCCTAAGATTTTTACACCATAGCTTGCCAATTTATCAGCTAAGTTAATTGCAGTTTGTCCACCGAACTGTACTACAACACCTTTTGGCTTTTCTAGATCTATAATGTTCATTACATCTTCTTCCGTTAATGGATCGAAGTATAATTTGTCTGAGATAGAAAAATCTGTAGAAACCGTTTCTGGGTTATTGTTGATGATAATGGCTTCGTAACCCATCTCTTTGATAGCCCAAACAGAATGTACCGTAGCATAATCAAACTCTACACCTTGTCCGATTCTAATAGGTCCAGAACCCAAAACAATAATTTTTTCTTTTTCCGTTACAACACTTTCGTTTTCTTCTTCGTAAGTTCCATAGAAATATGGAGTTTCGCTTTCAAACTCAGCAGCACAAGTGTCTACCATTTTGAAAACTGGAATAATATTATTTTCTTTTCTGAAATTATAAACTTCACGTTGCTTCACATCCCAAAGTTCTGCGATATGAACATCAGCAAAACCTAGTTTTTTAGCTTTAATTAAAGTTTCTTTATCAAATTTGTTATCAGAAATTACTTTTTCAAAGTCGATTAGTTTTTTGATTTTCCAAATGAAGAATTTGTCAATTTTACTCCATTCTACAATTTGTTCCCAATCATAACCTCTTCTTAGCGCATCACCGATGATAAATAATCTCTCATCATCACATACACGGATTCTTCTTTCGATTTCTTCCTCTGTAAGTTCTTCTGCTTGTTTTTTCTTTAAACCTAAATGAGTAAGACCTGTTTCTAGAGAACGAATTGCTTTGTGTAAAGACTCTTCGAAATTTCTACCAATTGCCATGACTTCACCAGTAGCCTTCATCTGAGTAGACAATCTTCTGTCTGCCGTCTCAAACTTATCGAATGGGAATCTTGGGAACTTAGTTACCACATAATCCAAGGCTGGCTCGAAACATGCGTATGTTTTCCCTGTTACAGGATTCATGATTTCATCTAAAGTAAGACCCACCGCAATCTTTGCCGCAATCTTAGCAATTGGATATCCAGTTGCTTTAGAAGCCAAAGCAGATGATCTAGAAACTCTAGGGTTTACCTCGATAATATAGTAGTTGAAAGTATGAGGATCTAATGCCAACTGTACGTTGCAACCTCCTTCTATACCTAATGCTCTAATGATTTTAAGTGAAGAATTTCTTAGCATTTGATATTCTCTATCAGATAAGGTTTGAGAAGGCGCTACTACGATAGAATCTCCTGTGTGAACTCCCACTGGATCTATGTTTTCCATATTACAAACCACAATTGCATTGTCGTTTGCATCACGCATTACTTCGTATTCAATTTCTTTGAAACCAGCAATAGACTTCTCTATCAAACACTGCGTAACTGGGCTGTATTTTAAGCCTAATTCTGCAATTTCTTTTAATTCTTCCTCAGTTGCAGCAATACCACCACCCGTTCCACCCATGGTAAACGCAGGTCTTACGATTACTGGATAACCAATTCTATCCGCAAAATCTATTGCTCCTTCTACTGTTGTTACAATATCAGATTCTGGTACCGGTTCGTTCAGCTCTCTCATCAGTTCTCTGAAGAGATCTCTATCTTCCGCTCTGTTGATTGCAGAAAGCTTTGTTCCTAAAACTTCAACTTTACATTCTTCTAGGATACCTGAGTTTTCTAACTCTACCGCCATATTAAGGCCAGTTTGTCCTCCTAGCGTTGGTAAAAGTGCGTCTGGGCGCTCCTTTCTGATGATATGACTTACAAATTGTAAAGAAATTGGTTCTATATAAACTTTATCTGCAATCTCCACATCCGTCATGATAGTTGCAGGATTAGAGTTGATAAGAATCACTTTGTAACCTTCTTCTCTTAGTGATAAACAAGCCTGCGTTCCTGCATAATCAAATTCTGCTGCTTGCCCAATGATGATAGGGCCAGAACCGATTACTAATATTGTTTTTATGTCTGTACGTTTTGCCATTTTATTATATAAGATTAAAGAGCCAAGAATCGAGATTTGAGATTCTATCTTTGACTACTTTATATTGTTAAATTATTTTTAAAAGAATATATCATTTTCTTAATTTCAATTAAATCTTTAATCAAAGAATCTGCTTTTTCTATAAATATTAATTGAAGTTCTTTCATCAAAATTAATTGAGTTTGTAATTCAAACGAGAATACAAGAGTCACGGCTCTCGTTTCTCAATTTTACTTCTTAAAATCCTCCATCAATTTGATAAAATCATCAAATAAATAGTTAGCATCTTCTGGTCCAGGACTCGCCTCTGGGTGATATTGCACAGAAAAACAAGGATGAATTTTGTGTTTTATACCTTCATTGGTTCTATCATTAAGTGCGATATGCGTTTCTACAAGGTCTGTATCTTTCAAACTCTCCTGTTCTACAGCATAACCGTGATTTTGCGAAGTGATTGCTACTTTATTATTTTCTAAATCTAAAACAGGGTGATTTCCTCCTCTATGACCGAATTTAAGTTTGAACGTTTTTGCACCACAAGCCAAAGCGATTAATTGGTGACCCAAACAGATTCCGAAAATTGGAACTTTACCTAGCAATCCACGGATCATAACTAAAGCTTCTTGGTTATCTTCTGGATCTCCAGGACCATTAGATAACATGATTCCGTCTGGATTCATCATGAGGATTTCTTCGGCAGTAGAATCTTGGGAAACTACCGTGATATCGCAATTTCTTTGAGATAACTCTCTGATAATTCCCAACTTCGAACCGAAATCTACCAACACAACTTTCAATCCTCTACCTGGGTTTGCATACGAGGTCTTTGTAGATACAGTTTCCACCTGGTTGGTTGGGAATATTGTATTCTTTAGTTCAGCGATAGTAGTATCATTATCTGCATCGGCATTTACAATTTTGCCTTTCACAACACCAGAATTACGAAGAATTCTTGTCAATCTTCTTGTATCAATACCTGAAATCCCCGACATTTTTTTTCTCTTGAAGAATTCATCCAAGGATAATTGTGATCTAAAATTAGATGGCAGATCGCATACTTCTTTTACAATAAGCCCTTTAATTGCGGGCTCTATACTTTCATAATCATCACGATTAATCCCATAATTCCCTATCAAAGGATACGTCATACAAACCATTTGACCACAGTAAGATGGGTCAGAGATAAGTTCTTGATAACCCGTCATCCCAGTATTGAAAACTACTTCACCTGCAGTTTCCGCTTCTGCTCCGAAACCTTCTCCGTAAAAAACCTCTCCGGATTCTAATATTAATTTCTTTTTCATTTTTATTTTATTAGATGCTAAGCATCAAATTTCAGATGCTAGACATTTCAATTTCTTTTACTTACTTTACTTTTTATGTACTGTTGTATTTATGATTTCATTAAAACATTGTACACGGGTACATTTTATTTAAACTCAAATCCCTTTTGCTCCAGAGCATCTTTGATGATTGCCATTCTTGCGAATACACCATTTTGCATTTGTTTAAATATCCTTGAGCGATTACATTCTACCAAATCGGTATCTATCTCCACATCTCTATTAATTGGTGCTGGATGCATGATGATAGCATTACTTTTCATTCTATTTTCTCTTTCCTTAGTAAGCCCGTATTTCTGATGGTATTCTGATGCCGAAAAACTCATCGTAGAATCGTGACGTTCGTGCTGAATCCTTAGTAACATCAAGACATCAACCTCTTGTATTAATTCGTTTACGGGAAGATAGGTTCCATTAATAAGAGCACCTTCATCAAACCAATTTTCTGGTCCCGAGAAATATACTTTTGCACCCAATCTTCTTAATGCTTCTGCATTGGAGTTGGCTACTCGGCTGTGTTTCACATCTCCTACAATTCCTATTTTTAATCCTTCAAAAGATTCAAACTCTTGATAGATTGTCAATAAATCTAATAAGCATTGTGATGGATGATTTCCTGTACCATCTCCACCGTTGATTACGGGTATTTTTATATCTTTCAATTCTTCAAAATACCGATCTTTTTTATCTCTGATTACCACTAAATTTACACCTAAACTCTCCAATGTTTTTACTGTATCATAAAGTGTTTCACCTTTATTTACCGAGCTATGCGAAGCATCAAAAGGAATAACCTGCAAACCCAATTTTCTCTCAGCAATATCAAAACTAGTTTTGGTTCTCGTACTATCTTCGAAAAATAGGTTTGAACTGAAAACTTCACCTTCTATCTTTGCAATTTTACCTTTAGAAAAAGCCAACGCTTCTTGAAGTAATTTATTGATTTTCTCTGTACTTAGCTCTGTAATCGTAAACATAATTATCTGTATTTTTTACAAAAAAAAAGCGAAGACAAATCTTCGCTTAATATAATAAATATCGTAAAGGGCGCCAATGCAGCCCGGAAATTCTAATGATATAAATACTGTTTTATTCATTAGGTGCAAAGATATATTATTTCAGCGAAACGGCAAAATCTGAGTGTTAAAAAAATTAAAAATTTAATTACTTCTCAGTCTCGATATTTCTTGATATTTTTGTCACTCATCAAAAAACTATTATGGACGCTAAAGACAAAATGATCCTCAAAATTATACAAGCCGACTCTACACTTTCTATTAAAGAAATATCTGAAAGAATTGGCCTTACCTTTACTCCTACTTACGAGCGTATAAAACAACTAGAAAAGCAGAAAGTAATAGAGAAATATGTAGGTCTACTAAATAGGGAAAAATTAGGACTAAATCTTATTGTCTATTGTAACGTACGTTTGAAGGAACAATCGCAAAAAGTACTAGAGTCTTTCGAGAATCATATTGGTAAGTACGATGAAGTTCAAGAAATCACTAGCCTTTCTGGAGAATACGATTATATGCTAAAAATCATTGCAAAAGATATCAATTCTTATAATGATTTTGCTGTAAATGTAATTTCAAATACACCTAATATTTGGCAATATCACAGTTCTATTGTACTTCATGAAGTTAAAAAATCTACAGAATTTAAGATTGATTTAGATTAACCTAGCAATTTGTCTCTCAGTTTATTAAACTGATATTCTACTTTATCCAAACACAAATTTCCTATACTCCCTTGATGAGTATGGTTCAGATTCTTTACCTCAAATTCAAATTCATTATTTTCAATTTCGTTTCCTACTTTTATATATGCATCTCTAAATGAAAGACCGCTTTGTACTTCCTCATTGATCTTTTCTACACTGAACAAGTATTTGTATTTCTCGTCTTCCAAAATCCCTTCTCTCACTTGGATATTAGGTAAAGTATAATTTAGGATTGCCAAACATTCCTTAAGAGAATCTATAGCTGGGAAAAGGATTTCCTTCGTTAATTGTACATCTCTGTGATAACCAGAAGGGAGATTATTCGTTAATAATATAAGCTCATTCGGCAATGCTTGTATTCTCCCAGATCTTGCTCTTACCAATTCGAAAATATCCGGATTCTTCTTGTGAGGCATAATACTGCTTCCCGTAGTAAATTCTTTAGGGAAACTAATAAAATTGAAGTTTTGGCTGAGATACAAACAAACATCGTAGGAGAATTTGCCTAAAGTTCCTGCTAAAGTTGCCATCGCCATTGCCAACATTTTTTCGGATTTCCCACGCGTCATCTGCGCATATACCGCGTTATAGTTCATGGTATTAAATCCTAAACTTTGCGTAGTACTTTCTCTATTAATAGGAAAAGATGATCCATAACCTGCTGCAGAACCTAATGGATTTTTGTTGATGATATTCTTTACAGAAAACAACATTTCTACATCATCCAAAAGCGCTTCTGCATACGCCCCAAACCAAAGTCCGAATGACGAAGGCATTGCTATTTGAAAATGTGTATAACCTGGCAAAAGAGTATTTTTATGCTGTTCTGCCAACTTTACCAAATTCTGGAAAAACTCATTGGTTAAAACCGTAATTTCTCTTATCTCGTCTAGTAAATACAATTTTATATCCACCAAAACTTGATCATTTCTAGATCTTGCGGTGTGTATTTTCTTCCCTGTATCGCCTAGTTTTTCAATTAAAATAGATTCTATCTGAGAGTGAATATCTTCCGCCTCTTTGTCGATCTCAAAAGCTTCATTTTGGATATCTTTCAAGATATCTTCTAAAACTTCTAGCATTTTGACAGATTCTTCATGAGAAATAATCCCAACCTCTGCAAGCATTTTGCATTGGGCAATATTTCCTAAAACATCGTACTTCGCCAAACGCTCGTCGAAGTCTAGATCTTTACCTACCGTAAACTGATTAACTATATTGTTGGTTTGGACATTGTCTTTTTGCCAAATTTTTTTCATAATTTTCTTTTTAAATATTAGAAGTGAAATTCAATCATTTTAGATATAAAATTTCGCGTCTTATAATACTTTTTCTAAAATCTTGATGTAGATATCTATTCCCTCTTTTATCTCATCAATATAAATGTACTCATCTGCAGTATGAGATCTAGTACTATCTCCAGGTCCCATTTTCACAGATGTGCAAGGGATAATTGCTTGGTCTGAAGATGTGGGCGATCCATAAGTTGTCCTTCCTAAAGACAAACCAGCTTGTACAAATGGATGATCGATCTCTATTTTTGAAGAATTGAGCCTAAATGACCTTGCTGTCAGTTTAGATTTCATCTGAGCCTGTATAATATCAAAAGCTTCTCTGTTGCTATAAGCATCTGTAACTCTCACATCCAAAGTAAACAAACAAGTCTCTGGCACTACATTGTGCTGCACTCCCGAATGAATACCAGACAAAGTGATTTTCACTTCTCCCAAATAGTCTGAAACTTTTGGAAGTTTAAAATTCAGGATGTTTTGCAAATCTGCAAGACATTTCACAATAGAGTTATCAACATTAGGATGAGCAGCATGAGAAGGAGTTCCCTTCATTACTCCATCTATTACCAAAAGACCTTTTTCCGCGATTGCCAAATTCATCTGCGTTGGTTCTCCTACAATGGCAAGCTCCACATTCGGAAGCTGCGGAAAAAGAGCTTCGATACCGTCTACACCGGAAATCTCCTCCTCAGCCGTCAAGGCTATTATTAAATTATAATCTAAATTTTCTTGTGCGTAAAAATGCAAAAATACTTGTGCCAAAGAAACCAGCGAAGCACCAGCATCATTACTCCCTAACCCAAAAATCTTTCCTTCTTTTTCTATGGCTAAGAAGGGATCTAGCGTATAGGCTTTGTTGGGCTTTACTGTATCATGATGCGTATTAAGCAAAATGGAAGGCTTATTATCATCAAAATATTGGTTGACTGCCCAAATATTATTTTTGAAACGGTTGGTAGGAATATGATTATCTTTAAAAAAATTCTCTATTTCTACCGAAGTATTATATTCATCTTTACTGAAAGAAGGAATCTCGATCAGCTTTTTTAGCAATGTAATAGCTTTCTCGGATAGTTCTTCTCTACGATAAACAGATTTCGGTTCCTGCATGGTTATTTTCGGTATGTTTTTGGAGTTGTGTTTCTTTAATTAGATACACTTTTTTTACATTGTTTTTTGCCGCTGCTAGCGCATTTTCTAACTTTGGTAAAATTCCTTTATGCAATTTCCCTGCTTCCTTTAAAGCTAAAAAATCTTCTGAAGAAACTTTTTTTATGACCGAACTTGAATTGTTTACATCTGCTAAAACTCCTTCTTTATCAAAACAATACAATAATTCTACATCAAAATCATCAGACAAACTTTGCGCAATTACAGAAGCTATAGTATCTGCATTGGTATTAAAAAGATTGCCCATTTTATCATGAGTGATTGCCGAAAATACGGGTACAAGATTGAGTTTCAAAACATTTGAAATCAACGTACGATTAATGCTTTCTACCGTAATATCGCCTACGAAACCAAAATCTATCTGAGGATGATTTCTTTTTTTAGCTTGTATTACATTAGCATCTGCACCAGAAATACCAATAGCGTTGCAATCTACACTTTGTAGTTTTGCGACGATATTTTTATTGATTCCGCCAGCATACACCATCGTTACAATATCCAAAGTTGCTTTATCTGTAATCCTTCTGCCATCTACCATTTGTTGTTCAATACCGAGTTGATTAGCCAACGTTGTTGCTAATTTTCCTCCGCCATGCACCAAGATTTTTTTCTCTTTTATCTGAGAAAACTGAGTCAGAAATTCTTTTAATAAAACTTCATCATCTATTAAAGCGCCGCCTATTTTTACAACAAAAAGTTTCTCTTTCATGATGATTATTTTGTAATAATTTGGTCTAGAATTTCGCTGAACACAGTTTGTGCAGAGAATATTCTATTTTTTGCTTGTTGGTAGATAATAGAATTTTCACCATCCATCACTTCGTTACTCAATTCTACATTACGACGTACTGGCAAGCAATGCATTACTTTTGCGTTATTGGTATTGGCTAATTTTTCATTCGTTAACATCCAGTTATATTTCACTTCTGGTGTTGCAGCATAATCCTCGAAAGAAGACCAGTTTTTAACATAGATAAAATCTGCATCCTTCAGAGCTTCCTCCTGATTGTGAATTACAGGTGTATCTTTTACAAAATTCGGGTCTAGATCATAGCCTTCAGGGTTAGTAATAACGAAATCAACATCCATCTCTTGCATCCACTCTGTGAAAGAATTTCCAACTGCGTGTGCAATTGGTTTCACGTGAGGTCCCCATGATAAAACTACTTTTGGCTTACGCTCTTCTTTCCAGTTTTCTGTGATCGTAATACAATCTGCCAAACTTTGTAATGGGTGACGCGTTGCAGATTCTAGAGAAACCACAGGAACTTTAGCATGCTTTTCAAACTGACTAAGAATACTTTCGTTCACGTCATCTTCTTTCACTTTCATGCCAGCAAAACAACGTACAGCGATAATATCGCAATATTGGTTTAGTACTTCTATCGCATCTTTTATGTGTTCTACAGTACCGCCATCCATTACGGCTCCATCTGCAAATTCCAGGTTCCAAGCTTCTTGCGCAGCATTGAGTGTTAAAATATTTAAACCTAAATTTTGTGCTGCAATTTGGCTACTCAAACGAGTTCTTAAACTTGAGTTTAGGAATACCAAACCTATTGTTTTACCTTTACCTTTTTCTGTATCAGAAAGTGGATTTGCTTTTATTTCTAAAGCTTTTTGTATAATTTCCTGTAAATTTTCGATATCATTTACAGAGGTGAATTTTTTCATTTTGAATTGATTTTTTACTTAAAAATTTTAAAAATTTAGATTAAAACCTTTAGGCTGAAATTAATATTAAATTTTTTCTAAAACCGTTTTGAACGCATTGATAAACAAATCTGTTTCTTCCTTTTGGATATTAAGTGCTGGTAAAACCCTCAATACACTTTTATCATTGGCATTACCCGTAAAAATATGATGCGAATAAAGCAATTCTTTTCTTACTTCTGCACAATCTCTATCTAGTTCTATACCCATCATCAGACCTTTTCTTCTAATAGATTTGATGTGAGGAAAACTTTTCACTTGATCTTCTATATAAGCACCCATTTTTTCAGCATTATCAATTAGGTTTTCTTCTTTGATAACATCCAAAACAGCAATTGCCGCAGCACATGCCAAGTGATTCCCACCGAATGTTGTACCTAATAATCCATAACTTGATTCAAATTTTGAACTAATTAAAACTCCACCTATTGGGAAACCATTACCCATTCCTTTTGCAGTAGTAATAATGTCTGCTTTTATGCCGAACTCTTGGTGTGCAAAGAAATATCCAGACCTTCCGTAACCCGATTGTACTTCATCTAAGATTAAAACCACATTATTTGCGTCACACAATTCTTTAATTTTATCTAAAAACTCAATCGTAGGAATCATTATTCCTCCAACTCCTTGTATGCCCTCAATAATTACAGCAGAAATCTTAGAACCATGCGTCTTGAAAGTTTCCTCTAATTGATTGATATTATTAAATTCTGATTTGATAAATCTTTCAGAATAATTAACGGGAGCCACAATCTTTGGATTATCCGTTACAGAAACTGCTGCAGAAGTACGTCCGTGGAAAGAATTTGAAAAATACAATACTTTGCTTTTTCCATTATAGAAAGAAGCCAATTTCAAAGCATTTTCATTCGCTTCAGCTCCAGAATTACACAAGAATAATGAGTAATCATAATAACCAGAAATTGCTCCTAATTTCTCAGCCAACTCTGTTTGTAAACTATTTTGAACAGAGTTTGAATAGAAAGAAATTTTTTCTAATTGATCTTTTAATTTTGCTTGATAATGAGGGTGATTGTGACCAATAGAAATTACAGCGTGTCCGCCGTAGAAATCTAAATATTTTTCTCCTTTTTCGTCCCAAAGAAAAGAACCTTGAGCTTTTACAGGATTGATATTAAATAATGGATATACGTTGAATAAATTCATTTTTTTTGTTTTAAAATGCAATAGGTTTTAGGTCTAATCCTAGGTTTTCTTCCCATCCCATTGCAATATTCATGTTTTGAACCGCCTGTCCGGAAGCTCCTTTAAGCAAATTGTCAATCGCTGAATGAATAACTATTACATTACCGTTTTTCTCTACATGGATCACGCAGCGATTGGTATTGACAACTTGTTTCAAATCAATTGCTCTATCACTTACCTTTACAAAAGGCGCCTCTGCATAAAAATCCTTATACAATTGATTGATATCAGTAAGCTCTAAATCTGTTTTTATCGTGGAACTCGTAAAAATTCCTCTCGCAAAATCTCCTCTCCATGGAACAAAATTTAGGCTTACTTCTTTATTATTAAGTGAAATTACTTGTTGAAGAATTTCATCTACATGCTGATGAGTAAGGGTTTTATAAGCAGAAACATTATCATTTCTCCAAGTAAAATGAGTAGTAGCTTGCAGAGATTGCCCAGCTCCGGTAGAACCCGTAATCCCTGTAGTATACACCTCATCCAGCAACCCTTTGTTTGCCAATGGCATTAGTGCCAACTGAATTGCGGTAGCAAAACAACCCGGATTTGCAATACTTTTAGCTTGCGCGATATCCGATTTGTTGATTTCTGGAAGTCCATAGATAAAGTTTCTATCCAAAGACTTTCCATCCAAACGAAAATCATTTCCAAGATCAATCACCAAAGTGTTTTCAGAAACTGAATTTTGAGATAACCAATTCTTACTTTCTCTATGTGGCAAACACAAGAAAACAATATCTACTGCTGAGATTTCATTCGTTAATTCTATATCGCAAACCATTTCTAAATCTGCATAGATTTCAGAAATTTTAGTTCCCGCATTAGAACGACTGTACAAAAACCCTAATTCTACATTTGGATGATAGGCAAGCAAACGAACGAGTTCGCTTCCTGTATAGCCATTTGCTCCTACAATTCCTACTGTTTTCATTGTATTTAATTTTTGAGAACATTAAATTCTACACCTAATCTCTCGCAGCCCGACGTGAGTGGAGCTCATTTTTATTTTTTTTGAAAATAAAAATAGCGGGAACGGAAGGCGGATAAAGCTGCCCTATTTATTTTTTATTAATTTGGTGGTAAATATTTAATGAGTTGCTAAGAATTTTTGTAAATCCTTTTACATCATCACCAGACCAAGCTCTGTTTGCTTCGCCATAGCTTCCAAAAATATCGGACATCAAATCGTTTGGAGACTCGATTCCATTCAAGATAAAACGATATGGAAGAAGCGTAATGAACACTTTACCATTCACAGCTTTTTGAGAATCTTGCAAGAAAGCCTCGATATTTCTCATCACTGGATCTAAGAAAAGCGCTTCGTGAAGCCAGTTTCCGTACCAATCTGCTTGTTGAGATTTTATGGTTTGTTGATATTTGGATAACGTATGTTTTTCTAATAAATGATGAGCTTTGATGATGATAGATGCTGCAGCAGCCTCGAAACCTACTCTACCTTTAATCCCCACAATAGTATCACCAACGTGAATATCACGTCCAATACCATAAGGAGATGCCAATTCTTCAATCTTCTGAATTGCTTGTACAGGATGAGCAAAAACTTCTCCGTTTACAGCAACCAATTCTCCATTTTTGAATTCAATTTCTAATTCTGAAGCCTCTGTTTTTTCCACTTGAGAAGGATATGCAGATTCTGGAAGAGAATATCTAGATGTTAAAGTTTCTTTTCCTCCAACAGAAGTTCCCCAAAGACCTTTATTAATAGAATATTGAGCTTTTTCGAAATCCATTTCGTAACCGTGATCTTTCAAAAACTGAATTTCTTCTTCTCTTGATAAACTTAAATCACGAATTGGAGTAATAATCTCGATATTAGGGCACATTACTTGGAACATCAAATCAAAACGAACCTGATCATTTCCTGCTCCCGTACTTCCATGTGCAATAGCATCTGCACCCAACTCTATCGCTGATTCAGCAATTATTTGCGCTTGTATTGTTCTTTCTGCACTTACAGAAAGTGGATAGGTATTATTCTTAAGAACGTTTCCAAAAATAAGATACTTTACACAATCGTTATAATATTTTTCGGATGCATCTACAAAACGGTAAGAAGCAAGACCTAGTTTTTCTGCTTTTTCTTGAAGTTCAACAGCATCATTAGCATCAAATCCGCCTGTGTTTACTGTTACTGCATGTACTTCATACCCTAAAGTTTCAGTTAAATATTTTGCACAATAAGAAGTATCCAAACCTCCACTGAATGCCAATACCACTTTTTTAGTCGTTCCCATTATATACCGTTTCTAGATTATTTTTTGTTATCATTTCATTACTTTTTGGCTCAAATAACATTGCCGTACAGAGACAATTGTTTCTCTCCTTACTTTTTAGAATTTCATAGTTGACACAGTTTTTACAACCGTTCCAAAATTGGTCATCTTGCGTAAGTTCCGAGTAGATGACAGGTCTATAACCTAAATCACTATTTATTTTCATGACCGCCAATCCTGTGGTTAAACCAAATATTTTTGCAGTTGGATATTTTTCTCTAGACAAGTCAAAAACCCTTTCTTTTATTTTTCTCGCCAATCCCAATTTCCTGAATTGCGGAGAAACGATAAGACCAGAATTGGCCACATACTGACCATCTGACCAAGTTTCTATATAGCAGAATCCTGCCCATGTACCCTGATCATCTGTTGCGATAACAGCTTTACCTTCTAGTATTTTCTCAGTTATATATTCAGAGGTACGCGTAGCAATTCCTGTCCCTCTGGCCTTAGCAGAGTTGGCCATTTCCTCACGGATTTGTTCCACATATATCAAATGTTTTTCAGAAGAAACTTCTAAGTTCATTTCTTGTTAGCTATAAATTAGAATGCAAATTTAAAACATTATCACTTTAATTTCAAAATAAATAAGATAAAATTATTGTTAAAATTATTATAGTTAGATATTTTATCTGTTTTGAGTTGATTTAACAGTTTAAGAAAGTTGAAAATTAAGTATTTGTTTAATTTTAAAAATTATGGCAATTGCAAAAAAAATACTAAATTGAATAAGAATTAGAATACTATCATAGAATATTTAAGCAATAACTCATCTATTATTCCCATTTTAATTATATTTAAAAACGTAACACCTAAAAGTATTAAAATCCAAAATTTACATGAAAACAGATAATTTATTTGAATATAGCCTTAATGAAAAAGAAAATTTTTGGCATGACCAAGCATCAGAGATAAAATGGTTCAAATTTCCAACCCAAATTACATCGCCAGATCACAACAATTACACGCAGTGGTTTGCAGATGGTGAGCTGAATATGTGCTATCTCTGTATAGACAAACACATTGAAGACGGATACGGAGAGCAATTGGCAGTAGTGTACGATTCTCCCGTTACTGATCAGAAAATAAGTTATACTTTCTCCCAAGCAAAAGAAGAAATATCTCGCCTGGCAGGAGGTCTGCTCTCTTTAGGCCTTGGGAAAGGCGATATTGCTGTGGTCTACATGCCGATGATACCTCAAACGCTATTTACCATGCTTGCATGTGCCAGAATTGGCGTGATACACAATGTAGTTTTCGGTGGATTTGCCCCACAAGAGTTGGTGGTAAGAATAGACGACTGCAAACCAAAAGTTCTTATCACAGCGTCTGCAGGCGTAGAAATTGCCAAACGAATTCCATATCTTCCATTGGTAGAAAAAGCTATTGAATTAGCACAAGACAAGGTGGATAACATCATCGTATTCAATAGAAATCTAGTGGATAATAAGCACGAAATGTTTGAGGGATTAATTGATTATTCAGAATTAGTCGCACAATCTCAACCTACAGAATGTATAGCCGTAGAATCTACTCATCCATTGTATTTACTATATACTTCAGGAACCACAGGAAAACCTAAAGGCGTAGTAAGAGACACTGGCGGATATGCGACCGCTTTGAAATTCTCCATGAAAAACATTTACGATGTAGAACCTGGAGAAACATTTTGGGCAGCTTCAGATTTTGGTTGGGCAGTTGGACATAGTTTTTCTGTATATGGACCATTAATCAATAGAAATGCAACCGTAATATTCGAAGGAAAACCGATCATGACGCCAGATGCAGGAACATTCTGGAGAATCATCTCAGAATATAAAGTTTCTACTATGTTTACTGCACCTACCGCCATTAGAGCTATTAAAAAAGAAGATCCTCATGGAGATTTGGTAAAAAAGTACGACTTATCTTGCCTTAAGAAGCAGCTACTAGCAGGAGAAAGGTGCGACGTTGCCACTCTAGATTGGTTTAATGAACACATTAACGTACCAGCAATCGACCATTGGTGGCAAACAGAATCTGGATGGCCAATGATCGGATTATTACCCGAAAATGGGCAATTCCCCATCAAAAGAGCATCTGCAGGAAAGGCGATTCCGGGATATGATATTAGAATTTTTGATGAAAATGGGTACGAACTGGACGCACATCATGAAGGATACCTCGTAATAAAACTTCCACTTCCACCAGGCGCCTTACTTGGAGTTTGGAATGATTATGAAAGATTCGAAAATAGTTATCTTTCTCAGTTTGAAGGTTATTATTTTTCTGGTGATGGCGCTATAAAAGATGAAGATGGATATATCTTTATCACAGGACGTGTAGATGACGTCATCAATGTAGCAGGACACAGACTTTCTACTTCTGAAATGGAGGAAGTAGTCTCATCTCATCCGGATATTGCAGAGTGCGCCGTGGTAGGAATAGATGATGCTTTGAAGGGACAAATTCCTTTTGCTACAGTGGTCATTAAAAACGGAAGCATAATTTCTGAATCTGAAATCGAAAAGCAAGTTACCCAAAAAGTAAGAGAGAAAATAGGCGCAGTAGCTTGTTTAAAAAACGTAATGGTAGTAGATAGACTTCCCAAAACGAGATCGGGAAAAATTTTAAGAAAATTAATCCGTACAATACTAGATCAAAAAGAATTTTCTATACCTGCTACGATTGATGATGAAAAAATAATTGAAGAAATTCAAGATAAATATAAAAAATATACAGCGTAAGGATGGCATAATCCGATCGTAAAATAAAACCATTGTAACGATGAGAAATTACATCATTGAAGATTTACCTCATTATTTTGAGGAATATAAAAAATCGATAAAAAACCCTAAGAAATTTTGGGATAAAATAGCAGATCAAAACTTCGTTTGGTACCAAAGATGGAGCAAAGTAGTAAAATATGACATGAATGAAGCAAAGATTTCTTGGTTCAAAAATGCTAAGCTTAATATTACCAAAAACTGCCTAGATAGACACCTAGCGGTTAGGGGTGAAAAAACGGCCATCATCTGGGAACCTAATGATCCAAAAGAACCCACAGAACATATTACTTATAATGATCTTTA
This sequence comes from Chryseobacterium sp., assembly GCF_045629545.1. Classification (GTDB taxonomy): domain Bacteria; phylum Bacteroidota; class Bacteroidia; order Flavobacteriales; family Weeksellaceae; genus Chryseobacterium. The sequence continues at coordinate 45,021 of NZ_JAZQRK010000045.1, read as the reverse complement.
CAAAAGAGTCAACAAAGTAGCCAATGTATTGCGGGATTTAGGAGTAGAAAAAGGAGATCGCGTCTGCATTTATTTACCAATGATTCCAGAATTGGCAGTTACCATGTTGGCGTGTGCAAAATTGGGTGCTGTTCACTCTGTGATATTTGCTGGTTTTTCTGCGTCTGCTGTGGTTTCTAGAGTCAATGATTGTGAAGCCAAACTGATTGTAACATCAGATGGAAGTTATAGAGGTAATAAAGTTTTAGACTTAAAAAGTATCATAGATGAAGCGGTAGAACATTGTCCGACTGTTGAGAAAGTGTTGGTGGTAAAAAGAACTCAGAACACGCTCTCAATGAAAGAGAATAGAGATATATGGATGGAAACTTTGTACGAAAATGCGTCATCAGAATTTGTAAGTGTCATCATGGACGCAGAAGATCCATTATTTATACTTTATACTTCAGGATCTACAGGCAAACCCAAAGGAATGCTTCATACTTCTGCAGGTTACATGGTATATACTGGATATACCTTTAAAAATGTTTTTAATTATCAAGAAAATGATATCTTTTGGTGCACCGCTGATATTGGTTGGATCACAGGACATTCTTACATTTTGTATGGACCTTTGATAAATGGCGCTACGACAGTTATTTTCGAAGGAATACCAACTTATCCACAACCCGATCGTTTTTGGGAAGTGATAGAAAAGCACAAAGTCACCCAATTCTATACCGCTCCTACAGCGATCCGATCTTTAGCCAAAGAAAATTCAGACTGGGTAGATAAACATGATTTGAGTTCACTTCGTGTTATTGGATCCGTAGGAGAACCTATTAATGAAGAGGCATGGCATTGGTTTAACGATCATGTAGGGAAGAAAAAATGCCCTATTGTTGATACTTGGTGGCAAACAGAAACTGGTGGTATTATGATATCTCCCCTTCCTTTTGTTACACCTACTAAGCCCACGTATGCCACGCTACCTCTTCCGGGTATTCAGCCTGTATTGATGGACGATAAGCGAAATGAAATATCGGGTAATCAGGTGACGGGTAATCTCTGTATACGTTTTCCATGGCCGGGTATTGCAAGAACTATTTGGGGAGACCATCAACGATATAAAGAAACGTATTTTTCAGCCTTTCCGGGAAAATATTTCACGGGTGATGGCGCGTTAAGGGATGAAGTGGGATATTACAGAATTACGGGACGTGTAGATGATGTAGTCATCGTTTCTGGGCATAATCTGGGCACAGCACCTATTGAGGATAGTATTAACGAGCATCCTGCCGTGGCAGAATCTGCAATTGTTGCATACCCTCACGATATTAAGGGCAGCGCACTCTACGGATTTGTTATATTAAAAGAATTTGGCGAAGGCAGAGACAAAGAAAATTTAAAAAAAGAAATCAATCAATTAATTTCTGAGCAGATAGGACCCATTGCAAAGCTGGATAAAATACAGTTTGTTTCGGGATTACCAAAAACTCGTTCTGGCAAAATTATGCGTAGAATATTAAGGAAAATTGCAGAAGGTGATTTTAGCAACTTTGGAGATACTTCTACTCTATTGAATCCTGAGATTGTTGACGAAATAAAATTTGCTAAAATTTAAATGGTTTTTTTTAAACTTATATTATAGATATTGCAATATTTAATTTAAATGTTTATTGATTTTATCTAAATAACAATTTTTTTTTAAATAATGATAGTTTATACCCTAATATTAAGTAACTTAGAGTTCAAATAAAAAATAATTATTATGCAAAGAATTTTAACTGGCTTATTCGAACGTAATAGTGATTACAAAAGATTGGAATTCGATCTTGAAAATTCAGGCATAGACAACTCTCAATATATTGTATATCTAGAAAATGGGGAAAACCATACTCATTACATGGCAAGCGTTGAGGTAAATGACGAGCAAAATACGGCGAAATTACAAAATATTTTTGCTCAGAATTCTGTTATAAAGATGTTTATATTTAATGATCTGGACATCCAAAAGGCAACGTACGATAACGTAAAAAAACTTATTTCCGTAAAATGTAAATCTGAAATCCAAAACAGTCCAAATCTTAAGAAAAAAGAAATGCATTTCGGAATTAATTCTGAAGTAAAAGCTTAAAGGTTTTTAAAACTAATAACCGGATCCGCAGCGCCTATGTTCTGCGGATTTTTTGTACCTAAATAATAGATAGATCCTAATATTTTTCGTATTTTCGTTTTCAACTAAGCCTTTTACACAAATGAGTTACGATATTGAGCAAGAAAATAAAGAAATACTAGCGAGATATAAAGATCTTATATCAAACACTTACAGAACGCTAAGCGAGGAGAACAATAAACTTATCCGAAAAGCGTTTGATATAGCTCTGGATGCGCATAAAGACCAAAGGAGAAAAACAGGTGAACCCTATATCTATCATCCTATTGCTGTAGCAAAAATCGTAGCTAAGGAAATCGGTCTGGGTGCCACATCTATCGCCTGTGCGTTATTGCATGATGTAATAGAAGATTCTGATTATACCTATGAAGATTTAAAAAAAATATTTGGAGAGAGAATAGCAGAAATAGTGAATGGATTGACCAAAATATCCATCATGAACCATCAGAATATTTCTGTACAATCTGAAAACTATAGAAAACTTCTTCTCACCCTGTCTCAAGATTTCAGAGTCATATTGATTAAAATAGCAGATCGTCTTCATAACATGAGAACGCTTGATAGTATGGCTCCCGATAAGCAGAAAAAGATTGCTTCGGAGACGGCTTATATCTATGCTCCAATGGCGCACCGTTTAGGTTTATATAATGTAAAATCTGAACTTGAAGATTTATCTTTAAAATATAATAATCCAGAAGTTTTCAATGAGATCACAGAAAAACTAGAATTAGCCAAAGAAAGCAGAGAAAAATACATAGAAGAGTTCGAAAGAGAAGTGTCGGAGAGACTGGAGGATGAAGGACTTAATGTAAAAATAAAAGGAAGAGCAAAAGCCATTTCATCTATCTACAGAAAAATACTGAAACAAGGAGTAACCTTTGAAGAAGTTTTTGATAACTATGCCATAAGAATCATCTATAAATCTGATGCTAAGAATGAAAAGTTTTTGGCTTGGAAAATTTATTCTATTGTGACCGATGTATACCACAGTAATCCATCTCGTATGAGAGATTGGATTACCCAACCAAGATCTACAGGATATGAAAGCTTGCACCTTACGGTGTTGGGGCCAGATAGAAAATGGATAGAGGTTCAAATCCGATCAGACAGAATGGATGATATTGCCGAAAAGGGTGTTGCCGCACATTATAAATATAAGGAAGGCTACAAACAAAGCAATGACGATCGAAATTTTGAAAAATGGGTAACTGAAATCCGTGAAGTCCTAGAGCAACAGCAGAATCTTTCCACTTCGGAATTATTGGATAACATTAAGCTTAATCTGTATTCTAAGGAAGTCTTTGTATTTACCCCAAAAGGTGAAATAAAAATATTACCGACTAATGCCACAGCGCTAGATTTTGCATTCTCTGTACACACCAATCTAGGTATGAAGTGCTTGGGAGCTAAGATTAATGGGAAATTGCTACCCATTTCTTATGTGTTGAAAAACGGAGATCAAGTGGATATTTTGTCCTCTCAAAACCAAAAGCCAAAGGCAGATTGGCTAGATTTTGTTGTCACTTCAAAAGCAAAATCGAAGATTAAAAACTATCTCAATACAGAGAAAAACTCTTATGTAGAGGAAGGGAAAGAGATTTTACAAAGAAAATTGCGACATGCAAAACTTAATTTTAATGATGAAGAAATCAATAAACTTCAAAAATTCTTTAATTTAAAATCGTCTCAAGAAGTATTTTTGAAATTCCAAAATGGAGAATTGGATGCAAGCAGCCTGAGAAAATACTTGGAAAGCAAAAACGTATTTAACAATTTACTTTCCAAATTTAAAAGAACCCCAAACAAAAACACCCATTACGAAGATCCTAAGGAGATGAATCTCGATATGATTGTTTTTGGGAAGGATGAAGAAAAATTGAACTATAGTTATGCTAAATGTTGCACGGTAATTCCGGGAGATAAAATTTTTGGTTTTATCACAATTTCAGAAGGCATCAAGGTTCACAGTGATAATTGCCCAAATGCTATCAATCTGAGAGCTCAATATGACTACCGTGTAATACCAGCCAAGTGGGTAAATGAAGAAAGCTTCAAAAACCGTGTGAAAATCTCTATCGAAGGATTGGACAGAATGGGAATGATAAACGATATCACTGCTGTTATCAGTAACGCGATGGGTATGGACATGAAAAGTATGTCTATAGAATCTAACAATGGTATTTTCACAGGAAACATCAATTTAGAAGTAAAGAACAGAAGTCAGCTAGATGAAACCTTCAAAAAATTAAAAATTATTGATGGCGTATCTAAAGTGGTAAGAATATAATGAAGTAAGAAAAAATAATCAATGAATTTAAGCATCTATTTTAAAAAGTTTTTCAATCATAATCAATCATCAGGAATCTTGCTGATCTTATGTGTGTTTTTAGCACTCTGCATAGCCAATTCTTCCCTAGCCTTGAGTTTTCAGCAGTTATTAGATCGAGAAATTGGCACCTCTCTTTTTCATTTGCAATATCCTATAAGCATTTGGATTAATGACGGACTGATGGCAATCTTTTTCTTACTTGTTGGTTTAGAAATAAAAAGAGAAATTGTAGAAGGCGAATTATCATCCTTCAAGAATGCCTCTCTACCCATATTTGCAGCCATTGGCGGAATGATTGTGCCTGCCCTCATCTATGTAGCGTTCAACTACGGAACTCATTATAGTAGCGGTTGGGGAATCCCAATGGCTACCGATATCGCATTTTCATTAGCTATCATCTCTTTATTAGGGAAAAGAATCCCCAATTCCATCAAGATATTTTTGGCTGCTTTGGCTATTGTAGACGATCTGGGCGCTATCTTAGTTATTGCGATATTTTACACAGAGCAAATTCATTGGACTTATTTATCACTGTCTGCAGGGGTAGGAATTTTGTTGTTTTTGCTAAATTATTTCAAAGTTACCAAAATTGTATTGTACCTGATTCCTGGATTGTTTTTATGGTATTTCTTGCATCATTCTGGTATTCATGCCACCATCGCTGGTGTAGTTTTGGCTTTTTCAATCCCGACCAATGTGTCTACAACAGAGATATCACCATTAGAGAAATTGGAGCATCAATTGCATCTTCCGGTAAGTTTTTTCATCATGCCGATATTTGCCCTAAGCAATACCAATATCACTTTCGAAAACGGGATGGTAGATGGACTATTCAGTAATTTGGGATTTGGGATTATTTTCGGATTAATCATTGGAAAACTAGTTGGTATTAATCTTTTCTCGATGATTGCTATTAAACTAAAAATCAGTACGCTTCCAAAAGGGAGTTCTTGGCTTCAAATGATTGGAGTTGGATTGCTTGCAGGGATTGGTTTTACCATGTCGATTTTCATAGCTCTGCTATCTTTTAAATCTGAAATTGAAATTCAAAATGAAGCTAAATTTGCAATATTGATTGCATCATTCTTTGCTGCATTTTTGGGGTATACCATTCTAAATTTGAGTTCAAAAAAGAAAAAGGTAGAATTGACGGAGTTGTAATTCAAAATTGTTTTAAACAAAAGTTTAAGCTGAAGATAATTGTCTATTAATGATTATGAAGTATGTTGGTTAACGTTATAAGCATTTATAAACTGCAAAAGCAGCGTATGATTTCGCTAGATTTAAGTTGAATCAAAAGTTACAAATAAGTATTTTACCTCTTATGTGCTTTTGGAATGTTTATTTTAAAAGGTTCTTTTACCACTTTTGTGGTTAAAATATATGTGTTTTTCAAAACTTCCAAATTATTAAAATATTTAGCGAAGTTTTAACGAAAGCAGAGAATATACATTCTATGTTCTTTTGGAATGGTTAATTTAAATGTTTGATTTTGCAACTTTTGTGGTTAAAATAAAACATTTTGTAGTGGTCTATTTATGTTTATCCTCAAAAAATCGGGTATGATGAGGATCTGAAAGTAAACTTGGCTCACTTACTTGAGAATGAAAATCTTGTGCTTCTTTTTCTAACTCATCTGCCAAAAGTTTTTCTATTCTCAGATTTCTAATGGCAATATTGAGTTCGTTCCCAAAAAGAAGTAAATACACATTAACGTTTACCCAAACCATAAGTAATATCATACTTCCTATAGAACCATATAGTACGTTATATCTTGCAATATCTTTTACATAAATAGCAAATAAATATGTGGTGATAATAAATAATACGGTCGTCAAAATTGCACCCGGAATAGCTTGTCTGAATCTAATAATCTTCACTGTTCCTAGCCAATAAAATAAAGTAAGCAAAAGGAAATAAAATAAGGGAAAAGAAACAAATCCAATGATTCTGGAAAGGTTATCCACAAGCCATGAAATATTATAGGATGGCGTAAAAAGCTTTAAAACAACCTCAGAATAGTAGACTCCAAACAAAGCGAGAAATACTATTGTTACAAAGCCTATAGTGATAAAAAAGGAAAGTATAAATTCTTTTACATCAGACAATTTTTCTTTTGAATTCTCATTGAATCCACTGATTATAGAAAAAGTTCCATTAGTAGCAAAAACCAAGGCTACTAAAATGGTAAGATTGCTAATGCCTTTCATATTGGGAATGATGTTGGTCTGTATATAGTTCCTTACATCGCCTTCAATATTAGAAGGGAAAATATTATGCATTAGCACTTCAAAAATATAAAATTGAAGCTTGTCGTAATGAGGCATATATGGAATAACAGAGAGCAAAAAGAGCAGAAAAGGAAAAAGACTTAAGGTAAAATTCCAAGATATACCTGCTGCTTTTCTCCCTATTTGGCCTTGAAATACACCTGAAATGTAGATCTGAAACAGTTGCCATAGAGAAATACCCAACACTGGAAGGTGTATTTTATCGAAAAATTGCTGAATTTTCAAGATAAACTTAGGAATTTTTATTGCCATAAAGTATATTTGTGCTCAGCAAATATAAGAAATGCGAATTAGTTTACTTTGTATTGGGAAAACAGATGATAAAGAAATTACATCTTTAATCAATTATTACCGTACTCGACTTCCCAAACATTGGAATTTTGAAATTATAGAAATTCCAGATATCAAAAATGCCAAAAGCCTTACGCCAGATTTAATCAAGAAGGATGAGTCCAAACTTTTCATGAATTTCATTGATAAAAATGATTGGGTAACCCTTTTGGATGAAAAAGGGAAACAGTTTACCAGTAGAGAATTTTCTCAGAAAATGGATACATGGATGAATACTTCTGTGAAGAAAATACATATCCTTATTGGGGGCGCGTATGGTTTTTCTGACGAAATATACAGCAGAGCCAATGAGAAAATGTCTTTATCCAAGATGACTTTCACTCACCAGATGATTCGTCTTTTTATCGTTGAGCAATTGTACCGTGCAGACCAAATTTTGCAAGGTAAACCCTATCATAACGATTAAGCAATTGCTATTTCAATTTAAGCTGTCTTTTTGCCTCTCCTACTACGAATGCTACAGAATTGGCGATATTGAAACTTCTAATAAGGTTGGACATTGGGATGGTAAGATGATTTTCAAATTGATCTAAAACCTCTTGGCTTAATCCTTTGCTTTCTTTACCGAAAACCAACCAATCTCCATCTTGAAAATCTATTTCTAGATAAGATTTTTCTGCGTGAGAACTCATTAAAAATACACGTGATAAATCGGGAACTTTAGATTTCCAAGCTTCCACATTTGCGTATTCGGTTACCTCTAAGTGAACCCAATAATCCAAGCCAGAACGCTTTAGGTTTTTATCATCTATCAGAAAACCTAAGGGATGAATAAGGTGCAATCTACTTTCTGTACCCACGCATAATCGGCCTATATTACCTGTATTATTAGGGATTTCTGGTTCTACAAGAACAATATTTAACATATAAAAAACTGACTATAAATTGAAGCTAAGATCTAGCTTTTGAAACCGACTTCCGAAGCTTGTTTTCGGATTACTTTTTGGGCTAATAATGAGAATACAAATCCCAATAGAGTTCCTACTGTTGCACCTACCAAAATATCAATAGGAAAATGAACACCCAAATAGATTCTACTGTAAGAAACAACCGAAGCCCAAAAAAACAAAAAGTAAGGAAACCATTTTAGCTTATCTTTTAATAATAAGCAAAGATAACTTGCCAAGAAAAATGTATTAGAGGCATGAGCAGAATAAAAACCGAACTGTCCGCCACATTTTACAATCCTCATATGATCTTGTAAAGAAGGGTCGTGACAAGGGCGCAATCTAGCAACTCCATACTTAAAAATCCCAGAAACCTGGTCTGATATCGTTACACCAATTGCAATAAACAAAAGTATATAAAGTAAAGTTCTAAGCTTGTAATTTTTGTATAATAAATAAAGAAAAATAATATAGAGAGGAATCCAAATCCAAGTTCCAGAAATCATGATCCAAAACTGATCAAACGGAGTATCTCCAAGATTATTGAGAAATAGAAATACTCTTTTGTCTTCTAATACAACTTCCTCCATAATTATCTGCTTACGGGTCCTTCATGAGAATCATCATCAGCAGGCTTTACTTTCGGAGTTTCCTCGATAGAAGGCTCTTTTATAATGTCTTTTTCAATGATTTTAGTCGGATCAAAATCTTTAGCAGCGTCTTTTACTTTCTCTATCTCGCGCTTTATTTCGGACAAAGGATTATCCGTTTCCTTTAATATTTCACCTTTAATATCTTCTACAGCACCACGCATTTTTCTTACTCCAGCGCCTAAATCTCGAGCAATTTGCGGCAACTTATCTGGTCCGAATAAAACGACTATGGCAATGGCAATAAGGGCCATTTCTCCGATACTTAATTCCATGGTGCTAAATTACAAAAGATTATACAGATTACGTCTTAGTCTTATAATTTTAAATAAATTTTAAGATTTTTTCTTGTTAAATGCCGAATAAGTTATCACAACACTGATCGTCATCAAGATAAATGCTAGAAAGAAAGGAGCCCCGGAAAATTTAAAAGGCGCCTCATCGTGCGTGAAATAATAGAATAAATTATTCATCAGAGGCGGACCAATAATAGACGTTGCACTCATCAAACTGGTAAGCGCACCTTGCAATTCTCCTTGTTCTGTAGAGGCCACACTTTTGGTAATAACAGATTGTAAAGCAGGACCACAAATACCACCCAAACAATATGGAATAAGAAAGGCAAACATCATCCATTCGGAGCTTGCAAATGAGAACAATAACAATCCAACTGCATATAATATTAGTCCAAAATAAATGCTTTTTTGCTCACCCAATTTAGGAATTGTCCAACGGATTAAAACTCCTTGCACCAATCCTACTAATAATCCCATGACTCCCAAAGAAATACCCACCAATCTTTCTGTCCAACCAAACTCGTACATGGTAAAATAGCTCCAATTACTTTGTACGGCGTGACTTGCTATATAAATTAGTATTAAAGCAACGATAAGCACAGATATTTCGGGATGTTTTCCTAAGAATTTAAATGATCCAATTGGGTTGGCTCTTTTCCAACTAAACTCTCTTCTTTTGTCTTTGTCTAAACTTTCGGGCAAAATAAAATAACCGTAAAGGAAATTAATGAAACAAAGCACCGCGGCAGCATAAAAAGGCACTCTAGATCCATAATGTCCTAAAATACCACCTAAAACAGGACCTAGGATAAATCCTACCCCAAAAGCAGCGCCTATAAGTCCGAAATTCTTTGCACGATCTTCATCATTAGAAACATCAGCAATATATGCACTAGCGGTAGTGATGCTTGCTCCAGTAAGTCCAGCAATCACTCTCCCAACAAAAAGCCATACTATGGTTGGAGAAAGCGCAAGCAAAATATAATCGATTGCAAAACCAAATAAAGAAAACAAAATAATAGGTCTTCTTCCAAATTTATCGCTGAGGTTTCCCACAATAGGTGAACAGATAAATTGCGTAAAAGCATAGGCAAAACCTAGCCAACCACCATATTTGGCCGCCTCGCTGATATCTGCATGAATCAGCTCTTTGATGAGCTGTGGTACCACGGGTATGATGATCCCCCAGCCCGTAATATCTAGCAACAATGTGATAAATATAAAGCTTAATGCACCTTTCTTTTTTGAACCTTCCATACTTGGCAAAATTAGATAATTGGCATAAATATTTAAGTATGATTTAAGAACACCCCAGCAATTTAGATACATTTAAAATTATGCTTAAAAATGGTCAAAAATAAGTAATGAAAGGTCTATCTACAATTGATATAAATAATAAAAAAAGCCTTTCATAAAGAAAGGCTTTCATAATTTATTGTAGCGGGAGATTACTTAGAAGCAAGCACCTCTTTCTCTGTAGATGTTTTACCATGTACTTCATCTTCTTTCCCAGTTTTTAGGAAGTCATACGCAATTGCTGATGCAATGAATATAGATGAATACGTACCAAACCCAATACCAATAAGCATTGCAAACATAAATCCTCTTAGGTTATCTCCACCGAAGATAAATATTGCTAAGATTACTAAGATCGTTGTGAATGAAGTATTGAAAGTTCTACCCAAAGTACTAGAAATAGAATCATCAAACAATCCTGCTAGTGTAAGGGCTTTTTTCTCTTTTAGGTACTCTCTAATTCTATCGAAGATAATTACGGTATCATTAATAGAATATCCTAATACTGTAAGAATTGCGGCAACAAAATCCTGGTTGATTTCCATATTGAAAGGCATTATTCTGTGAAGCAATGAATAAGCTCCAAGGATAATTACCGCATCATGGAATAATGCTACTACAGCACCAAGAGAGAATTGCCATTTTCTAAATCTTAATAAGATATAGATAAAGATCCCTGCTAATGCAGCTACTACTGCCAAGATACCATGAGTTTTGATGTCATCTGCCACGGTAGGTCCTACCTTTTCTGAAGAGATAATTCCTGCGTGTTCCTTATCTGCAGATTTAAAATCATTCATTGTAATATTTGCAGGAAGATTAGCTTTCAATCCTTGAAATAACTTTTCTTCAACAGTTTGATCCGCTTTCAAAGATTCGTCTTCGATAAGGTAATCTGTAGAGATTTTCAACTGTTTATCGTTACCAAAAGTTTTAGCTTCTACAGATGAGTTTTTACCATCTTGTGTAGCGAATACTTTTACTAAGCTTTGCTCAATTTCTTCAGCATCTACGCTCTTATCAAAACGTACTACGTAGTTTCTACCTCCAGTGAAATCGATTCCGTATTTGAATCCATTTACGAAGATTGAACCAATACATATTACCGTTAAAACAGCAGATACCATGTAAGAATATTTTCTTTTCCCAATAAAATCGATCCAAGTATTTCTGAATAAATTTTTGGTTGGAGGTGTCCAAACTGAAAGACCTTTTCCTTTGTTTAGTCTAGAGAAAATCATTACTCTAGATAATAATACAGAAGTAAATAATGTCATTAAGATACCAATACCTAAAGTAATGGCGAAACCTTTGATAGGTCCTGTACCAAATAAGAACAACACTGCTGCCGTTAATAATGTAGTTAAGTGACCATCAATAATTGCGTTTAATGCGTGTTTGAAACCATCTTTATAAGCCTCTAGAATACTCTTACCTGCGAAGAGTTCTTCTTTCGTTCTCTCGTAGATAATTACGTTGGTATCCACTGCCATTGCCATTGTAAGTACAATACCTGCAATACCAGGAAGTGTAAGGGTAAAGTCTCCAGAATCCATGATTCCGAAAATGTAGAATAAGTTGATGATCATTGCAATCACCGCATATACTCCTGCACCACCATAATAGAAAATAATGTATGCGATAATGATTAGGAAAGCAATACCAAATGAGATTACCCCTGCATTAATAGATTCTTGACCCAATGAAGGACCTACTTGTGTAGCTTGTACTACTTTTGCACCTGCTGGCAATTTACCTGCGCCCAATACATCTACCAATTCTTTAGCTTCTTCTTGAGAGAAGTTACCAGAGATTTGTGTTTTTCCGTTCGGGATAGCGCCTACAACGTTTGGTGCGGTATATACTCTGTTATCTAGTGTTACAGCAACAGGTCTTCCTACATTTTTCTCTGTAAGGATTTTCCATTCTTTAGCACCTTTAGAATCCATTTGCATATCTACAACTACTCTACTTAGCTCATCATATCCAATGCTTGCAGTCTCTACCGCACCATCTACTGGTGCTTTTTGGTTGATGCTCCCTTTGATAGCGTACAGTACCAAACTTTCAGTGTCTGTAGATTCTGGCTTGTAGCCCCACATAAACTGAGTATACTTAAGATTAACAGGACGCATTGCCTTGCCAATTTTACTGTTCAAGATTTTGTTTACTGCAGCTGTATCAGATAACTTTACACTTGCTACAGAGCTTTGGCTTCCAGAATTACCCCCTTGGATAATATTTAGGAAGTTGGTGTTTTTTGCAACTCCAATAGAGTCTCCTTTAGTAGCAACCGCTGTAGATAAAGATTGGAAATAAGGAGCAACTTCGGTGATTTGCTGAACTTCCCAAAACTGAAGTTTTGCTGAAGTTTGAAGCATTTTTTTCACCTTGTCGATATCTTTCATACCAGGCATTTCTACAGAAATCCTTGCTGTTCCTGGTACTCTTTGTACGTTAGGTTGTACCGCTCCTAGTTTGTCGATTCTTGTTCTTATTACTTCAAAAGCTGTACCTACAGAAAGATCTATCCTTCTTTTTACAATACTTTCTACTTGTTCATCTGAAGTATTGAATTTAATCTCAGAAAGATTGGTATTTCCAAAAATTTCTGGATCAGCAAGTTTCAGGTTGGCTCCTTTTGCTTGGTTTACCGCTTTAAATTCTGTGAAAAAGTTGTCGATGTACGACTTTGTAGAATTTTTTTGAATTTCGTCGGTCTTGTTTAGTGCTTCAATTAAGATAGGGTTGGTAGAATAATTGGTTAGATCATTCACCAAATCTCTTTGGTTGATTTCTAATAGAACATTGATACCACCCTTCAAATCCAGACCAAGCTTCATTTCTTTGTCTTTCGCTTTAGAGTAATAAAGTTCCGTAAAACCTAGATTTAGTGTATCTTTAGAAAGTCTTGCGATTTCTTTCTGATACTTCTCGGGATTGTCTCCTGCAATAGCAGTTGCCTGCTTTTCAATCTTGCTTGCGTACCATGTTGGCAATAGCTCATTCAAGCATATTAGCCCGAGTACAATAGCAACAATTGTGATAAGTCCTTTTCCTTGCATTTTGTTATAACTACGTTAAATTAAGTCGGCAAATATAATGATTTTCTTGAGAATTTATGAATTTTTAAGAACTGAAATGGTTTATTTTCAGATATTTCTGAATAAATATTCACCTATAAAATTGATAATTTTTAAGGATTATTTTCTTATTGTACTTAAAAAGAAAGCAATATCCAAATCGGAGAACTTTATACAATATACTCGCTATCAAAATATTAAATTATGATCTACATAATAGAAATCTGAATATTTTTATTTAATTCTCATTTAGAAAACCTCAAAATCACCATAAAACCTATCCATATCACCATAAGCCTAGCCAAATAATGAAGAAAGTTTTCACCGCCATTATCAACCATTTCGTTAAGGCATTCAAATGACGTAAAGGCGCTTTAATAATTAATTTGTCATTACAAATATCTTTTATAGATAATCGCTCTTTTAAACCTAATGTTAAAATTTTTATTGACTTAAAATGGAATCTTTTGGAATGAAGATTTTCAGGTAATTGCAGTTTTCCTTAGAAATGTAAAATCAAAATAAAAATTATTGTAGTGAAAGAATATAAAAATTCATGTATTTTAGCAATTCACGAATAATTAGGCATTGGAAAAAATCACTTATATTTGATTTGAGTAATAAGGGTTATAGACATAAAAAATAGTGTTTGAAATATCCACGTAATTGATAAAGTATAAATTTTAAAAAAGTGATGAGATTTTTTATTCTACTATTTATTTTCTGTTCCAATATTTACTTTTCACAAGTTGTGAAAAATAATGATTGGAATACTACACAAGTAAAGGCTCAAAAATCAGGAAAGAAAATTCTAATCATTTTGACAGGCTCTGATTGGTGTAAGCCTTGTATAAAAATGAAAAAAAATGTAATTGAAACTACAGAATTTGAAATATATGCAAATGAAAATGTAGAAATATTTGAGATCAACCTTCCAAGAAATCAAGATTTAAATTCTAAAGTTGTTAAAGACTATCAGGTTTTTAAAGATAAATTTAAAACTAATGTATTACCAACATTAGTCTTACTAGATAATAACGGTAATGAACTGGTAAAAATATCAGATGGATTAGCATCTAAAGAAAAAGTAATTTTATCTCTTTCCAAATTTAATTGAGATAAAATAATACCTTTTCATAATTTACTCATTTAAAAAAACAATTTTAGAGTTAAAAAAATAACCTCTTTAGAGTATTTCTAAAGAGGTTATTTTTTTGTAGCTAAATCACTAACTGATTTCATCATTCATATAATTTCGTATCTTGTGAAACGTGAGAAAAACAAAATTTCATTAAACTTAGAGAACCTCCTTTTTGCTAATGGTAAGTAAGGAACAATTTCACGTTACATTATATGTTTGTTAATTACTCAGTAAAAAAGGGTTAGTCGTGAAATAATTATGTTTTTTAACAAAAATTTCGTAACCTTTTTTTTTATTTTCAAAATAAGTTTGATCTACTTCATTTTAAAAAACTCTTTTACAGTGTGAAAGAGTTTATATTTATTCTCTAATTCTTGTAAAACGAATAGATTTTGTCGAGTCACCCGTAACATTTGGAATAATGCCTGAGTTCGCTTGTACGGAACTGTTGGAAACAACCCCTGTTGCAGCATTAGTAACATTAGTTGGTTTAAATAACATTATTCGCATTTGTGTATTGGCTGCAAATCGATGTAATATCTGAGGAATTGAAAGTGTTTGTGCCTTATTACCGACTAACCTCTCTATGGGTGTAGAGGTTCCAAAAATATTGGTCCATGTAGTACCGTCTGTAGATGTTTGTAATACCATCACAATTTGCGTGTTCTGGGTAGAATTAATAATTGTTTTTGCAATAATAGAACCTGTTAATTGATAAACTCCAGCAGTCTTAAAGGTGAAAATATTATTAGATAAAATTATATCGTTGGGATTAGCAACAATCTCGTCTGTGGCGCTCCATTTCACTATTACTAATTGGCTATTGTTAAAAGCAGTTAATGTATTATCTGTTGTTAAATTTTGTGGTGTAATAGAAGAATTTATGTAATCAATAGGCTGTTTAAGCACTCTAATCTCTCCAAGATTAGTTAATGATTGCCATTTTGTAGAATCCCAATAGCTTACTCTATTTCCTTTTATTAAAGTTGCGCCTGATCCACCATCAACAAGATTATAAGCTGTCAGTCCATTGATAGGTGTATTAATGGTTGTAATATCTGTATTATTTTTTAAACTAACGATAGGAGGCAGAAATCCTTTTTTATTGGTTAGGGAAGAAACATCCATATCTATTATTGATGATGAATTTGGAGTTGTAGTTCCAATTCCAATTTGGCTGTAATTTATAATAAATACATAAATTAATGCAATTGAAAGTATTTTTTTCATGATTAGTCTAATTTTAATATTTTTAATACCTTACCATATTCTAATCCTGTTGGCGCACTGATAGTAGCTTTAGCAGGGTTGCTCACCGGATCAATTGGGTCTGTTGTTTCTCTATGATTGTCTCCCTGTGTCTTAAATACAAGACATCTTAACAAGTTATTTTTGTTTGCTGTAATTATTACAGGAGAAATATTATTTGTACGATTGTTTAACGATGTACCTTCTCCCCATACACCCACAGTTTTTGCGATATTATTCCAACTAATACCGTTATCTGTAGAAATCTGAATAATGAATTCAACATTGGTCGTTGTTAATATAACTGTACTAAGTAAAATAGATGGATTATAATTAATGAATCCCGAAACCTCATACAATCCTGAATTATTAATGAGTAATGTATTATCAGTATTTAACGTAATATTATTTCCTGTATTTAGAATAACTGAACTTGGATCAAATTTTATAACGACAGGTGCTACATTTATATTTTCATTCTTATAATACGTATACTGTGGTGTGGTTACATTATTGTTGCCTTCTGCAATAAAAAAGACTTGGGGAAGTAGTTCTCTTTTAACTTCTGTCAAACTGGAAATATTGGTCCATTGAACTCCATTCCAAAAATAAAAGGTATTTTTTTCAACTGCATTCGGGCTAGTTCCATTGTCTTGTGTATTATATACCATTAATCCAACAGCAGGATTTGCAATAGTGGTAACATCAGTATTGTTCTGTAACATAACTCTTGGTAGAAGCATTCCTTTTTTAGTAGATAAACCAGAAACATCAATATCTAAATTTGCAGATGAATTAGGGGTATTAGTACCTACACCAACTTGTCCATCGACCTTAATAAAAAAACTTGTAAGTACTAATAGAGATAATAATATATTTTTCATTTTTGTAAGTGTTATTTGATATTGTAATCTAATAATTGAATCCTTAATCCTTTGGCTACGGGAATATTATTGGTTGCATCATTATCAATATAACTATTTCCACCACTGCAATGATTATTGTTGGCAGCGCTACTAAAAGGATTAGCAATAACAACTCGTATCATGTCATTCATATTCAACTTTAATGGTGTACCTAATAATATTGCGGTCTTAAGAAGGGAAGATCCATTTACTCCCCAACCTGTTCTTGACCCAATAGTATTAACCCATGTTGTACCTCCGTCTGTAGACCTTTGAATTTTTAGATTAAGGAAAGCCCTGTTGTTTGCATTTCCAGAAACAACTCCAGCCATAGGATTGTAATTGACAAAAGCAGAAAATTCATAAATTCCCGAAATAGTCGCTTTAAAAGTTGAATTGACAGTATCGATGGTGATAAAGTTATTTGTGTTTATAATTGGTGTTCCAAACTTTACAACATTATCGTTAGGTATTGCTGGAGAAACGGCATTTATTTCAGCTGAAGTGAAATTTTGCCTGTCATTGTTTTCTACATAAAATATTCTTGGTTTTACGGCTTCCTCTATCGCTGCAGAATTCATTAATTTTTCCCACTTATTGCCATCCCAAAAGTAATATCCATTAGAACTTACTTCGTTAGGATATGATCCGTTGTTAGCCGTGTTATAAACCAAAAGACCAACTGCGGGAGAAGGAATAGTAGATACATCAATATTACTTAGTAATGCTACTCTTGGAGGTAAAAACCCTTTTTTACTAGCTGATGATAGGTCTGGGATTGAATTAGAACTAACTTGTAAAATGGCAGAAGTGTCGGGAGTAGAAGTATTAATTCCGATATTCTTACCTTGTGCATTTAATAAATTAGGGAAAATACTACAGGCAACCAAAATAATTGTAATTGCTTTTCTCATACATGTATTTTTAATAAATAACAAATCTACATTTTTTTCAAAAAATAAATACAGTTCGTAGAATTATATCTACATGATTATTTGTATGTTAAAATGTGTTATCCAAGATAAATTCATAGTTATTTGTTGTTGATGGTTGTTTTTTTAAATTGGTTTATAGTGAACTGGTATAATTATTTTTTTTTAATTTTTTTTGATAAACAATATTCTATTAACTATGAAGCAAAATCAACACATAAAATATAGCTACAGAAAATATACACTGTTAATATTTTCTGTTTTTCTGTTAGCATTTATAATTACGAAATTTTGTGCTCCACTTCGATACACTGAGTTAAGATTTTATTGGCAAATTGGAGGTTTTACGGCGATGATTCTTCATGGATCTTCAATATTATTTTCAATCATTAATTCCACTTTTACAGTTTTGGAATTTCGAGAACCAAAACATTGGAATCTATTTTGGCTAGTTCTTGCAATTACACCTTTTCTATTTTGGACTTTCATGATTTTCTATATTTTAGTTATCCTATAATTTGTACATCCAGAAATATAAGCTACCATAACCTTAAAATCGGAATCAAAAGTATTATTGTATTAATAATGACTATTTTTACTATAACAAATAAACTCAAACTGAAAACTAAATGAAGTATCTACTTAAAGATCAGGAAACAGAAAGGCTAATATTTAGAAAACTCGAACATTCGGATTTCCATACTTGGCAAACATTATTTGAGGATGACGTTACCACAGCACTTCTAGGAATGAGCGATTACAAAACTCCACAGCAACGATGCGAAATATGGTTTGAATGGACGTTTCATCGGTATGAAAATGAATTGGGTGGACAAAATGTTTTGATTTCAAAAGAAGATGGTTCTTTCGTTGGACAATGTGGAGTTTTGGTAAGAGAAATAAATAACGAATTCGAACTAGAAATCGCCTACTCTATTTTGCCTCAACATAGATTAAAAGGTTATGCCATTGAAGCAGCCAAAAAATGCAGAGATTTTGCCTTTAAAAATAATTTCCACGACAGATTGGTTTCTTTAATATTTCCAGATAATACAGCGTCAAAAAATGTAGCTTTAAAAAACGGAATGACATTTGAAAAAAACATCGATTTTAACCATAAAAATGTAGATTTATTTCAGATAAAAAAGTCTGACTGGGAAGCTTATTAAAATTTAAAAAGAACACTAATAATGAAAAAGTTAATGATCCTTCTTCATATTTGTCATTTGCAGACAGTGGTTGATGTGCGCATTCCAAATCCAACGAATTCAAAACTAATAAAGCAGTAGAAAGCATCAGCGCAAAAATTCATAGAAAAATGGTATAAGCTTGTTGGAAATAATTTAACCTTAAAAAATTACATCCATCTAGAACAAAATAAAAAAAATGATTGTTAAGGATGCAGTGTATCAAAAGGTTGAATAAGTATATGAAGTGATTTAATTATTATATTTTTAAAAATTTTAATGCCTAAGTATGAAAATTATTAGTTGGAATTGCAATATGGCATTTAGAAAAAAAGCCGAATTTATTTTTGCGGAAAAGCCTGATATTTTAGTGGTTCAAGAATGTGAAAATCTTGAAAAATTAAAGTTCCCAGATTTTATTCAAATACCATCAGATTCATTTTGGTACGGGAAAAATAAAAATAAAGGCATTGCTGTATTTACATTTTCAAATTTTAAAATTGAGCTCCTTGATATTCATAATCCAGATTTTGAATATGTGATTCCACTCTCAATCAAATCTGATGCTGCTGAGTATGTAATGCTTGCCGTTTGGACACAAAAACCTACGAACCATGATTGTTACACTTCACAAATATGGAATGCCATACATTATTACACTGATCTTTTGAAGATTGAAAATTTACTTATTATTGGAGATTTCAATAGCAACTCGATTTGGGATAAGCCAAGAAGAATCTACAATCACACAAATCTTGTCAATAAATTGATTGAACATAAAATATACAGTTCGTATCATGTCTTTTTTAATGAAGTCCAAGGAAGAGAAACTCAACCTACTTTATATTTGCATCGAAAGATAGATAAACCATATCATATAGATTATTGTTTTATTTCTGAAAATTTAAAAAATAAATTAACAAAAGTTGAAATTGGAACTTATAGTTATTGGACAAAGCTGAGTGATCATAGTCCATTAATTTTAGAATTTATTTAATCTCAAAATTACCTTTATGAAATTTAATATATTTAAAATTTTTGTAAAAAAGGAAGCCAAAAGTATTGATAATGATTTGGATGTATCAGAGATTGAAGATTGCAGTTATTCAAAATATGAAGAGTTAGAATATAATGAGCGTGTAGATTTTTTTATGAGTAATCTCATCAATTCGTTAATTTTGTTTACCTACAATTCTAAAGAGTTGATGAATCTTGAATCTGTTTTGATTGATCCGCTTACAGAATTATATGAAGAACTGGACTATGCCTTCATTGAGGTTTGTTTTGAAACAATATTTAGAAATAATCTTATAGATCCTATTTTCAAGCCTGAACTTTTAGAATTTAAAAATCAAGTGGATCAAATACAAAACGAAATTTGGGATTACCACAATATTGACGAACATGAGGATTGGAAATTAATAAAAGCAACTGCAGAAGATTTATTGACTCGCATAGGAATAGATACAAGAGAATTTAATGCAAATTTTCATCCTATTATTAAAGTAAAATAAAACCCTTAAAACCAAACAAAAACCCTCCACAAATAGCGAAGGGTTTTTAAATATATTTTTAAATGATTAAATCGTCATAGAGAAAATTCTCGTTTCTGGTTTATTTCTCATCATTCTAAGGTCAAAAACCATTGCCACATTTCTAGTAAATGCTCTTCCCTTTTCTGTGATTTTTATTTGATGTCCATCTATTTCTACCAGTTCATCACTTTCCATCTCTTTTAGCATTTCAAATGCATTGTTCAATTCTGGGAAAGAATTATTGATATCAAAAGTGGTTTCTAGTTGGCACATCAAATTCAGAATATGTCTTCTTACCAAAAGATCTTCCTCATTCAGGATATGTCCTTTTACAACAGGTATATTTCCTTCTTCTACCATTTTTTGGTACTCTTCCACTGTTTTTACATTCTGTGCAAAAGCATACCAAGAATCTGAGATAGATGACATACCCAAACCTACCATCAGCTGCGTATTACTAGAAGTATATCCCATAAAATTACGGTGCAGTTTTTTATGAATAAGAGATTGGTACAAATCATCGTGCTCTAGAGAAAAATGATCCATCCCGACTTCAATGTATCCTAGATCTTCTAGCAATTTTTTACCATCTACATAGAGTCTGCGTTTTTCTTCACCACTTGGCAAATCATTTTCATCAAAACCTCTTTGTCCCACACCTTTTACCCAAGGTACGTGAGCATAAGAATAAAATGCCAAACGATCTGGTTTTAGCTCTAAAGTCTTTCTAATGGTATACTCCATCGCGTCCCAACTTTGGTGTGGTAGACCGAATACCAAATCGTGACTAATACTTTTGTATCCAATTTCTCTAGCCCAAGCGGTCACGTTTTTTACGTTTTCGAATGGTTGAATTCTATTTATGGCTTTTTGCACATTAGGATCGTAATCTTGCACTCCAAAACTCACTCTGGTAAACTGCAAATCGTACAAAGTTTGAAGGTGCTCCTTTGTCGTATTATTTGGATGACCTTCAAATGAAAATTCTGGATGCTCTGCAATTTCTACCGTTTCAAAAATGCCTTTCAATAAAGTTTTCAAGTTTTCTGGAGAGAAAAATGTTGGTGTTCCACCACCCAAATGAAGTTCTTTTAGTATCGGTTTTTCATCAAACATCTTCAAATACAAATGCCATTCTTTCAAAACACTTTCTAGATAAGGTACTTCTACAGAATGTTGTTTGGTAATACGTTTGTGGCAAGCACAAAAAGTACAAAGCGCCTCACAAAAAGGCAAATGAATATAGATTGAAATTCCTTCTTTAGAATTGCTTTCGTGGAAAGATTTGATAACGCTAGTTTTCCATTTTTCAGGAGAAAAAGTGCTTTCGTCCCAATAAGGTACCGTAGGATAAGACGTGTAACGAGGCCCTGGTATATTATATTTATTGATTAATGAACTCATTATGATAATTACATACTTTATTTGAAGCACAAAGTTACGAATAAGAATTTACAGAAACCCCAAAATCATTATTGTTATCATCTATTCTTAGGATTTTTATTAGCGTATAATAGTCATTTTTAAGATTCTATCTTTACCTGCGAGTACAACCTCATTCTCAGAAATCCATTCGGCAACGTACAAACCTTTTTCTTCGGATATCACTTTCCAAGTTTTCCCAAAATCATTAGAATAGCTAATGTGCTGATCGCCTATTGCCACTATTTCTTTACCATTTGTATTGGGTTTTATTCTTACACAAGTCATATATCCTGCATTTTTTCCTGAAGCTTGTACTTCCCAAGTTTTGCCAGCATCATGCATAGTTGCAATGGTATTGATGTTTGCAGATTGTTTGGTATAATCTCCACCAACGGCAATCCCAAATTCATTGCTAGAAAAATCTATTGAATAAATTCCTTGTGAAGATTCACCTTGAATAATTGGCGTTGCGAACACTTCGAATTTTTTATTTTTTAAATTTAATCTTAAAATCCTCGATACCTTTCCACCTGTTGCCAACCATAAATAATCTTTAGATGATGCAATATTGGTATTACTTGCCGCAAAAGCTGCTTCTCCTTCATTTAGTTTAACATCATTATAATATTTAAACTTATATGATTTTTTATTTGAATTAAATTCTAAAAACTTTAAATCCAAATCTTTATTTGGATCACTGAAAGTATAAAACCGACCATTATCAAAATGTAAAGCATCATAAAAAGCAGTTTTCACTGTATCTGTAAAGATGATTTCATAGGTTAAATCACTTTTATTGATCTTAAAAAAATAAGCAGGACTTTCAATATTGATTGCATAAAAAGAATTCTTATCCTGCGCCAATGTTCGAAACTGTAGTTTCTTATCCGATAGTTGAATTTGTTTTGAATTTTTAGCATCATTTATATCAACATATCCAAATTTAGAGTCGGTTCCGGCATACCACACCTTATGATCCCAAATTTCAATCGCTCTTATGCTTATTTTGTCCTGAAGTAAATTTTCAAAAGCAACAGTTTGAGATTGACTATAAATCCCAAGGATTAGCATTAATACAAAAGTTATTTTTCTCATATTATTTCCATAAAAAAAGCCTTCCGTTAAGAAGGCTATAAGTTATTTTTTTTTGTCCATATATTCGTCGTAACCACCGTTACCCAATATACTATTGTTCTTACCGTATAGGAAATACACTAGTAGACCCAATACAAGCCATCCAATAGCCATATAGATTGCGGTGATTTCAAGATTAATAATTAGATAAATATTAATTAAAATTCCACATGTTGCCACTACTGGAAGCATTGGCGTTCTGAACCCTCTCTGTAGATTTGGTTTTTTCACTCGAAGTAACCAAACTGCAAAGCATACCATCGTAAATGCGAATAAAGTTCCGAAACTACACATATGTACCAAAGTACTGATCGGTGTAAGCGCCGCTACTGTAGCTACAATAAGACCTAGTAGTATGGTGTTTTTGTATGGTGTTTTTGTTTTTGGATGAATTTCTTTAAACATTTTCGGTAACAAACCATCTTTAGCCATTCCTAAGAAAATTCTAGACTGACCCAACATCATTACTAATAGCACAGAGATTAGTCCTACTGTTGCTGCTACGGTTATCAATATTACTGCCCATTTCATACCTGTTGCTTTCTCGAATGCTACTGCTACCGGAGCAGTAAGCGCATCTGGAATGCTTCCGAAATCCTTATAATTCATCATCCCTGTAAGAACAAGAGACATTAGAATATACAAGAAAGTACATACTAATAATGATGTGATAATAGCAAATGGAATATCTTTTCTAGGGTTTTTGGCTTCTGCCGCTTGTGTAGAAACGGCATCAAAACCGATGTACGCAAAGAAAACCGCTGCAGCTCCAGCAATTATACCACTGAAACCATAGGCAGCACCAAGCTTTCCATCAGATTGCAAAATCATTTTTTCATCGGGAATAAATGGAGTTAAATTTTCCATATTAACAAACATCGCTCCCACAATAATTACAAAAACAACCACTGATGTTTTCATAATTACAATAATATTATTTGCTCCTGCAGCTTCTTTAGTACCTTTTACTAAGATCGCAGTTACAATTAAAACAATGATAAATGCTGGTAAATTGAACGCAAATGTGGGTTCTACTAAACCATGTGCAATTGCGTATTGTTTGGCAGAAGCAAAATCGTTGGTGAGGTAATAAGGTATATTAATATTAAAAATTTTGAGGAGTTTGTTAAAATATCCAGACCAAGATACGGCTACCGTCATAGATCCCATGGCGTATTCTAGCACCAGACCCCAACCAATTAGCCACGCAAACACTTCACCCACTGTTCCGTAGGCATACGCATACGCAGATCCTTCTACAGGAAGTAATGCAGCAAATTCGGCATAGCATAGCGCTGCAAAAATACAGGCTATACCTGCTACTACAAATGAAAGTGCGAGTGCGGGACCTGCATGATAGTAAGCACCAGTACCCGTAAGTACAAAGATTCCCCCTCCAATAATGGCTCCAATCCCAATTGCAGTAAGACTCCACTTCCCTAAGACGCGTTTGAGTTCGCTCTTTTTCATATCAGCCTCATAGGCGCCAAGAGGTTTTGTTTTCCAAATATTCGACATAATTGTTTAGTTATTTAAGATTTACGAAAATATAAAAATTTTAGAGATTTTAAGATAAATCCTAGATTTATAATCATATAATTTTATATTTATTTTTAATAATCACCGACAACTCTTAGCAAGCAATGGCAAGCATCCACAAAATTTCCTTATTTTTGACCCCATGAATTTATATGACCTTTTCATAAAACCTTACGAATCTTACACTGCGCTTCAGACCGCGATAGAAATCGTAGCAACTGTTTTTGGAATACTAAGCGTCTATTTTTCAATTAAAAAAAATATTTGGGTTTATCCCACGGGTATTATTTCTACTGCAATCTACATTTATATCACTTTCAAATTCGGATTATTTGGTGATTGTATCATCAATGTATATTATACGATAATGAGTGTTTACGGTTGGTTTTTGTGGTCTAAAAATGCGGAAGATAATATCCATGTAGAGGTACAATGGGCTACAAGGAAAGAGAGAATTGTGGCACTGATACTGTTTTTGGTAGGTTTGGCTATGGTAACTCTAGTCTATTATTATAAACCTTATATCGACAATCAATTTTCGTTACAGGAAACAAGCTTAGGTCTTTACCATCTTGATTGGGCAAATTGGCTAGACATTATTACAACCTCTATCTTCCTTGTCGGTATGTGGTTAATGGCCAAACAACGCATTGACAACTGGATTTTTTGGATTATAGGAGACATTATTTGCATGCCTATGATGATTTTTAAAGGATTAGGTATCACTTCGGTTCAATATTTGGTATTTACTATAATGGCAGTCCTAGGATATGTCAATTGGAAAAAAAATATAAAGTAATAATTATTATGAAAAGTTTATTAAAAATATCATTTGGAGTTTTACTTACATTAAGTTTAACTTCTTGTTTCACTACTACTAATGGTTATGTTGATAATTATGGCGAGCCTTATTATGATAATGGCTATTACTACGCTCCGCAAAACTATTACGGAACGGGAGGATATTATGGAAACGACGGCTATTACTATAGAAATGATATGCAATATTATTATGATAGTGGCGTACCCTATTATTATGGTACCAATAGAAACAAAGTGTATATCCAGAAACAAAATAATACCCAAAGCAATACCCAAAACAAAGTAATTACATCCCAAAGACCTAACAATGGATTTGGTAATTCTACAGGTAACAATAATAATGGCAACTATACCAACCCAAGGAACAGTAATAGAAATAATGGGGTAAGAAACCAGCAAAATAGAGATAATAACTCTAACAACCGAGGTTTTAGAAATACTGCTCCACAGCAACCACAACAACATCCTCAGCCGCAAAAGAATAACAGTTCTAACAACGGAGGTTTTAGAAACCCATCTACTAGCAACCAAAACATCAATAGTTCTGGATCTACTTCTAGTTCTTCTGGTTCTAATAGAGGATTCAGAAATTGATTTTTACTGATCTATTATAATATTAAACGAATGGCATATGCTGTTCGTTTTTATATTGATTTTATAGTAATTTTGCAAGTTGCATTATAAAACAATAAACTAACAATGGAATTTTATAAATATCAAGGTACTGGAAATGACTTCGTGATGATTGACAATCGTGACTTAGCTTTCCCTAAGAATAAAAATACCATCGCCAAATTGTGTGATAGAAGATTCGGAATTGGTGCAGATGGACTTATCTTGCTAGAAAAAGATGAAAAATACGATTTTAAAATGGTGTATTATAACGCGGATGGTGGCGAAAGTACCATGTGTGGAAATGGCGGCAGATGTTTGGTTGCCTTTGCGTTCTTCTTGGATATGTTCGAAAACAGATGCAGCTTTATGGCGATTGATGGTGTTCATGAAGCAAAAATTCACAATGGCATCGTAAAACTAAAAATGATTGATGTAGAGGAAATACATACTGATGGTGAGGATTTCGTACTTAATACAGGATCTCCTCATTACGTGCAATATGTTGAAGACATTGGGAATATCGATGTTTTCAAAAATGGTTCTGCCATTAGAAATTCTGATACTTACAAGCAAGAGGGAATTAATGTAAATTTCATTGAAGCTATTGGACAAGAAGAAATATTTGTACGAACTTTCGAAAGAGGAGTTGAGGACGAAACCTACAGTTGCGGAACGGGAGTTACTGCTTCTGCTTTAACTTTTCTAGAAAAAAACAATCTAAACTTTATAAAAGTTAAAACTTTGGGTGGCGATCTGAAGGTATATGCAGAAAAAAATGGAGATCATTTCGAGCAAATTTGGCTTGAAGGTCCTGCTAAACAAGTTTTTAGAGGAAAAGTAGATATTCATTAAATTAAAAACTAATAACGATCAAATTAATAATGAAAAAAGTAATCCTTGTTGTAGTACTCGCAGGACTTGCTATTGCAGGTTTTTTCGGTATGAAATTTTATAAAAAATATTATACCAATAACGTTTCCAAAGATGGATATGTTTTGATTCCTCATGGTGCGAACTTTAAGCAGATTTTAGATTCTATTGCGCCACATGTTGAGAGCAAGGAATCATTTGAAGCAGTGGCTATTGATAAATCGATGAATAAGTTTTTTAAACCTGGACGTTACCATTTTAAAAAAGGCGCTAGTAATACAGAATTGGTAAATTTAATCAAAGCCGGAAATCAAACCGAAAATTCATTTAGAATTGGGGATTTTGGTGATGTATACCAAATGGTAGGAAAGGTAACTAAAAAAACGGAAATAGATTCTCTACAATTTGTAAAAGAATTGGATAAAATAGCAACTGATAAAGGTTTCACCAATGCAGAAGATCTAAAAAAATATTTTTTCATTGATACTTATAATTTCTTTTGGACTGTGACGCCTAAGGAATTTTATAATAAGTTCGAAAATCAATATAACGAATTTTGGACAAGTGATAGAAAAAATAAAGAGCAAAAGTCTGGTTTGAGTAGAGATCAAATTTATTCACTTGCATCTATTGTTTATAAAGAATCTGGAGGTAAGCCTGATGAAATGAAAACAATTGCTGGGTTGTACCTGAATCGATTTAGAAAAGGAATGAAATTGCAATCTGACCCCACTGTTATTTATGCTATCAATAAAACCAACAACTTCAAAAACTCTATAAAGAGAGTTTTGTACAAACATCTTACAACTCCATCTCCGTATAATACGTATGCCAATGTAGGAATACCGCCGGGCCCAATATGTGTTGTGGATAAAAACTCTGTCGATGCAGTGTTGGAAGCTGAAAGCAATGATTTTATCTTCATGTGTGCGGACCCAGAAAAATTTGGTTATCACAAATTTACAGCGAGTGCAGAGCAACATGCCATCAACGCAAAAGCATATCAAAATTGGTTAAATTCTAAAAATATTAAATAACTTAAAATTTTAACTTTATTTTAACGAATTTATAATTAACATAATTGGTAAAATTGCGACTTATACCACTATAAACTAAAGATAATAATAAATATAGGAAATCCAACCAATTCGATATTAATAATATATTGAATATAATTAGATATTCCAATCAAACAAAACCCCATGAATAATACGGAAATAGTAAGCTTTTTTACTAAAAAGACATTAGCACTTACATTTGTACTTTCTGCTGCAGCAATGGCATTTGCACAAGAAAAAGCAAATATCACAGGAACTATTGTAGATAAGAGTAATCAGCCAGTACCTTACGCGTCTGTTACATTTAGCCATAAGGAAAATAAAATGTTCAGTGATGCTACACTTACGGATGAAAAAGGACAGTATCAGCTACAGCTAACTCCTGGTAACTACGATATTATAGTAGAAGCCATAGATTTCAAGAAATACACATTTAATAAGCAGGTTGCTACTTCTGGTAATATCGGTGCTTTATCTATAGAACCTGAGGCAAATACTACCAATGTAAAAACACAAGATATACAAGGTGTTACTATTACCGTATCTGCAAAACCATATAAAGTAGAGCTAGATAAAAAAACTTATGATCCTTCACAAGATATTGTGAGTAAAGGAGGAAGCTTGCAAGATGTGTTAACAAATGTTCCTTCGGTTTCTGTGGACACTGATGGTACCGTATCTATGAGAGGAAACTCTAATGTAAAGTTTCTCATCAATGGAAAACCTTCTTCTTTACTTGGCATAGATGATGGTGCAAATGCATTACAATCTATACCAGCTGACCAAATAGAAAGAATAGAAGTGATTACCAACCCATCATCAAAATTTGAAGCTAGTGGAACATCTGGTATTCTAAATATCATTTTAAAGAAAAGTAAAAAAGTAGGTTTCAATGGTAGCGTTGTTGGGAGTTTAGGATATTACCCAAGAACAAGCTTGAACGCTAACCTAAGTTGGAAAAAAAACAAAATGACTTATTTTGTAAATGGCGGTGGCGGTTATACAGAAAGTCAAAATAAAAATGAGACTGAAACTACCTACAACAATATCTTCCTACCAACTACAGGTTCTACAAATGACATTTTAGCCTATCAATCTCAAGATTCTAAAAATAAAAGTTATAATAAAAACTATAATGCAACTGCGGGTTTAGTGTATGATATTTCAGATAGAACCTCATTCAATTTATCTGCAATGGTAAGAACATTTGATGGCGATTCTAGTGAAAAATTAAATTCAATTGAAAATTTTTATCGTTTTGGCGCGTCTAACTCCTGGAATTCTATGAACTCTTTGATGCAAAGAAACTCTGAAGGATCTAATAACAACTTAGCGTTTCAGGGTGATCTAGGACTGGATCATAAAATTGATGATAATGGTCAGAACTTATCAGTTTCCTTAAGCTTACAAAGTAACTCTAGTGATAATAATTCAACAATTGGAGAATACTTAAATTCGGAATTTGTAAGAAGTGATGCTTCTAACAGAGAATCCTCAAGTAAAACTGCCATCGGTAAAATAGATTATGAATTGCCAATTGGAGAGAATTCTAAACTAGAGGCGGGTTACAGATTAGATATCAATGATAATGACTATAAGAGTTCTGTATCAAGCACGGTAATTGATCCTATTATTGGATATTACAACAACAATACTCTTTATAAAGAAATGTTCAATGCTTTTTATGTTCAATTCAGAAGTAAAATAGGTAATTTTGGATACCAATTGGGTCTTAGAGATGAGCAATCTAACATTACAATAGATTATCAAAACCAAGGGGGCGATGCGCCCATCAATACAAAGAAAAATTATAATAATTTGTTTCCGAGTATATATCTTAGCTATGATGTAACGAAGGACAATCAAATATTGTTGAATTATTCTAGAAGAATAGATAGACCTCGTTCTTTCTTTATGGTTCCTTATTCTAATTATTCTAATAGACAAAACGTATTCGAAGGAAATATAGACCTGAACCCTTCTTTTGTGGATTCTTTTGAATTGGGTTATAATATTTCAAAAAGAAAATTCACTGTAAACCCTACTTTATACTATCGTCATTCTACAGAAAATAATAAAATGTTGGTGTATAGAAAAGATGAGCGTACAGCAGAATTCTTTACAAAACCTATTAACTTGGGAAATGATGATCGTTATGGTTTGGATCTAAACTATACTTACGATCCCTTTTCTTGGTTGAAAATAATGGGTAGTGTAGATGCATTTGGTTACAAAACTTCTGGTATTGCGTATTATGCTATCACAGATAAAGAAGGAAAACCAGGCGTTGGAAGTATGGATTTTACGGGAAGTGGATTTTCTACGCGTATAAGATTAAATACAACCTTTAAGATAGATAAAACATTTAGTGTACAATTGCAAGGTTTTTATAGAGGCGCACAAAAATCTGCTAACCAAGACACTAGAGACATGTATGCTTTAAATTTGGGTGCATCAAAAACGATTTGGAAAGGAGATGGAACATTAGCGTTTAATCTTCAGGATATATTTAATACAAGAAGCAGAGAGGTTTATAGTTTCAATAATGATTATACCAGAAGAAACTTTATGCAGTGGCAACCTAGACAGTTTTCTCTTTCACTAACCTACAGATTCAAACAAGGTGAAAAAATAGAACAACCTAAACGTAAAAAAGATATAAACGCTAATGCTGCAGGTGACGAACAAGGCGGAGGTCCAATGTAGTCAGATTAAATATAACAAAAAATCCCTTAAGCTTAGCTTTCGGGATTTTTTTGTTACTTATTTAATTTTGCCATTTCGGCTTCATATATTCTTTTTCTCAGATCGCTAGAAGAAAAACGGTGGTCCCTTTTATTATAAAAAATCTCAATTCCTTTTTCCTCACAGTACGCTTTACCTGTGAAATTTTTTTCTATATAGTCATCACCAATGATACGAACATCTATTACAAAGGACTTCAATATGTCTTCTAGATCTTCTTCTGTATAATAAGGTATTATTTCGTCAACGGCATTTACCGCTTTAAGCTGAATATAACGCTCTACAATAGTTTGTGTTGGTTTATTTTTATTAGGACGATCATGTGCAGGATTAATCTGTAGTCCTACGATTAGGTAATCGCAAACAGTCTTAGCTTCCTCTAGCATCTTGATATGACCCGCATGTAGCAAATCAAAAGAAGAGAACGTAATACCGATTCTTTCAGTCTTCATAATAAAATTAATTAGTTTTTGTTTCCAGGTACTTTTGCCAATTCCATGCCGTTTTTAGAGCTTCTTGTAATGTTGTTTCAGATTTCCAACCTAACTCTTGTTCAGCTTTGCTAGCATCGGCGTAAGCAATCTCAATATCACCTTCTCTTCTATCGCAAATTTGATAAGGTACAGATACGCTATTAGCTTTTTCAAATGCTTCTACTACCTCTAAGACAGAAGAACCTTTGCCAGTTCCTAGATTGAAAATATCTATCGTTGTTTCTACCGAAGTGTTAGTCATCAATTTTTGTAGCGCTGCAACATGTGCTTTAGCCAAATCTACAACGTAGATATAATCTCTTATCGCCGTTCCATCTTCGGTATTATAGTCATTACCCCAAACATTCAGTTTTTCTCTTATTCCTGTAGCCGTTTGCATTACATAGGGAACCAAATTATTAGGTACACCAATTGGCAACTCACCTAGTAAAGAACTAGGATGCGCACCAATAGGATTAAAATAACGCAACAAACATATTTTGCTATGATAAGCATTAGCAAAATCTTTAAGGACCTCTTCTCCCATTTGTTTGGTTTTACCGTAAACGCTTTCTGGAGTTTTCAGTAAAGCACTCTCATCAATAGGCATTTTATCTGCTTGTCCGTATACCGTACAAGATGAACTAAAAATAAAATTGGATATATTTCTATTTTTAAATTCCTGAAGAATATTAATTAAGGTAAAAAGATTATTCTCATAATAATCTAATGGTTTTTCCTGGCTTTCGCCTACCGCTTTGTAAGCAGCAAAATTAATACACCCTTCTATAGTATGTGCATCAAAAACTTGGTGCAGCAATTCTTTTCTTCTTAGATCGAATGGATAGAAAATAGGCTTTTTACCTGTGATTTCTTGAATGTTGTTTAAAATAAACTTCTCCGAATTGGATAAATCGTCAACAATAATAACCTCAAAGTTATTATTAAGAAGTTCCACAACGGTATGTGAGCCAATGTAGCCCAAACCGCCTGTTACAAGTATTGCCATTATATAATTATGTTATTAGTATTTAGACATAAATTCTAAAACAGCATCTGTAATATATTTCAATTGCTCTTCATCCAATTCTGTATGCATAGGTAAAGAAATTACTTCTCCTAGTAATTTATCTGTATTCACAAAATCCGCGTCATTACTCTCTTGGAAGTAAGCTTTTTGCTTTCTCAATGCTACAGGATAATAGATCATCGCAGGGATTTCCTTTTCTGTAAGAAATTTCTGAAGCTCATTTCGTTTACCATTGGTAATTCTCAATGTATATTGGTGAAAAACGTGTGTAGAGTTTTCGTCTCTTTTTGGAGTTAAAATATGTTCTGCATTTCCAAATGCTTCATCATAATAATCTGCAGCTTTTCTTCTTGCTTCATTGTAAGAATCTAAGTTGGGAAGCTTTTTCCTCAACACTGCAGCTTGTATACTATCTAGTCTAGAGTTTACACCTACCTCATCATGATAATATCTTTCGTACATCCCATGGTTAACAACTCCTCTTATTCTATGTGCCAAATCATCATTATTGGTGAAAATTGCACCACCATCACCGTAGCATCCTAGGTTTTTTGAAGGAAAGAATGACGTTGTTCCCACTGTAGCCATCGTTCCCGATTTCTTTACAGTACCGTCAGAAAATGTATATTCTGCACCAATTGCTTGCGCATTGTCTTCTATAACAAATAGATTATGTTCTTCAGCAATTTTTAGAATCTCTTCCATATTCGCACATTGTCCGAAAATATGTACAGGAATTATTGCTTTTGTTTTTGGAGTAATTGCCTTTCTAATTTGTTCCGTAGAGATAGTGAAAGTATCATAATCTACATCTACCAAAACCGATTTTAGCTTTAGTAAATGAATAACTTCTACTGTTGCTGCAAAAGTGAAATCAGCTGTAATCACCTCATCACCATCTTTCAAATCCAAAGCCATCAATGCAATTTGTAATGCATCTGTACCATTGGCACAAGGGATCACATGTTTTACATCCAAATAGCTTTCCATTTCATTTTGGAAAGATTTTACTTCTGGCCCATTAATAAAAGCTGCCGAATCTAGTACATTTAAAACCGCATTATCTACATCATTCTTTATCTTGTAATACTGACTCTGCAAGTCAACCATCTGTATTTTTTTCATAAACAAATATTTCCGTAAAAATAAGGAATTAAATATCCTTTCAAAAAAAATAATCGAATTTGTTTTATCTTTATAAAAAAAATGATGAAAAAACTTTTACTCTTTTGCCTTTTTGCCAATTATTCTATGGGATATGCTCAATCTGAATTGGTATTTGTTTTTTTCAAAGATAAACCTAATAAAGGAAATTTCTATGCCAATCCTCTTTCCGAACTGAGTCAGAAATCTCTAGACAGGCGCTCTACTCAAGGTATCACCCTGAATGATCAAGACGCGCCTATAGAACCATCCTATATCTCCACTATACAGAACCTAGGATTCACCGTCACAGATCATTCAAAATGGTTGAATGGAGTAATTTTAAATTTAAATCAAGCTCAAGCGAATATCATCAAATCACTACCGTTTGTACATTCGCTTGAAAGTTTTGCGAAAAATACTACTTTAGTTTTAAAAACTCAAAATGTAAACAAATGGGAGAATTACGCTAAGGAAAATAATAGTACTACTCTATTTAACTATGGCAATGGGACTGAGCAAATAGACCAAATTAACCTAAGACCGCTTCATCTCGCAAATTATACCGGAACAGGAATTTCAATAGCAGTCATAGATACAGGTTTCCCAACCGTAAATATAGGTTCTGCTTTTTCTAGACTGATTAGCAATAATCAGATAAAAGGTGGATATGATTTTGTATCTAAATCTACCGACATCTACGACCCTACTCTCAATAGCCACGGAACCTTAGTTTTAGGTGCTATTGGGGGTTTTATTCAAGATACTTTTGTAGGATCCGCACCCGATGCCAATTTTTATTTATACAGATCTGAAGATGCCGATGTTGAAATTCCGGAAGAAGAAATATATTGGATAGAAGCTGCTGAAGAAGCCGACAGAAAAGGAGTTGATATCATCACCTCATCTCTAGGTTATAGTACTTTTGATGATGCACGCTACAATTATTCTTACGCTCAGATGAATGGCACTACTTCATTTATCGCTAGAGGTAGCGAAATTGCTTCTAGCAAAGGCATTTTTGTATTGGCAGCCACCGGTAATTCGGGTGCTCAGCCTTGGCATTACCTTTTGACTCCTGCAGACAACGCTCAAGTTTTCACAGTTAGAGCTGTAGACGATCTGGGAAATCCTTCAAATTTTTCTTCTTTTGGACCCAATTCTTCAGGCATTATAAAACCTGATGGTGCTACCAGAGGAACTTCTGCAACAACTGTGATTAATAACACCATTACTTCGGTTTCGGGAACGTCTATTGCGACACCCATAGCGGCTGGCGGAATTGCATGTTTGATGCAAGCCTTCCCTTCCTTGAATAGAAACCAAATGAAAACTCGACTTTGTCAAACTGCTTCTCTCTATCCAAATACCAATAATCAAATTGGATATGGTATTTTAAATTTTGGTAATTTTTATAACACAGTGCTTTCCTCATCAGAATTGGTAAAGAAAGAAACGATTGCACTATTTCCGAATCCAACCTCTTCGATCCTAAATATCGCAACAGAAAAAGAAGTGGTAACTGTGGAAGTTTATGACAATCTGGGTAAATTATTGTTTACTGAGAAAAAACAGAAATCCATCAAGGTGGAAGATTTCCCGATTGGAACTTATTATCTTAAAATTCAGACTCAAGATAACATCTACTACGAGAAATTTATGAAGAAATAAAATGAAAGCCTTCAGTAATGGGAAGGCTTTTGTATTTTAAATTTTGATTTTAGTAATTAAAATGAAAAAATTACACAGAATTTCTACTCGCATTGATATTTCCAAATAACGAACGCGTAACAAGTTTCCCAAAGGCTTCTTTATTGCCTTCTCCATTCTAAATTTTCATTAAAGCATATTGCTGAATACGGAAAAGTGATAACAATTTTCTCACGAATTTTTACCGACTTCATAAAAAGTGGATCTTCCTCTTGCAACATCGTGAAACCTGTAAGCTTAGCATAGTATTGTGGCTGTTCTATTACCTTTTCTAGTGGATGATCTTGCAAAGCTCTTTCAATAACAACTGAATAAGGGTGAATTCGATACCTAATTTCAATCTAAAATTAATTATTAATAGAAATAATTCTAATAGCAAACTGAGAATCAAGGAAAATAACTCACTCAGATATTCCGCTATTTGCAATTAAAAATCAGCTATCAACAATGCTTTTATCATAAATTTGCATTAATAAATAAAAATCATGGCAAACAAAAATTTACAAGAATTTAGTATTGAGGAGCTTCAGTCAAAGAAAAAAACAATAAAAAAATTAGTTTTAGGATTAGGCGTTTTGATGATCATGGCTTGCACTTCCTTAGTTATTCTTTCAGTTTCCATGAAAAAATATGTTTTTATACCTATTGCCACTGGATGTATCATTACCTTATTGCCCACCGGAATTGCACTTGTCCAGATTAATAAGGAATTAAAGTCGAGGTCTATCCAACGATAAAAATCGAAATTATATTACCTCATTTTTTGGATTTTTAAGGTGATTGGTACAAACGGAACGATTTTACTTTTGATGCTCCTAATATTACGTATTTCGAAGATGTATGAACAAAATAATTTTATGCTTAGATTTAGCAAAGTCTTAACTTATTTTTAAGTCTCAATTGCGTAAATTTGATTTAAATAAAATAAAGAATAATGCTAAACTTTGAGTTTAAAAACCCAACAAAAATACTTTTCGGTAAAGGAGAAATTGCAAAAATATCCAAAGAAATCCCTAAAAATGCAAAGATACTAATGGTGTATGGCGGTGGAAGTATCAAGTCTAACGGCGTTTACGACCAGGTAAAATCAGCATTAGACGGGCATGAATTGCACGAATTTGGAGGTGTTCCTGCGAATCCAGAATACGAAGTTCTTGTAGAAGCTTTAGCTGTAATCAAAGAAAAAAACATAGATTATTTATTAGCTGTAGGAGGCGGATCTGTGATAGATGGCGTGAAGTTTCTTTCAGCCGCAGCTAAATATGAAGGAACACCTTGGGAAATCCTTACCAAGCCTGTAAGAACTTTTGAAGGTGAAGGATTACCGTTTGGAAGCATACTTACCATGCCCGCTACAGGTTCGGAGATGAACTCTGGTTACGTAATTTCTAGAAGAGAAACTAATGAAAAATTATCTTCTGGCGGACCAGGATTATTCCCAGAATTTTCAGTTTTAGACCCTGAAGTTATTCAATCCATTCCCAAAAGACAAATTGCCAATGGCATAGCAGACGCCTATACTCACGTTCTAGAGCAGTATATGACGGCTCCATCTTCTGCAGATCTTCAAGAGAGAATTGCAGAAAGTATCCTAATTAGCCTTCAAAATGCAGCCCCAAAAGTAATGTCAGATGAATTCGATTACGATGCAGCAGGAAATTATATGTGGTGTTGTACAATGGCACTCAATGGATTGATCCAAAAAGGAGTAATCACAGATTGGGCTGTTCATGCGATGGGACACGAACTGACGGCTTATTTCGGGATCGATCATGCTAGAACTTTGGCCGTAATTGCGCCATCGCACTATCGTTACAACTTCGAAGATAAAAAAGGTAAATTGGCTCAATATGCGGAAAGGGTTTGGAATGTTACCGAAGGAACTTTAGAAGAAAAGGCAGAAGCTGGAATCAAAAAGCTAGAAGAATTTTTCCATAGTTTAGAAATTCAAACCAAATTATCATACTATACTCAAGAGTACCTAAACACTGCTGAAAGAGTGGAAAAAGCTTTCACAGAGCGCAATTGGTTGGGCTTGGGAGAATACAAGAAATTG
Organism: Chryseobacterium sp.; assembly: GCF_045629545.1. GTDB lineage: Bacteria > Bacteroidota > Bacteroidia > Flavobacteriales > Weeksellaceae > Chryseobacterium. Next base: position 8,115 of record NZ_JAZQRK010000045.1, on the reverse strand, counting down.
ACTCCAAAAGATGCATTCAAAATTGTTGAAATGAGTTATTAATCATCAGATCCCGGAACATCAAGTTTCGGGATTTTTTTTGTAGCTATTTCCCGCTTTTCGTTGCAATCTTTTGTTTTTTCTATAAAAAACAAAAGGATTTCCACTGCAATCGGGGCTAGAAAGTGGGACTTTTTGTAGCAATCGTATTTATCACATTCTCTGTAAACGACCCCCGATAAAGGCTATCTTTTATTTTTGAGGCAACACTACTCTTCTCAAAATCCTTTTTTTTCAACCAAAACTCTAAAAATCCTTTAATTCATTACCAATATTTCAAATTTATTTATATTTTAGCATATTCTTAAATTTGTGAAAATGAAAAAACGTTTACTTTTATTTGCCTTTTCAGCATTTGCGCTTTCTTCTTGTAAAGAAGATGATGACATCCAACATTACGAAATGGATATGTTAAAAGGAGAATGGAGGACCGCCAAAATGGAGATTATATCTGGTGCAGATGACAAAACTATAATCACTACAGATGTACCTATGGGATGCAATATGAAAAGTACAACAGAATTCAGAACAGATCATTATACTGCATATACAGCTTTCTCTGGGATAGAATCATCTTGCACTAGTGATAAGATTGAAGGAACGTATGACTATGATACCGAAACCAAAACAATGGTGATTAAGTATGAAAACGAAAGTCCTAGACCTTACAAAATTATTTACCTGAATAGTACTGAGCTGAAACTTCAACAATTGTATGATAATATTGATTATAATGGTGATTTCAAAATAGACAAAATCTACACGACTTACAAAAGATAATACCAAAAAACTCCTGAATAATATCAAGAGTTTTTTATACTAATCCAAAGATTATATTTAGCATAAAAAAATTCGACTCCAATAATGAGGTCGAATTTTTTATTGTATTATTTCTTTCTTTTAGACATAGAAATAGATTTTTGTTGCGCTCTATTCGCACCAAATTTCTTAGGAAGTTTTCTTTTGGATGGTCCACCCCAATTTTCTTTCTTGTTCTTATCTTTCTTCTCATGGAAAGCGCCACCACCTTCATATATTTTCACATAAGCAGGGTTCTTCATGACAATCTCATCCTCTTCAGAAGCAATTTTCTTAGGGTTGATAGTAACTTCTTCTGGGAAATCGATGTACTTCAATTCTTTGTCCATCAATAATTCGATATCCAAAGCCAAAGTTTCTTCTTTCTTAGATACAAAAGTGATGGCTTTACCATCTTTATCTGCTCTACCAGTCCTACCGATCCTGTGGATGTATTGCTCTTCTACTTCAGGTGTTTCGAAGTTGATTACATGCGTAATGTTTGAAATATCCAATCCTCTCGCCATAATATCTGTAGTAATAAGACCTCGAAGTACTTCATTTTCGAAGTTTTTCATGGCTTTCAATCGATAATTCTGTGATTTGTTGGAGTGTATGACATCAAACTGGCCTGGGAAAATCTCTTCAATCTTAGAAAGCAGCAAATCTGCATTTTTCTTATTATTATTAAAGATCAAAACTTTAGACATATCTTCATTGTTTTTCAACAAGTACGCTAACAAGTTGATTTTGGTATTGAAGTTCTCTACTTTATAAGCAGTTTGCTCTATCTTCTCTAGCGGAGTTCCCGACTTTGCTAATGAAATTTCTATTGGACCTGCAAAATACTGATCCAACATCTCATCTACAGCATCTGTCATGGTAGCTGAGAATAGGATATTTTGTCTCTTATCCCTCATCATTTCAAAGATGTGAGTAAGCTGTGGTCGGAAACCTAAATTCAGCATCTCATCAAATTCATCAATAACCAATTTTTGTACTTCTCTGAGAGAAATTGCGTTATCAATGGCTAAATCCATGATTCTACCAGGTGTTCCTACCAAAATATCACATCCGTCTTTAAATAAAAGCTTTTGTGTATTGATATTTTTTCCCCCGTAGATACCAATTACTCTTGCAGAAAGATTTTCTGTTAGCTTTTCTACAATTTCAGTTACCTGAACCACCAATTCTCTTGTTGGTACAAGTACTACAACTGTAGGATTTCCATTTTTATTATATTTCCAAGTCTTTAAAACTGGTAAAAGATATGCTAGCGTTTTTCCTGTACCCGTCTGCGCAATCCCCATCACATCTCTTCCAGAAAGTATTGGTCCTATACTTTTAATTTGTATAGGCGTTGGCTCAAATAAATCTAAATCTGCTAAAACATCAAGAACTTTGACCGGAAGGTCAAAATCTGCAAAAGTGAGTTTTTCCATTTTGCAAAGATAAACAATTAATTAAAATGATGATTTTAGAATATTTATTTGTATTAAAATAGAGAAATATTATTTAAGGATTGACGAAACACCAATTATTACATTTGTAATTTATCAATATTACATATTTTCAAATAAATTAATTCATATTTGATAATTTAAAAACTTAGTAACATCATTTCCTAGTTGTTCTTAAAACTAAAATTATAATGATTACAATGGAAATAAAAAATCCAAAGATGGCAAAAACGGATATTTCACCAATTCTCGGAGGAGCCTGTGAAACAAAAATAATGGATGTACAAATCATATTAGCGCCTAAAAACAGAGATAGAATGAGATTAACAATACTAGATTTGATAAGTTGATTGGTTTTCTCTATATTTTTAATTTCACTAGATATTGTAAATTTATTATCATCCAGTTTTTGAAGAACAGATCTTAATTCCTTCGGTATTTCATCTATACTTTCGGTAAAATTCATCACCTTGGATAGACCGTTTTTCAGTAGCTTTTTAGGATCGGTTTTTTTAGCAAAAACCTTTTTGGTATACGGCATTAGGCTTTTCACTATATCCAAATCAGGATTGATGGTTCTTCCAACCCCTTCTATCAGGCCAATTCCTTTGAACAAGAGATAAAAATAGCCTGGCATTTCTATATGATTTTCTTTAAGGACATCTTTCATCTTCTCGATAATCACGTAGGTATCAATATTTTTTAAAGATGTGCTATGTATAAAATTAAGTACTTCTGCAACATCATTTTCAAATCTTTTATCATCTGGAATATCGTATTGTATTGCCATTTTTTTTAAGCTTCGAACGATCTTATTCGGATTCTTCGCAACGAAAGCCACGATTAAGCTCTCTAAAATCTCTTTGTCATTAGGCTGAATTTTCCCGACGGCACCAAAATCTATAAATACAACACGTCCATCTTTTTTTACCAAAATATTACCTGCATGGGGATCAGCGTGAAAGAAACCGTAATCTAGAATTTGTGAAATAAAAAGTCGCAAACCTACCTCTGAAATCTTCACAGAGTTGATATGATAAAGGTCTAATTGGGCTTTGTCTGTAATTTTAATCCCATCTACAAACTCCATACAAAGAATATCGTTATTAGAATACTCATCATAAACCTTTGGTACGTAGGTTTCTTTATGGTCTTTAAAATTGATCGCGAATTGTTTGATATTATTAAACTCGTTCACCATAGAAACTTCCTCTAATAATGACTTTTCGAAGGTGGATATGGCTTGTTTTAGATTCAACTTTGCGCCTATTTCAGAGTAGGTAGAAATCAACTTGACGATATCTTTTATCAAAAGTAAATCATCTTCTATAACGGCTTGTACATTTGGCTTTTTAATTTTCAAAATAACCTCATCGCCATTTTTTAAGGTTCCTTTGTAAACTTGTGCAATAGAGGCAGTAGCCAATGGTTTTGGATTAATTTCCAAGAAATGCTCCTCCGCAATAATTCCGAATTCTGTTTCCAAAATCTCTTTAATATTCAAATCTACAGTCTCCACACGATCCTGAAGCTTCTGTAATTCTTCAATAAACTCTAGGGGAAATAAATCTTCTCTGTTACTAAATGATTGTCCAAGCTTTACAAAAGTTGGTCCCAACTCTTCTAATGCCAACCTTATCCTTACATATACGTTTTCCTTAGCCAAGGAGTCATCTATTACGGTAATGTTTTTTTCACCACTTACTCTTGCAAGCACATCTTTGAAACCATATTTACTCAATACAGAGATGAGTTTACCCGATCTTTTAAGTTTTCTTTGTTGCTTGTCGAACATAATATGTTATAATAAATTTGAATATTAATAAGGATTCAAAAATTATTCCTAATATACAAAGACGCTTAAATTAAATCTGAGGACCATTACTATTTTAATATTCCTAATCATTATTTGGCTAATTAGAACACAGGAATTATAAGAGGTATTTACTGTACAGTGTATATATTATTTTTGGCAACGTAATTTAGTTTAAATTATACTTTTCTAAATTATCAAAGGATCTTCCAGCATGACAACAATTGATACTATTACTAAATATTTACAAATATAGCAAACTAATAAAATTGTGAATAGTGAATATATTTAGTCATTCAGACAAATTTTTTTTTTTAGTTAATTTTTGAAAACATTTATGACTTAGGTTTTAAGCAGTTTATTCAATAAAAATATATTCATAATAATGCCCTAAGAATTTCACTTCAGAACCAAGCGCAATGAGTTCGTCTATTGCATTTTGCGATAAAATAGGATGCCACGGACAATCCACATTAATGAAGAAAAAATAATTACCTAAGCCTGTTTTTAGGGTTCTGCTTTCAATTTTAGACAAATTCATTTTTCGCCAAGCAAATACCGATAAAACTTGATGCAAACCTCCCGAATGATCTTCCGGATGTTTTATCAATAAAGATGTTTTCTCAGAAACCTTTTCCACGGACATTTCTAGTGTATTTTTCATTTTAGAAATTACAATAAACTTGGTATGATTTTGCTCGAAATCTTGAATGTTTTCGTGTAAGATTTTCAGTTCATACAGTTTTGCTGCATATCAATTGGCAATGGCTGCCCATTTTTCTTGAGGATTTTCGGAAACCCATTTTGCAGAAGCCGCCCTATAACTGAAATTCTGAGATGGAATAATTTTAAAAGGATTATTTCTAAAATGATAAGTTTGCGCCAATGCTTGTGGATGAGAAATCACCTTCTCGAAACTTGAATGATTGGGATGAACCATAAGATGATGCGCGATAGGCATTACCAATTCTGTTTCTATAAACAAATTGAAATTATACAAATAATCTAAGGTCATAGAAACGGTGCCCTCAATAGAATTTTCTAGTGGAACCACCGCCTTATCCACTGCCCCACTTTCTACAGCAGCAAAGCAATCTAGGATTCTCGATTTCGAAATAAGTTCTTCTTTTGGGAAAATCTGTAAGGTCGCCAATTGAGTAAAACTGGCTAGAGGACCAAGGTAAGCTATTTTCCATAATTCAAATTTAGCTTATATTTAAATGCAGTAGAAGCGTTGAATTTATTTTTTTTCCAAATATTCTAAAATTTTTGCGTTCATATATCTGCGCTCCTCATCATTGGCATCATGATCCATATCGCTATGATTGATGTTTGTATACTCTACTGTTATGCCATATCTTTTCAAATCCTCATCACTAGGTAAAACGTGAGGATCTGCGGGATGATCTTTGGATCTTAGTGTAAATATTTTTGGCTGGCTCACTCTCGGAATTTCCATTCTTCTATTGTCCATAGAAATTATTTTTTCTGCTAACGCGGGATGTTGGTGTGCAAATAATACCACCATATCTCCACCATTAGAATGTCCGATGAGGGATAATTTTTTATAATTAAATTCAGGATAATCAGCTTTCAATTTATTTATAACAAAATAAATATTGTCTACACCACGTTGCCAATTGGGTCTTCTTGTAATCTGAAATTGCCCAGACATCGCCAAAAGATCATCTGTAGAAAGCTCGTGCTGAATACTTACTACGAAATAACCTTTACTCGCCAAAAACTCTGTGAGATAAGAATAAACTTTATAATCTCCACCCTTATTCTCTCCATATCCATGATTAAAAATTACAGGAATACCATTGCGCATTTCTTTACTTTTGGGTTGATAGATCGCAATAGGAATTTTTCGGTTTCTAGATGCATCAAAATAAGTAAGTGTATCGAGTCGGATTTCTGTAATTTTATCAGTTTGTGTTAAATTATTTTTGGTAGCTGTACATTGTACTAAAAATAAACTAAAGAGAATTAAAATTACATTTTTCATCATTTGTTTTTGTGTATTTTTAATGGGTATAAAATTAAAGCTGATCTTTTTCCCAAACAATTTTCACTGTAGAAAAAAGCTCCAATTCTAGTCTAATCTCTGAAAGAATTTTAAAATCGTTTTTTTTATAAAATTCAAGTGGAGATCGGTACAATTCGCCGTTAGATTTCACCTCATTTACTCCATCAATTACCCAACCATTTAGTTTACTTTCTACTAATTTCATTTCATCTAAAAGCATTTTACCGTAGCCTTTTCCATGAAATTCGGAATTAATAATGATGGCAAACCAAATTTCACCTTCTCTACTAAAAGTACTTGCCCAACCTACTGTTTCATCCAACTGATTTGATAAAAAATAATGCGTAGGATTGCTAATTCCATTAAGATAAATCTCTAGGTTTTCTATACTTTCGTAAGATAATTGCTGAGGATATTCATTATTCCAAAGGTCGAAAATATGGCTCTTTTGATGGAAATCTAAATATTTTGTAGTTTCTATTTTCATATTATTTTTTTAATTAAGTGTTTCTTCATAATCTTTTCCTAACACCTCGAATTTCACTTTCAAAAAATGCTTTTCAGCCAAATTACATGTAGGAAACCAATTTCTATCATCTTTACTGATCACAAACAATTCTTCTTCATTTCCTAAAGCTGCAAAATCTTCTCTCACAGGACCTTTAGCAAAGTAGTTTATCTTGGTTTTTTGGATAAGAATTTTGGATAGAGATAAAGGCAAATCTGTTGCAATTTCTACCTCATTGATATTCATAACGTAAGGAGCAGTTGAAGGTTTAAAATGCTCATCAGAAAAATCTTCTCTAGCAATGCATTCTAAAAGATTATTTTTGATGTCATAAAAATAAAAAGATTGCGCTTTCCAATTTTCAAAAGTCACTATATTATCCTTATTTCCAGCTTCTAGAATTTTAATTTTATTCGAAATCCAAATTTTAGTTTCCTCAATTTTATGAGTGGGAACTAGAAATGCAAAATGATAAATTGGCTTCACGATCTTTTCACATAAAATAAATGTAAGCAAAGTTTCGCCGACAATAAAGGTATTTTTTTTTGCTATACTTATCTTGAATTTTAAAATTCAAAACTTCAGCATAAAAATTTTCTGTGGACAGCAGATCTGTGGTTAACAGTGTGAGTTCTTTGATTTTCATTTAAACTAAAATTTAAAATGTTCTAAACTTGAAAATTGATTTTTATTGATAATTTTATCAATTACACCATCTTTTAAAATTGCAATTTTATCGCAAGTATGAAAAAGAGTTTCTATAATGTGAGAACTGATAATTACAATTTTATTTTCAGATCTTAATTCTTTTATTACATCATATAGCAAGTGAACACCTTCAAAATCTACTCCATTAAAGGGTTCATCTAAAATAGCGATAGGTTTATCTAGCATTAGCATTCCTATAAGTGCAATTTTCTTCTTCATCCCAGTAGAATAATATTGCACAAATTTCTCCAATGGAAGTTGAAATTTGCTCACCAATTCTTGCTTTTTATCTTCTTTATTTTTTGCAAAATACTCAAGATACTCTGCTCCCGTAATGTAAGGATAAAAATAGTTTTCGCTTTCTAGATAAGAAACCCATTTTCTATCTAATGCAATATCATTAAATTGAATATTTCCTTCATGTTTTATATTTCTGTAAAGTGCTTCGAATAAAGTGGTTTTGCCTGCGCCATTTTTACCCAATAAACCTATTACTTCTCCTTGTTTTATATATAAAGTAACGGATTTGAGCACTTGTTTATTTTTAAAACTAACCGATATATTTTCAATTTCCAACATAACTATTGATATTTTCTTTGGCTTGTTTAGTATTTTGAATTAATTTACCCTCGTTTCACTGGACCAAAAATTAGTATTTCTTAGTTGGATTTTAAGCTGCTTTGGTGTATTTATTTTGTGGTTTATTATTAATTCCTTGATGCTTTCGATAATGATATTTTTCTAGCCATTGTTTTATTCC
>NZ_JAZQRK010000044.1:0-38176 GCF_045629545.1 Chryseobacterium sp. | reverse complement strand
AAATGGAGATGCGGATAGAGATGAACATTTTGATCAATTGCTTTATAGCCAGAGATATAAAATTGAACGAACAAATGCTTGGATGGACAGTTTTAGATCATTGCTTAATAGGTTTGATACATCTGTAGCAAGTTGGTTAGGGTTTAATTATTTAGCGTTTATAATAATTGCTCTAAAAAAATTTAACAAAAGAAAAGTTTAAACCAGTTCATACTTTAATGTTATTAAAATTAATCTCTGCCACTCCTTTATTATTCACTTTTGCATCATAGGTACCCATGTTTCGAGATGAGTCTTTATCATGACCATCTGCGTATTCGTCCTCATATATAGTGACTTTTAAGATTTCATTGGCAGGGATATTCTTTGTTTTTACCACAAGTTTCACCTTATCAAGATACCCAATTACACGACCCCCAATATTTGCTCCGTTAATATCTATCCAAGATAGCTCTATAATACTAGGCACAGCAGCTAATACTATTACATTGGTAGATACAATGGTATCTTTACCATTAGAAGATACTAGAGCAGAAATTTTCACTGTTTTCCCCGCAAGATTAGAATGAAACTTAAAAGTTCCTGTGGTAAATTTCCCTAATGACTTTCCGTTATATTCTAGTTTCCAACTTTTTACTTTAGCGTTAATAAGCTTAAAAAGTACTGTATAGGTATAGCTTTTGTTCGCTGTCGGTCTTGTTTCTCCTGCTAATAATATTTTTTAAAGTTTTATTAGGTTAACATCAACTTCTTCATCATCCTCCAATTCCACTCCTTCATCCAAATCAAAAAAAGGAAACAATTCCACAAGCACCTCTTTATCTGCATTTTCTATATTTTGTTGGGATAATTCTACTGTCTGACCATGAAATGTGATGCTTATACAATCGGGTGTTCCTATAGGACAAGTAACTTTACTATCTTCTAATAATGCTTTTCCGTTATTATCTTCTAAGGTAATTTTTTCGTAGTATCCGTTCCATTGGGTTACTGTAACCTGGCAAGGATTATTGTTGATTTTAGCACAAGAGCCAAATGTATTATTCTGAAAGGTTTTGCCAATATCTACATGCGTAGCCATTAGCTTTTCGGTGCCGTCTTTATCGTTGATGTATCTTTTAGATTGTGTTTTTACAGCCAATTTATCAGGAACTGTACCATATTGGCAATGGCAAATTGCGCCATGGCATACAAGGTGTTTTTCGCTCATCTGTGTTTTTGTGTTTATCAACCAATATACCGATTAATATCAACATGGCAAATATTATTTTAAAATATAATTAACTTTATACTGAATATTAACTTAATTTATGAACTTAACTCTAACAATTGATACGTGGACGATTATTGAGTTTTGTGGATATAAATAACTGGTTAAATTAATTATTTAGTTCACAAAAAAAACCGCCAAACAATTTTGACGGTTTTGCTATAAAAAATTGATTTAGAAACTATATTTCCTCGTCAATATTGTAATTTTTATGATCTCTTGTGGTACGGATAATCAATTCTCCAATGAAACCTGCTACAAAAAGTAAAGTTCCCATCAGCATCATTGTAAGTGCGATATAGAACCAAGGATTATTGGTGATTAAATGTCCATAAATTCCTTTTGCAACATCAATCAATTTAGATATTCCTAGCCAAATGGTTGATAGAAATCCGATGATGAACATTAAAGTTCCTACAGCGCCAAAGAAGTGCATTGGTCTACCTCCAAATCTGCTTACAAACCAAAGAGTAACCAAATCTAAAAATCCTCTAATGAATCTTTCTGTACCAAATTTTGATGTTCCGTAGGGTCTTGCTTGGTGCTGAACGGGCTTTTCTGTAATTCTACTGAACCCTGCATTTGCTGCTAAAACTGGAATATATCTGTGCATATCTCCGTATACATCAATAGATTTTACTACCTGTTTTTTGTAAGCTTTCAGCCCACAATTGAAGTCGTGAAGGTAAACCCCAGACAACTTCCTTGCTGCTCCATTGAAAAGTTTTGAGGGTAAATTCTTGGTCATCACATTATCAAATCTTTTCTTTTTCCAGCCAGAAACAATGTCATAATTTTCTTCTACTACCATCTTGTACAATTCTGGTATTTCCTCCGGAAAGTCCTGCAAATCAGCATCCATGGTGATTACTACATCACCTCTAGTTCTAGCAAAAGCTGCGTGTAGAGCTTGAGATTTCCCATAATTTCGAGAAAATTTAATTCCGTGAATTTGAGGATGTTGAACCTTTAGGTTCTCTATGATTGCCCAAGACAAATCTGTACTTCCATCATCTACAAACCAAATTTCGTAAGAAAGATTTTCTAGTGTACACACTTTATCAATCCTCCCGAAAAGTTCTTCCAAAGATTCTTCTTCATTAAGTAACGGAATAACTATAGATAAATTCATTTAAATCTGATATAAAATATTATTGATTAGCACTACTTCTCGACCTTAGAAAGGCTCCGAAAAATAATGACAAAACTAAGTAAAATATAAGAATTGCAGCAAAATATCCTGAAAAATGACTGAATGTAAGCATGTCTTTTCCTTTCACTTGTTCAGAATTGAAACTCTGAAGATTTTTTTGGTAATCTACTTCTAGATCTAGTATTTCTTTTTCTGTCTTCAGTCGAGATTTTTCTGCTTGGTAAGTATCCTCCAATTTTTGCTTATTGGTTTGCACAAACTGATAGTTTAGAAGGTCTTTTGCATCCCTATCTACAAAGTTTAGGAAGGTAAAAATACTGATTACAGAAAGTAATCCTCCGACAAACATGGGCACGAAAGATTTTTGAAAAGCCTCTTTGAAATTCAATCTTTTTTTGTTCCAAGCTGTTTTTACAGACCAAAAAGCAGTCCCTGCATATAAAACGGGTAATGCAAACGCGTTGATAATCATGGATGTTTCAAAATAATTAATGCCGGAGAAAAAAAAGTATACTACAAAAAATATGAGCATTGTAGCGCCAAAAAGTAAAATACCTAGTATAAAAGGGTTTTTTGTCATGTCTAAATTTTTATTATTTTTTTTAAATTCTATTACTCTGTATTTCAGATAAATAGCAGTAATAATAGATTTTTTTAATTATTTTTTTTAAATTATATTTTCAATTCTGAAAAGTATTCCTATATTTGCAACGGCAAGTCCTACACAACCAGCTCCTAAAAACCCTCCAGGGTGGGAACGCAGCAAAGGTAATTGGTTGAGCGGTGTGATGTAGGTAGCTTGCCATTTTTTTATGCCTTATTGTCAAGGTTTTTTTCCCTTATTTCTTCCAACAATTTTACATGCGACCAATTTTCACCAGACTTGATACGGTGTATTTGCATATCCGAAACTCCAAAATGTTTAGCAATCTGCTTTAATTTTTGTCCTTTCTTTAGGCGTAATTTTATTTGCAACACTTCCATTTCTTTTAATTTCGCATTAGGAACTACTGGTTTCGCATCATTGAACTGCTTATCAAATTTTCTCATCACCATTTTTGGATGCATATTGTGTCTTTTAGTAAGCATTTCACGTGTTGCCCACGCCAAATTATCAACATGATTATTGGTTTTATCAAAATCTTTGTGGATTACAAATCTTTCCTCACTACTTTCTGGAGCATCGAGAAAGAGTTGGGCTACAGCTTTATGGAACAATAAACATAAGTATATGGCTCTCCTCTTATTAATGTGCTCATTCTTCTTTTTCCTCTTCAGCACAAGCTCGTCTCTTTTTTGCCTCAAATTTGCAAGAATTTGCTCACTTGTGGTCTCACCCTTTATTTTTTTATTTAAAGCGTCTATTTGGTCTTGTATCAGTGCTATTTTGGCTACATCGTTAGCTGATCTTTTCTTAAAAAGTGTGAATCTTAAACATTTGTAACCATTTTGAACACTACCTTTCACCTCATTTCCATCTGGATAATGACTATTATAGGTCCGTATATTTCCCAAATTAGAAACTTCGATTTTGTATAATCCCTCAAATTCAAGAGATAATGGGAACTCCTTCCAAACCTCTTGACTCTTATGATGTATCATTAAAAATTTATTTCTTCTCCTAGTTGTGGTATAATTAGTTCAACATTTCTTTCATCAAATAAGTTTTTAGCTTGGTCGTGATCTATCTTGATAGCAGGGAAAGTATCAAAATGACAGCCAATCACTTTAGGTGTTTTTAGTAGTTCGCTAGCCGCAAATGATGCTTGTGTTGCGCACATGGTGTAATGTCCACCAATCGGGAGAATTGATAAGTCTATTGCACCATACAATTGCGGAAACAATTGCATATCTGCCATCACTCCTGTATCACCTGCTAGGTAAAGATTCTTGCCTTCTGGTAGTCTAAAAATGTAGCCAACAGGTACTCCTCCATACGTTCCGTCTGGGAAAGAACTTGTATGATGTGCAGGAACCATAGAAATTTTAAGATCATCTATTTTTGCTGATCCTCCAAGATTTACATCATCGGTCTTGGTAGCGTTTTTAAAATAAGCACAAATCTCTGGCACTGCTATGAGCGTAGCTTGAGGATGGTATTGTAAAACTTCTTCTACATCTGCAATATGATCTCCGTGTGCATGGGTAAGCAGAATACAATCAATTTTTTGTGCTTGTATATCAAATCCAGATTCAGCTTTTTTGTAATTATAGAAAGGATCGCAAAGGATCGTTTTTTCTTTATAGGTGAACAAAAAACAGTTTTGTCCTAAGTATTGAATTTTCATTGTAAGTTTATTTTAAAATTAAATGAATTTAAAAATAGATTTAACGAATTAATATTTACATAAAATTGAGCTTAAAAACGAAATATAAAATTATAGAAATTTACTCAAGATACGCTTGAAAAAAATAAAGATGTACAGCAAAAATTACTGCTGCATATAAGTTCGTTAATTAAAAAAGTTCAGACCAAAAGCTGTAAGTACAGCCATCATAAAAGTAAGAATACCAACCTGTTTCAAGAATGGATCTAGTTCTTTCGGTTCTTTCACTGCCATTATTTTTCTTCTAAGTTTTGCGAAAGGAATCATAAGAATCATTACGATAAAAACATAATAATTCTGAGTTTGTATAAAACCATTCAAGCCCAAAAATATCAAGATTAAAATAAGAGGAAATTGTAATAAAACCATCTCATAGATCATGGCGTTTTTGAAACCAATCTTAAGAGCCAATGTATTTTTACCCGAATTTTTATCATTTACTATATCTCTCATATTGTTAAGGTTAAGTACAGCCATACTCATCATTCCGATAGCTGTGCCCGGAAGTAAGATATCCCAAGAAAAAGTTTTTGTAAATAAGAAATAGCTTCCTGCTACAGAAACTAAACCAAAAAATACAAAAACAAATAGATCTCCTAATCCCATGTATCCATAAGGCTTTTTCCCAACGGTATACCCAATTGCGGAAAGAATACAAGCAACTCCTAACCCAATGAAAATATAAAATTGGTTCATATATTCTGGTATAAATGCTACATAGAGAAGTGCAATAGTTGCAATAAATGAAAGTATTGCTACAGTAATAACGGCATTTCTCATTTGTAAAGCAGAAATTTTTCCTGAGGCTACAGCTCTAGCTTCTGCGGTATCTATTCTTTTTGCATCTGTTCCCTTTACACCATCGCCATAGTCATTAGCAAAGTTGGATAAAACCTGGTAAAGCAGAGTAACCAATAGTGCGAGTGCAAAAATCTTCCAATCCCAAGTGCCTCCTTCACCCCAAAGTCTCCATTTGGCAATGAATGAACCCATAATAATACCACTCAGAGAAAGTGGTAAAGTTCTAAGCCTTGCGGCTTGTATCCAATCTATCATATATTTTAGTTGTTGATTAAAAGTAATGAGTTGAGCAAAAAAAAATATTTTTAAGCCCAACCATTACTACTTAACTTTTGATATTAAGAAATCCACTGATTTTTTCCAAAATCAGGCTTTCTTTTTTCTAAAAATGCGTTTCTGCCCTCCTGAGCCTCGTCCGTCATATATGCCAAACGAGTAGCTTCTCCTGCAAAAATCTGTTGTCCCACCATTCCATCGTCTGTAAGGTTCATGGCAAACTTCAACATTCTGATAGAAGTTGGCGATTTTGCTAATATTTCTTGAGCCCATTCGTAGGCTGTATCTTCTAACTCGTTGTGAGGGATAACTGCATTTACCATACCCATTTCGAAAGCCTCCTGTGCTGAATAATTTCTTCCTAAAAAGAAAATTTCGCGTGCTTTTTTCTGACCCACCATTTTAGCTAAATATGCAGAACCGTACCCACCATCAAAACTTGTAACGTCAGCATCTGTCTGCTTAAAAATAGCATGCTCATTACTTGCTAAAGTAAGATCGCAAACCACGTGAAGAGAGTGTCCGCCGCCAACAGCCCAACCTGGAACTACAGCAATTACAGCCTTTGGCATAAAACGAATCAGTCTTTGTACTTCTAATATATTTAAACGATGTCTACCATCTTCCCCTACATATCCTTTGTGACCTCTTGCCTTTTGATCTCCACCACTACAGAATGCCCAACCGCCATCTTTAGGGCTGGGTCCTTCTCCGGATAATAAGACTACACCAATAGAAGCATCTTCTGATGCATCATAAAAAGCATCATACAACTCTGAAGTAGTTTTGGGTCTAAATGCATTTCTTACCTCTGGTCTATTGATAGCGATTCTAGCTACACCATTGCATTTTTTATAAGTAATATCATCGTATTCTTTGACAGTTTTCCACTCGATCATCTTGTAAAAATTTTTCTCAAAGATACGGAATTACATAGAATTTTAGGGTTGTAAAAGGGAGGAATCTTATAATTGATAAGAATTGAGATCTGTATTTCAAACCCATACAAAAGTTAGATAAAAAAAAATAGTCCGAGGTAGAAATATCTACTTCGGACTACTATATTTGAAGCGTAAAAGAATTATTTACCCTTAGATTGAAGCTCAATTTCTTTTGCTTTCATCTCTTTCATTTTAACATCATTTTTGGTAATACCATAAATATCTTTCAGAGCCGAGACAACATCAATGTTTTCTGGTTGTATCTTATACCAAGCTTCAGCGTAAGGTAAAGCTTCAGTAAATCTTGCTTTTCTAGCATCAATAAGTTTAGTTGCCTCATCTGGCTTGGTTTTTCTCAGAGCATTGATTTCTTCAACGGCTTTAGAGTCCTCACCTATTGTTGTGTAAACTAGATTCTGATGAGCATTAGACATATCCGGCTTCAATTCGATCGCTTTTTTGAATGATGCAATACCCTCTTTAACAGTAGCTGGATTTTTACTTTGCATGACCCCTAAGTTATACCAATTTTCTGCATTTTTTGGGTCTGCTGCTAATTGATCTTTTAGATTTTGAGTAAACTTTTCAGTATTTCCCGAGTTATGGTAAGCGATAGATTGATTTTCTTTCAACTTTGCGTTAGCTGGAAATTTAGCTAATCCCTTCTCAGTAATTTCTATTGCTTCATTGTACTTTTTAGCATTCAATAATAAAATTGAAAGAGTCTCATACAATTCTGGCTCTACACTAGGAGTTTTTTCTTCTTTGAAATCCGTATAATCCTTAGATTTTTTAAGACCTTCCCAAATTGGTTTCTCAAAAGATGAGACTTCTCCTTTTTTATCTTTAGCAGTATAATTAGTTTGCACACCAGTATATCCAGAATTGATTAATTCAGAATAAATTTTAATAGACTCGTCTAAATTATTAGCAAGAGCATAGTTTAAACCTGCATAGTACATATAAACTTTATCATCTTTACCACTCGTTTTTAGCAAATTGTAAACTTCTAAAAATTTGGGAGCAGCTACTGTATAGTTTTTTGCCTGATAAGCGTCCATTGCCGCTTTATTAGAAGCTGCAAGTTGTGCATTTACATCTTGCTTTTGCCCGAAAGCAAATGCTGATGCAACGATAGCGATCCCTAAAATTAGCTTTTTCATAATAAGAATTTTAAAAATTAAATAAATTATTCTTCAGAACCTTCTTCAGTTTTCTCAGCTGAATTTTCGTTTTCTGAAATTATATCCGTTTGAGGTGTTGCAATTTCTGTACCTTCTTCTGTACTTGCTACTCCATCTTCATCTATTTCCTCCTCAACCTCTTTATCCATAGCTACTTTTGCAATTGCTGCAATTTCGTCATTTTTCTTAAGGTTGATCATTTTTACCCCTTGCGTATTTCTACCCATTACTCTCATCTCATCCATATTCATACGAATAGCGACACCCGATTTGTTGATTATCATCAATCCATCATCATCGTTCACGTTCTGGATAGCAATAAGATTACCCGTTTTTTCGGTAATATTAAGCGTGATCACTCCTTTTCCACCTCTATTGGTAATTCTATAATCTTCAACAGCAGTTCTCTTACCATATCCTTTTTCAGAAACCACAAGTACAGTATCGTTCTCAAGATCATTCACTACAATCATACCGATTACTTCATCGCTATCATCTAGTGTAATACCTCTTACTCCGATAGATCCTCTACCTACCTCTCTTACTTTTTCTTCTGGGAAACGGATACATTTACCATTTTTAGTAGCAATCATAATCTGAGATTCTCCATTGGTAAGATAAGCACTTAGTAATTGGTCGTTTTCTCTAATTTCGATTGCGTTAATACCATTTACTCTTGGTCTAGAATAAGCTTCTAAAGAAGTTTTCTTGATGGTACCATTTTTCGTAATCATTACCACACTCATTTGGTTGATATAATCTATATCCTTCAAGTCGTTGGTTCTGATGTACGCTTTAATTTTATCATCGGGTTCGATGTTGATTAAGTTTTGTACTGCTCTACCTTTAGCCGTTTTGGATCCTTCTGGAATTTCGAATACTCTTAACCAATAGCATTTTCCTTTTTCGGTAAAGAACAACATATATTGGTGGTTCGTAGCAGATACTATATACTCTAAGAAATCTGAATCTCTTGTAGTCGCTGCTTTGTTACCTACACCACCTCTACTTTGTATTTTGTATTCTGAAAGTAAAGTTCTCTTCACATATCCAGCATGAGAAATGGTAAGAACTACCGCTTCATTCGGGATAATATCTTCAATAGACATTTCACCACCAGAATAATCGATCTCCGTTCTTCTTTCGTCTCCATATTTATCTTTAACTTCAGCTAATTCATCCTTAATGATTTGGAATCTTCTACTTTCGTTTGCTAAGATATCTTGAAGGTTTTTGATTTCATTCATGATTGCTTCATACTCATCACGAATTTTATCTAGCTCCATCCCTGTAAGACGAGCAAGACGCATATCTAAGATTGCTTGCGCTTGGATATCAGAAAGTTCAAATTCTTCCATCAATCCTTCCTTCGCAGCACTTGGATTTGCGCTATGACGGATAATAGAAATAGCCTTATCTAAAGAAGCTTGAGAACCAATAACTCTCATGAAACCTTCTAGAATATGTGCTCTTTCGTTGGCTTTCTTTAGTTCGTACTCTGTTCTTCTTACAATTACAACATGTCTATGTTCTACGAAGTGATGGATTATATCCTTTAAATTAAGCTGTTCTGGTCTTCCATGAACTAATGCAATATTATTTACACTGAAAGACGTTTGTAGCGAAGTATATTTGTATAATAAATTCAAAACAACGTTTGGTATTGCGTCATTTTTCAGTTCATAGACAATACGCATACCATTTCTATCAGATTCATCTCTGATTTCATAGATACCAGGTATTTTTTCGTCTTTTACCAAATCAGCAGTTTTGGCAATCATCTCCGCTTTATTAACTTGATAAGGAATTTCTGTAACGATTATTGCGTTTCTATTATGAACCTCTTCAAAGCTTACTTTAGCTCTCAATACAATTCTTCCTCTACCTGTATGGAATGCATCTCTCACCCCATCATAACCATATATTATACCTCCTGTAGGAAAATCGGGTGCTACAATATGTTGCATCAACTCATCTATCGAAATATCTTTATTATCGATATATGCAGTAATCGCATTTACCGCTTCTGTTAGATTATGAGGTGCCATATTTGTTGCCATCCCTACTGCGATACCTGATGCACCGTTTACCAAAAGGTTAGGGATTTTTGTAGGCATTACAGAAGGCTCCGTTAAACTATCATCAAAGTTATTTTGGAAGTCTACGGTTTCTTTTTCAAGATCAGACAAAATTTCGTCTGATATTTTTTTCAATTTAGCTTCCGTATAACGCATTGCTGCTGGTGGATCACCATCCATAGATCCGAAGTTACCTTGCCCATCTACCTGTGGGTAACGCAAACTCCAAGGCTGCGCCATTCTTACCATTGCATCATATACAGAAGAATCTCCATGAGGGTGATATTTACCTAATACATCCCCAACAATTCTCGCAGATTTCAAGTATTTTCTATTAGAAAAAACTCCTAATCCGAACATACCGTAAAGTACTCTTCTATGAACGGGTTTCAAACCATCTCTTACATCCGGTAAAGCTCGAGAAACAATAACGGACATTGAATAATCAATATAAGATGACTTCATTTCATCAACGATGTTGATGGGAATCAATCTTTCTCCTTCTTTTTGCATATATAACTTTTATTGTAATGATAATCAGACTATTAATAAGTTGTCTGAAAACTATTTATTCTGAATATTTAATAACGTGCTAATTTACGAAAATTTTACCGATTTTTGCGGAAGAATTTAGTCAAATAATATTAAAAAAATCCTAAAATATGAGCGTGTTGAGCATTACTTTCCATTGTACAAAAGATAGATTAGAAGAATGGGAAAAATATGTAGATGAAACTTTGGTTGTACTTACAGAAAACCTAATGGATGTTGACAAATATATTCTTTCGGAAGTACATAGCGAATTTATTGAAGACGGAAAAAACTATAATCTCTTGCTTATTTTTGATAATGAAGAAAAGAGAATAGATTTTATGGAAAGCGAAATTCTTAATATAAGAGAAATCATTGAGAAAAAATTTGGACAAGAGGTAATGATATTTAATACTTTCTTAAATCCCAAACAAACTAGATTTTAAAAAAAACAAAAAAGCCCTCATTGAGGGCTTTCTGATTATTAGTGCCTACCACGATGGTTACCTTTATGTTTTTTGTATCCAGGTCCTTTACGATCAACTTTATAATAATTTTTTTTCTTCATATGTCCAGGAGCATATTGTCTTGCGCTTCCTCCATATATTTTTTTTGCATGTCCTGGAGGCAAATGGGCTCTTCCTCTTTGTTGTTCATGTACCACACACGATGACAATGAAAAAACCATTACCAATATTCCTAGAACTTTAAGTATTCCTTTCATAATCCTTTCTTTTAGATAATATATTGTATAAACAATGATAGTGCCAAAATTATCAATCTACCTAAATTCCTACTCTTTCACTTCTCTTTTCCATCATTATAACATCCTTCCAAACGCCATCTAATTGTCCCACATTCTTACGCTCTCCTACTATTCTAAAACCATTTTTTTGGTGGAATCTTATAGAAGATTCATTATCTGTAAAGATATTAGATTGTAATGTCCAATAGCCATGATTTTCGCTATCTAGAATTAGTTTTTTTAATAAAAGAGTACCTAATCCTTTTTCCCTATAGTTTTCATCAAAATAAATGCTTACTTCTGCAACACCACTGAAACATGCTCTTTTACTTGTAGGCTTCAGAGCGCACCAGCCAACAACCAAGCTGTTTTCGTTTTCTACTACCCAACGGCAATCATTCAGATAACTATCATTCCAAGCGCCAGCGCTAGGAAGTTCTGTATCAAAAGTGGCCATCTTTCCATCTATGCCTTGCTGAAAAATCTCTAATACGCGAACCTCATCGGTCGGAACCATCTCTCTTATTTCGTAATTCATTTTTATTTAATGATATTTTCTTTTAAACTTTCTCTTAATTCTAGAATAGTAGGTTTGCTTGTTTTTTACATCTTCAGAAATAACACTTATGTTGCCATCTACTTCTAATACAGATAATTTTACAAGATCTATAGACTCTACACCGTGTTCTCTAATGGCCTCCATAAGTTCTTCTTTTGTGATTTTTACCCTTCTTAGTGAAACCTCATCAGTTTTTCCATCTCTGATGAGAATGACAGGTTCTGATTCTAGTAAGCTAGCAAAAGATCTATTGTAAAACATTATTCTTTTCAGAATAAAATTGGCAACAAACAAAACCAATGCCGCTATCAGTCCTCCCTGTAAGGTAATGTTCTCTCCTACCATAGCGTTTTGTACGGCATTAGAAATCAATAATAGCAAAACTACATCTCCAGTATTGAGTTGTGAGAGTTGGTTTTTACCAAAAACTCTGATTCCTATTACAATGAATAGATAAACACATAATGACCGTACAGAAATGTCTAAAAGCGCATTCATGTTAAAATGTTTTTTGGCCTATCAAATGTAAACATTTTGATATTAAATTTAATAAAAAAAAATAAAAAGCATATTACAATCACGGTAACCCTAATAGATCGAGGTCTGATGACCATTTTGTAGTTTCTTTTCCAGAGTCTGAAACCTCAGCTACCTTTCTATCTGGAAATTGAACATTAGATTTTTTTTTTACGATTATATCATTTAAAAATTATCATAATAGGTAAAGTAAAGATTTTGATTGTGCGCAAACACTTTAGGATAATAATTACAAAAACCATAATTATTCTCTGTACTTTCTGCTGCGGTTACTTTTTTAATTTTCTTTTCTACGTCTGAAAATTGAGTTGAATACTCTAAAAGAAGTACTTTGGTGATATTAGCCTACTAAAAAGATTTGGTACCATACACATAATATTCTACTTTCATTTCATTTCTGAAAACCTTATTAAATTTTTTATTATCAATTAGACGATCTAAATACAGAGTATCATAATATTTGTAATCTCCCATAGGTCTATAATAAATCTAAGGTAGAGAATCCTTTTTTAAAAATTCTTGATACTTCTTAGATAAAGGAACTAATTCGTTATAAAAATCAATAGCCTGACAAATTGCAAAGTCTTTATTCGTGAGTTGATATACTCCAAATAGTTTTTCTGCGTCTACTGTATATTTCTGTACGGGACTTTCAACAACATTAATTGGCTGAACGCTATTATCCTTAAATAGTATAAAACGATATATGAGCTTCATTACGATCTTGATTTTTAGGTATTTAAAAATAAAAAAAGAATCTGCTTTCACAAATTCTCTTTTAAATATAATTATAGCATAATAAACTATTCCATTTCTTTCTTTAGGTATTTACCTGTAAGGCTTTTCTTTGACTTAATGATTTCCTCTGGCGTACCTTCTGCAATAATCTGTCCTCCGTACTTTCCACCCTCTGGTCCTACATCAACAATATGATCGGCAAGCTTTATCACATCCATATTATGTTCTATAATGATGAAGGAGTTTCCGAGTTCTACCAATTGGTTAATGGCATCCATCAGGATTTTTACATCCTCAAAGTGAAGTCCTGTAGTAGGTTCATCTAAGATATAGAGTGTATTACCAGTTTGTCTCTTAGAAAGCTCTGTAGCCAACTTGATACGTTGTGCTTCTCCTCCCGACAAAGTAGTAGACTGTTGCCCTAGTGTAATATAGCCCAGACCAACATCATTCATGGTTTTAACTTTAGCATAAATTTTAGGTATCGGTTGGAAGAAATCTACTGCTTCCCCGATTGTCATATCCAAAACATCTGAAATAGATTTTCCTTTGTAACGTACTTCTAATGTTTCTCTATTGAATCGTTTCCCATGACAAGTTTCACAATGTACATAGACATCTGGTAAGAAATTCATCTCAATCACCTTTAGTCCGCCTCCTTGGCAAGTTTCGCATCTTCCTCCTTTTACGTTGAAAGAAAACCTTCCTGGCTTATAACCTCTAATTTTAGATTCTGGCAATTCTGCAAACAAATTTCTAATATCTGTAAACATACCTGTATAGGTCGCAGGATTGGATCTGGGAGTTCTGCCAATAGGCGTTTGATCTACATCTACAATTTTATCAATATGTTCTAGCCCTTCTATCTTTTTGTAAGGTAAAGGTTCTTGTATTGCTCTGTAGAAAAACTTATTAAGAATAGGATATAGCGTTCCGTTGATAAGAGAAGATTTTCCGCTTCCAGAAATTCCTGTAACTACTACTAGTTTCCCCAACGGAATGGTAAGATTAACATTTTTAAGATTATTTCCCGTAGCGCCTTTCAAGACAATCCTTTTTCCGTTGCCTTCTCTTCTTACTTCTGGTATCGCAATTTTTCTTTTCCCATTAATATAATCTGCAGTAATGGTATTTGCTTTCACCAACTCCTCTGGTTTTCCTTGCCAAAGGATTTCTCCTCCGAATTTTCCTGCTCTTGGACCAATGTCTAGCACCTCATCAGCCTCCAAAATCATATCTTTATCATGCTCTACCACAATTACTGAGTTTCCGATGTCTCTTAGGTTTTTCAGAGAGGTAATAAGCCTTTCGTTATCTCTTTGGTGCAAACCGATACTTGGCTCATCTAGAATGTATAAAACATTTACCAGTTGCGATCCTATTTGGGTAGCAAGGCGAATTCTTTGAGATTCTCCACCTGACAATGTTTTTGAACTTCTGCTTAAACTTAAATATTCTAAACCTACATCTAGCAAGAACTGAAGACGTGTTTCTATTTCCTTTAAAATTTCATGAGCGATAATGGTATTCTTCTTAGTAAATTTATCCTTTACTTCTCCTAACCAATCTTTTAGATCAGTAAGACTTAGCGCATTTACCTCAGCGATATTTTTACCATCAATTTTAAAACTTAAACTCTCAGGTTGCAATCTTGCACCCTTGCAAACGGGACAAACTTCTTCTGTGGTAAAATGTCTCTCCAGCAAAACAGCTTCATAAGATTCTTTCTCTTCTATGATTTCTTCCATAAAAGCAATAAGACCATCAAAACTAATTTTTATCTTTTTGGAAATACCTGCATACTTGAGATCTTTATTAAACTCTCTATGGCAACCGTAATAAATATAATCCAATGCCTCCGCAGGAATATCTTTAAATGCTGTAGAGAGACCTAGGCCAAATATCTCTAAAATGCTTTTTATCTGAGCTAAAACCCACTTGTTAGACTTAATATCTTCTAACGGTAACAAACCTCCTTGGTTGATGGATAGTTTATTATTTGCTACAAAATGATCGGAGTTTATCTTTTTTATCATTCCTAAACCTTTACAGCTAGGACAACTTCCTTTTGGAGAATTAAATGAGAATGTATTGGGTTCTGGTAAAGCAAGAGAATTTCCAGTTTCGGCATCCATGAGATTTTTAGAATAATACTCAATCTCTGTACTACCCAACTTTTGAATACCGATTACGCCTTCACCCATTTCTAGGGAGGTCTTTAGAGATTTTTCCATCCTTGACTCCGAAGCACTTTCTCCCATGATCCAACGATCTATTACAATATCAATATCGTGGGTTTTATAACGGTCAAGCTTTAGGTCATATTCTATATCTATCAATTCGCCATCTATTCTCGCCTGTCCGTAGCCTTTCTTCGCCATCTGTACGAAAAGCTCATGGTAATGCCCTTTACGAGATCTCACAACAGGAGCCATCAGCATGATTTTTTCTCCCTTATAGTTTTCTTTTATAGATTCTATTATTTGTTCTTCGGTATAGCTTACCAATCTCTTACCTGTAGTAAGAGAATAAGCATCAGAAACTCTTGCATATAACAGTCGCAAATAGTCATACAATTCTGTAACAGTACCTACAGTAGAACGAGGATTTTTATTGGTAGTTTTTTGCTCTATGGCAATTACAGGAGAGAGACCTTCTATCTTATCTACATCTGGACGCTCTAGACCACCCAAAAACTGACGAGCATACGCAGAAAAGGTTTCTATATAGCGGCGTTGCCCTTCTGCAAAAATGGTATCAAAAGCTAAAGAAGATTTTCCGCTACCCGAAAGCCCAGTGATCACCACCAGTTTGTCGCGAGGTATCTTGACATCAATATTTTTAAGATTATGCTCTCTGGCACCGTATATTTCTATATATTCTGTTGATTTGCTCATAGTTTGATGTGATTCTGACCTGGAATTCACCTGTGGCAAAATTACGGAAATTTGTTACATTTTAGAAATAAATATCTGTACTTCAAAAAGAAAAAATAATGGGGATCATAAAAAAGGCCGATCACATGATCAGCCGATTGTTTATTTTAGTTTTCAGAAAATTCTATATCTTCATTGCTTACTTTCACCACATACTCTATACCATCAATGGCTTTAGAGATTATCTGATTTTTAATAATATTTGCAGTATTATCCCAATACATTCTACCATAAAAACCATAATTGTTTGGTATAATCTCTACCTCAATAGTTCTTACAAATCCTTCTTTAGGCTTGTTACTAATCATGGTACCTCTTTTTACACGTACTTCCTTCAATTCATCTTTCAAAATCATACGGCAGTAGTTTTTTACATCTTCTATAGAAATTATCTTATCTCTCGTTGTTAATGCATACTTATAGGCTTGTATACTATCATTACCTTTTTGCGCCTCAGCGCCTCCAATAGTTTCTGTAAGCAAAATAACCGTTTGTGATTTTAATTGATTAGAAAGTTCCGTTGCTGGTCTTATATGATTGGCAAACGTGCAATGCGTAACCCAAAATGATGCATACGTATGATCTGTCTTCTCCACCGGCTCCATAATAACATAATTAAGCTCCTGCTTGGTACTTTTCTTGGCGTTGTTTACTTTTTGTACCATGGATTTCATTTTATCCGACAGTTCGCTAAGCATTCCTTTTACGTTGTCTCTATTAAGTAAAGAAAAAGCTGCAATCTCATCTCTAGTCAATTCTAGCACATTGGCAATCATATCTACGGCATTTCTATTATTAAAACGTTCCATACCACCTTTTCTTACCGTGTACAATCCTTTCTTTAGATCATCTGATGGCGTAAAGGGTATTTCTGTATATTTTCTACCTTCTCCATCTTGCACTTCGTCTACATACAAGAAATATTCTCCTTCATCGGTAACCAAAGGAATATTATTTCCCATAATATCCAGGCTATATTCAGTTTTCTTCCAACCTCTATTGTAAATCGGGAACGCATTTAAGACAAAAGAAAAGTTATCTAGTATTTCGGACGAATACTGTGGCGGAAACTCAAAGCTCAGCCATAGCATATTTTTACCAATAATATGTTTTGTTATTTCTTCTCTTCCTATAAGGAAATCTAAATCTTGTGGCAACTGACCAGAGTCTGAAAACAAATCTCTAGAAATACCTGTTACTTCAATAAATTTGTGATGATAAATCCCTTTGATGTCTTCTACAATTTTAGATTGTATTGACTGCTCATAAAAAATCTGCTCGTAACCTTCTGCATGTTCTTTTTTCAGATAAGACAATCCTTCTTTTACAAATAATGGATTTCCGTTGCTAGTTACTTTTACATAAGGTAAAAGTTTATACACAAAATCCAAATGCTCGAAAGCAGGATTAGAACAAAACAAATTAATTGCTTTTGGAAATTTCTCCTGTGCATATTTCGATACATCTATGCCAATGGTTACCTTTCTATAATCTTCTGGTCTCCCTTGAAATCTAGAGATTGGTATTTTATTTAATCTATCGTCTATACCATAGCACGTATTTCCTACAAACATCAGCGTAGTTTGCGCTTTATTAATTCTAATACTTCCAACTGGAGTGAATGGAATATTCAGTTGTTTGTCAGATTCCGATTTTACTGTAGAATTCATATGTTTCCTAAAAAAGAATTCTGTATGTTCTAGCAAGACCTCGGTAGAATCGTCTGGCATGGTGAAAACTACAGCGTGCGCAGGAATTGGATGGGTGTAGATAGATGGCGTAAGTATTTTTGCCAACCTTTCTAAGATACGAGCATTGACGGTTTGTATTTCGTTGTTTGCTTTAAAAACTTCTGTACTGAATGCGTCAATTAAAAGTTTTACAAATGGATCTAAAGATTGTGGACTTTTAAGGCCCCAAACTTTCGTTGCGTTTTGAAGCATTCTCGCTTTTACAGATTCTTTGGAATATATATTTTGATCTAAATTCATCTTTGTGTTTGCAAAAAAATTAATCGATAGACATCGGACTTAAGAATAATTCTGTAGAAAAGCCGAAACGCTCTCCTGTAGATTCCATCTTAGCATTAATGGCTATTCTTACTTTCTTCTTTATTTCTGTGTGTTCTTTGGTATCGTAGTTATGTTCTACAATTTCTATATAGGCACTTATCTGTGGATTTACAATTCTGGTCTCACATTCGAGGATTTGTTTTCTGAGACTTTTAATAAAAGTATTTTCCCATACTGCAGGCGTTACTCCATTATCGAATTCTAGACTCCATACATCATTACCATAATTTTCATCGTACCTGTTTTCTCCTTTCTTGGTTGTGATAAGAAGCATAATATTGTGCGCTATGCTCTCGCCAACATCACAAGTATCTATACTTCCGCCTTCGGACATCAGTGTAGAAGGTACAAAAGGCATTCTATAATTGGGCGTATCCATACTTAATAATTCTCTCTATTTGTTGTTTTTGTTTTAATTTTATTAAATGAAATACCAAATTACTCATTTTATTTAAATAACAAATCATGGATTTCGAAAAAATATTTACCACAACCTGTAAAAAAGTGAGTTTCAATTTCTCGAAAATCTCAATTATTATTTAGGAAGCATCTTTTTTTCTATTGATGAGGTAGTAGATTGGAAGTCCAAGAAGAACAATTAGAAATCCTGGCCAAGTATACTCGCTTTTATAGATAAGAAGAAGGATACAAAACACTGAACCTATCAACAGATAGATAAGTGGCGTAATAGGATAGAGCCAAGCCTTATAAGGTCTGTCTAAATTGGGTTGTTTTACTCTAAGATAAATTACACCAAAGACTGTAATCATATAGAACAATACAATTACAAAAGAAATCATATCGAGTAGGTTTCCATATTGCCCGCTCAGACATAGCAAACTTGCCCAAATTCCTTGCATCCACAAAGCATTAGAAGGAACTTCATTTTTATTATTTTGAATGGCAGATTTAAAGAAAAGACCATCTTTTGCCATTGTTTGAAAAACACGAGAACCTGCCAAAATCAAACCATTGTTACATCCAAAGGTAGACACCATTACCAACGCCGCAATAATCACCGTTCCGGCACTTCCAAAAATATTCTGAGAGGCTTCTACAGCTACTCTATCATTCGCAGCAAAAGAAATAGCATCTCTATCCAAAGCATTTAAATAAACAAAATTGACAGCAATATAAAGTAGCATCACAGATGAGGTTCCGAGGATCATTGCCTTTACAACATTCTTTCTAGGGTTTTCAATTTCTCCCGAAACAAATGTTACACTTTCCCATGCTACAGAACTGAAAACAGAACCTACCATTGCCGCCGCAATTCCGCCCATCAAAGTTATCCCATCTATAGACTTCCATCCAAGTTTAAGGAAATCTCCATTTGCATTTTTTTCTATATTATTAAATCCAGAAAAGCCTTGTTGAAAATTTTCAGCTAAATGAGAAACATCAACCAAAATAAAACCTGCAGCAATCAGCCCTAGCAAAGCTATAATTTTGGAACCTGTAAAAAGATTTTGAAGAAGCTTACCACTTTCTACTCCACGCGTATTGATGTACGTTAAAAGTATGATAACTGCAATGGCTAATATTTGAATCCAAGTAATTTTAAATTCGCCACTTTGAAAGATCGGAGCTACATCATTAAACCAAGGAATAAGATAAGCCGTAAATTTTCCAAATGCCATGGCAACTGCTGCAATAGTTCCTGTTTGTATCACTGTGAATAATCCCCAACCATACAAGAATCCCATCTTCTTCCCGAAGATTTCTGTAAGGTAAGTGTATTGTCCGCCAGCCTTAGGAAACAGTGCCGAAAGTTCGCCATAACTTATCGCTGCAGCCACCGTCATAATTCCGGTAATTACCCAAACGATAATCATCCAATAGCCCGAGCCCAAATTTCTCATCATGTCGGCACTCACAATAAAAATTCCGCTTCCAATCATAGAGCCCATTACGAGCATGATGGCATCCCAAAGTTTTAGTTTTTTTTGCATAATTATCTCTTGCCTCTAATATAGAAAATTATAACATCCGAAATAAAAATAATTCTTGCAGCGTGAAGAAGAATTTTACCTAGCATAAATCATTTCTTCATTCGGAAAAATAATATTAATTTTGATAAAAATAAATAAAATGAATTTCAAATCCATATTAGTAGTTTTTGCATTGACAACTTCTACTCTAGCATTCGCTCAAGAAAAAGAAGCTAAGAAATTTTCTCCTCCAGCAGGTAATGCAATTTTGGGAGACAACTACGGTTCTGCTGTGGCTTCTAATTTAGAGTCTAAAGCAATTACAGTAAATAAGCTTAACAAGAAATTGAAGAAGGGAAATAAAAAATTAGAGAACGTTGCCATCAAAGGAAAAGTGATCGACGTTTGCGAAAAGAAAGGATGTTGGCTTACCATAGAAACTGAAGACAACTCTCAGTTTTTCGTAAAGATGAAAGACTACGCATTTTTTGTACCTACCGCACTAAAAGGTAAAAACGTAGTAATGGACGGAACAGCAGAAAAAAAATCTATTTCTGTAGACGAGCAAAAGCACTATGCTGAAGATGCAAAAAAACCACAAGCAGAGATCGACGCTATTACTTCACCAAAGGAGGAAATAAGATTTGTTGCAAACGGAATTAAAGTTGTGAAATAATTTTTGAATTCAATTGATTCCAATTCCTAAAAATTTAAAAAGGCGAAACTTAGTATTTCGCCTTTTTAATTTAATCTTCAATTTTGAAATTCACTTCGGCATCTAGCTTCGGATATTTAGAATCACTGATGTATTTTTTTCCAGAACAATCTATTTCCTTCCATCCCTTTTTATTTTTTACATCGCCAGCCTCCATCACAATAGGCACAAAAGAAATTTCGTCTTTACCTATTTCTTTTATTTCTCTATACTGAACCGCGATATCCAAAATGCATTCGTGCTCCGTATTTAGTTTTACATTTCGGTAGATGATATCATAATGCGTTTCCTTATTTTCGGGTATATCAAAATAAGATTCCCAACCTGTAATTTCAGAGTTCAATTCTCCTATATATTTTAGTGCATAATATAAGGCTATCGCAAAATATTTTCGTGTTCCTATTCTTGTGTAGTCGTCCACAAAATGTCCGCCTTCAAAGAGGATAGTAGGAATCCCAGATTTTATAAAATTATCACCTGTAGAAGTTGGATAAAACTCATCCGTATATCTACCAATTTGATAAGGAATAAGAAGCTCCAATTCTTTAGCAACTTCCGCAATCACAGCCATACATTTTTTCCTATTATGGGTAACTGTTCTTTCTAAATTTTCTGAAGGTGCCAAAAACGAAAGAGTAGCCGGGTGTATACCATCTGTTGTAAAGATCGTTCTTTGTTCATGAAGATTTAGCGCGTAGTCATATTTTTTAGAAAGAGCCAACTTCTTTAAGTATTTTAGTTCGGTACTCGCTTCATTATGGAAGTCTCTATTTAGATCTATTTCTTCCGCATTAAGACGTGTCCATTTTTCGGCGCCGTCCGGATTTAGCATAAAAATAAAATCCAGAGTTACCTTACTAAAAATTTCATCATATAGATCAGGATGATTTTCTAAAGTGTAAAGAATATCCAACATCGCATGTGTTGCGTTGGATTCGTTACCATGCATTTGCGACCAAGCCAAAATAGAAATAGGTCCATTACCCAAACTCAATTTGTAAATAGGTTGATCATTATAAGAACGACCAATTTCCAAAAGTAAATCTGCATATTTAGTATTTAGATATGTAAATAAATGATTTGGGTCAATGTATCGATTTGTAAACCACGGATTAGGTATATACAATTGTGAAATATTCATAATTTTACAAAATTCAACTGTTAAGTATGTTAATTAAGAGATTTAATATTGTAATTTACAAATGTGTAAATTTAAACAAAAATTAATAATTTAGATGCCTACGTTATTCTTCATATAATAATAAATGGTTTAAAATTATATTGAATTTATGTATCGTCTTGTATTTCAGTGACTTAAAAGATTTACTTACATTGCTTCATAAACATTACTTTAAGTTGATAATCAGTCACTTAAAATGTTATTTTCCGGAATTTAATTAAACACTAATCTTATATGAAAGAACCACGGTATACATTTGTATTATTCCTATAAATTTAGTGAATTTTATCTGTTTTTACGGGTTTGTTACAAAAGTAATTCATTAATTCATAGTTAAAATAGATAATTTACAACGGTTACCCATTAGATTTCTACTACAATGAATCGCTAATGCTATAAGGCTGTAAGTATTTAAACTGATTATTAAATACTTGACATCTCTCCTACTCTGCTTTGCTATTGGCATTAAGAAATCAGTTTACTAAAGTAATATTTAGACGAAATGACAAATGGACAAATAATTACAATTGTGTTTTATGTTTACAATAGTTAACAAAGTATAATTAATGTAATTTTACTTTTGTATATAATTAATTTGTTTCTTATTTACAAATGTTTAATGCATGTATTGTAATAAATATTACAATTGTAATGTGTTTTTCTTGTATTTTTTCTTTACATTTGTAATATATTAAATTGTATTTATGAGTTTAAATGAAAGAATTACTGAGGTAATTGAATATTCTAATCTAACTTCTTCTGAATTTGCAGACGAAATTGATGTCCAAAGATCCTCTATTTCACACATTACATCAGGTAGAAATAAACCATCTTTAGAGTTTATTATCAAAATAAAATCTCGCTTTCCTGAAATCCATTGGGATTGGCTAGTCACAGGTGATGGCGAAATGTTGAAAAATAAAGTGTCTGAGAAAAAGGTCATCGAAGTAAAAGAACCTGTAGTTGAAAAACCAAAAGCAACTTCTCTACCCGATTTATACTCTTTGATAAATACCGATGGAGATTTGGAAAAAGAAGTAGAAATCGTTGAAAATGTAGCGTCGCGAGAATCAAATATTTCCGAGGAGAATGAAGAAGAACAGAAAATAATAGATTCTCAGCATTTAGAAATAAATAGTGATAATATAATGAATCATGTTGTTGGCAATCAGACAGATAAAATTCGCAAGATTGTTATATTCTACGAAAATGGCAAATTTGAAAGTTTTGAGCCTTAAACCTA
Source organism: Chryseobacterium sp. (assembly GCF_045629545.1). Classification (GTDB taxonomy): domain Bacteria; phylum Bacteroidota; class Bacteroidia; order Flavobacteriales; family Weeksellaceae; genus Chryseobacterium. The sequence goes on along the minus strand of NZ_JAZQRK010000044.1, from coordinate 14,959 downwards.
GCTGATCTATTAATTTAGATCAGTTTTTTTTGCATTATACTATTTCGAAAGGTTGAGTAAACTAGCAAAATTCCATTGTTAAATCGGTTTGTATTTTTTGGTTAATTAACTATAAATTCCTACCTCAATTTTAGCTGGTATTTTTTGATAAAACATATCCCAGTTCGACCTAATTTTTACATAAAATTCCACTCGATTTAGGTTGGTATTTTTATAAAATGCAGTTCGAAATTTAACCATGGATTGACCTCAATTTTTTAACATTTCACCACCAATTTCAATACTATTATAACTGGAAAATTGCTAAAAAAAGTCACTGAAAATTTTGTATTTTCACTGATAGATTCTAATACTTATATGCTAGTTATATATGGTTTTAAAATTAAAATATTGCAAAATATTCTCCTGCTTTTTCCAATTATTTTATATTGGTCAATCATATTTTTTGTTATCGTTTCCGAGATGAATGGTCATTGAATTCCCTCCTGTTTTTTTGTAAAAATTGATATTTTTTGAAGCTAGAAGTCATACGGAATTTGTGATATTAACACTATTTTAAAATTTCATTTATCAATCTTCACTAAGTATTATGTATTGAAATTGGTTAAAAAAAATTTAAAACTAGCTAAGATTTTAGGTGGATTTAGTTCTAAATAGTATGTCTAATTATTAATTATTAGTGCACATCTTGTAGCAAAAATTACTTGGTTGACCGATGATGAAGGGAGAAAAATTCATATAATTATGTCTAAAATTATAGGTTTTAATGCAAGGAAAATTCGATATTACTTTTGAGCAAAATACTTGATGAGGCTTTTTAGTTATAGTAAATTTATATCTTCTTTCTGCAAGGAAATCAATTCTTATGTTGTAGTTATCTTCTCCATTTTAAGATTTTTCACCATTACAGATTAAAATTAAATTATAATTCTACTACTATTTGTAGATGAATAACTCTTAAAAGTATCTAATTTCAGAATACATCTTATCATAAAAAATAGTGATTACTAAATAAAAATTCATGGAATATTACCTCATAAAAAATTGACAAGTCAGGAGAGTAAATCACAAAAAATTTTAGGCATAATTCTTTTTTTTCAAGGGTTTACTTTTTAAGAAATAACACCATTATATTTTACAAATTGTAATTTGAATCACCAATATTTCTAAAATACTTTTTGAAAATTATTCTTTTCACCTATCCTATTTCTACTAAATATGGTTCAAAATTTGTCAATATTCTAAGGCAACACCGTGTATATTTTGATCTATAATTATAAAAAAAATTATTGCTTGTATTAATAAAAACCAATTATAAATTATGCAAAAAATAGATGTTATTTTTTAAATTATTACAATCTCATATAAAGTTCATTATGAGCAAAATTCCTATTTCGTTCCAATATTCTAATACCATCATCTTGGTAATTTTTTCTGAAAGGTTAATTTTTGATCTCCTTTTTTTCCTCTTTACAATAAATATCTGCTCCCATAATGCGCATTTTTATAAAAACTAGACATTAAAAAAGCTCACATTTAACTGTGAGCTTTATCCATTATTTTGGAAAAGAAAATTGAAATTATTTCTTTCTTCTTTCTAATTCTTTACTTATTAATCCCAATTCTCTACCCGTTTGTCCGGCAACCGAAGTATTCTCTGCAGCTCGTCGAGTAAGATAGGGTACAACATCTTTCACCGGTCCGTAAGGTAGATATTTTGCTACATTATAGCCCTGGTTAGAAAGGTAAAAGCTGATATTATCACTCATACCATACAGCTGACCAAAGTAGATGTGAGGTGTACTTTTTTCCAATCCTTTTGTCATCATTTTGTCCATTATGAGTTCGGAAGAAATTTCATTATGTGTTCCAAAAAATGCCGAAACTATATCCAAATTCACCATTACAAAATCAATTCCTGCATTGTAATTTTTATCTGAGGCTTCTTTATTTGGTTGAATAGGATCTGGATATCCTTTTTCTATAGCGCGTGCACGTTCCTTTTCCATATACGCTCCACGTACAATCTTATAGCCTATATAATAATTCTTTTGTTTAGCTCGTTGTAGATGCTCTGTCATATACTCTAATCTGCCTGTTCTGTACATCTGTATCGTATTCCAAACAATCGGTTTTTCTTGGTTATACTTTTCCATCATCTCTTCACAAAGCTGATCTGCTGCATCTTGCATCCAAGTTTCTTCTGCATCTACCATTACTTTTTTATCATGTTCGAAACATAATTTGCAGACTTCGTCAAATCTTGTTACCACTCTAGCCCATTCTTCCTTTTGGCTAGTTGTCAACTCTGCATTTTTACCAATAGCTTCATAGATATCTATGCGTCCAAATGCGGTTGGTTTAAATACAATGAATGGAATTGCAGGATTGCCCACTGAGAATTTAATAATATCTTTAATCTCTGTGCATACAGCATCAAAGGTTTCCTCGTCTACTTTTCCCTCAATAGAATAATCAAAAATACTTCCTACACCTCTTTTAAATAATTGTTTCACTACTTTCATACTTTCCTCACGGGTTTCACCACCACAGAATTGTTCAAACAGCGTTTTTTTAACAATTCCTGTTACGAATGGGAAATTATTATGAACCGTGAAGTTAAGTAAAGATGTTCCAATACTAGTTAGCGCAGGCTGTTCTATCATTTTGAACATCCAATATGCTTTTCTTAATTGAGCATCAGATTTATCGGCAAAAGCGACCTTAGTATCATTAAATATGGGCATTCTTTAAATATTATATTATTATACAAATGTAAGAATAACCAAAAGGTTTTAGAAGAAAAAAGTTTATAATTTATGCTCTAATCCGTTCAGAAGCATCGATATTATACCTACGAATAACCATATTCTTAGTATACTCAGCGTCACAATGTTTCTGTTTTTTTTGTTTGATAAGGTAAAATAGGTACATATGGATAGTACATATAGTCCTAGTGAAAAATAATAGGACATAATACCAGAGATACCAGTTCGCTCAATAAGTCCCATTGAAACAACCATTGTTATGACAAATAGGGAGATAAGGATCGCATTTACAGATTTGGATGTGAAAAATGTAGAGATTGTAGAATATCCAAATAATTTATCTGCTCGTTTTGTAAGAGTATCTTTCACTATATCAATGCAAAGTAGCATTAAAAATAAGAAAATTGCCATCAAAAAAACTTTCTTAGAAAAGGTTTCATAATAAACCATCATCCCAAAAAACGGATAGAGCGTCAGACTTACGAATGTGAGATTATTTAGTATTAAAATTCGACTTAATTTGTGGCTGTAAAACCACATGAAAAACTGATAAATAAGAAAGAATATAAAAACTCTTGGAGAAATAAAATAGGCGATTCCTAAAGAAACAAGGGATAATATAAGGTATGCGTAGAGAAAATATTTCTGTTTGATAAAACTCTGTATACGAGAACGAAATGGTTTTATCACGTTATCCTTTTCTAAATCATAAAATTGATTGATAATCCCGCCTGCCAAAATAGTGAGTACTGTACAGAAGATGATACCATGAACCTTAAAATCAAATACAAATGATTTGAAAGATTCTTCCTGGTTAAACAAGAAAAATGTAGAAACATACAGCGCAAAAGTAAGCAATGCTGCTACAAAAAATCTTGCGCCAAGTAGGAATCCTACAAACTGTGATAATCTGTAAAAGAAAGATTTTGAAAAATATTTATCACCTTGAAAAGTTTCTTTTTCAGAATTCATTTCAGTGAAAATTAAAACCTGTAGATTACCTCTTTTTGGAAGCTATCTAGCATTTTTTCTGCTTTCGCGTAGTCTTTTGTAAATCCTAAAATATAACCTCCACCTCCGCTACCACATAGTTTTAGATAATAAGCATTAGAATCCAGACCTTTTTTCCAAGCATTATAAATGCTTTCAGGAATCATGGGGCGGAAATGCTCAAATGCCCAATTGGATAATTTCTTTAAATTTCTAAAGAATGGATTCATATCTTTTTTCAAAAACGAATCTATACATGCATTGTTGTAACGAATAAATTCTTCTTTAAGTGTCTTTCTAAAACCTTCGGTTTTCATCTTTTCAAAGAAAATCTGTACCATAGGACCAGTTTCTCCCGTCATCCCAGAATCTATAAGAAAGATAGCACCGTTTCCTTCCAAACCACCAGATATGGAAACTTTATCTACACTCTCCTTATTTTCAATAAGAATTGGAAGATTCATGTAGCAAATGAGAGGATCAATACCAGAACTTTTGCCATGAAAGTAGCTTTCCATTTGACCAAAAATTGTTCTTAGTTTTTTCAACTCCTCCTTAGAAATCGTTTCAGGATTACGTTTAGTTAAAGAATATTTTTCAAAAATAGCTGCTACTAATGCACCAGAACTTCCTACACCATATCCTTGAGGAATATTACTGTCGAAAAATAAACCATTTGAAATGTCTTTCTTAAATTCTGAAACATGAAGTTCAAACTCTTTTGGAAGATCTAAATCTTTTAGATAATCTGCATATTTTGTAAGGTGTGCGTTGGAATTACGTTCAAAATCAGAATCCAAATTTGAGAACTTCAATGCTCCTTTATAATAACTATAAGGGAGTGTCAAACCTTGAGAATCTTCAATAATTCCGTATTCTCCAAACAAAAGAATTTTTGCGTAAAATAATGGGTTTGTCATTGAGTAATAAATCTTTAATGCAAATTTAGTGTATTCTATGAATATTAGCAATTTCTAAGCCAATATATAAAATTTTGGTACGATTTATTGCAGTTTAAATTATTAAAAAATTAATTTAAGCCCTCTATTAAAAATTTTTCGCTTATCGGTACAACAATAAAAGCGCTCAAATGAACGCTTTTGATATTTTATCTTCTAAATTTGAGTTTATCTATTCTGCTTTAATTTTAAAAATCTTATTAAAACTAATCCTATAGCGAAGAATGCTGTCATAGATAATGCTGCATATCTCATATTATTAAAGTGCTCTATCAAGGTAGCGAATATAAAGGTTCCTAAAATAATTGCTAATTTCTCTAGAACATCATAGAAACTAAAGAAAGTTGTGTTTTCCATTGAATTTTCTGGCAAAAGTTTAGAATAAGTAGATCTAGACATCGCTTGAAGTCCACCCATCACCAAACCAACAACAGCTGCTACTCCGTAAAATTGGTATTCTACGGTTGGGTTTTCTTTGTTTAAGAAATAAGCCCATGTACAAGCTACAATCCAAAGGATAATAGCTATAGAAATAACATTTTTGTTCCCAATTCTTTTCGATAATTTAGAGAAGAATATAGCACCAATGATCGCTTCGATTTGAATAATTAGTAGCGTCCCAATGAGTTTATCTTGTGCCAAATTGATCTCACTTTTTCCAAATAAAGTAGCCATAAGGAAAATAGTTTGCATCCCAACACTGTAGAAAAAGAAACTCGATAAGAAAAATTTTAGGTTTCTATCTTTAAATAATGTTTTTCCAGCTTTGAAAAGTTCATTAAAACTTTCCTTAGCGATATCTTTGTAGAAGCTCAAATTATCTCTTAATACCGTGAAAAAACCGCCTTGCTCAGCATGTGCCTTGAAGATATTCTTATAATTTAATAAAACCAAATCTTTTGGTAATTTCTCTTTCACATCACCAAATTGAGGTAAATGCTTGAATGTATACTGCGAAAACCCAAACCACCATGCACCTGTGAGTAAGAAGCTGATTCTTGTAAATAATAGTTGCTGAGCAGGGTTTTTAGCAAATACCTGAATTAAAAGTAAACAAATTACTACTAAAACCACAGATCCAATATAACCATACACATAGCCTTTTGCCGACAATGCATCTTGTTTGTCTCTTGTAGCGATATCGGGTAAAAAAGAATTATAAAATACGAGACTACCCCAAAAACCTACACTGGCAGTAATGCTAAATAGCAAGCCCAAAAATACGTTATGCATCCCTGTAAACATCGCTAGTCCCATACAAGACGTCGCACCTAGATAACAAAAAAACTGTAAAAATGATTTCTTATTTCCTATGGTATCTGCTAATGAGGACAAAAATGGTGATAAAATAACTACGATAAGAAATGATATGGTAAGAGAATATCCATATACTGCATCTGGTTGATACTCTCTTCCAAATATTTTTATTAAATGTCTTACGGGTACATCGATCCATCTTCCTGTTTCTTGTACAAATTCTTTTTTCTCAAATTGTGTCGTGAGTATAGAATAGTAAATGGGGAAAATGGTAGAAGTAATCACCAACGAGTATACAGAATTTGCCCAATCATAGACTGCCCAAGCTTTCATTATTTTTGGGTTGTTTTTTATCTGTAGTGATGGTTTATTTTCAATTTTAGGCATTCTTGTTTTAATTATTTGCACAAAAATAGAAAAACTGAAGCATGTATAACCATTATTTAATTTTATTTTTGATTAATACACTAGGAGAAAGCCAATTGATCAGGATTTTTAGACCCGTTTGGTTGATCAATATTTATATTTTCTTACACTAATAGAGATTGTAAGAATATAAAAATCCAAAAGGCTAACCTTTTGGATTCATTATCTTATTGTGCTGTTATATTAGATATTTTCGATAACTATTGCAGAAGCACCACCACCACCATTACAGATAGCTGCAGCACCATATTTTGCATTGTTTTGTTTCAATACATTGATCAAGGTAACGATAATTCTAGAGCCTGAACTTCCCAGTGGATGTCCAATTGCCACTGCACCTCCGTTTACATTCACTTTAGCTGCATCTAATCCTAAGATTTTGTTATTCGCTAGACCTACAACAGAAAATGCCTCATTAAATTCGAAGAAATCTACATCAGAAACTTCTAACCCTGCTTTTTTCAAAGCGATTGGTAATGCTTTAGCTGGAGCTGTAGTAAAGTTTTCTGGCTCTTGAGCCGCATCAGCATAAGAAACTATTTTCGCTAAAGGCTTCAATCCTAATTCTTCCATTTTTTCTTTAGACACTAAAATAAGCGCAGATGCACCATCATTCAATGTAGATGCATTAGCAGCCGTTACAGTACCGTTTTCCTTCTTAAATACAGTGGGAAGTGTAGGTAATCTATCAAAATTAACAGATTTATATTCTTCGTCTTCAGAGAAAATAATTGGATCTCCCTTTCTTTGTGGAATAGAAACTGGTACCACTTCTTCAGCAAATTTACCTTCGCTCCAAGCAGCTGCAGATCTTTTGTAAGACTGAATTGCAAAATTATCTTGGTCTTCTCTGGTAATACTATAGTCTGTAGCACATTTTTCTGCACATACTCCCATGTGTACTTTGTTGTAAACATCCGTAAGCCCGTCTAATACCATACCGTCTTGCATTTTTACGTCACCCAACTTAGTAGCGTTTCTTGCATTGTAGTAATGAGGAACCATAGACATATTCTCCATACCTCCTGCAACAATGATATCGGCATCACCTGCTTTAATTGCCTGAGTTGCCATCATTACAGCCTTCATCCCAGAGGCACAAACTTTATTGATTGTAGTAGAAGGGGTTTCATTGGATAACCCAGCCTCTAAAGCAACCTGACGAGCTGGTGCTTGGCCCTCGCCTGCTTGCAATACATTACCCATATAGATTTCTTGAACATTTTTAGGATCAAGATTGATCTTTTCTAATGCACCTTTTACAGCTGCAGCACCCAATTTTGTTGCAGGTACTGTTGATAAACTTCCCATAAAACTACCTATCGGAGTTCTCACTGCGGAAACGATGTATACTTCTTTCATTGTATGATTATTTAATTTTTGAAATTGATTAAAATGATTAATTTAAATTTTTACTTTATTTTTTAGTTGCAAGTATGATAATGAATGCTCCAAAAAATTCTACGATCCAACCCCATTTTATTTGCACAATACTAGAAAAAGTGTCTTTCCAAGATTGGAATGGGAGAAAACTAAAGTAGCTGGAAGATTCATATCTTATCGCAAATAGCGTAAATGAAAATAGCAGTACCATGAGTATCGCCATATTTCTCGCCAACTTTGGTTTGCTATTTATGATTGAGAATAAGGCGAGTGCAGAAAGAATCCAACATGTGGAAGCTAAATAATAATCGATCTTCCAATAGTTCCAATTACCAATGATGGGAATATGTAGTAAGGGCAAAAAGCTCCCAACAATTACCATTATAAGACCTATTAGTTGTATATTTTCCATATTTGTAAAAAAGCCAAATTACAAAAAAAACCAGAATTAAAAAAAGTCTTCTTGATATTCAATTTTTCCATTAAATCACTTACTTATTGATATTAAATAATATAATATTTTATTTAATCAATACTAATTCAAAACAATTATTGATAGGCTTATTTTTGTAAATTATTTAGGATTTCACATATTCATGCACCGAATGATGTAAAAAAATGAAAAAGTGTGATATTAAACTTTTATTCAAAAATAAAATTGTGCCTAAAGCAAAAAATGCATTCCTCATTAGAGAAATGCATTTGTATAATGTCTACACTAATAATCTAATGTGTTACAGTATCTATTGCCTTTGGGTTGTGCTTATGTTTAAATAAAACTGCAAATAAAATTGCAATTATTAATGAATATATAGCAAAGTACATCCATATACCAGACCAATCTTTATTACCTTCTATATTAGTAAAATAGCTAGAAATCATCCAACCACTTACAGAACTTCCTAGTATCGCTCCAAAACCATTGGTCATCATCATAAACACACCTTGTGCAGATGATCTTATTTTACTATCCGTAGTACTTTCAACAAATAGTGATCCCGAAATATTGAAAAAATCAAACGCCATACCGTAGATAATATTAGAAAATATAATCAGGATTAAACCAAATCCTTCTGGTGCACCAATAGAGAAAAATCCGAATCTAAGAATCCAAGCTACCATACTGATAAGCATTACTTTTTTGATACCAAATTTCTTTAAAAAAAAAGGAATGGCTAGGATAAATAAAGTTTCAGAAAACTGTGAAATGGAGATTATCATGGTAGAATATTGTACAACAGCAGAATCTTTAAATGCCTCAACATTACCAAAATCCTTCAAGAATGTATCTCCATACATATTGGTAAGTTGCAATGCAGCACCCAAGAACATTGAAAATATAAAGAATAAAGCCATTTTCCTTTGTCCAAACAGCTTAAAAGCGTTCAAACCTAATTTTTGTGTAATTGTAGCGTCTTCGCTCATTAATTTTGGGGGTGGACATTTTGGCAAAAACATCGCATATATTCCCAAAAATACTGCAATAATTCCAGCAAAATAAAATTGGTTAGCATTAAGTGAGTTTCCGAATACATTCGCAATTTTCAAACCTATATTTTTACCAACCTGCGAGAAAGATTGCTCGTCGCTGAAAATATTAGTAAACCACATGGCAGCTATAAAACCTACAGTTCCCCATACCCTAATAGGAGGGAAAACCTTCACTACATCATAATTATTGTCTTTGAGTAATTTGTAAGAAATGGAGTTTGACAATGCCAATGTAGGCATATAGAAGCACATCCCTATTAAAAGAATCCAAAAAAACGAAGTTGGATCGTTAGTTTTGGCTAGTATGAAAAGGGTAATACCGTATAAAATATGTAAAATTCCGTATAATTTTTCTGCATTGATCCATTTGTCGGCCACAATTCCCATAAGGGCTGGCATAAATATGGAAGCAATACCTAGTGTGGAAAATACCGCTCCAAATTCTGCTCCACTCCATTGTTTATAAGCAAAACCATATGTACCTAGTGTGGTAAGCCAAGCACCCCATACAAAGAATTGGAGAAAGCTAAGAATGGTCAGTCGTAATTTTAAGTTCATTTTTTTAATCTAAATCTCTTTAATCTATTTTCTTTTTGCGCCTTTTGATTTCTTCTTGAATCTCGAGTGCGGTGTCAAAATCTTCTTCCTTTACAGCATTATCTAGTAATTTCTGTAATTCATCCATAGAGATATTTTTTAAATTATCCTCTTCATTATTTATTTTTTCAGAGAAGACGTCTTCATCTTTAGATAAATCGTCTAACTCTAATAATATTCCTGCTTCATTTAGAACTTGCTGCGTTGTATATATTGGTGCATCAAACCTCACAGACATTGCTACTGCATCTGATGTGCGTGCGTCCAAAATCAGTTCTTCGTCGGTTATTTTGTTTTTCAAATTAATATTAGAGAAGAACACTCCATCCACTATTTGGTAAATAATAACAGAAACCAACTCAAAATTGGCAGAAATAATAAATTTTGTAAATAAATCGTGAGTGAGCGGGCGCGGCGGGTGTATGTCTTTCTCTAAGCCTAAAGAAATGGATTGAGCTTCGAAATTGCCGATAACTACGGGCAATTTGATATTTGTCTCTTCATGTTCCAATAACAGAGCGTAGGCACCAGTTTGAGTCTGGCTATACGATATTCCGCGAATAATTAGCTGTTTATAATCCATAACTACAAATATAAATTAATTTTTTATTGTAGGTTTTACTTTTACGCAAAAATAAAAGTCCGGAAAACCGAACTCTTAATCTATATAAAAGTTATACTTTACTATTTTTTTATAAAAAACCCTAGAATAGTTATTATTCTAGGGTTTCTATAATGATTACCCTTTTAAGGCTTTTATTTTATCTGTTAGAGCAGGGATAATTTGGAAGGCATCACCTACAACCCCATAATCCGCTGATTTGAAAAAAGGTGCTTCTGCGTCACTATTTATCACAACAATAGTTTTGGAGGAGTTCACTCCTGCCAGATGCTGTATAGCTCCTGAAATCCCAATTGCAATATACAGATTAGGAGAAATTGCTTTTCCTGTCTGTCCTACGTGCTCTGTGTGAGGTCTCCAACCAATATCTGAAACTGGCTTAGAACAAGCTGTAGCAGCGCCCAATAGGTTGGCTAAATCTTCAACCATTCCCCAGTTTTCTGGTCCTTTTAATCCTCTACCTGCTGATACTACGATCTCAGCTTCTTTTAGATCCAGCTTCCCAGAAGATTGCTCATGAGAAATTACTTTCGTATCTTCATTAGTTACAGATAAGTTTTTTACTTCTTCAGATCCTGAAGCGGAAACTTCCTTAACACCGAATGCGTTTTGGGATACCGTGATAATTACTTTTTCACCTTCTGCCTTTGCATGCATAAATCCTTTTCCAGAGAAAGCTCTTCTCTTTATTTGGATTGGAGAAAGATTTTCTGGAGCTTCTAACACATTAGTAATAAGAGAATAATCTTTCATCACTGCAAGCATAGGCGCTACAGAAGAAGCATCTGTGGTGTGAGGAAAAACGATAATATTACCTGTTAAAACTTCACTTACTGCTTGTGCATAAGCCTTCGCCGAAAAATTTTTCAAGCCATCATCTTTGATATTAATTACATTTGATGCTCCATATTTATATAATAAATCTGAAGAATCTGTAGGGTTTATAGAGATTGCTGTCACAGTATCACCTGCTTTATCAGCTACTGATTTAGCATAAGAAACAGCTTCAAAAGCTGCTTTTTTGTAAACTCCGTTTATATTTTCTGCATATACGAATATTGCCATTTTGTTTAAAATTTTAAGATTAAAAAATTTAAGGATAAAGATTGGATGAGTATCTATAAAATAGAACTACTATATTCCTAATCTAAATTTCATACGTATTAGATTACTTTTGCTTCTTCGTGTAATAATCTTACCAATTCGTCCAAGTTGTCCGCAGAGACCATTTTCACAGCAGCTCTAGCGGGTACGCTATCATAAGAAACACCTTGTACCTTTACCTCTGAAGATGTAGGTTCCACTACCTGTAATGGCTTAGTTCTAGCAGACATAATACCCCTCATATTTGGGATAATAAGATCTTTCTCGTCTACCAATCCTTTTTGACCTGCAATTATAGCTGGAAGTTTCACAGAAATGGTCTCTTTCCCACCTTCAATTTCTCTTACAGCAGTAGCTTCACTACCTGCAACATCCAATCCAACTGAAGCATTAACGAAAGGTAAATTCATTAGCTGTGCTACCATTCCTGGTACAGATCCACCGTTATAGTCGATAGATTCTTTACCACAAAGTATCAAATCGTATCCTCCATTTTGTGCCACTGCTGCTATCTCTTTAGCTGTAGAATAGCTATCTTTAGGATCAAGGTTTACTCTAACAGCATCATTAGCACCAATTGCCAATGCCTTTCTGATGACAGGCTCTGTACCTGCATCTCCTACATTAATAACAGTTACCGTTGCTCCTTGAGATTCTTGCAATTTTATCGCTTTCGTTAACGCAAATTCATCTAAAGGATTGATTACCCATTGAATTCCATTTTTGTCGAATGCAGATTTATCTGCTGTAAAATTGATTTTGGAAGTAGTATCCGGAACACTACTAATACAAACTAATATTTTCATGTGTACTATAATATTTTTGTTTTTATTATTTTTAATTTGTCTAGATTTTACCCTAGTAACTCTTATTTAATTTTTGTAAATATAAATAAAAAATATATTATGCATGCATAATACTTATTTTTTTATTATTCAAAGCATTAGAAGTACAAAAAGTGACCATCTATATACTGCCCTCTAATATAATTCGTTGTAGAAATGGATTTTTTTAATGAATGTACATAAGCCATTACAGGTGGCAACCTTCAACTATTTTAGAAAGTCCTAGCTTAAGAAAAAAGCAAAAGAAACGCCCCAAAAATATGGAGCGTTTGTAAAATATATAAATAAGAAAATTATTTTTTGATGAATTTCTCAGTAGAGATTCCGTCTTTCGTTTCAATATTGACTAAGTAAGAACCCACTGGTAATGCTTGTACGTTTACCTTATCGTTTTCTAATTTAACTTCCATATTTCTACCTGTCATATCTACAACCGTTACTTTATTGATTTTAGAATCAGACTTAATATTTAAAACATCTGAGGTTGGGTTAGGGAAAATTGTTGTGAGAGATTTTACAGAATTAATATTGTCATTGGTTGACAACACAGTTCCTGTAGTTGTTACTTTGAAATCATCCACAAACAATGCAAATTGATCATCGGAAACACATTGTATTGCTATTCTTACATTTTGTCCTGCATAAGCATCTAAATTAAACGTATGTAATGCCCATTCGTTTAAAGATGGTGTGACAATAGTTACAGGATTAAGGCGAGTAAAACTTGTAGTAGCAACTCCTGTTGTAGAAACCAATACATTAAATTTTTCCGCACCATAATCTGCGTGAAGGGGCTTAACCCAAAAACTTAGACTATTTCCTGTGCTTCCCAGAGTCATCTGTGGACTAATAAGCCAATCGTTGTTAACTAAAGGAGCGGGTGTACTTACATTGAAACATGCCATAGATTTATTTCCAGTTCTAGCCTGAGTTTGGGTAGAAACTGTGGCAGGAGTAATACCAGCTCTATTGAAAACCATAAATGCTTTCGGAATACCTTGATTTGGAAAAGTAGATCCGTTTAGTGTGTATGAATTTTTAAGATCAAGATCTGTCATAGTCCATGCACCTACATTTCCTGTGGTATATGCAAAATCTGCATAAGTTTCGAAACTATCTTCAAAAATTGTTGTTTGCGCACTTACTGTATTAATACACAATAATGTGCCTAATAATAAAACTTTTTTCATAACATAAATATTTGTATTTAAAATTATGTATTATTATTTATATAGCAAAATATTTTTCGATATAAAACAATAATTAATATAAAGACTAAACTAAAAAAGAATATAAAACACGATTTAATAACATATCAATATAAACGCCCCAAAAATTTGGAGCGCTTGCAATTTATATTGAATATAAAATTATTTTTTGATGAATTTCTCGCTTATATTTCCTTCTTTAGTTTGAATTTCAATTAAGTAACTTCCTGAATTAAATCCTTGAAGTTCTATACTGTTACCTTTTAGCTGTGCAGGCATTTTTTTGCCAGACATATCATAAATTGATATACTATTGATTTTTCTATCTGTTAAAATATTTAGATAATCTGACGCAGGATTTGGACCAATTGCCACAACAGACGAAATATTATTTTTAGGTATATCTGAAGTACCTAAAACCGCAGTATTTGAAGCCTCTATTCTATAATTATCAATTCCAAATGTAGTAGGTCCAGTGTTGTCTGCATCTTGCGCATCTAGTTTTGTTGGAGAACTGGAGATTTGCGCACGTGCAGGTACTAAACCTGCTACTGTAGTAGCACCATTTACAGTCAATATTTGACTAACACCACCAATATTATAAGTGATTTCACCAGTGATTGTATTATACGAATATCCTAGTGGTACCCAAGTATTAGCTGGAAATGTTGAAGTTGTCAAACCTGTAATATTATAAAATGCTGGTGTTCCCCCTGTCGGAAGCAAGTATGCCATACCGTTGATAGTCTTAGTTTGAGAATTATATCTAATTCCCACTATACCAGCAGTAGCACTGGCAATTAACATTCCTGATGCATGTTTATTAGTAGAGGTTCCTGTAAAAATTTCAACAGTTCCCTTAATGATGTTATTTCCTGCTGTTCTATTAGTCCATGCTGTAGAAAAACTAGGTTTAGAAACAGATCTCGATGAACCAGTAGTTCCGTCTGAACCTCCTGTTACTTGTATATAATTCGCATGAGCTGCATCACCAGTTACTATTTGATAATTTGTTACAACACCAGTAGTAACGATCATTCCTCCTACTCCCGCTGTTGTTCCATTAGTTGCAGTACTAACGTTTCCGACTGGATAACTATTGTAATTATCAGATTCCAAAACTTGCCCAAATGTCATTATTGTTGCGGAAGCTAACAATAAAGAAGATTATAATACCCTTACAAAACAGGACCAGTAGTTAAGTTGAAAAATATTAACTTTAAACAAGTCCAAAATTATGAAAACAGGAAGACGTAAATTCGATTCAGGCTTTAAGGCTAAAGTAGCTCTTGAAGCATTAAAAGAACGT
>NZ_JAZQRK010000043.1:0-5189 GCF_045629545.1 Chryseobacterium sp. | reverse complement strand
TACGACCGACTTACCTGTATCAAATTGGATTAGTAGCCAAGTTAAACAATCTTTCTTGAGCAATATAAATGTTAATGTAATTAGAAATGGAATAGATATTACTCTATTTAAATATAGAAAGAGTCTGTTAAGAGAGAATTTGAATTTGGTAGGAATTAAAATTATTCTCGGAGTTGCATATATATGGGACGAAAGAAAAGGCTTACAGGATTTTATAAATTTATCTAAAATTATTGATAGGAATTATAAGATACTTTTAATAGGATTGACTGATCAACAAATTAAACATTTGCCAGAAAATATCATTGGTCTGCACAAAGTAAAAGACCAAGAATTATTAGCAGAATACTATTCAATGGCTGATGTTTTTGTAAATCCAACGAAAGATGAAGCACTTGGCTTAACTAATATCGAAGCTTTGGCTTGTGGTACGCCAGTGGTTACATACAATTCAGGCGGGGCAGTAGAAAGCATTTTTGAAAATATTGGTTTCATTATAGAAAAAAATAATATCAATTCATTAAAGGAAAAAATAGAAGTACTAACAAAAAAATCTAAAGAATATTATATAAAAGAGACCAGAGAAAAAGCAGAGTTTTACTTCGACAAAGAAAAACAATTTAAAAAATATATAGACTTATATAAAAGAGCTATATTATAAGAGATATAATTGATTACTAGAATATGAATAACTATCAAATCTGTTCTAAAACAATAATGGATACATCCGACCCAAACATCATTTTTAATGAATTTGGAGAAAGTGATTATTATGTCAATTTTCATAAAAATATCTTACCACAATGGAATTTTGGGAAAGATAAATTGGATGAATTAATGAATTATGCTCATGTTGTAAAGAGAGATGGAGAAGGAAAAGATTTTGATTGTATTATAGGTCTTAGCGGGGGATTAGATAGTTCTTTTTGTGCTTATGTGACGACTAAGATAATGGGATTAAGACCATTAATTTACCATGTAGATGCGGGTTGGAATACTGAACAGGCGGTTAGTAATATTGAAAAGATAGTAGATGGCTTACAGTTGGATTTGGTAACTGATGTGATTAATTGGAAGGAGATGAAAGATTTTCAACGATCTTTTTTTAAAGCACAAATTGCTGAACAGGACGGTCCTCAAGATATTGCATTCTTTTCAAGTTTATACAAATTTGCAAGAAAGAATGGGATAAAATATGTTTTTACTGGTGGGAATTATAGTACAGAATGTTGTAGGGAGCCTGATGAATGGGGTGCTTATCCAGGTATTGATAATGTTTTAATAAATGATATTCAAAATAAATACGGCACTATAAAACTAAGCTCTTTTCCTATTGTTGATATATTTAAATATAAAATATATTATCAGAAAGTTTTAGGAATGAAAGTTTTTCATCCACTTAATTATGTTCCATTTGATAAAAAAGATGTAGAAGATTTATTAAGTGAAAAATTTGGTTGGCAACCCTTTAAGCACAAGCATCATGAATCTCGGTTTACAAGATTTATTGAAGATTATTGGCTTCCGAGGAAATTTGGATTTGACAAACGGAGGGCTCATCTATCAAGTTTAATTCTAACAGGTCAAATTACCAGAGGAGAAGCTTTAGAAAGAATTTCAAAGCCAGAATTAGACGAACAAACCTTGATGAATGAAAAAAAGTACATTTCAGACAAGTTGGGATTTTCAGAAGATGAGTTTGAAACTATTTTTAAATCAGAGAATAAAACGTATAAAGATTATAGATCTAAAAGAAAGCTTATAGGTTTAGGAATTATTGTTATGCGATATTTAGGCTTAGAAAAAAGATTATTTAGATGATCACAATCATAGATTACGGCGTTGGTAATATAAAAGCATTTGTCAATATTTATAATGAATTTGGAATTCCTTGTACTATTGCCAAAAATGATAAAGACCTAAATAATGCTACAAAATTGATATTACCAGGTGTTGGAAATTTTGATTATGCGTTGGGTAAATTTAAGAAATCGGGCTTAGTGCCAGCTGTTGAACATTTAGTTCTTCATCAGAAATTCCCAATACTTGGTGTTTGCGTAGGAATGCAAATAATGGGAACCTGTAGCGAAGAAGGAAATTCAAAAGGTCTAGGTTGGGTTGAAGGAAAAGTAAAAAGAATTGAAACGAATAATATAGATCATCAAACAAAATTGCCTCATATGGGTTGGAATGATGTTCATTTCTCTAAAAGTAGTAAATTATTCGAAGGTCTTTCGAATTGTGAGTCGCTCTATTTTTTGCATTCTTATTATTTTCAGTGCCTTGATAAAACAAATGAAATTGCTTATTGTGAGTATGGACATAAAGTAACTTCAGCAATACAAAAGGATAATATTTATGGTATTCAATGTCATCCTGAAAAAAGCCATTTGATTGGTAGTAAAATTTTGATAAATTTCGCAAAATTATGCTTAAACCTCGTCTTATTCCAAGTTTGTTAATTTCTGGTGGACTAGTTGTGAAAACAACGCAGTTTATGAATGAAAAATATATTGGTGAT
This sequence comes from Chryseobacterium sp., assembly GCF_045629545.1. Classification (GTDB taxonomy): domain Bacteria; phylum Bacteroidota; class Bacteroidia; order Flavobacteriales; family Weeksellaceae; genus Chryseobacterium. Next base: position 2,668 of record NZ_JAZQRK010000043.1, on the reverse strand, counting down.
CCAATTAATATTGTACGCATCTTCAATGAAAAATTGGTGGATGAAATTTGCATATTTGATATTGATGTAAGCAGAAAGAATAAAGAACCCGATTATAGATTAATTGAAATCCTAGCTTCACAAACCAGAATGCCAATTTGTTATGGAGGTGGAATAAAAACAATAGAACAAGCTCAAAAAATTTTTAACTTAGGTGTTGAAAAAATTGCCTTGAGTAGTATTTTATTCTCAGATTTAGATATTATTAATAGATTGTCCAATCAAGTGGGTAATCAAAGTGTTGTTTTAGTATTGGATGTGAAAAAGTCTTTTAACGGATCTTACGAAATTTATATTAATAATGGAACTGAAAATACCAAAATTAATTTATTTGATTTTTTGGAAACCATAAAAAATATGGATTACGGCGAGTTAATTCTTAATTCAATTGATTTGGATGGGACAGAAAAAGGATATGATCTCTATTTATTACGAAAAGTGTTCGATTTAGTAACCAAACCCATCACAATTCTTGGTGGTGCGGGCACATTGGAGCATGTTAAATCTGTTTTCAAAGAATTTAAAATTATTGGTGCAGCTGCCGGAAGTTTATTTATCTTTAGAGGTAAATATAAAGCGGTTCTAATCAATTATCCAGATAAGTTTAAAAAGCTAGAATTATATTAAATAAGTAAAAAGTATGCAAATTAAAGATAAAGTTTTATTAATCACAGGCGGAACAGGTTCTTTCGGTACAGCTGTGTTAAACCGGTTTTTAAAGACAGATCATTTTAAAGAAATACGTATATTTTCTCGTGATGAAAAGAAGCAAGATGATATGCGAAATCTATATAAGGATAATAAAATTAAATATTATATAGGTGATGTTCGAGATTATACTTCTGTTGAACCTGCAACCCGTGGTGTAGATTATATTTTTCATGCAGCAGCATTGAAGCAAGTGCCTTCTTGCGAGTTTTTTCCAATGCAAGCAGTAAAAACCAATGTAGAAGGTACGCAGAACGTCATTCGTGCAGCAGCTTCTAGTGGAGTTAAAAAAGTCATTTGTCTTTCAACCGATAAAGCGGCTTATCCAATTAACGCAATGGGAATTTCTAAAGCGATGATGGAAAAAGTTGCGGTTGCAGAAGCTCGTAATCTAACAGATACTGTAGTTTGTTTAACTCGTTACGGAAACGTGATGGCTTCTCGTGGTTCAGTTATTCCGTTATTTTTGAATCAAATTCAGAAAGGAGAACCTATTACAATTACTGATCCCAATATGTCTCGTTTCTTCATGTCTTTGGAAGATGCCGTAGATTTGGTTTTATTCGCTTTCGAACATGCAAATCCTGGAGATTTATTTGTCAATAAGGCGCCGGCTGGTACAATTGGAGATTTGGCAAAGGCTTTGATTGAACTAACTGGTAAAGAAGTTCCGGTGAAAGTAATCGGCACACGTCATGGTGAAAAATTGTATGAAACTTTATGCACTCGAGAAGAGATGTCAAAAGCAGAGGATATGGGCGATTTTTATCGCGTTCCAGCAGATAACCGTGATCTTAATTATGCGAAATATTTTTCTGAGGGAGAAGAAGAAGTTACAGTAATCGAAGATTACCATTCTCACAATACAGAACAGCAAGGTGTTGAAGGTTTGAAAAAGCTGATTTCAACTTTACCATTAATTCGCAAAGAAGTTTTTGGTGAAGATGTGATGCAGTATCCATATTAATATTTTTGAAATATGATTGATACCATTCAAGGAGGAATAGCAAAAGATCAACGAGGACAAATTCGTTTTGTCAATGATTTCGACATGTCTTTAGTAAAACGATTCTATATCATTAAAAATGCAGACATTGAGTTGATAAGAGGGTGGAGAGCACATCGGATTGAACAAAGATGGTTTTATGTATTATCTGGATCTTTTGCAGTTGATATTGTTGAAATTGATAATTGGGATAAACCATCACAGGAATTACTAGTTGAAAAAAGAATTTTGAAAGCTGATGAAAGCCAAGTTATTCATTTTTCAAAAGGTTATGGCACAGCCTTTCAAGCTTTAGAAGAAAATTCTGAATTGTTAGTTTTTGTTGATTTCGGTATTGATAATGCGCCACTTGATGATTATACGTATCCATTGGATTATTTTATAAATAGGAAATGAAAAAAATAGGAATTACGGGTCAAAATGGCTTTGTAGGTAAACATTTATATAACACTTTAGGATTATTTCCTGAAGAATTTGAAAGAATAGATTTCCAGAAAGAGTTTTTTGAAAATGAAACTCAATTGGATGAATTTGTTTCAAAATGTGATGTCATTGTGCATTTAGCTGCGATGAACCGTCATGAATCTGAACAATTTATTTATGAAACCAATGTTGCTTTAGCCAAAAATTTGGTCGAATCTTTAAAAAGAACCAATTCTAAAGCTCACGTTTTGATTTCGTCTTCAACACAAGAAGAAAGAGATAATTTATACGGAAAATCAAAACGTGAAGGCCGTGAAGCGATTGTAAATTGGGCAAATGAAAACGGTGGAAAAGTTTCAGGATTGATTATCCCAAATGTTTTTGGAGCTTTCGGAAAACCTTTCTATAATTCTTTTATTGCTACCTTTTGTCATCAATTAACGCATGGCGAAACGCCAACAATTGCAAATGATGGAGAAGTAAAGTTGATTT
>NZ_JAZQRK010000042.1:0-193887 GCF_045629545.1 Chryseobacterium sp. | reverse complement strand
GTATTAGGCATTTTTCAAAGTTTTGACATTTCTACTGCAAGTATTCATGATATTCATTTTTTGCAAGATATAAAGCATCAAATGAATAGTTGTACTTTAATCGGTGACAGATTATATTTATCAACTCAAGTACAGACTGATATATTCAATTATGTAGATATAAAACTGGATGCACCCATGAGATTTAATCAAAAAAATTACATAAAACAAAAATATATTTTTAGAAAATCAAGAAAGCGAATAGAAACTTTATTTTCTCAACTTTGCAATCAATTTAAAATCAGAAATAACTATGCAAAATCATTTATAGGCTTTAAAACAAGGATATTGAGTAAAATAACTGCTCTAACTTTCATTCAGTTTGTAAATGTTTTTGTTTTCAATAGAAAAATGAATAATATTAAAACAGCATTAGTTTAATAATGCACTACGGGGTAATGATAATCTAATCCGTCTAGATTCTCATTTTTTAATTCTTGAGGAGATAATTCGCCATTGAGATATTGAACAATAAATTTTGGTTCTCTATGCTTGATTTCTTTACAGATATTTAAACTAAAAGAAATGAATTCACATTGTTTTTCAAGATTTAAATCTTTTATGATCTTCAAAGATTTGGCGACAATTTCGTCTTCCAATTCTTTGGTTTTTGCGGGTTTTATTTCAACAATTAGTTTTACTTTTTTGTTTTTCAAACCTTGCTTTAAATAATCTTCAAGCTTGGGAAGATTTTCTCCGTTTTCTAATTTTATTGAGTTCAAATCTTCAAAGTTTGTTTCAGAAATTTCCATTTTATTATGATGCTCATCATGATTTACTACCAAAAAACCATCTTTTGTCATTCTCACATCGAATTCAGAACCGTAAACGCCTAAGCGTTGAGCATTTTTCAATGCAGTAATAGAATTTTCTGTAGTTTCAGGATTTGTTTTCCAGAAACCTCTGTGTGCTATAATTTGAGTTTGGGCATTCATAATCATTGTATTAAAAAATAATAAGCCTAAAATAATCTTTTTCATTTTTACCTATTATTGGTTCCACCATGTTTTTATATTAATATCATCACCACCCATTTGCTGTACAGCTTGCTGATAATTTACGGTATTCAAAATCTTTGGATTTGGCGGATATAATAATCTTTGAGGCATCTTACCATCATTTAGAAGTCCACCGTTATTTGGCAAAACAGGAAATCCCGTTCTTCTCTGTTCGAACCACTGCTGCTGATCTACAAAAAATAATGCAACATGTTTTTGAAGCATAATTCTTTCTAAAGTACCATTGTAGGCAACATTTGTATTGTCAAAATAGTTTGCAGGAACTACAGTATTCCATTGTTCAATAGCTGCTTTTACTCCATTTTCGTAATAAATCTGAGCATTTCCGGGAATGATACCTTTAAAAGCCAATTCTGAAAGGGTAAACTGCAATTCTGCATAAGGATAAATAAGTAATTTCATAGAAGCCGTGGCTAAACTTTGATTGAAATTGGAAGGTTGATAATTGAAAGTGGTTCCCGATGCATAAGCTGCGGGTGCTCCTTTATAACCAATTGTTGCTTGAGTTAAATTTTTGGCTTGTGAAAAAAACAGAGAAAGCCTCGGATCATTATTATTTTTAAGAGTTTCCACAAAAAAATCGCATACTGCTCTGCTCGATGTAAAATCTACTGCTCTGGCAATTGGTGGCATCAGCGGGGAAACTCCAGTAATATCAACTTTCGTACTTTCTGCATTATTTTGAAAAATGGGGAAAGTAGTAGGATTATTTACAATTTCTAGAATCCTTTCGTTCACATTTACTTCACCATTTTTCTTTAATATCCTTGTTAAAAGCCTTAACGAAAGAGAATTGCAAAATTTCTTCCAGTTTAAGATTCCGTTTGTATCACTTTGAGCATTATAAAACAAATCACTGCCAGCTAATTTTGTAGAAGTATTGAAAATAGCATTGGCGTATTTTAGATCATTTAAAAGCTGAACATAAATGTCTTTTTGCTTATCAAATTTAGGCTGAGAAATACCATTATCCAATTGGGAAGCTTCAGAAAAAGGAATATCACCGTAAGTATCTGTTAGATTAGAGTAAATCCAAGCATTGAGTACCATCGCAATTGCTTCATAATTTTTATCATTCGTAGAAATAGCAGCGTCTTTCATATCTTTTACCTGCTTCAGCCATTTGTAAGAATTATTCCAAAAGCCGTTTCCTGTACTTTCTGTAATATAATAACGGCTGATGTTATTCGCTTCATTAGGAAAATCTATCGCAGTTTGCATAATATCGAACGTAAAATCGTTCGCTCTCATATAGCCAACAGACGCCATATTATATTGTATCGGTATTAATAATCATATTATTACAAGCAGACGGCATTGGAATCAGGGCAATTATATTGTTCATTGTATTAATAGAACACCCTTATTTTTTATCTTAAATGAATATTTGAAATTTAGAAAAGTCGGTAGATAAAGTAAATCTTTGCATTAGAAATAATTTTGTACACTAAAACACTAAAACACTAAAATACTAAAACATTAAAACATTAAAACACCAACCTCAAAATTTTGTCTCTTTTCTAAAAGCCGTATCTTTGCAAAACTTTAAACAAAAAATCATTCCATTGAAAGATATCCGTACATTATCACTCGATCAGCTTCAAGACTATTTTGCTACTTTGGGGGAAAAACCATTTCGCGCCAAACAAGTATACGATTGGTTGTGGAGCAAAAACTTACACTCGATTGATGAGATGACGAATCTTTCAAAAAGTTTGAGAGATAAAATTTCAGAAGAATATACCATCAATCCTGTTTCTGTAGATCAACTGCAAAGAAGTACAGACGGAACCATCAAAAACGGTGTAAAACTGCATGATGGATTAATGGTAGAATCTGTTCTTATACCAACCGAAACGCGTACTACAGCTTGTGTTTCTTCGCAAGTAGGTTGCTCGCTGAATTGCGAATTTTGTGCTACGGCAAGGCTAAAAAGAATGAGAAATCTTGAAGTAGCAGAGATTGTAGATCAGGTAGCACTTATCGATAGCCAAAGCAAAACGTATTTCAACAGACCGCTTACCAATATTGTGTTTATGGGAATGGGCGAACCGATGATGAACTACAAAAATGTAGTAGAAGCCATCAGAAAAATCACTCAGCCAGAAGGTCTTGGGATGTCACCAAGAAGAATTACTGTTTCTACTTCCGGACTTCCAAAAATGATAAAAATGTTGGCAGATGACGAGCTTCGTGTGAAATTAGCAGTTTCTCTTCACTCAGCAATTGAGTCTAAAAGAAACGAAATTATGCCATTTTCAGATAAGTTTCCACTGACGGATATTATGGATTCTCTACAATATTGGTATCAAAAAACAGGTTCTACAATTACTTTCGAATATTGTGTTTGGAAAGGCATTAATGATGGTGATGAAGACATAAAAGCTTTAATTAAATATTGTAAACAAGTTCCTTCGAAAGTTAATCTGATTCAGTATAACCCAATTGGTGACGGAAAATATGATCAATGCAACAAAAAAGCGGAGGAAAACTATGTTCGTCAACTAGAAAATGCGGGCATCACGGTGATGATTAGAAAAAGTAGAGGAGGAGATATTGATGCTGCTTGCGGGCAATTGGCGAATAAAGTGACAGACTAAATTTTTTCTTCAATTTTAAATTGATGTTACCAATTTTCTTATGAAAAAAAGTATTCTTTTTTTAGCATTATGTTTCTTTCAGGGATTTTATGCTCAAAATTCGGAAATATTTAAACTGAAAAATTATAGAACTGCCATTTTAAGCGACTCTATACAGGAAAATTCTGGACTTACTTTTTTTAATGGTAAATTGTTCACCATTAACGATAGTGGTAATGCACCAATCCTTTTCGAAATTGATAAAAATAAAGGGAAAATTAATCAGATTTTTAAAATTAAACAAGAAAACAGAGATTGGGAAGCCGTTACATGCGATTCTACTCATATTTATATTGGCGATTTTGGAAATAATACTGGAACTAGAAAAGATTTAAGAATTATTAAAATTAATTTTAAAGATCAACATAATAATGTAGCATCAAAAAAAAATGAACTTAATGGCGACATTCTACCATTTTATTATCCCGAACAAACCGATTTTTCTTCCAGAAATTTGAATACCGATTTTGATGCCGAAGCCATGATTTATTTAGATGGAAAACTACATATTTTCACTAAAGAATGGCATTCAAAATTGAGTACGCATTATATATTAGATCCTAACAATCAGGAAATTCAGGCTGCTCAAAAAATAGAAACTTATCCTACAGGATTTGTTATAAGTGATGCTTTTTATTATCAAAAAAAGTTGTACACGGTCGGCTATACCAAGAAAACTGAAGTTTTTTTAGCCATTTTTGAAGAGTCAGAGTCTGGAATATTTTTTAAACAAAAACCAAAGCAATTTTATCTAGGTAGTGCTTTGGCAGTTGGTCAAATAGAAGGAATTTCTGTGGACGAATATGGGATCTATATTTCATCCGAAATATTTCAAACACCAATCAACAAACCGCGTCCTTACTTTTATTTTATTCCGAAGGACAAACTCAAACTTTAATTTATCTTTAAAATTAGTTTAAAAAAATTATCTTTGTAATCAATAATAATTATTCATCCAACCTATACAGCGAGTGTCTAAGATTGTAGAAGAAATCAAACAACCCATCAATGAGGAAATGAAACTTTTCGAACAAAAGTTTTATGAATCTATGCAGAGTAAAGTAGCTTTATTAGATAAAGTAACGCGCTTTATTGTAACTACCAAAGGAAAACAAATGCGTCCGATGTTTGTATTTCTTTGCGCAAAGCTAATTGGTGAGGTGAATGAAAAAACCTATCGTGGTGCATCTATGATAGAGCTGATACACACAGCAACTTTGGTGCACGATGATGTGGTAGACGAAAGTTTCAAAAGAAGAAATTTTTTCTCTATCAATGCTCTTTGGAAGAACAAAATTGCAGTTTTGGTTGGAGATTATTTATTATCAAAATCGGTTTTGCTTTCTACAGATAACAAAGACTACGATTTGCTATCAGTTATTTCTAGAACCATCAGAGAAATGTCTGAGGGCGAACTTTTGCAGCTAGAAAAGGCCAGAAAGCTAGATATTACCGAAGATGTTTACTACGAGATTATTCGTCAGAAAACAGCTACTTTAATTGCTGCTTGTTGTGAAATTGGAGTATTATCGAATAATGCAGATGCCGTTTTAGCAAAAAAAATGCGTGATTTTGGAACATACACCGGAATGGCATTTCAGATAAAAGATGATTTATTCGATTATCTAAGTTCAAATTTCATAGGTAAACCTGTAGGGATTGATATCAAGGAGAAGAAAATGACTTTACCTTTGATCCATACGCTAAGAACGGCCAGCGAAAAGGATAGGAAATACTATTTCAACACCATCAAGCGATATAATAATGACCAAAAAAGAGTGAAAGAACTTATTGCCTTCGTGAAGAGTTCTGGTGGACTAGAGTATGCAATCGTAGTGATGAAGGATTTTCAACAAAAAGCAAAAGATATCCTCAATGAGTTTCCAGATTCTGAAGTTCGTAGATCGTTACACAGCATGCTAGATTACGTGATCGAAAGAAAATTCTAGGCTATAATACATATCGTTAGTATTTACACAGAAAAGCCAAGAAAATATAAAATTAAGCACCTTACAGTAAATAATCCGCAATGACTACATAGCGGTATTTTGCATTTTCATTCGTTTTACTTATCTCCAAAATTAAAAGTAACAGCAGCACGCTAATAAGATACGTGCGAAGCCTGCAAATTTATCTAAATGAGTGTTGTGACTTATTTTAGTGATTATCAAAGAAGTTACAATTTTATTGAAGAGCCTAAAAGACAGGGAAAAGTATTGAGGATATGGGTCTGTTTTTCATCTAAAACCAACTATTATTCAAAGTAAAGTGTGTGTTTTTTTAATTATCAATTATTTAATAAAGAATATTGAAAATTAAAATTAATATAAAAAGTGTATATTAGCAAAATACTACAAAAAATAAATTTTTTATATTTAGCTATGCAAACAACCTATATTGAAACTCAGCAAATATCTTTTCAAGACTTTAAAAATCAGATACTTGCAGATTATAAAATGGGAAGAATTTCCCGTGAGATGTCTTATTTGGGTAGGAGAGAAGTTCTTACAGGAAAGGCTAAGTTTGGGATATTTGGGGATGGTAAAGAGTTGCCACAACTGGCAATGGCAAAAGTTTTCAGAAATGGCGATTTCCGTTCTGGATACTACAGAGATCAAACTTTTGCATTAGCTATTGATGCTTTGAGCGTAGAAAGTTTCTTTGCTCAGTTATATGCTGATACCAATGTAGACAGAGAACCAGCTTCTGCAGGTAGACAAATGAATGGTCACTATGCCACAAGAAGTCTAAATGCGGATGGAAGTTGGAAAAACCTAATGGAACAAAAAAATATCTCTTCAGATATTTCTCCTACGGCAGGACAAATGCCTAGATTATTAGGTTTGGCTCAGGCTTCAAAAATATATAAATCGGTTTCTTTTGAAGGTTCTGAAAAGTTCTCTAAAGAAGGAAACGAAATTGCTTTCGGAACTATTGGTGATGCTTCTACAGCTGAAGGACATTTCTGGGAAACCTTAAATGCAGCTTGTGCTTTGCAAGTACCAATGATTGTTTCTATTTGGGATGATGGATACGGAATTTCTGTACCTACCAAAAACCAAAGAGCAAAAGCAGATATTGCTGAAATGCTAAGTGGTTTCCAAAGAAAAGAAGGTGAAAACCAAGGATGTGAAATTATACAAGTGAAAGCGTGGGATTATCCAGCTTTATTAGATGCATATGCTAGAGCAGAAAATTTTGCAAGAACAGAATCTGTCCCTGTTGTAGTACACGTAATAGAAGTTACGCAACCACAAGGTCACTCTACATCTGGTTCTCACGAAAGATACAAAAACGAAGAGCGTCTTACATGGGAAGGTGAATTTGATGGATTGGTTAAGTTTAAAGAATGGATTCTTAATTATTCAATAGAAATAGAAGGTAAAGAAGAAATAATAGCGACAACTGAAGAGCTAGATGCTATTGAGGAAGAAGCAAAAAAATGGGTAAAAGCAGGACAGAAAAATGCTTGGGACAGTTATCAAAAATCGATTACAGATCTAGTACAATCTATTTTACCATTGGTTGAGAATTTAAAATCTCAAAATTCTGAAATAGAAAAAGAAATTACCCACTTTAATAAATTGGTTTCTAAAGCAAAGAAAGATGTCTTCCATATGGTAAGAAAATCTTTGTTGGCTACAAGAGGTACAAATTCTGCTGAGAGAACACAGTTGATGGACAAGTACAACGAAATTTTCGAAGTAGAAAAAGACAATTATTCTTCTCATTTGTATTCTCAATCTCATTGGAAAGCTGAAAATGTAGCAGAAATAAAACCAATCTATTCTGATGCTTCTGAGGAAGTAGATGGTAGAGTTGTGGTAAGAAATAATTTTGATAAAATATTTGATAAATATCCTCAAACATTAATTTTCGGTGAAGATGCTGGAAATATTGGTGATGTAAACCAAGGTTTGGAAGGAATGCAAGAAAAATATGGCGAATTGCGTGTTGCTGATACTGGAATACGTGAAGCTACCATTCTTGGTCAAGGTATTGGGATGGCAATGAGAGGTCTTAGACCAATTGCTGAAATTCAGTACTTAGATTATATTTTGTATTGTCTTCAAGGGATGAGCGACGATTTGGCAACTGTACAATACAGAACAAAAGGAGGTCAAAAAGCTCCAGTAATCATTAGAACTAGAGGACACAGATTAGAAGGAGTTTGGCATTCGGGTTCTCCAATGGCAGGAATTCTAAACCTTTCTAAAGGAATTTTGGTATTGGTACCAAGAAACCTTACTATTGCTGCTGGTTTCTACAACACGATGTTGAAAAGTGATGATCCTGCATTGATTGTAGAATGTCTGAACGGCTACAGATTGAAAGAAAAACAACCTGATAATATTGGTGAATATACAGTTCCTGTAGGTAAAATTGAAGTTACAAAAGAAGGTAAAGATGTTACTTTGGTAACTTACGGTTCTACTTGGAGAATTGTAATGGAAGCTGCTGCAGAACTAGAAAAATTAGGCATCAATGCAGAAGTTATAGATGTACAATCTCTTATTCCTTTCGATATTGCTCAAGAAATTTCTGACAGCGTGAAGAAAACCAATAGATTAGTTGTTATAGACGAAGATGTAGAAGGAGGAACGTCAGCGTTTATTCTTCAACAAATTTTAGAAAAACAAAAAGCATTTAGACATTTGGATTCAGATCCATTAACGATTGCTGCAAACAACCACAGACCAGCGTATGCAAGTGATGGAGATTACTTCTCTAAACCCTCTGTAGATGATATGGTAGAGAAAATCTATGCATTATTCAACGAGACAAATCCTCAAAAATATCCTGCGATATTCTAATTGATATTTTTAATAAAATTAAAACCGCTTTCCTTAGGAAGCGGTTTTTTTGGTTTTAATTAAAATTTTAAATCGAGAAATGTAAGGTTAGTGTTTATGATTATTTAGTAATAGTCAGTCAATAGCTAAAATTTTTATTAAAAGTATATTTTTTTATTTAAATTATTAAATAGTTTGTAATGTTTAAAATATTATTATATTTACTCATATTGAGACAATAATTTTAAATTTTAAATTTATGAAAACAAATACGTTCTCTTTTCCCTTATTAATCGCAATTTTAATAAGCTGTACTACTACCGATCTCGAAGTAAAACAAATTGAAAATCCTCCAAAAGAAGATAACTCGACCTTAAATAAGGTTGCTTCCGAGCAATATGGGGTATGGACAACAAGTCAAACGCAAAACAAATATCTAGCTAAAACTAGTGGTGAGTTATCATTTACAAATTCCGTTTCAGATGCTAATCCTATATTAGAAGTAGATTCTAGAGGTAACAATCGTGGTCAGTACATTGATGGTTTTGGTTACACCCTAACAGGCGGAAGTGCCGAACTACTCTCTAAAATGAGCCAAAGTAATAGAACGTCATTACTGAATGAGATCTACAATAATGCAACAGCTTCACAGAACAAAAATGATGTAATAAGAGTTTCTATTGGAGGTGAAGATTTATCGAGAACTGCCTATACATTAAATGATTTACCATCAGGTCAAACTGATTTATCACAATCTAAATTGAGCTTATCTAAGGATAATCAAAAAATAGCAATCTTAAAAGAGATCATTGCCATAAATCCTAATATAAAGATTTTTGCTACCCCGTGGTCTGCTCCAGCTTGGATGAAAACCAATGGTAATCTATCAGGAGGTAGCCTAAGAAATGATCAGGATACAAATAACAATCAGATTTATTTTTCATCTTATGCCGATTATTTTGTGAAATATATTCAGCAAATGAAAAATCAAGGTATTACGATCTATGCCATAACTCCTCAGAATGAGCCTTTAAATGGGAATAACAATCCAAGCATGATTATGTACGATTATGAGCAAGCTAACTTTATTCGTTATCATTTAGGACCAAAATTGAAAGCTGCAGGCCTTGCTACCAAAATTATTGCTTATGATCATAATGCGGATAATAACGGTGTAAATTACGTAAAAACGCTATTTGCTGACGCTGTAACTAAGTCCTATATTCATGGTACTGCATGGCATCTGTATGATAATAGTGATATCAATAATCTGACTGCTATAAGAGACCAGGATGCAAGCAAAGGAATCTATTTCACAGAACAATGGCTAGAGGATAAAAACTGGGACGATGGCTCGCTGCTTTGGCATGTAAACAAAATCACCATAGGATCATTAAATAATTGGAGCAAAACAGTAATGGAATGGAATTTGGCTAGTGATCCTGGGACTACCATCAATACTCCAGGTGGGTGTTTTAATTGTTTAGGTGCACTCACCATTAATGGTAACTCGGTTCAGAAAAATATTTCTTATTATAGCTTAGCTCATGCATCTCGATTTTTAGGGGAAAATGCGCAGCGTTTATTTCCAAGGGCACATAATGCAGGCGCCGATATTAATTATGCAGCTTTAGTTAATGATCAATCTCCTTATGCAAGAATAATGATTATTACTAATGGAAACTCAGCTACAAAAAACATGAATTTGAAATATATAACTTATGACGGTGTAGTGAAGTACGCAAAAATATCTGTACCAGGTAATTCTGTTCAGACGTATGTATGGAGACAATAATCTTTGATTATTCATATAATATTTTTTAGTATAATAGCGGGAAGCTACAAGTGAAAATAAAAAAAATTAAGGGTCAAAAATCTATTAATTATTCAACGAAACAAATCCTCAAAAATATCCATTTATACTCTTATTATAAATTTTTATAAAATTTAAACCGCTTTCTATGGAATGCGGTTTTTTTCATATGATGAATTTTAAAATATTTTCTGATCTATATTATCATTGGCAGCCGAAAATCAAATTATAAAAATTGTACCTATTCATAGTAAAAAATCATTATTTTTGGTATTATGTCCAAAAATAATGTTTTTTTCAAGTGCCATCACGTAAAAAAAAAAAACACCTTGTTTTATGGTTCAGGCATTTGATGTATTTTTATAAACCATCATTTATAAGACTGTAATTTGTTTGTATAATGTACGAATATACCATTCTAATGAATTCCATACCCAAATTTCAAAGTGGAAGAAGGTAGAGATTGAAATTTTTTATCTTCCAATATAGAGTCTTCATCTTAATTCTATTGGGATTATATTGTGAAAAATAAATTATGAATGGACTTCGAACGAAGGATTGTAGATCTTTAGAAGCTCTGGAGTAAACCTTTTAAAATACCTTTTTCAGAATTTGTAGATAGTTACAATATCTATTTTAAATGAAAAATGACTAATAATTAAAAGAATGAACTTATACATTATTCTGTTTATAAATTTTATATAAATTTAAAAGTGAAATTTAAGATAATTTCTTGATCAATCATCAATTTCCAACTCAAAAATAGCCTCTACTTTTTTTCCAAAATATTTTGCAATTTTCAAAGCTAATACAGTAGACGGTACATATTTCCCAGATTCCATTGCATTAATGGTTTGTCTAGAAACTCCTATACTCTTTGCAAGTTCTTCTTGAGTAATATTTTTAATCGCTCTTTGCACTTTAATGGTATTAGTCATTTGTTTAATAGTAAATAATTAAATCTGAAGATGTACAGAATCAGTGGTAAAAACATCATCAATATCATTATGGAATAAAAAAGAACCCCAAATATGGTAATGAAAAGAAGTAAAATAATACTATAGCTTACCAGTAAACTCCAAAATACAGCTCTGAGTCTCAGTTCAGAAATATATTCATCTTCTATTTTTTCTTTAGATAAACCTACCAAAATTCCACCAACGATAATGAGTACAGCTGAAAGATTGGGCAAATTATCAATATCAGTTTTCATGAAAAATCCTTTGCTATCATCGTTTCCTAAATATCCAGAGTTATAAAATACTGGGATTTCTACAGAACTGCTCTGTAGCACTGTTGATAGAAAAAGAATTCCTAATAATAGCCCAGGCAAAAATAATATCCATCCCACTTTTTTGTAATTGTTGGGTAGCAAAGTTAAATTTTTCATGTTTGTATGTATTTGGTTGTCATATAAATGTAATGTTATTTTTACAATATGTAAAGTTTGTTTTACATATTTAATAATAAAAAAGAGCCATGAAAAAATTCACGGCTCCTAATTATAATATAAAAAAGGAATTCTTTTTTTTTAAGCTTCACAAGCAGAACAGCTCACAAAATTCACCATCATCTCCTTAGAAACTGAAGAACTTCTTTGGTAGTACAATGTTTTGACCCCTTTTTTCCAAGCTTCGATGTATAAGTAATTTACATCTTTTACTGGCATTGTAGAAGGAATTTGTAAGTTAAGCGACTGTGCTTGGTCAATGTATTGTTGTCTTTGTGCAGCCTGAGAAATAATCTCCATTGGTGAGATTTCTTTAAAGGTTTTGAAAACTGCTTTTTCTTCCTCAGTCAATTCTGCCAAATGTTGTACAGACCCATGATTAAGCATAATGGTTCTCCAAGTATCTTCATTATCAAGACCTTTTTCTTCTAGCAATTTGGCAAGATATTTATTCTTACGCATAAAGTTTCCTTTAGCAAGACCAGCTTTGTAGTAGTTTGAAGCGAAAGGCTCAATACCAGGAGAAGTTTGTCCCAAAATAGCAGAACTAGAAGTTGTAGGAGCAATTGCCATTGTTGTGGTATTTCTCATTCCGTACCCCTTTAAGATTTCGGGCTCACCGTAGATGTTTGCCAATTCTCTAGAAGCAATTTCTGCTTGTTCTTTTATATGTTTGAAGGCTCTGGCATTGAATTGTGTAGCTTCGAAACTTTCAAACGGAATCATGTTTTTTTGAAGGTAAGAATGGTAACCCAATACCCCTAAGCCTAAAGCTCTATGACGCATTGCGAATGTTCTTGCTCCTTGTAGGTAATAGTTTCCTTCAGTTTTTTCAATAAATTCTGATAATACAGCGTCCAAGAAATATACGGCGAGTTGTACAGCATTGGTATCTTTCCATTCGTCATACAATTCTAAGTTCATAGAAGACAGACAACAGATGAAAGATTCTTCTCTAGTAGAAGGGAGCATTATTTCAGAGCACAAGTTACTTGCATTCACTGTAAGACCTAGATCTTTGTATACTTGAGGTTTGTTTCTGTTTACATTATCGGTGAAGAAGATGTAAGGTAACCCTTTTTGCTGACGACTTTCTAGTACACGAGCCCAAATTTTACGCTTGTCCATGTCGCCATCTATCATATCTTGCATCCAATAATCAGGAACACAAATTCCAGTAAATAAATTCTGAATTGGTGATCCAATATCTTTGATAGAAAGAAACTCTTCAATATCTCCGTGGTCAATATCGAGATATGCTGCAAATGCACCTCTTCTTACGCCACCCTGAGAAACTACATCCATTGCGGTATCAAATAGTTTCATGAAAGAAACAGCACCAGAAGATTTACCATTATCCGTAACAGCAGTTCCACGATTTCTCAATTCACCGAAATAACCCGAAGTTCCACCACCAATTTTTGTTTGCATGATGACTTCACCCATCTTGTGAGTAATACCTTCTATGCTATCCGGAATATGTACATTGAAACATGAGATGGGTAAACCACGTTGCGTTCCCATATTTGCCCAAACAGGAGAAGAAAAACTAATCCATCCTTTAGTGATCATTTCCTTGAATGCCACTTGTAATTCTGGTTTATATAATCTTTTGGCAGCAGCCGTAGTAATCCTATCAATCGCTCCATCCACAGTTTCTCCCTTCAAGAGATATCCTCTGTTCAACATTTGCTCAGATTCTTCGTTGAGCCACCAAATATTATTGTTATTTTCTTCCATGATTATTCTAAAATTGCTTGCGCAATATACACGGAAATTTTAAATTTTTGCAAGTATAAAAAAATTGTTTTTAGTTAAATATTTATATATATTATTCAACTTAATATTAGCGCAACCTTTTTAATAATTATTTAAATAGGATTCTGTAATGAATTGCTAATTAATTATTTATGATAACTTGAAAAAGTCTACAATTCCGTTTTATAGCGCTCAAATTATACTTTAGAATCTTCTGTAAAGCTTAATTTTAGTCGTTTCCTTTACCACATTTTTTTCGATTATCAAGGGTAATTTTTAATTAGATTTAATTATTTTTTTCCAAGGAGATATGAAGCACCTAATCGCAGGAAAACTTCTTTGAGAATTTAAAAAAAAGACTATTATATACTCTAATAAAAACGAAATTTTGCTTCAGGGTAGGGAAGGGGAAATGATCATGCTTAGGTGAGATTCTTTGAATATGGATCTAAGTTTTAGACATAAAAAATCCTCAAGAAAAATCTTAAGGATAAGGTTCTATTTTATTTATTTCTTTTTAAAAAGAATTTCATCTACCCTTGTCTGTTTTACGTAGATTTCTTGAAATTTAACAGGCATGTATTGATAAAGGAATTGCCATTGCTGCACATCAGATTGTTTTTTGAAACTATTAAAAGATCGGACAAAAAGATTTTCTATCAACAACTGTACATTCTGAGTTCCGTTTCTATACAACCAATCCATCATTTTGATATTTCTATTGACGATACAAACTTTAGATTCTTGTAACAATATTTTTATTTCGTTTACTGTGGCTTGGATAATTCCCGCAAAATTGTTCTGACTAGACAATTGGGTGATTTCGTTTTTTATGGAAGGATATATAGATTGTAAATGCTGGGTTGCTAATTCTTCATTAATAACTACCGTTTTATTATTTGTCATAACTGTTATTTTCTTCAAATCAGGACTAATGAAGCCAAAATTGTACCGAATTGCATCTTTAATATGTTAAACTTTTCACATTCTTTCTTCCATGTTTAAAATAATATAAATTCCGAAAATCTTTTATTATTGCGCAATTAACTGTTATTTTTCTATAATAAATGATGATTGTTTAAATTTAAAAATGATCATGATGGATTATTTCAAAGAGTTATAAATTGTAGAAAGTTAATTCCCAAAAAAAATTGGAGATGGAGAATTTTCAATTTCAATATTTTTGTTTGCTTACATATTGGTGGTAAAATTTATCTTTGCAATCTATAAAATCAAAAGATGTTTTCAAAAATAGTAGTACATAAAGTAGGAAATAAGATCAATGGAGATTCTTTAATCTTGTCTCAAGAAGAATTGAAATTGGATGAAGGAACAGTAGAAATGCTTGAAAATTATTTTTTAAGTTCATTCAAAACAGAAGAAACCTATCATTTTTACAGCGATACTTACTTGGTGAATAATCCCATATTTAGTGCAGCTTCTGAAATTTTCGAAGACAAAGATAAATTTCTTTGGGAGTCTGAAAATATAGCCAAACATCTTTATAATGCCGCAGAAAATCCAAGAGTTCAATCTGGAGAGCTTTTTATTGTCTACTTCGAAGATGAAAGAGAAAGTGAGGAAAAAATCAATAAAATAGGTATTTTCAAGACAGAAAAAAGAGAGTCTTTCCTAAAAATCTTCCCTCAGAATGAATCTTTCGAAATAGAAAAAGACCAAGGGATTAGCTTATCCAAAATTGATAAAGCTGCTCTTATCATGAATTCTGGTAAAGAAACTGGCTATGTTCTAAATGTAGTAGACAACAACAAAAATGGCGATGCCTATTATTGGTTTGAGGATTTCTTGAAAGTAAAACAGCGCGATGACGATTATTTTCATACCCAAGAAGCTTTGTTGGTTTACAAAGATTATGTGACCAAACAGCTTCCGCAAGAATTTGAAGTTTCCAAAGCGGATCAGGCAGATTTCCTCAATCAATCTATCAATTTTTTTAAAGACAAACAAGAGTTCAAGCTAGACGAATTTGCGGCTGAGGTCTTGAAAGATGAGCATGTAATAGAAAGTTTTGTAAATTATAAAACCGACTATGAGCAAGAAATGCAAATCAACATTGCAGAAGAATTTCCGATAAGTGAAGCAGCTGTGAAAAAAACACAAAGGCACTTCAAAAGTATCATAAAACTTGATAAAAACTTCCATATTTACATCCATGGAGATAGAAAAATGCTAGAGCAAGGACAAGATGAAAAAGGTAAATATTATATGCTTTATTTTGATAAAGAAGTATAGGAAATAGGTTTTGTGTTGAGTTAACTTTCTTATTATCACCTAAATACAACCTATAAATCGTCTAAAAAATTTCTTTTTTAGACGATTTTTTGTGCATATATTTAACAAAAATTTACAATAATTGTTATTAATGTTAATAATCAATAATTATAATTGATACTATTGGAAATGAATATAAAAATGTTAACTTTGGTCACTTAACGTCATTTATGAATCTGGAAGAATGCATAGAGAAACCCATCCATAGCCCTGGGTCTATACAAAGTTTTGGGTATTTGATAGGTATAGAAACCCATTCTCAAACTATTGCAATACTGAGCGAAAATATCAAAGAATTATTTGATATGCAATCTTACGATCTATATTTTGGCAATCGCATTGATGACTTTCCCCTATTATTCAATAGTGTTATCGATTCTGATATCTTCAAGGATGTGAATCATCTTACCAGAAGAGAAAATGAAACCTATTTTGATAAAGTTCACATCAATCAAAAACAATACCATTTTTCTGTATCACGAAATAATAATGTAATTTTTTTGGAGTTTGAAGAAGTTTTAGAAAACCTTCAGAAAAAAATAACCAACAAATACGATAATTTTTATATTGTAGAGAATGATATTGGTATTTGGAATCTATTGCTGAATACAATTTCCAATATTATCAATTATGATCGTATTATGGTATACAAGTTTATGCATGATGGTTCTGCAAAAGTTATCGCAGAGAATACTTACAATAATCTAGAAAGCTTTTTGGGACTTCATTATCCAGAATCTGATATTCCTAAGCAAGCGCGCGAACTGTTTACCAAAAAGAGAAAGCGTATATTTAGTAATGTCAATTCAAAGCCAATAAAGCTTTTAAGTAGGCATGAGGAAGACATAGATCTTACTTATATTAACAGCCGCACAATGTCTCCCATACATGGCAAATATATCAAAGACACTGGTGCTTCGTCCAATTTTAGTATTTCTATAATTATTGATGATGTACTTTGGGGCATTGTTAATTGTCAGAATACAGAACCCAAACATATCGATTTGGAGGATAGAGTACAGGCGGGAGTTTTCACTGTGTTAGCTGCCAATGCATATTCTTCTTTTAAATCTAAAAAAGAATTACAATACCGAGTTGATTTAGATACCAAAACTGCTCATCTAAAATCTGAATTTTTAAAATACAATACACTATTTGATTCTCTTGTAGAAAACAAAGTTGATATTAGAAAATTGCCTAAGGCAGATGGTTTGGCTATTGTGTCAAAAAACTGCATTATCACTGATGGAGTAACGCCACCTGTAGAAACCATACATAAGATTGTAGATTGGGCATTCGAGAATACTGTAGATGCCATCTACATTAGTCATAGTTTTCTAAGGGATTTCGAGGAAGAACTGGATTTGAATGAAACCTGCGCTGGCATTGTGATTTATTTCGGAGAAAAGAGCAAAGAAGAAGTACTCATCTGGTTCCGTAAAGAAACAAGAAAAAATATCCATTGGGCGGGTAATCCAGTGATGAAAAGAGCGATGTATACCGGTAAAAAAGAGGTAGATAGATTATCTTCATTTGCTTTGTTTACAGAAGAGATAGAAGGACTTTCGGAGAGATGGACTCACAAGCATGAGATTGCTATCTATGCCATAAGAGATGTCATATTGGAAACTTCTCATAAACAAAACAATTTAATTAAAAAACTAAATGATCAGCTTCAAAAGCTAAATGAGGAGCTCGATACTTTCTCTTATACAATATCTCACGATCTTGGGACACCACTAACCGTGATGAAGCTGAATGCCCAAATGCTATTGAAAAACTTGGAAGGCGAATCTGATAAAAATAAGCTAAAGCTAAAGTCCATCATCGCTGAGATAGATGGTATGGCTAGAATGATGCAAGATGTACTACAGCTGAGCAAGGCTAAACATAGCGATATAAAATTTTCCACGGTAGATACGCAAGCTACCATCACCAAACTTGTAGATGATGCAAAGATGACTTTTGATAGTGATCATTGTGAGGTTATAATAAAAGATTGTCCTGATGTATGGGCAGATAAAACCATGCTCCATCAGGTATTTCTAAACATTATAAATAACGCAGTAAAGTATTCTTCTCATCAAACACATCCAAAAGTCTTGATAGAAGGGATGGTGGAAAATAAAATTGTCGTGTATAGAATTACAGACAATGGGATTGGAATACCAGAAGTAGAAAAAGATAAAATGTTCAAGATTTTTAGTAGAATGGATAACGCAAAACAATTCAAAGGCAACGGAATTGGGCTTACTATAGTACACAGAATCATGCAGAGATTAGGCGGAAACGTAGATTACACCAGCAGCGAAAATGGAACATGTTTTATATTGACCTTTCAGAAACCTAAATCGTAAAAAAAACTTAACACACAAAGTTGACACTTTCGGACCTTCTTTACGTACATCATTACTTTTTAGAGATTACACCGATGTAATTTTTATTAAACATTCGTTTAATGTAGTAATAGAATTCGAAAAAACTAATGAGTATTGGTGCGTATTTTTGTGCTATTTAAAGTATTTTTAAATAAAATTTATTATCTTGTAAATAATTACACTAATGAGTAATAAAATGTTCTAAAAATTTGTCAATTTTTCAGGAATGATTAGATTTGTGAAATCCTTGTTTTAATAAGAAAAGGAGAGATAAAATTATAAATTCGCAAACGTGAAATTGTATTTATGATGGAAAGAGAAGGACAAATTTTATTTTAAAATTTAAGAGTTTCAGAATAATTAAATTATCAGATCAATAAAAAACTAAATAATAAATATTAAAAGAAAAAAATATGAAAGTAACTGTAGTAGGCGCAGGCGCAGTAGGTGCTAGTTGTGCAGAATACATCGCAATGAAGAACTTTTGTTCTGAAGTAGTTTTGGTAGACATTAAAGAAGGTTTTGCAGAAGGTAAAGCCATGGATCTTATGCAATGTGCTGCTTTGAATGGTTTTGATACCAAAATTGTAGGTACTACAGGCGATTATAGCAAAACTGCAGGTTCTAAAGTAGCAGTAATTACATCGGGGATTCCTAGAAAACCAGGGATGACTAGAGAGGAGCTTATCGGCATCAATGCAGGTATTGTGAAGGAAGTTACGGAAAACCTCATCAAGCATTCTCCTGAGGTTATCATTATAGTGGTATCAAACCCAATGGATACAATGGCTTATTTGGTGCATAAAACTTCTGGTTTACCAAAAGAAAAAATTATTGGTATGGGTGGAGCATTAGATTCTTCTCGTTTCCAATACAGATTAGCTGAAGCTTTAGACTGTCCGATTTCTGATGTAAACGGAATGGTGATAGCAGCTCACAGTGATACTGGTATGTTACCATTGGTAAGTAAGGCAACAAGAAACGGAGTTCCTGTTTCTGAATTTTTATCGGAAGAGCAAATAAACAGTGTAACTGAAGAAACTAAAATTGGTGGAGCAACTCTAACTAAATTATTGGGTACTTCGGCTTGGTATGCACCAGGTGCTGCAGTTTCTGTAATGGTACAATCTATTATTTGCGATCAGAAAAAACTTATTCCTTGTTCGTTAATGCTTAGTGGAGAATATGGCGAAAGCGATATTTGTCTAGGTGTACCAGCTATAATTGGAGCAAATGGAGTAGAAAAAATAGTTACTATCACGCTTACAGATGCAGAAAAAGCAAAATTTGCTGAGGCAGCACAAGCAGTGAGAGAAGTAAATGGAGATTTGAAGTTTTAATATTTCATTGATTTTTAATATACAAAACGTACCAAGTGGTGCGTTTTTTTGTTTTAAAATAAAATTATTACACTTTTATGTGAAATATTTCATTAGGGATGTAACATTTGTTTATATATGGTTGTCTTATTGGGAGACACTTATATAAAATACATTGATGATAAAAATATTTATGAGCGCTGCGATTTTGCTCTGCATTATTCAGGTTTCTGCACAAGCAACTCAGGATACTTTGAAAAGTAAAACAATAGAAGCGGTAACATTAGTTGCCAAAAAACCAACTGTAGAAACCAAAATAGATCGTACGGTTTTCAATGTGGCAAATAGCTCTATATTATCCGGTAATACAACTTGGGACGTCCTAAGAATGACGCCATTGGTAAGTATTGATAATAATGATAACGTAAAATCTGAAGGCGAAACGGTAACGGTCTACATCAACGATAGAAAAACCGTCTTTACGGGAAAACAATTGAAAGAATATTTAAAATCTATCCCAGCTGATAATTTAATGAAAATAGAAGTGATTACCAATCCTTCATCTCGTTACGAAACTACTGGGCAAGTAATTAATATTGTACTCAAAAAGCGTGATGATGAAGGGATAAAAGGAAGCGCAACTTTTACCAATTCTCAGAATACCAAAAATAACCAATACGTAAACACGAATATCAATTATCATAAAAAGAGTTTCACGCAGAGTATTACTGGAAGTTACAGTGATAATACCCAATTTACTTCAAGCAAAAATATTAATACTTACTACTCGGACAACGAGATTAACAGAAATACCAATCAAAATACATACAGAAGCAAATCGCCATCTCTTTCATCTTCTACCGAACTAGAAGTGAATGATAAAAATAATATTGGGTTGGTATTAGAATACTTTCACAATAACAGCAAGTCGGAATCTAATTCTGAGAACAATATTTTCAGAGATGATGTTTTGAAAAACTCTTTTACTCAAGATCAGTTTCAGAATAGTAAAGACCACACTTTAAATTCAAATTTATTTTATAAATATTATGATAAGGTAAAAAATAAAATTTTTGACGTAAACATAGGGATAAATTACGATCCTCAAAATCAAAATACGCAAACTTTTAGAAATGATATTCTTCAAAATTCTACCTCGGGAATTCAAATTTTAGACAAAACTCAAACACGAAATTATTATTTAAAATTAGACTATTCGCAACCTTTAGATTCTTTAAGTAATTTGGAGGTAGGAGCAAAAATAGATTTCAACAACAATGTTATTCCTTATGATTATTTCACGTTTGGAAATGGCAATTGGAACCAAGATATTTCAGGGAAAAATACTTTTCGTTATTCTGATAATCTGAACTCCGTTTATGCGAATATTAATAGAACATTCTTCAAAAAGTTGGAAACTAGAGTAGGTTTGCGTTATGAATATATCATGTTTAAACAAAGACAAGATGGTTCTGATATGGAGAAAAAAGTATCTTACGGAACGTTCTTACCAAATGTTTTGGTGAAATATATATTTTCGCCCAACTACAATGTGTCTCTAGGTTATAATTACAGTTTGTGGAGACCTTGGTATTCTGAGTTTAATCCATATATTATGCCTGTGAGTAACGGGAATTATTATCAAGGAAATATGGATTTGGAGCCTAATCCTAACCATCGTTTTAATTTTAAATTGGGTGTTTACAAAAAGTATTTCTTGTCTGTTAACTACGGATTTACCAATCAGGATTATTGGTCTACCTACATCAAAGATGGAGACAATCTGGTCACAAAGCCAGACAACTTTAAAGGAAAATCTGAACGTGTGAATTTTAATTTAAGTACCAATCAGAATTTCTTTAAAAACAAACTCACGGTAAATGTAAATTTAGGATTAAACTATATTGATAACAGCGACTTCAATACCCGAAATAATTTGCAAGCTAAAAATTACATTACCAATTTCGGAGGATCTACTAATTTATCTTACACCAATTTGTTTAATAAAAATATTAATGCTTCGGTATGGATGGGATTACAATCTCAGAATTACGGAAATACGGCAGGAAATAACTATAATTTCTTCCATAATATCTCGCTTACAAAAATCTTCAAACAACAAGAAATGGAAGTGAGTTTACAACTGAGTAATATTTTTAAAAGACCAGTTTTCGATCAAACAACGTATAGCCAAATTGGTACTTTCCAAACAGAATATAGATCAGATTGGCATGGCTTTTCTTTAAGTTTTATCAAACGTTTCGGAAACCAAAAGGTAAAAGAAAATACCAAAACGGATGTTGAAAAAAAACAAGGTGGCGCGAAATAATATTTTTGTATAAATTATTTAAACTTAAAAAAAACTATTCTCAATTGAGGATAGTTTTTCCCTTTTTTATAAAGGATTAATTTCAAAATAATTAATTGGAAATTCATATCCCAAAAGAATGAAAATCGGTAAATTTGTGGCTACAAAAAAGTTATTCATGATAAGAAAGATTACTATTGCGGCAGCTGCTTTTCTGTCGATCATTTCAATAAATGCTCAGAAAAATCAAAATACATTGGTAGAAAGACCCAGATTGGTTGTGGGTTTGGTGGTAGACCAGATGCGTTGGGATTATCTGTATCGTTTTTATAGCAAATACGGAAATGAGGGTTTCAAGAGACTTTTAAATAAAGGATATTCACTTAATAATGTTCATATCAACTATGTGCCTACGGTAACAGCAATTGGACATACTAGTATCTATACAGGTTCTGTGCCTGCAATACACGGAATTGCAGGAAACGATTGGACGGATAAAACTACGGGTAAAAATGTATATTGTACAGCAGATGACAGCGTAAAACCTGTGGGAACTAGCAATATTGAAAACGGAAGTCATTCTCCAAAAAATCTTTGGTCATCTACGGTAACTGACGAATTGCGTTTGGCAACCAACTTTCAGGGAAAAGTAATCGGAGTTTCTCTTAAAGATAGAGCTTCTATTTTGCCTGCAGGACACTCGCCAACTGGAGCCTATTGGTTTGAAGATTCTACAGGAGATTTTATCACGAGTACTTGGTATATGAATGAGTTGCCACAATGGGTAAAAGATTTCAATGCACAAAAATTACCAAGTAAACTGGTTGCTAAGGGTTGGAATACATTATTGCCAATAAATCAGTACACAGAAAGTTCGCCAGATAATTCTTCTTGGGAAGGACTTTTGGGAAGCGCAAAAACGCCAACTTTTCCTTACAGCAATCTATCTGCTGACTATGAAGCTAAAAAAGGAGTGATAAGAAGTACACCGTTCGGGAATACTTTAACGTTGAAAATGGCGAAAGCTTCCATCGAGGCAGAGAAATTAGGTGAAGATGCTATTACAGATATGCTTGCCATCAATCTAGCATCTACAGATTATGTAGGACACAAATTCGGACCCAACTCTATCGAGGTGGAAGATACATATATTAGATTAGACAAAGATTTGGCAGAATTTTTTAATTATTTGGATTCCAAAGTTGGGAAAGATCAATACACTGTATTCCTATCTGCAGATCATGGTGGAGCGCACTCTGTAGGATTTTTGAAAGAGCATAAAATGCCTTCTGGATTTTTTGGTGAAGGAATGGAGAAAAATTTAAACCAAAAATTAAAAGAAAAATTTGGTTTTGATAAAATTGTCCATGGTATAAATAATTATCAAGTTTATTTTGATAGAAAAATACTTGCAGAGAATCAATTGAAATTAGATGAGATCACAGATTTTGCGGTTGAAGAACTTGAAAAGGATCCTACTATTTTGTATGCTGTTTCGGCTGTAGAAGTGCAAGAAGCAACAATTCCCGAGCCTATAAAACAAAGAATCATCAATGGACTAAACAGACAAAGAAGTGGAGATATACAGTTGGTTTCTAAAGATATGCTATTGCCTACCTATGCGAAAACAGGAACTACGCATAGTGTTTGGAACTCTTATGATGCGCATATTCCGTTGATCTTTATGGGTTGGGGAATAAAGAATGGCGAGAGTAATAGAGCATATCACATGACGGATATTGCGCCTACCGTTTCTGCATTACTAAAAATTCAATTTCCTAGTGGAAATATAGGAAATCCTATTACGGAAGCTTTAGGTAAATAATTTAGTATAAATTTAAACATAAAATAATCCCCATCTACAGCTTGATGGGGATTATTTGTTTATTTAAGAAAATTATTTTGTTTCTTTTTCTTCAGTTTCTTCATCTTCATAGTCTTCATCATCACCGAATTGCTCTAGATAATATGAGAAAGAAAATTCTTCATTTTCGTCTTCAGCATCTTCTAATGTTGCCAAAAGATCTTCGAAAGTTTCTAGCTGATCTACACTCAAGTTGACAAATTCCAAATGCAAAGGCATCTCCAATTCTCCTGAAATAACATCAGAAAGAGCATCCAAATTATCTCCAAAATGCTCAGGAAGAGTTAGTTTTTCTTTTAGTAGGGTGTAGAAGTCTTCTTCGTCACCAATATCTGTGAAATCTATCGCTATTGTTTTCATAAAATTTAAAATAATTATGCAAATGTAAAGTTTTAACAAGGATTTTCTTCATCAAAATTTTAATTTTTCCCAATCCTTTTTATTGCTTTTCGAATGTTTTGTAATGGTTTTTTGTAAGATAAACATTTCCATTTTTCGTGAAGATAATACGATCTGTTTGTCTATTTCCGCAATGATAGTTTACATCAGCTTCATAATATTGTTCACCCAATGGAAGTTGCTTTTCCCGATTTCCAAATTTATCGCCACCAATGGCTCTTCCAGGAAGTGCTTCGCAAAGATTACCTTTAGAAGCAATCCAACCTAATTTTTTGGCTTCGTTTTTTGTGAGGTAATAGTTGGGAAGTTGATGATTTTTCTTTACGAAATCAATCACCGTTTTCTCGTTGGTTAATTCATCAATAGTTTGCTCTGGAATTATTTCAAAGTTTTCGTCTAATTTTATTTCTTCTTTTAAAGATTGAGGTTTCTGAGTGGTAAAACTTGGCTTATTCTCTTTTTTGTCTGAAATGAAATTATTATAAATGTACATCACAGACATCCCAAACAACAGTCCGAGACACGCAAAAAGCATGGATCTTGTTCTTCTATTCATAGATGGATTTTAATTAAAATACAATTAAGAAGTTCTCCATCCTTCTGGGATATCACACAATGGAATAGGATTCATTTTATGTTGAGCCGCTTTGTTCATTCTTGCAAAAATCTTGTACACTTCTAGATCTCTACCTTCGTAGTCGGATTCCGTTTTTGTTGCCCATTCTTTTTGTATTTTTTCTAATTCTGGGTATGTTGCACCAATTTGGTCTTCGTCTGTACGTTCTGCATCCCACAAACCATCTGTAGGAATCGCTTTCTGAATACTTTCTATTAAATCTAAATCTTTCGCCAATTGATACACTTCAGTTTTATACAAATCGCCGATAGGAGAGACGTCTACACCGCCATCACCATATTTGGTATAAAAACCAATCCCGAAATCTTCTACTTTATTTCCTGTTCCACAAACCAAAAGCCCATGAAGTTGACCGAAATAATACAAATTTAGCATTCTGAATCTAGATCTTGTATTGGCTAATGCTAGATTTTTTGTTGCACTATTTTCATTGTGAGCATCTACTACGCTTTCGAAACTTTCGAAAACAGGAGTCAAATTCACTGTGTCACCTTTTACATTCGGAAATCTTTTTTTAAGATCTTCAATATGGTCTTTTGCTCTATTTACTTGGTCTTCTTTTTGGCGAATTGGCATCTCTAGAAGCAAAACTTCAAGTCCAGTCATGGCACATAGCGTAGAGACTACTCCAGAATCTACACCACCAGAAACTCCCAATACATACCCTTTAACATTAGATTTTGTTGCATATTCTTTCAACCAATTTACAATGTGGTCTATTACTTTTTGTGATTGCATTATTTATTTTTTTTAATTACAATTTAAAATTCTCCTTTCTCAATTCAAACCAAGTGCAAATATCTTCTTTATCTTCAAAATTTCCTTTATTTTCGAAATTTAATTTTTCTAAAGTGTGCATGGATGCTGTATTTCTATGGTCTGCATACGCGTAGATGACTTCAATATTCATTTCTGTAAAACCATGATGTAGCCAAGCTTTTGCAGATTCTTTTGCATATCCTTTGCCCCAATATTCTGGTAAAAAACGATATCCCAATTCGTAGACATCCTTGTAACCATTGATTTCCTCGCAAAGTATTTTCAGACCGCACCAACCGATGAAAGACTCTGTCTGTTTTTCTACAACTGCGTATCTTCCTATTCCGTTGTTTTTATATTGCTCTTTTACGATTTTTATAAGATTTTGAGTTTGAGAAATATCCTCAAAAATAGGCGTTCCAACGTATTTTACGACTTCAGGATGAGAATCTAGTAGAAATAATCTTTCATCATCGCTATCCATCAGTTCTCTCAGTAGCAATCTTTGTGTTTCTATTGTCATTTGAATATTTTTTTTTCGGCTTAAAATTCAATTGAATAATAAGATTACAAATTACACATTTTTGGGTATAATTAATATATATATCCTTATTTTTGTAAACTTAAATTTCTTGTAAAAAATAATGAAGATTTTCAGAATTGCAGCCCTTACTTGCTTACTCTTTTTGAGTATGCAGTCTTGTAAAAAAGAGAATGACTCTCCATGGAAAATAGAGATAGAAAATCCTACAGAAAAAGTAGAATTAGTGGACATCTCTCAAGAGTTTTATGACGCAAACGTACCCTTGCAGCAGTTTACTACAAAATTTCCTTGGTTTCAGGGCACTGTTCCTGATGAAGATTTCGGGAAAAGAAGAGTGGATCCGGAAGAAATAAAAATTTATAAGGAAGCCATTTCAAAAATTGATAAAAATAAGTTGCAAGCAGATTTTCAAGATTTGTTTTCGCATATCAAAAATTATTTTCCTCAGTTCAAATCACCAAAGGTATATTTGTTTTCATCCGCATTGCAGATGGTACAAGAACCTATAATCTATGACTCGAAAACTAACTTTTTGTTTGTAGATATCACAGGATTTATGGGCGATAAAAATCCAAATTATAAAGGGTTAGAATTGTATTTTCAGAAATCCATGAATCCGAATAATATCGTACCGAAAGTATCGAGAATGTTCGCGGAAAATATTGTACCCTACACAGGTGAAAGCCAAAAATTCATAGATTTGATGGTGTATAATGGGAAAATAATGACGCTTCAAGATGCTTTTTTACCCAATACTCCAGATTATCTTAAAATGGATTATACCAAAGAGCAATATGATTGGGCTTTGTCTAATGAAGCCAATATCTACAATTATTTTGTAGAAAGCAATTTAATTTTTGGTGATGATCATAGATTGGCAGAGCGCTTTATTGCGCCAGGACCATTTTCTAAGTTCTATACAGAGATAGACAATAGCTCGTCGCCAATGATTGGGGTATTTACAGGTTGGCAGATTTGCAGAAAATATTATCAAAATAAGCCAGAAACTTCGCTTACAGACTTTTTGAAAAAAGGAGCAACGGAGATTTTCAATGAGGCGAATTACAAACCAAAATTAGAAGAATAAGATAAGATATATTATACAATGAGAAAGACCCAAATAACGATAGATGTAGAGCTAGACGAAAACCATATTCCCGAAGTTATTACTTGGAATGCGGAAGATGGAGGTGTAGAAAAAGAAGAAACAAAAGCCATCATGGTTTCTGTTTGGGATGAAAAAGCTTCTGAAGCATTAAGAATTGATCTTTGGACAAAAGAAATGCCTGTAGACCAAATGAAAATGTTTATTCACCAAATTATGGTTTCTCTTGGACATACGTACCAAAGAGCAACTGGTGAAGAAGATGTAGCATTGTGGATGGAAGAAAAAGCGGAAGAATTTGCAGTGAAATCTGCGATAAAAATGTAAAACCAGTTTGAAAATAGTGTAAGAAAATCATTTGAAACAAAAAGTTTAGAAACTCAATTTCAAATTTTTCAAATTTTCAAAAAAATAAATTATACAAATATGAATTTTAATACAAAAGTTATACACGGAGGTCAAAACCACGAACCAGCAACAGGTTCTGTAAACGTACCTGTTTTCTTAACCTCTACATTTGCGCAAACTAGCCCAGGTGTACATTCTGGTTACGAATATTCTAGAGCGGCAAACCCTACAAGACAAGCATTAGAAGATTCTTTGGCAAGTATTGAAAACGGAGCTAGAGGTTTGGCGTTCGGTTCTGGATTGGCAGCAATAGACTGTGTGCTAAAATTACTAAATCCTGGTGATGAGGTAGTAGCAGTAGACGATTTATATGGTGGAACTTACAGAATGTTTACTAGACTTTTTGCTAAATATCAATTGAAATTTACTTTCGTGAACTTTGATGATGCTTCAAAAATTGCAGACGTTCTTACAGAAAATACAAAATTAATCTGGATAGAAACCCCTACCAACCCTTTGATGAAGCTTGTAGACATCAAGGCTGTAGTAGATGTTGCCAAAGGTAAAAACATTTTAGTTGCAGTAGATAATACTTTTGCTACGCCCTATTTACAAAGACCAATAGATTTGGGAGCAGACATTGTAATGCACTCAGCTACAAAATATTTGGGCGGACATTCTGATGTTATTGCAGGAGCTTTAATTGCTAAAACTGCAGAATTAGGAGAGCAATTGCACTTTATCCAATTTGCAAGCGGTGGAATTTTGGGACCACACGATTCTTATTTGGTACTTAGAGGAATCAAAACTTTATCTCTAAGAATGCAAAGACACTCTGAGAACGGACTAGAAGTTGCAAAATATCTAGAATCTCATCCAGCAGTAGATAAAGTAGTTTATCCAGGTTTAGAATCTCACCCACAACATGCTTTGGCAAAAGCTCAAATGAAAGATTTTGGAGGAATGGTTTCTTTCACTTTCAAATCTGGGAAAAAAGAAGATGCAATTAGTTTCTTAGAAAAATTGAAAGTATTTACCCTTGCTGAGTCTTTGGGTGGAGTAGAATCTCTTGCTAACCATCCTACTTTGATGACACACGCTTCAATACCTGCAGAAAAACGTGCAGAATTGGGCATTACAGATGATTTGGTTCGTCTAAGTGTTGGTATCGAAGACAAAGAAGATTTGTTGGCAGATCTAGAAAAAGCATTTTCTTAGCATAAAAATTAAATTGGAGTTTAGGGTGAGTTTAAAATGATTAAACTTGCTCTAAACTTCGTTTTTTATCAATGAAAAATACAAGAAAGGCTGAAACAAAGGATTTGGAAATGCTTTCTCAATTGTTTGATGAGTATCGTATTTTCTATCATAAAGAATCTAATATCAATGATGCTCAAGTTTTCTTAAACGAGAGAATTGCACAACAAGATTCAGAAATTATTGTTGTGGAAGAAAACCAAATTTTGGTAGGATTTGTACAACTTTATCCTCTATTTTCTTCTACAAGAATGAAAAAGTATTGGCTGCTGAATGATCTTTTCGTGAACGAAAATCATCGTGGTAAAGGATATTCTAAGCAATTGATAGAATCGGCAAAAGAAATCTGTAAAGAATCTGATGCTTGTGGAATTTTATTAGAAACAGGCAAAGACAATCTGATTGGTAACCAACTTTATCCATCATGTGGTTTCAAAATCTATGATGAGGTGAATTTTTACGAGTGGACGAATGTTTAACCTCAACTTTTCACACACTAGAATTGGTTCTATTTTTTTTATTAAATTGAAAAACTCATAAACAGATGACTGAATTTGAAAAATACGTTCAAAGGTATTTAGATCTTATTCCAAGCGAAAATTGGAAAGAAGAATTTTTGATTTCTGGTGATAAAGTAGTCGATTTCTATTCGCAATTATCAGATGAACAAGCTTTATTTGCTTATGATGAAGGAAAGTGGACGCTGAAGGAGCTGCTTTTGCATCTTTCTGATACCGAAAGAATTTTCCAATTCAGAATATTATCTTTTGCAAGAGGAGAGAAGCAAGCTTTGCCAGGTTTTGATGAAGAGTTGTACGCTGCAAACTCATTTGCTAACCAAAGAACATTGGCTTCTCTACTTGAAGAATTCAGTTTAATCAGAAAATCATCACAGATTTTATTTTCTACATTAGATTCTTCTGTTTTACAAAATACAGGATTGGCAAATGGCAATTCTATATCTGTGGATGCTATGTGCAAACTTATTGTAGGCCATACCATCCATCATTTAAATATCATTAATGAAAGGTATTTGCCCCAATTACCTTACTAATACAATATTATGCAAAACATTATCGACATATTAAAATCGGGTGGTACCATCCTTTATCCTACAGATACCATCTGGGGAATTGGCTGTGATGCTACCAATATTGATGCGATTAATAAAATATTCCACATCAAAAATAGAGATAAAAACAAATCGATGATTATCTTGGTAGAATCTGAAAAAAGGCTTCAAGACTTGGTAGATGTACCAGAGATGGCTTGGGAAATCATGGATGTAAGCGATAAACCCGTAACATTGGTGTACCAAAACCCTAAAGGTTTGCCCAAAGAAATCTTGGCAGAAGATGGAAGTATCGGAATACGTTTGGTAAAAGATGATTTTTGTAAAAAACTGATTACCAAGCTTAATAAACCATTGGTTTCTACGTCTGCTAATTTCAGTGGAGAAAAAAGCCCGCTTAAGTTTTCTGATATTTCAGCAGAAATGGTAAGTCTGGTAGATTTTGCTGTAGAAGAAGGAAGAGATAATGTATCCAAATACAGTGGTTCTTCTGTGATAAAAATCTGGAGCGATAATAGAATAAAAGTTCTTCGAGAATAAAAGCATAGAATTTTTTATATTTGCAAAATCATTTTAACCATTAAGGTTTTTAGCATATCGGCGTTCGGTTGGTATTCTTAAGCTCTTAGTGGTTTTACATTAGAAATTACACGCAAACACTCTTTGCAAGATGTTTTCTAAAATCTAAATTCTAAAATTTATAGTATCAGTATGTTTATCAATCTCAGTCAAAATAAAAATCTAAAACTTTTCAAAATAATTTCGGAAGTAGCTCATCAAAACAACCAGTCGGTTTACATTGTAGGAGGCTATGTTCGAGATCTTTTGATGAAAAGGAAAGCTTCTACGGATATAGATTTTGTGACCGAACAAAGCGGTATTGAGCTTGCCCAAAATGTAGGTAAAGAAATAGATCCCAAGATGAAGGTTTCTATCTTCAAAACTTATGGTACTGCGATGATACGATACAAAGATCTAGACCTAGAATTTGTGGGTGCTAGAAAAGAAAGTTATACCGAAGACAGCCGAAAGCCTGAGGTAGAAGGCGGAACAATAGAAGACGACCAAAAAAGAAGAGATTTTACCATCAATGCAATGGCAATTTCTCTGAATAAAGATAATTTTGGAGAATTGGTAGATCCATTTAATGGAGTTGAAGATCTTCAAAATGAAATATTAAAAACACCTTTAGAACCAACACAAACTTATTCTGACGATCCGTTGAGAATGATGCGCGCGGTACGTTTTGCTTCAACTTTAAATTTTAAAATTGAAGAAAATTCTCTTAATGCTATTTCTCAAGAAGCAGAAAGAATAAAAATAGTTTCGCTAGAGAGAATCATGGTAGAATTCAATAAAATTATGCTTTCAGAAAAACCTTCTGTTGGTTTAAGATTAATGGAAGAAACAGGTTTGATGAAAATTATTATTCCTGAATTGATTGAGCTAAAAGGCGTTGAAGAAGTAGAAGGACAAACGCATAAAGACAATTTTTATCACACTTTGGAAGTAGTAGATAATATCTCGCTAAATACGGATAATCTGTGGTTGCGTTGGTCTGCATTGCTTCACGATATCGGGAAAGCACCGACAAAGAAATTTGTAGAAGGAACGGGTTGGACGTTTCATGGGCACGAATTTTTGGGATCAAAAATGGTAAAAACAATTTTCCAAAAACTAAAATTACCATTGGGAGCCGACATGAAATATGTACAGAAAATGGTAAAGCTATCTTCTCGTCCTATAGCTCTTATAACGGATGATGCCTCTGATGCAGCGCTTAGAAGATTGCTTTTCGATGCTGGAGAAAATATGGAAGATCTTTTTACATTGTGTAAAGCAGATATCACCACCAAAAACTCTAGAAAGCAAGAGAAATTCAAGAAGAATTTCGAATACGTTGCTATCAAAATAAAAGAAGTAGAGGAGAAAGATCAGGTAAGAAACTTTCAACCTCCAATTTCTGGAGAGGAAATAATGACGATGTTTAATCTAAAACCAGGTAGAGAAATAGGAATTCTAAAAGAGAAAGTGAAAGAAGCCATATTGGAAGGTGAAATTCCAAATGAGCATGAAGCCGCAAAAGCTTTTGTCATTAATGAAGGTGGAATTTTGGGATTGCAGTTGGTTTAAATATAAATGAAATACAAATATAATGAACAGCTAGAATTATTTCTGGCTGTTTTTTTGTGAAAAAATTCCGGGCGTTTTCGAAGAAAACGCCCGGAAACACACAATTGATTAAAAAAAATTAAAATTTATAGGTTACACCCAATGTGTAGTTTCTAGATTTTGTAGTATATCCAATAACATCTATGTATGAAGTGTTCATTAGATTACCAATGTTAAGACAAGTTTCTAGGCTTTTTGTAAGTTTTTGATTGATGTTTAAATTAAACAAATTAAAATCTTTTACCTCAACATTCTTTGCAGAATACGTGATTGCATCATAGTAAGCATCCGATCTTTTTCCCACAAACTGATGAGTCAAGTTTATTCTTGTAGACTCGAATGGTGTTATTTGAAGGTAAGAATTTACACGTTGTTTCGGCTGACGAAGCATAGTAGATTCTTTATCTTTCTCTACATAAGTGTAGTTTCCACCTAGTTTTAGAAATTTGTTGAGGGTATAGTCTAAACTAAACTCTACACCTTTGACTTTATTAGTATCTACATTTTGAAACTGACTGATATAGTTGATGGGATCGTACATTACATAAGCGAAGACATCTTTTTCATTTCTAATGAACAAACTTGCGTTGAAGTTGATGGTTCTGTCTTTTTTACCTATACTTACATCTATTTCGTGAGATTGGTTGGTTTCTGGTTTTAGATTGAAATTAGCTGCTGTCCAAGGCATAGATCCAAAGTTTTGATACACCGTTGGAGCGATAAATGCAGTTGCGAAAGAATATCCACCTTTGATGTAGATGGTTTCCAATTCTTTCAGATAATAAGGATTAATGCTGTACACAAAATTATTCCCGAATTTTGAATGATTGGTCATCCTTCCTCCAGCATCCAATTGGAAATTATTATAACTAAGATTTGCATTGATGTATCCATCTATCATTTCAATATTGGTTTGATCGGAGTTATACACTTCTATCAAATCTTTTCCGCCCCAAGGCGTTTCAGAATACCCAAGAGATTGCTTTTCGTACTGCAATCCAGCGGTAAAACTAATAAAATTATTGATTTTGTAGATATTGTAAACCTCAGCAAACAAATTTTCTCCTTTGTAAAGATATTGGTCTGCATAATCTACGTCCATGATGTTTTGCGCCAATCTATTTGTAGTCACATACCTTAAATTGGCCACCAAATTACCTTTGTTATAGATGTAGTTGGCAGTGGCGCCAAGATAATATTGTTTGTCGTCACCTCTATATTTTCCGTCTGTAAAAGCACCTATATCATATTTGTGAAGATTATGTGTCCAACCACCATTGATGTTCACGTCCAATTTTTCAGTTGCGAAACCTACTTTGGCAGAAGCATTTTGCTTTTCCCACCCATCTTTATCGAAGTTATCGTCGCCAGAGGCTGAGGTAATGCCTTCAGATTTTTCGTTAAATCCTGATGCTTGATAATAAAATTTATTAATCTTTCCACGAACAGAAGCATCTTGAGCAAAAGTATTGTAGGATCCACCACGCGCAGATAAAATACCTTCTATGGCTTTCTGCGCCGATTTTTTTGTTTTAATATTAATTACAGAAACGGTAGCATTAGAACCATATAAAACTGAAGAAGCTCCATTCAGGATTTCTATGCTTTGTACATTTTCTAAAGCTAAAAGTCTTAGATCCGAAACAATATAATCGTTACCAGTAACGTCTTTCAAAGGAACGCCATCTAGTAAAATCATAATATTAGAACTTTTTCCACCTCTTATTTTGATGGATTTTGGTTCTGTTGCATTGTTAAAATTTCCAGTTATCTGAATTCCTGCAACCTGATCTAGAACATCGGTAAGATTTTGACCTTTGTATTTTTCTAAATCTTTCTCTGATAAAAGTTTCACGTTTTTACCAGTTTTATAAAGTTGTTGTGGCGTTTTTGAGGCGATAGTAACTTCCTCAATGGTGTTTTCTTTTTCCTGTTGGGCGAAAATAGTTGTTCCTACGACAAGCATCGCTCCAACCAAAATTAATTTTCTTTTCATAAAATAATTAAAGTTTAGAGGGCTTACCGGAAAATGAAAGGCTAAAATATGAGTTTTCAAATTTTGAAACTCAGTAGATCAGGCTTTTCCTCCGAAAGCTTTTTATTAAAAATACTTTCGGTAAGGTCTCCTGACTTTCACATTTTTGCACCTTCTCGTTTTATAAAAACAATGGTATTTTACAAAAATTACACCCTCATTACGAAGTTGTGTGATCTACAGTTGCGGGGACAGTTCAAGATTTTCGCTCGATTCCCTTTTCCAAAAGTTGCGCAAATATAATTGTTTTAAAACTATTTGCAATTTTAATTTTTTATTCTACTATTTTATAAGAAGGTTCCGTCAAAATAGAAAGGTAGAAGATCTTTAATCGCATTCACCTTTATTACTTCATCGTTTAGATTCGCAAAATAGAGTGTAATATTTTTATTTTGTTTAGACTCGTATTCCATCATACTTTGTCTGCAAGCTCCACAAGGTGGAATAGGAGCGCGTGTAAGAGACAATTCTTTTGGACCACCTACCACAAAAACTTTTTCTATATTCTCATCAGGAAAGTTGGCAGATATCCAAAACATTGCTGTCCTTTCTGCGCACAAACCAGATGGATAAGCTGCATTTTCTTGGTTATTCCCAACATGGATATCACCATTTTCTAGTAAGACTGCACATCCTACAAAAAATTGAGAGTAGGGAGCATAGGCGTTTTCGCGTGCTTCTTTGGCTTTTAGATAAAGCTCTTTTTCAATTTCAGCCAGCTCGTTGCTGCTTTGGTATTGCTCGTAACTGATCTGTATATCTTTTTTCATGTTTCCGTTGTAAAAAGGGCGGTAAAAGTAATCCTTTTTGCTGACGCAGACAATAATTTGTTTATGAGAGTTATTTTGTAATTTTAAAAATTAATAATTAAATAAAAATTAAAATGCTATATACGCCCATACAATTCCGAAATGTAACACTTAAAAACCGTTGGGTAATGTCGCCAATGTGTATGTATTCTTCAGAAAATGGTATGCCTAATGATTTTCACTTGGTGCATTACGGAAGTAGAGCACAAGGTGGAACAGGATTGATAATCCTTGAAGCAACTGGCGTAGAACCTAGAGGTAGAATCACCAACAAATGTTTGGGTATTTGGAATGATGAACAAGCTAATCAACTGAAGAAAATAGTAGATTTTGTACACCAAAATTCAGAAAGTAAAATAGGAATCCAGATTGCTCATGCAGGAAGAAAAGGCTCTACATGGAATAATATTCAGATATCAGAGGAAGAAGGTTGGGAAACAATTGCGCCTAGTGCAATACCTTTCAATACTACAGAGAGAATTCCCCACGTTTTGAGCATTGAAGAAATAAAAGAACAAGTTCAGAATTTTAAAGAAGCTGCTCGCAGATCTGTGGAAGCAGGTTTTGATGTGGTAGAAATTCATGGTGCGCATGGTTATCTTATTCATCAATTTTTATCGCCATTATCTAATGTAAGAACAGATGAATATGGTGGAAGTTTTGAAAATAGAATCCGATTTTTACTTGAAGTTGTAGATGCAGTAAATTCTGAACTCAATGATAATATAGCACTTTTTGTAAGAATTTCTGCAACTGAATATGCTGAAAATGGTTGGGATATAGAAGAAAGTGTAGAATTATCCAAAATACTTAAAACTCAAGGTGTAGATTTGGTAGATGTTTCTAGTGGTGGTAATATTCATGGAGCTAAAATCTCTGTTTTTGATGGGTATCAGGTTCCTTTTTCTGCTCAAATTAAAAATGAAGCAAACGTGAAAACGGGTGCCGTAGGTTTAATTACCGATGTGGCACAAGCGGAAGATATTTTGGCTAAGGAAGAAGCCGATTTGATCTTTGTAGCAAGAGAAATCCTTAGAAATCCATATATTGCCGTGCAAGGTTCTTTTAAATTGAAGGAGGAATGCTTTTTTCCGCATCAATATACCAGAGCCAAGAAATAATAGAATAGTACATCAGAAATTTCCAACTAAATACTATGAAAATTGAAGATTATATGCTGTCATGCCCTACCAAGAAATATTTGGGGATAGAATGTTTTGGTTGTGGAACACAAAGAGCGATTATTTTGGTTTTTCAAGGGAAATTTCAAGAGGCTTTTGTGATGTTCCCAGCGGTGTATACTTTATTGTTGTTTTTCGTGGTAGTAGCGCTTACTTTTATCGATAAAAAAAGAAATTATAGTAAACTTTTAATTTATTTAGGAATTATTAACGCCGTAATCATGGTATTTTCTTATTTTTATAAACATTATTATAACTAAATCAACAAACTATTAAAAAAAAAATTATGGAAGGAAATTTTCAGAGTGGTACAGTACAAAAGTTGCCTAATGCAACAGCAGTCCTTATTTTAGGGATAATATCGATATTGGGATGCTGCTGCTACGGACTCCCAGGGTTAATAGCGGGGATTATTGGGCTAATTCTATCTAAAAAAGATAATCAGTTGTACAAAAATAATCCAAGTATGTATAGCGGTTACGATAATTTGAAAGCTGGGAAAATCATGAGTATAATAGGTATTGCACTAAGCATACTATTTATTATTTATCTAATTGTTGTCATATCTATATTCGGACTAGAAACACTATCAGATCCAGATCTAATGCAAGAAAAATTAAGAGAATTACAAAATAGATAATCTTAAATAAAGCAGATTGAAGTCGGGAGAGAAATATTCCGACTTTTTTTTGTCATAATTTCCTTTGTTGTTGATTTCTCTCAAAAAATAATTTCTTACATTTCCTACCACAACACTTACCAATAATCCTATTAAATATCCACAGCAACAGAAGAGAATCTAGAAATAGTAGCGAGGAAATCGTCATTTTTCTGCTCTACAATTACAATAAGTTCAGCAACAATAGCGGTTCTAGCTACTTTTACCACATCATATACACTACAAGTAACAAGTGCAAGAATAATTGCCAATAGAATTTTTGCCAATCCTGAATAGGTTAAAA
Organism: Chryseobacterium sp.; assembly: GCF_045629545.1. Lineage (GTDB taxonomy): Bacteria > Bacteroidota > Bacteroidia > Flavobacteriales > Weeksellaceae > Chryseobacterium. The sequence continues at coordinate 156,935 of NZ_JAZQRK010000042.1, read as the reverse complement.
CCAAGTAGCAATATCAGCAAAGAATCCAATAAAGTTGGCTTTTACACGTTCTACCGTAAGTTTTTTGGAGTCTACATCTTCAGGTGAAATTACAAGAATAATAGATAATAAGGACCAAAATCAATTATAATTGGGAAAAGTATTAAACAAAAAATAACCAATGAAAAATCCATTTAAAACTTTTGAAGAATAATTGACAAAATTGGATGAGATGAATTTCCTGAGTGTAGGGTGCATGAGTTGCAATTTTTATCAAATTTAAATTTTTTAAAATGCTTAAAAAATCAAAAAGTTTAAAACTTGTCCTTACACGAAAACTTGTCTTGCTATTTTTCCGATTGTACCAAATTGCAATAGCTTATCTTTGCAACAAATAAGTTTTTTATGTCATTCGAGTCTTTAGGATTATCACACAATATCATCCGATCTATCAACAAATTAGGGTATCTGAAACCTTTCCCTATCCAAGAACAAGCCATACCAATTATCTTACAAGGAAAAGATTTGATGGGTATCGCACAAACGGGTTCTGGTAAAACAGCATGTTTTGTAATGCCTATTTTAGAAAAATTGCAAAATGAAGAAGTAAAGAAAGATCGTAATATTCAGGTTTTGGTATTGGTTCCTACACGAGAATTGGCAATACAAATAGATGAGGTTTTCAGATCTTTTACAGAAAATTTAAAGCGTGAAATTCGTACAATGGCAGTGTATGGTGGTGTTTCTATCAATCCACAGATGAAAGGAATGTTTGGTGTAGAAGTTCTTATCGCAACGCCCGGAAGATTGCTAGATCTTATTGCGAATAAAGCATTAAGCATCTCATCTATACAACATTTGGTGATAGATGAAGCCGATAAAATGTTTCAGCTAGGTTTCGGTGAGGAGATGAATCAGCTTTTTGCTCAAATGCCTGTTGTGAAACAAACAACTATGTTTTCTGCAACTTTGGATGATAAAGTTTCGGAAATGAGAAATAGGGTAACCTTGAATCCTGTACTCGTTGAAATAAAAAAAGAGGAAATAGAAATAGAAAATATCGAGCAGTTGGCTTACCATGTGGCTCCAGAAAACAAAGGTCCGTTTTTGAGATATTTAATTAAAGAAAAAAATATCAAAAAGGCATTAATCTTTGTTTCATCTACTAAATCTGCCGATAGCCTTGTGGAAAAACTGAAGAAAAATAAAATAAAAGCAGTAGCGATACATGGACAAAAGTCTCAAGGTGCACGTAGAAATAACTTAGAAGAATTTAAAGTTAACGGAGCTCAGATTTTGGTCACTACAGATCTTTTAGGACGTGGTATACATATAGATTCTTTACCATGCGTCATCAATTATGAATTGCCACGTTCGCCACTAGATTATATCCACAGAATTGGGAGAACAGGACGTGCAAACGAAACGGGGACAGCCATTAATATTCTTACAGATGACGAGTTACAGCATTTCCGAGTGATACAAAGGAAAATGGGAAAGAAAATAACTTTACAGAGAACCGAAGATATTAATCTACACGGTTACTAAATGATTTTTTATACCATTACATATGCTTCAATTTGTAATAACTGGAGCTTTTTTTGGGTTTAAACTTCAAATAAAAAAAACGGTGGAGCTATAAAAACTCCACCGTTAATCAATAAATTATAACTTCCATCATTTCATCAAAAGATTGATAAGTGCTGCATTTTCTTGCATTAAAGCATGATCGTAAGCCGTTTTTCCTCTACTATCCTTCAATTCTTTGTCGGCACCATGTGATAATAAAGTTTTTGCGATCTCCACCTGACCAAAAGTGGCAGCAAATACCAAAGCCGTAGCATCATTATAATTTACTTGATTTACATCCGCTTTGTAGCGAAGTAAAGTTTTCACCACAGTATGATATCCTTTAAATGTAGCTCCCATTAGCGCTGTATTTCCGCTTCCATCCTGCATATTTGGATTAGCTCCATTCTTCAACAAATATTCGGTTGCTTCATTACTTCCATTGTACACAGCTAGGATGAGTGGCGTATATCCTTTTTCATTTTTTCCGTTCACATCAACTCCAGATTTCAAAAATCCTTCCAGAGCAACCACATCATTAGCTCGTGCAGCAGCGAAAATATCTTGCCCGAAAGACAAATTAAAGCTTACAACACAAAATAGGAGTAACAATAGTTTTTTCATAACAGTAGTGATTTTGGGAGATTTGCAATGTGCTTTTGCCCATCTCGCCTTTATATATAAAAATTAAATTATTTCATTAGTAAAGATTCAAGCTCTTTACGATCTATTTTCACAGCTTCCGCAAGACGCATCCCAAATTCGCGATCGGCTTGGTAGAAATGAGATATCATTTTTGCAACAATAGTTTTGCTTTTTACTGTACCCAAAGCTCCTCCAAGATTTTTTATTAAATTATCTTTATCTTGCTTAGAGAAAGATTTGTATAAATCTCCAGCTTGTTTGAAGTTGTTTTCTTTATCTATTTTTGCTTGTGCAGTAGTAGTTCCCTCAGGAAATACCGATTTAGAATACTTGAATTTTGTGTCTTCTTTTACCGCTGGCAAATTGGTAGATGGCTGATAGTTCACATCTCCTTTTTGTTCACGCAAAGACATATATCCGTCTTGGTTGTAAGTTTTTACCGCATTTTTAGATGCATTCACAGGGATTTGTTGATGATTTCCTGTAAGACGGTGACGTTGTGTATCCGCATAAGAAAATAGTCTACCTTGAAGTAATTTGTCTTCTGAAGGCTCTATTCCTGGTACCAAATTAGAAGGAGCAAAAGCTGCTTGTTCTACTTGCTGAAAATAGTTTGTCGGATTTGCATTAAGCGTCATCGTACCTACTTTTACAAATTTAGCTACAGTTTCTGGCCAAATTTTGGTAACATCTACCGGATTGAAATCTAATTTGTCGAAATCTTCTTTTTTCAACATCTGAATATGTAGATCCCATTTTGGGAAATTACCTTTTTCTATTTCGTTTCTTAAATCAAGTGTAGCATGTTCTATCGAAGTAGATTGTATTGCATTTGCTTCTTCTTGAGTCAAATTTTTAATTTTTTGTTGAGGAACCCATTTGTATTTCACATATGTCACTTCACCTTTTGCATTCACCCACTTGTAAGCATGTACGCCATTTCCTTCCATCTGACGATAGTTTGCAGGAATACCGTAATCTGAGAACAACCACGTCAACATATGTGTAGATTCTGGAAGATTCGAGAAAAAATCAAATACTCTGTTTGGATCAGAAGCTCCATTGGTTATTGGCGATGGTTTGAAAGCATGCACCATATCTGGAAACTTGATGGCATCACGGATGAAAAATACAGGTAAATTGTTTCCTACTAAGTCGTAATTTCCTTGTTCTGTATAGAATTTTACAGCAAAACCACGTGGATCTCTATAGGTTTCTGGAGAACCTTGTTGATGCGTTACTGTGGAAAAACGAACCATCAGAGGTGTTTTTTTTCCTGCTTGTGATAAAAAATCTGCAACAGTAACATCAGAAAAATCTTTGTCGGCAACAAATTCACCGAAAGCACCAGCTCCTCTAGCATGTACTACACGCTCTGGAATTCTTTCTCTATCAAAAGCAGCTAACTTTTCTATCAAATGAATATCCTCCAAAAGTACTTGTCCATTATTACCAATGGTCTTAGAATTTTGGTTGTCCCCAACAGGAGTTCCAGTATTCGTAGTTAGAGTCTGAGCATTTGTTACAACAATACTTCCCAAAATGGAAGAAGCCAACAGCATTTTTTTTATCATAGTCATTTATTCTTTAGATTCTGGTGCAAATGTAAAAGTAATTGTATTATTCACAAAAACAATTGATTCTATTGTATTGATAGATTAAATAAATAAAATAAATTTGTTTTAGAATAAAAATTGATTTTAAGAAACTTATTTTTTTATATAGAAAATCGTCTATGTTCATATTTATTTTAATTAAAATATTTTAAAGGCATTATTTTTGAAGAGTATAAAATCACTAAATATATAATTATGAAAACATTGAAAAAATTTGCAATTCCGTTGGCTTTAGGAGCAGTAGGACTTTTAATTTTTAATTCTTGTGCAGTAAGTGCACCTAAAAATGCAACTCCAATTACCAATTTCAATTCTGAAAAATACTTAGGTAAATGGTACGAAATTGCTCGTTTTGATTTTAAGTTTGAAAAAGATATGGATCAAACTACCGCCAACTATTCTATGAATGAGGATGGGTCTATAAAAGTAGTGAACAAAGGATATAACTACGTGAAAAAAGAATGGAAAGAGTCTGTAGGGCAAGCAAAATTCGTAAACGAAAAAACAGAAGCACGTCTTAAAGTTTCATTTTTCAAACCTATTTGGTCAGGATATAATGTGGTGGATATAGATGACGACTATCAGTACGCGTTGGTTGCTGGCAATAGCCTAAAATATCTTTGGATATTGTCCAGAACACCAGAAATTCCAACTGCTATTAAAGAAAGATTTATAGAAAAGGCCAAGAAAATTGGATATGATACAGACCAATTGATTTGGGTAAATCACAAATAATAATTTAACATAAATAAAAAGGATCCGTAACGTTAATGTGCAGATCCTTTTTTTATGTTTTAAAGATCTTTAGATGCTTTCCATCCTTCAAAACGTTGACTAATAATAGGCTGTACTAAGTCGTAGTTTTCAAAATCGTCTTCTATATGGTAAACGGTTTCGTAAGCAAAATCTTGCTCTTCTGCCTTTTTCTCGAAAGTCTGAGTGTAGTCGTCCACATATGTATTATTTTTCTCAGCATATAATGATTCCTCATCATAATAATCGTTACTGAAAAGATTTCCAAGGTCAGAAAGATCATCGTCATCCAATTGTCCATCACAATATTCTATCAAGAATTCGGCGCCTGTGATTTCTCTATTTTTTACTTTTTGAATCTGTTCCGGAGCATGTTCTATTAATTCTTCAGATATCAATTTGTTTTCTATACACCACATGAGATACATACCAATGTGAGTAGCTGCATTTTCTTCATGTAAATCTTCAGGATAATCTCCACCAGTATGCCAAGAAGCATCATCATATTTTGCCATTATCTCTATATATTTTTTAGTTTTTCAGTAATTAAATTCAAAGATATAAAAATCATTTTTATAGTGTAAGAAATCTAGAAATTGACGTCATTTGCATTAGATCATTTTTAAAATTTAAATATGAAAAATGCAGTTATTGTAACCATAGGAGACGAAATTCTCTCAGGAAACACCATTGATACCAATTCTAATTTTATAGCCACAGAGCTTAAAAATATTGGCGTAAAAGTGGTGCAAATTCTTACCATTTCAGACGAAATACCTACTATAAAAAAAGCTTTAAAATATGCTTTTGAAATGGGAGACATAGTGATTACCACAGGCGGATTGGGCCCCACGCGAGATGATAAAACAAAAAAGGCATTGGCAGAATTTTTTGATGATGAGATTGCTTTGGATGATGAAACTTTTGCTCATCTTAAAACCTATTTGGAAAAAAGAGGACGCTCCGAAATTCTAGAACGCAACAGAGAACAAGCTTTTGTCCCTACAAAATCTACCGTTTTCCAAAATCAATACGGTACGGCTCCGTGCATGATGATGGAGTATGAGGGCAAATTGTCTTTTAGTTTGCCGGGTGTTCCTTATGAAGTGAAACCATTGATAAAAGATCAAATTATTCCGTTTCTTAAAAATAAACTAAATCTTAATTTTATTTCTTCCAGAATCGTATCTGTTGTAGGAATGCCGGAAAGCATATTGGCTGATACCATAGAAAAGTGGGAACTCGCTTTGCCTAATAATGTTGAGCTATCTTACCTTCCCATTGGGACAAGAGTAAAGCTGAGATTAACGGCTACAGGAATTGATAATGAAGTTCTACAAACCCAATTGGAAGAAGAAATTCAGAAATTGTATCCTATTATTGGTGCCCATATTATTGCAGTAAAAGAAGATAAAATAGAAAAAATATTAGGAGAGATTTTAGTTGAGAAAAACTTAAGCATTTCTACAGCTGAAAGTTGTACTGGAGGAGAATTGGCTAAGATGATAGTGTCTAATCCTGGAAGTTCGCACTATTTTTTGGGTGGTATCATTCCTTATGCAACGGAGAAAAAGATACAAATCTTAAAAGTGTCTGCAGAAACAGTTGCTCAATTTTCTGTGGTAAGCGAGGAAGTTGCGCACGAGATGGCGTCAGGTTGTCAATATTTATTTGGAACGGATATTTCACTTTCTACCACAGGTGTTGCAGGACCAGGAAAGGGCGAAGACGGAAATGATGTGGGAACTGTTTTTTATTCAATTAAAATTAAAAACGAAACCGTGACCAAGAAATTATATATGCCTCATTTGGAAAGAGCAGATTTTTCCAATTTTGTAAGTCAGAAAATTATTCAGGATTTGGTGGAAATATTGGTGCATCAAAAATAAGAATGATTACACTTAAAAATCTATTTGCTTCGGCTTTACTATTGAGTTCATTATTGTCTTATTCACAAAGGCAAATGGTGTTTTTTGGTTCCTATAATTGGGACAAAAACAAACCAGGATTGTATGTCTACGAATTGAACCATAATAATGGAAAACTTAAAAAAATAACTTCTTTAAAAGGAGTTGTTAATCCTTCGTATCTCACCGTTTCTGCCAACGGAAAATACATTTATTCTGTTACGGATAGCAAATTGGAGAATGAAGGAAGTGTAAGTTCGTTTGCATTTGATGAAGAAAAAGGAAGCTTGCAATTTTTAAATAAACAAAAAAGCTACGGCGAAAATCCTGTATATGTAAGCGTAGATAAAAGTGAAAAATGGCTTGCTAATGCTAATTATACAGAGGGAAGCGTATCTATCTATCCTATTTTAGAAAATGGGAAGATTGGTGAATTGGCTCAGAATATTACTTATTACGAAGGAAGTAGAGCTACAAAAAGACAAATGGAATCTCATGTACACTCAGTGGTATTTTCCCCAAATAATGATCAACTTTTGCTCGCGGATTTGGGTGCGGACGAAATAAAAATATATCCATTCAATAGCGCCAACAAAAAACCTTTGGACAAAGAGAAAGTTTCTATTATAAAAACGGTCTCAGGAAGCGGTCCGAGGCATTTACTATTTAACAAAAAGGGAGATATTCTTTATGGTATAGAAGAAATATCGGGAACTATTTCGGTATTTAAATATGAGAATAAAACACTCATTCCGATTCAGAAAATTGCTACACATCCCGAATCTTTATTGAATGGTTTTGAGGCATCCGATATTCATATTTCGCCAGACAATCGTTTTGTGTATGCGAGCAACAGAGGGAGTGAAAACAATCTCGCCATTTTTAAAATTTTATCTAATGGGAAATTGGAGCATGTAGGGTATCAATCTGTGCATGGGAAGCATCCGAGAATTTTCGCGATTGATGAGACAGGTAATTTTGTTATCGTTACCAATGTTAAAACTCAAAACGTAGTGGTTTTTAGGAGAAATACAGAAACTGGATTGTTGAAGAAAGTGGGAAGAAAAATTAGAATAACTAATGCTTCTTGTGTTAAAACTAAAATATACTAAGCTTCCATCTAGAACTGTTACTTTCCTTAGATTTTTTTTAAAAAAAATTGTATAAAATCGTAACAATTAACGCAATCGTTCTACTTATTATTAAATTTAATCTTCGATTATGAAAAAAATAACTCTCTCTTTATTTTTGCTTACCGCTATTTGCGCGCAAAATACGATGAGTGCACAGAACAAGACCAATATAAAGACAGTGGCAACCAAAGATGAAGGATTAGACATCAGTCTAATGGATAAAAGCGTTCGTCCTCAAGATGATTTTTATAATTATGTAAGTGGGACTTGGATGAAAACAGCAAAAATTCCTTCTGATAAACCAACTTGGGGAAGTTTCAATAAATTGGCGGATGATACGGATAATAATTCTATGACGATTCTTAATTCTCTTTTGAAGGATAAATTTGCTGAAGGAAGTGAAGGTAAAAAAATACAAGATTTGTATGCTACCTACATGAATATGCAAAAAAGAAATGCCGATGGAATAAAACCTATACAAGAAAATATCAACAAGATAGATGCCATAAAAAACCTTGCAGATTTGCAAAATTATTTGGCTTCAGCAACCAGAGAAGGCGATAATGCATTCTATGGTTGGGGAGTTTATGCAGATTTGAAAAACTCTAATATTAATGCGGTTTACCTTGGTGAAGCTGCTTTAGGTTTGGGTAGAGATTATTACCAAAAAGTAGATGCAAAAAATACAGAGGCTATTGCAGAATACCAAAAGTATGTTTCTTCAATGCTAAAAGAATTGGGGTACAAAAACTCTGATGAAGCGGCAAAAGGAATTGTAGACTACGAAAAAAGTATTGCGAAAACTTATCTTACCAACGAGCAAAGTCGTGATAATACCTTACAATACAATCCAAAAACTATTGCAGAACTATCTTCTTTGGTAAAGGGTGTGAATCTACCAGAATACTTAAAGAAAGTAGGCGTGGATACGGACAGAGTCATTATTGGCGAATTGGGGTATTATAAGAATTTCGATCAGCTTGTAAATGCTAAAAATCTTCAGGTAATCAAAGATTATTTAAAATTTCATTTGATCAACGGAAGTGCATCTTATTTAAGTGAAAATTTGGGTAATATGAGATTTGCATTTTATGGTAAATATCTTAGAGGTCAGCAAGAGCAAAGAGCGCTTAATAAAAGAGGTTACGAGCTTATAAATGGTTCTTTGGGTGAAGCTTTTGGTAAATTATATGTTGAAAAATATTTCCCTGCTGAAGCAAAAGCTCAGATGGTAGAGCTGATAGATTATCTAAAGAAAGGATTTGTGGTACACATCAACAATCTTACTTGGATGTCGCCTGTAACAAAGGAAAAAGCACTTAATAAGCTGAATAAATTTACGATAAAAGTAGCCTATCCAGATACTTGGAAAGATTATTCTAAACTGAATATCACTTCTGAAGCTCAAGGCGGAAACCTTTACAAAAATCTTCAAAATATTGCAGATTGGCAGTACACAAAAGATTTAGCTAAAATTGGAAAACCTGTAGATAAAGCAGAATGGGGAATGACGCCTCAGACAGTGAATGCTTACTACAACCCAGTAAACAACGAGATTGTTTTCCCAGCAGCTATTCTTCAACCTCCATTCTTTAATCCAAAAGCTGATGCTGCCGTGAATTTTGGTGGTATTGGTGCTGTTATTGGTCACGAAATGAGTCATGGTTTTGATGATTCTGGTGCTCAGTTTGATGCGGATGGCAACCTAGTAGATTGGTGGACTCCAGAAGATAAAGCAAACTTCGAAAAAGCCACAAAAGCACTTGCAGCGCAGTATGACAAATATGAACCTGTAAAAGGTACTTTCGTAAATGGTACTTTCACCAATGGTGAAAATATTGCAGATTTGGGCGGAGTAAATATTGCTTATGATGCTTTACAAATGTATCTTAAAGACAAAGGAAACCCAGGGAAAATAAGCGGATTCACTCAGGATCAAAGATTTTTCATGAGCTGGGCAACCGTTTGGAGAACTTTATCTAGCGAGAAATATATGATCAACCAAGTGAAAACAGATCCGCATTCCCCAGGATATTTCAGAAGTTTTGCGCCACTTATCAATGTGGATGCATTCTACAAAGCTTTTGATGTGAAACCCACAGACAAATTATACAAAAAACCAGAAGACAGAATAAAAATCTGGTAATCTTAATATTCAACCACTCAGCAATGAGTGGTTTTTTTTTTGCCCTAGATTATTTAAATCTGTAAAATTTTATTTATGCTGAATTCATAGCAATAGCAAACATTCGTTTAACAAAAATTTGTATATTTGATAAGTTTGTGTAAAAATCAAAATTAATTTTAATGAAAAAGCTAAATATTGCTGTGCTTGCCTTTTCTGGCTTAGTACTTCTAAATTCTTGTGGAACCACATCCAAAGCAGTAGTAGACCAACCTACCGTAAGTGTAGAACCCGTGAAAAAAGAAATAAAAGAAGAAGGAATAAATTTATCCTACATGGACACAAGCGTACGTCCTCAAGATGATTTTTTCAGTTTTGTAAATGGAAATTGGGTTAAAAATACTCAAATTCCGTCTGATAAAGCAAGTTGGGGATCATTCAATGCGTTGAGAGAAAATGTAGATGACGCTTCTTTGGATATTTTAAATAAAATTTTATCAGAAAAATATACTGCAGGTTCTGAAGGTGAAAAAATTCAGAATTTGTATGCAACGTTTATGGACTTTAGCAAAAGAAATGCAGACGGATTGGCTCCTATAAAAGCTGATTTGGCAAAAATTGATGCGATAAAAAGCGTTAACGATCTTCAAAAATATTTGCTAGATGCTACTAAGCTTGGTGATAATTCATTTTATGGATGGAGAGTAGGAGCAGATATGAAAAACTCTAAGATGAATGCCGTTTATCTTGGTGGGCCAGATCTAGGTTTGGGCAGAGATTATTACCAAAAAGTAAACGAAGCCAATACAAAAACGTTGGTGGAATACAAAAATTATGTAAGTCAACTGTTCGGTGCTTTGGGATATGAAAATGCTCCTCAAGCAGCTCAAAACGTAGTAGATTTTGAAAAGAAAATGGCGAATATGCTCTTGACTTTGGAGCAAAATAGAGATGCTAATTTAAGATACAATCCGAAAAAAGTATCTGAGCTTTCAGGTTTAGTGAAAAATATAAATTTGGCTAAATACCTTACTGACGCTGGTGTAAATACAGATCAGGTAATTATTGGCGAGTTGAAATATTACCAAAATTTAGATCAAATTCTTACAGCTCAAAATCTTCCATTGCTGAAAGATTATTTAAAATATCATGTTGTGAATGCTAACGCTAGTAATTTGGATGAAAAATTAGACACAACACGATTTGATTTTTATTCTAAGTATTTGCAAGGTCAGAAAGAACAAAGATCGATGGATAAGAGAGGTCTTGCTCTGGTAAATGGTGTTTTGGGTGAAGCTTTTGGTAAACTGTATGTAGAAAAATATTTTACTCCAGAATCTAAACAACAGATGGAAATGTATATTGATTATCTTTTGAAATCATTCAAAAAACACATCAATGATATAGATTGGATGTCTCCAGAAACCAAAGTGAAAGCACAAGAAAAACTGTCTAAGTTTTCTGTGAAAATTGCTTATCCAGACCAATGGAGAGATTACTCAACTCTAAAAGTACAATCTCCAGCACAAGGAGCTTCTCTCTATTCTAATCTAAAGAATGTATCTGCTTGGCAATATCAAAAAAATTTAGAAAAAGTAGGAAAAGCAGTAGATAAAGCAGAATGGGGAATGTCTCCTCAAACGGTAAATGCTTACTATAGCGGATCTAATAACGAAATTGTTTTCCCTGCAGCGATATTACAACCTCCTTTCTACAACCCGAATGCTGATGCTGCGGTAAATTTTGGTGGTATAGGAGCTGTAATCGGTCATGAGATTTCTCACGGTTTTGATGATTCTGGTTCTCGTTTTGACGGCGATGGGAACCTTAATAACTGGTGGACAGAACAAGATAGAAAAAACTTTGATGCTAAAGTAGCTCAGCTTGCTGCTCAATATAATGCCTACGAGCCTGTAAAAGGAAGCTTTGTAAATGGGAAATTTACAAGTGGTGAAAATATTGGGGATTTGGGTGGAGTAGCAGTAGCGTATGATGCACTACAGATGTACCTTAAGGATAAAGGAAATCCAGGATTGATAAGTGGTTTCAACCAAGATCAGAGATTTTTTATGAGCTGGGCAACAGTTTGGAGAACCAAGTCTACAGATCAATATATGATCAATCAAGTGAAAACAGATTCTCACTCGCCTGGATACTTTAGATCATTTGGTCCATTAATCAACCAAGATGCATTTATCAAAGCATTCGACATTAAACCAGGGGATAAAATGTATAAAGCACCAGAACAAAGGATAAAAATCTGGTAATATTATTATTACGAATAGAAAAATGAAAACGCATCGAAAGGTGCGTTTTTTTTTATTAATTTTAGTAGATTAGTAGTTTCAAATAAAGCTTACTGGAAGCAATTTTATTTATTGTAATTAAAAATTTAAAGAAAATTATTCACAAAATTTTGTATGTTGCAGTTTTTTTATAAATTTAAACATTGGATTGGAAAATATCTTACAAGTCCAAAAGCTAATCTAAAATCTCAAAATATTAATAATATGGCAATGTTTAATTATGGTGTTGGTGGTAACGAAATAAAGGTTGACGCTAATGAAGCTATTCAGGAAATTCAAGAAAATAAATCTCTAATTGTTAGTCAACTAACAACAGATGAACCGTACACTCCAGAGATTGTAACAGGTTTGAAGTCTGTAGATGATGTTTTTAGACATTTTCAACCTTCAGTAGCAGTACAACACGAAACTGAAGATGGAAATATAGTGTCAGAAGAGTTTCGTTTTCAAAATCTAGGAGACTTTACTCCCAAAAGCTTGGTACAGAAGTCAGATTACTTACAACAGCTAAGTGTAGAGCAAGAACAATACAACAAAATTGTACGTCAACTGAAAAATAACAAAATTCTACGCAATATGCTAGAAAACGAACAATCGAGAGCCGCTTTCATAGAAGCATTGAAGGATGTAGCACAAGAACTTGAAAAATAACTAAACAAGAACACAAATTATGGATAGTAAGTTACAAGCAGCAGAAAGCCAGCAACAACACAATCAACAGCAGCAACAAGGCGGGAAACCAAAAGGGAATCCTATTGAAGAACTAGGTAAGTTGGGTGGTTTTGGTTTTATTGAATCCGTGGTAGATGGTATTGCCAACATGAACCCGACAAGGAAAGCGAGAAAAGAAATTTTCTTGAATGATAGTAATAAAACTGAAGAAAGAAAAGAATTACTACAAAAAATAAATCTTTGGGTTGAACTACTAAGTACTAATGAATCTGCAGAAAAAATGGCGGAAACTTGCAAAAGTAAAGCACAACTAGCAGATAAAAACCTAAAAGTTAATCTTAAAAATAGCTTGGATGCGGTACGTCAGTTGGAAACTTCATACAGAACCGTAGCTCAGTTTTACAAAAATACAGAATTAGATAAAGTAGATAACGTAAGCATCGTTAATGCAAGTCTAGAACAAGTTTCAGATTTGGATAATCCTTTATTTATCGATGCAATTTCAGAAGAATTCAAACAATATTATGATCGTTTAGACCTAAGAGATAACTATTCTATATTAGCTATTCCAGGATATTTAGGGTCTAATAAAGTGATAGAAAAATGGGCTAAAATTTGTAACGAAAACAAAGTAATGATGGTTACAGATTTTGCCAACTTAGATAAACCAGACGATGTAGTAGATTTATTCCACTCTGCAAATCTTACGGGTGGCGAACTTCATAGAAGTAACGTTATTATGACGTGCAACTGGCTAGTTGGTCGTGGTAGAGCAGAAGAAGTAGGTGAGGAGGAAAATGTAGAATTACCACCATCAACATCTTTGGCAGGAAAAATTCACAAAACATTAATGTCTCAAGTCGCAGCTGGTAAAAAACATGGTAACATCAATGAGGTAGACGCAGTGAAATTCGAATTGAAGAAAAGTGAAATTTCTCAATTAGAAAAAATGGGTCTAGTACCTATGGTGAACGAGTACGGAAAAATCATGGCATTCTCTGCTAAAACATTGTTTACAGGAGATAATATCGGATTGCAAACCTACTCTGTTGTACGAGTATTCGATTATGTAACCAAAGTATTATTGGATTTCCTAAACCGTAGAGCATTTGAAAACTGGAGTGCTAAAAACGAAGATGATCTTAGAAAACAAATTGTTACTTTCTTAGATGGTATCAAAGGAGCTGATAAATTGATTGAGAAATTTAAAATTGTCCGTTTCGAACAAGATAAATTAAATAAAGATAGAGTTTGGCTAGACATCCGTCTAACGCCTTATTTCCCAACCAAAAGTTTTGTGATAAAACTAGATGGTCATAAAGGAGATGATGGTAACGAGTGGGATGCAGAATACCTACAAGATTAATCTTTATTCTTCTGAACATAAAAACCGATGCGTGAAAAACATCGGTTTTTTCTATCTTTAAAAGGAAAATACAAAACACATCAATGAAAAGTGGAATTATTTTTTTAGGCTTATTAGTATTAGTACAATCTATCTACAGTTGCGAAAAAAAGTACGAAAGACCCAACCAATACGAGGTAGACTTATTCGAAAATGAGAAAGGAAGCAATAAAGCGTATATCATGAATAGGGAAGAGGCTAAGAGAGCTAGTGCGATGGTACTTACCACCAATGATATCCAAGTAGCTGATAGTTCCAAAGGTCGTGGTGCAGATTTTTTTATGTATAAAATAAATTCAGGAAAACTAGAAAAACAAGGAATGGATACTATAGTTTCCTATCCATTTTTATTTTTATCTCAGTATAAACTCAAAATTCCGAAGGATAATAAAAGCGCAATATACATCTATCTTCAAGACCTGAAAGGTTATACTTTTATCGCAAAAGAAAGAAATATCCATTATCAATGGCTCAAAGGTGCTCCAGTATATCATGTGGAGTAATTGCGAAATTACCTTATCTTTGTCATTATAAAATGAAAAGGCTTTTTGGAAAAGAATACTAAACCCTCAGATTCCCTAGATATTGGAAATCAACTACTGAAATGGTACGAGAAGAACGCTAGAGAATTACCCTTTAGAACTACTAAAGATCCTTATAAAATTTGGATTTGCGAAATCGTATTTCAACAAACCAGAATTACGCAAGGACTCAACCATTACAACAATTTTATCGAACGTTTTCCTGATGTGAAAACACTTGCTAATGCAAGTGAAGATGAGGTTTTGCTGTATTGGAAAGGATTAGGGTATTATTCTAGAGCCATCAATATTCATAAGGCTGCACAGCAAATAATGAATGATTATAATGGTGTTTTCCCTTCAGATTATAATGATATATTAAGCCTAAAAGGAGTTGGGGAATATACGGCCGCTGCTGTTTATAGCATTTGTTTTGGAGGAAAAACTCCTGCTGTAGATGGTAATTTTTATCGTGTACTAAGCAGAGTTTTTGCTGATGACTACGATGTTTCTAATTCTAAAGCATTTCAATATTTTACAGAATTGGCAGAGCTTGTTTTGCCAGAAAATGTAGGGGATTTCAACCAGGCAATGATGGATCTAGGCTCAGAAATATGCAAGCCCAAAAATCCTTTGTGTGAAGAATGTCCACTGCAAAATAGTTGCCTAGCCTATTCGTTAAGCAAGCAATCTGAATTTCCTGTAAAAACCAAAAAAGTGAAAGTAGAAGATCTGCATTTATCTTACTTTTTTGTTAATTTTAATGGTCATTTTGCGATCCAACAAAGAGAAGATGATTCTATTTGGAAAAAACTATTTGAGTTTCCATGTGAAATTCCATTAGAAATGATGAATGAAAATTTTAGAATAAAAACGGTGCATCATAAGCTGACTCATAAGAATTTAACTATTGATATTACTAATGTTGCATTAGATTCTCAGTTTCTCTTAGAAGAATTTATCAAACAAAATAATTATCTGATGGTGAATTTGGATTCTTCTCATGACAAGTCGTTCCCGAAGCCATTAGAAACTTATATTCAAAAGACTTTGAAAGGCTGAAATTTGTGTCATTAACTTTAAAATGTAATTTGTATTTTTGCAAAATGATAAAAAAAGTCATTTTTATTTTCGGTACATTATCCCTTATTTCTTGTGAAAAAGAGGTTCAACCCAAACCTTATGGTGAATTAAGATTAGACTATCCAGCGCCAAAGTATCAGAAATTTGATCCTAACTGCAACTTTTCTTTTGAATTTTCTCGGTTGGCAAATATTATTGATGCCAAAAAGCCTTGTTGGTACTATCTCAACTATCCCAAAATGAAGGCGAAAATATTTTTTACTTATTATCCCATCAATAATAATTTTAAAGAACAAGTACAAGAAGTAGAAAAATTGGTCTACAAACACACCATCAAGGCGAGTTCTATAGATTCTAAATCTTTTGAATATCCTGATAAAAAAGTTTACGGAAATTTTTATGAACTGAAAGGGCAAACTGCCACCAACCTTCAGTTCTATGCTACAGATAGTACAAAACATTTTGTGAGTGCATATTTGTATTTCAACACAAGACCAAAACCCGATTCTCTAGCGCCAGCAGTAGAGTACATCAAAAAAGACTTGATGCATATGCTCGATACTTTTGAATGGAAATAAAATAAAATTTTTTAAAACCCTTTTGTAAAGAATGAATTCATATCGAAGGCATTCTTTATTAAAATAAATAATAGATAAATTACATATGAAACTTTTAGTTGTAGGAAGCGTCGCATTCGATGCTATAGAAACGCCATTTGGAAAAACAGATAAAATATTGGGTGGTGCTGCCACTTATATCGGAGTTACAGCTTCTGTAATGGGCGTAAAATCTGGAATTGTTTCTGTGGTAGGAGGAGATTTCCCACAAGAACACATAGACATGTTTACCAAAAGAGATATTAATATTGAAGGTCTTGAAGTCGTAAAAGAAGGTAAAACTTTTTTCTGGTCTGGTAAATATCATAACGACTTGAATTCTAGAGATACTTTGGCTACTGAAGTAAACGTACTAGAAAACTTCGACCCAAAAATTCCTGAGTCTATGCAAGATGCAGAAATCTTATTGTTGGGTAATCTCCACCCTGGCGTTCAGCTTTCTGTTTTAGAAAAAATGAACAATCGTCCAAAATTAGTAATCTTAGATACCATGAATTTTTGGATGGATTCTGCAATGGATATTCTAATGCAAATGATTGCTAAAACAGATGTTATCAGTATCAATGATGAGGAAGCAAGACAACTTTCTGGTGAGTATTCTCTTGTAAAAGCGGCTAAGAAAATCCACACAATGGGTCCTAAGTTTGTCATCATCAAAAAAGGGGAGCACGGAGCGATCTTGTTCCACGATAATAAAATCTTTGCTATCCCTGCGCTTCCATTAGAAGAAGTATTCGATCCTACTGGAGCTGGGGACACTTTTGCTGGCGGTTTTGCTGCTTACATGGCTAAAAAAGGGACTTTCGATTTTGAAACTATGAAGTCTGCATTAATAGTAGGTTCTGCAATGGCATCTTTCACCGTAGAGAAATTTGGGACTCAGAGAATCGAGGAAGTTACAGAAACAGATATGTTAAAAAGAATAAATGATTTCAAAGATCTGACCACTTTTGATGTAAAGCTGTAATTAATAAAGCTTTTTAAGAAATATTTATAATAAAAAATTGAGTGAAATTCGTTAAGAATTCTAAATTTGCAACTCGTTTAAATTAGTAAAATGATAAATAAATTAAAATTCGCTTTTCTATTTGGTATTTTTGCCATGTTGTTCTCAACAAATGTGAAAGCTCAATTGAAACCAGGCCAACTGATAGATGGTATTTCTGCAGTAATTGGTAACGAAATCGTTCTTGAGTCCGATGTTGTAGATCAAATGAATTTCGCAAAACAGCAAGGAACTGGAAATATCAACAAATGTGAATTTTTGGAGAACCTGATCAACAATAAGTTTCTCGTTTATGAAGCTAAGAGAGATACTCTTATTGAGAATCGTTCTGCAGCTATAAAAGAGCAAGTGAATGCCAAATACAGCCAAATGCTTACTCAGTTTCCCAGTGAACAGGAGATGTTGAAATCTTACAAATTTAGAACGGGATACGAAATGAAGAATGCTATTGAAAAGATAGATAATGATGAGTATTACGGTAAAGCAAAATATCAGCGTATTACAGAGAAGGCAGATGTTACACCAAATGAGGTTACAGATTTCTTTTCATTATACAAGGCTCAATTGCCTGAAATAAAAGACGAAATTTCTTTATCTCAGATTGTAATGAATCCTGTACTTACAGATGCTCACAAGGATGAAATCATTAACAAGCTTAAGAAGATCAAAAATGATATCATAGCTGGAGAAAGTTTTGAAAGCCAAGCGAGAATCTATTCTGAAGATCCAGGTTCTGCACCTAATGGTGGTTTGATGAAGAATATCTTCAAAGGTCAGATGGTAAAACCTTTCGAGGCAGCAGCATTAAACCTACAAGAAGATGAAATTTCTGAGCCCATAGAATCTGAATTTGGATATCACCTTATCCAACTCGTGAAAAAATCTGGTAAGGCATATGATGCAAGACACATCTTACTAATGGCTACACCTACGGATGCCGAAATGGCTACTGCTAGAAAGAAGCTAGATAGTATCAGAACTCTTATCATGACGGAAAAACTATCGTTCAAAGATGCCACTTTCAAGTATTCTGATGACAAGAGAACCAAGTTCAACGCAGGAGTTATCCCTGGAGGCGACGGTTCTAACAAGATTGAAAGAGAATCTGTACCAGGAAACATCAGCTACGAGTTAGCAGGTCTTAATAAATCTGATATAACTGTAGCATTTGATGATGTAGACGAAAGAAGCAGAAAGGTGGTAAAAATTATAAAAATTGATGATGTTATTCCTGCTCACCAAATTACTTTGGAAACAGACTACGATAGAATAAAACAAATGGCACTTCGTAAGAAACAAGGAGAAATGGTGGAAAAATTCGTTAATTCAAAATTACCTACTACATTTATCTCGATTGATAGTAGATATAACACCTGTGATTTCAAAGGAAATTGGAAACAGAAAGTAAAAAAATAATCCCATACTAAACCTTCAGAATTTATGAAGGTTTTTTTATATAAATTCACCTAGATTCTGTTTAGAATCTAGGTTTTTAGTATTTTTACATCATGAGTAATTTTATAGATTTCAGTTCAGCAAAAAAACTTCATGATATGCAAGTCAACCAAAATAAAATCAATCATTTATTCGGCATTAAATATCCGATTATTCAAGGCGGAATGATTTGGCACTCAGGTTGGAAGTTGGCTTCTGCAGTTTCTAAAGCTGGAGGCTTAGGTCTTATTGGTGCAGGAAGCATGTATCCTGATGTTTTGAGGGAGAATATACAAAAATGTAATGCGGCTACAGACAAACCCTTTGGAGTGAATGTACCTATGTTATACCCCAATATCGAGGAAATTATCAATATTATTTTGGAAGAAGGAGTAAAGATTGTTTTTACCTCTGCAGGAAATCCAAAAACGTATACAGAAATGCTTCAAAAAGAAGGATTGAAAGTAGCCCACGTAGTTTCTTCTACCAAATTTGCTATAAAATGCGAAGACGCTGGAGTAGACGCTATAGTTGCAGAAGGATTTGAAGCAGGTGGACACAATGGAAGAGACGAAACGACTACTTTTTGTTTGATTCCTAATGTAAAGCAACAAATCTCCAAACCTCTTATTGCGGCTGGTGGTATCGCATTAGGCTCTCAGATGAAGGCTGCCATGATTTTGGGTGCTGATGGAGTGCAGATTGGAAGTCGTTTTGCTGCAACTACAGAAGCAAGTGCTCATGACAATTGGAAAAACCATATTCTTGGTCTTAATGAAGGAGATACCCATCTTACTTTAAAAGAATTGGCGCCAGTAAGATTGGTGAAGAACAAATTTTTCAATGATTTGGAAGAAATTTATAATGGTGGAAGAGAAGCAGATTCTCTGAAAAATGCCTTGGGAAGAGGAAGATCCAAAAAAGGAATGTTTGAGGGAGATTTGGAAGAAGGCGAACTAGAAATTGGACAAGTTTCTGCTTTAATTAAAGAAATTCTCCCTGTAGAAAGAGTTTTCAAAAATTTATTGGCAGAATTTGAAGCGGCAAAAAATCCTCAATTTTAATTTATTTCTCAGTTGTCAAATCAAATTATCGAAGTCAATCACCAAAAGATTTATTTCGAATATCAATATTCTGATAAGCATCGTGCATCACTTGTATTTTTGCACGATTCTCTTGTATCCACGGAGCTTTGGAGAGATTTTCCGCAAAAGCTATCTCAAGCTTTACAATGTAATGTATTGGTTTACGATCGTATAGGGTACGGAAAGTCTGATGCGATGAAAACCCATATAAGATCTCAAAATTATATGGAGTTGGAAGCGGATATACTTAATGAAATTTTATCTCAACTCAATGTTCAGAAACCAATACTTTTCGGACATAGCGATGGTGGAACAATTGCATTAATTACTGCAGCAAAATATCCCAAATCTATTGAAGCAGTAATCTGTGAAGCAGGACATATTTTCGTAGAAGAGGTAACATTAAAAGGGGTTACAGATGCTCTTCACGCTTACCAAACTACCAATTTGCCCCAAAGGTTGTCAAAATATCATGGTAATAAAGTAGAAATGCTCTTCAAAGCTTGGACGGAAATTTGGCTTAAAGATGATTTCAAATCTTGGAATATAGAATATCTTTTACCTAAAATTACTTGCCCATTGTTGTTTATTCAGGGAGAAGATGATGAATACGGAACTTTGGACCAAGTGGACAAAACAATTTCAAAAGTGTCTGGTAACAAGGATAAATTTATCATACCCAACGTAGGACACACGCCACATAAGGAAGTTCCAGAGTTGGTTTTAGAAAAAACAATTTCGTTTGTTACTTCTCTTTCCACCGATTAGTCCCTTTTAAGCTCATGAAATGAATTGGTTGTTGGAATTATCTTTATAATTAAAAATCGCAGATTTACACTATTCTGGTTTCTTTTAGCTTAGAAAAAGAATCTTAGGAAATGCAAAAAGAGTCTTCGTTGAAGTTGTAGGGCTCAAATCTGAGGTGTAGAGAGTGAAATTTCAGATTTCATAGACTCAAATATAAAGCATAAAGGGTGAAATTGGTTTAATTTTTAGAATGAAAGGCTCAAATTTGATGATTAAGGAGTCAAATTATATTTTATTTGAATCAAATTTTCGTCTAAGAGGGTGTTTTTTCAGGCAAAATTATTCGAATTATAATAATTTTAGTTCTCTTTCAATATTTTCTCTTGCCAAAAGTTCGTATTTCTCTCTAAAAAAATCAGTTTTGTATATAAAATTGTGTTCCAAAAGCACTAAAAGGACTTTTTCGCGTGCAGGATTGTACAAGAAATTGGGGTAGATAGAATACTCTTTTCTAATTTTTTTAATGTAATCATTATACATATTTTCCTCTTTACCCAGCACAGATAAATCGGCATCTAGAAGGTAATTGGTATCTAGGTCGGCAGTATGTAAATGTTTTTTTGTGGCTAAAATTTGCTGTTGTACCTTATTTATTTGGCCTTTGGAAACCCCAATTTTTTTTAAACTTTCGTTTGCCCAATCTGAACTTTTTTCTTCATTCAATTTGGAAAAAGTATGATACACAATATCATGATAATATATTGAAAATAGTACCGTATCAATGTTTTTCAGTTGACTTTTGACATCGTCAATCTCTTTACACATATATTCTAGATGCTCTAGATTGTGGTAAAATCTTCCTTTTTTAGAGTATTGATTTTCTATCTCATTCCACGACTGCAAGATTAAATCTAAGTCTGAAGAATAAGCATCGCAAAGTGTGAAAAACCGATCTTTAAGATTCATTATGTTACACTTAAAAATAAAAAGAAGGAACTTAAAAAGTTCCTTCTTTTGCGTCCAAATGTGCTTTCAATTCTGCCCATCCGCCACCGTTGTAGCCTTCTTTCAGCCCTTGAGAGGTCAAAAATTCTAATGCCTTACCACTTCTGTTACCACTTCTGCAGAACAAAATCACGGGTTTATCCACAGATAATATTTCTTCTTTTCTATCTTCCACTTCACCCAAAGGGATATTTACGGCAGCTTGAATGTTACCATCCATTTCCAATTCCATTGGCTCGCGAACGTCTATTAATTGGTAATTGCCTGATTTTAATACTTCTGCTAATGACATAATTTTATTTTTTAATTAAATTAAATAGTTTTCGGCGCCGAATTATTTTATTCTATTCGTGCTGAACAAATTTATAAAATAATCTTAGTTTTGCAAGGTAAAATTATGAATACAATTCCCAGAAAATATTCTCAAATCATCAAAAAGAAAGCTCAAAACTTTGGTTTCTTAGATTGTGGTATTTCCAAAGCCGAATTTTTGGAAGAGGAAGCTCCTCATTTGGAATCTTGGCTAAAAAATAATTACCATGGCGAGATGCAATATATGGAAAATAATTTCGACAAAAGGCTAGATCCACGTCTGCTAGTAGAAGGTTGCCAATCTGTAATTTCTCTTTCCTATAACTACTTTCCGGAAGAAGAAATAAATACCTTAGATAATTTTAAAATATCAAAATACGCGTACGCTCAAGATTATCATGAAGTGATAAAAGAGATATTGCGAAATCTTGTGGAAGAATTGCAAACGGAAATAGGAGAATTTGATTTTCGTGTATTCGTAGATTCTGCGCCCGTTTTAGAAAGAAGTTGGGCAAAGAAGTCGGGGATTGGTTGGGTTGGCAAAAATGCCAATCTGATTACCAAACAAAGCGGTTCATTTTATTTTTTGGCAGAAATCATTTGCGATTTAAAACTAGAGTACGATCATCCAATAACCGACCATTGTGGTAATTGTACAAGATGTATTGATGCTTGTCCTACACAAGCCATTGTTTCAGACAAAATAATAGATGGGAGCAAGTGTATTTCTTATGCAACGATAGAGTTGAAGAATGAGATTCCAGATCATTTTAAAAACAAAATGGAAGATTGGATGTTTGGATGCGATATTTGTCAGGATGTTTGCCCTTGGAATCGGTTTTCTGTTCCTCACAAACAGGAAAAATTTAAGCCAAATAATGCATTGAAAAATTTTACCAAAACAGAATGGAAAGATTTAACCCAAGAAATATTCTCCGAAATATTTTATAAATCTCCCGTAAAACGTACAAAATTTGCAGGATTGCAACGAAATATCAAATTTTTGGAAGATGGATATTAAGGCTTAAACCAATCTTCTAAAGGAATAATTGTATAAGTAAATACCTTATCTTTATGCTCCAAATGGTTAATGAAAAGATTCCCTTTTTCATCTGCCAAAAAACTAAAACCCACTGCATCGTCACTATCAGTTGAAAAGGTAGAGTCTCGCTCCTTCCGATATAATTTTATAAAATAATAAGGATGAGTTGGATTTGGTCTCGTAATAATTTCGAAAACCAAATCAGTACCTTCTGAGATATTCATTTGATTAATTCTTTTTGAATATTTTTGGAGCATATTCAAAATTTTCATCTCATAATCTGTGTATACGCGTTGATAGGGAATAAATCTTCCACCTTCAACGGCATAATCTTTCGGGTGATTTTTCTTTTTGTTAGTTTGTATCTCTTTACCCAGACGATCTACATATCCAAACGTTTTAGCACCAACCAAAGGAGGATGTTCAGAGTCCTTCGAGCGATCAAAATAACAACCATTACAATAGTAACTAAAGCCAAAGTTTTGAAAAGATAGATAATCATATTTCGCTGCAATAAGGATATTTCCATCGGGATCTGCTAATCCTACTTTCCCATTTTTATCTTTATAACGCAAGCTTCTTTCCCTCTCATAGTCTGGACCATTGTCATACATATAGGCATCAAATAGATAATTGCCTTCTCTATCTACATAGTAGTTTTCCCAATTTTTTGCATCTGCAATATAGATGATATTATCTTTTATTTCTTCTTTATCATTATACGTGATAAGCGTGGTAAAAGGAGGAACAATCTCTATATTATTCTCATTAATCACGGAAAATGTACTGTCATTTATCTTTTTATACAGCAACTTTTGTCTTTGGGAAAATAGGTTGCTTCCCAATAATAAAAGTGACAGAAATATAATTTTCATCGGTGAATTTTATTTCAATTTACTATAAATAATTTACGTACTAGTGAAATTATTTTAAATAAACTCAATTTTCACTAAAAATAGGTATGTTTAGTGTACTGTTCATCATTTTTCAACTAAAACTAATATATTTACCAATTAAGAAAATATACAAATGACAGCAAAAAAATTACTATTTATAATTCTAAAAGGACTCGGAATTGTATTAGGAATCATCTTATTATATGGTCTGATGGGGTATATATTACCCTTTATCGAGGTTTCTGCAAAAGATGATGGTGAGAAAAAAGAAATTCCAATTTATATCTATACCAACGGTGTGCATACGGATATTGTAATGCCAATAAATTCTGAAATTAAAGATTGGTCTGCCCATATTTTATTTGCTAATACAGTTTCCAAGAAAACAGATTTCACTTATGTTGGAGTAGGCTGGGGCGACAAGGGATTTTATCTAGATACCCCAACTTGGGCTGATTTGAAAGTATCTACAGCAATTAAGGCTGCTTTTTGGATGAGTGAATCTGCAATGCATTGTACCTTTTTTAAAACCATGACGGAAGCAAAAGATTGCAAAAAAATAATGATCAGTAAAAAGCAATATGCAAAATTGGTGCAATTTGTAGATGATAAATTTGATAAAGATTCTTCTGGAAATTATAAAATGATTCCTACCAAAGCGGTCTACGGAACTAATGATACCTTCTATGATGCGCAAGGAAGCTATAGCTTATTTTATACCTGCAATACTTGGGCGAATGACGCTTTAAAAGCGGCAGACCAAAAGGCAGCTTGGTGGACGCCAACAGATTACGGAATATTTTTGCATTATCAATAACTCAATTAAAAAAGATTTAGTCTAACAACTCAATGAGGTGGGTTCAGAATCGACTGTAGGAAAATCATTCTGCGACAGGAGGTCGAGATAAATCATAAAAAAAGTCCGTTGTCACAAGTAGTTGTGAGACGGACTCTTTTTTTTTATGTTAAAAAGTCTTGTTACTTTACAAGTATATTATTCGTCATCGTGGTATGATTGATGAGATCTCCTTTTTCGTCACGTATTTCTATTTCCGACACGTGCATTGTTTTTCCTTTTCTAATAAAACGTGCAGTTCCCGTTACCAATCCTTCTTTTTTGCTTTTTAAATGATTAGAATTAATATTGGTCCCTACACCATAATATTTATCATTATCAATAAAAATATTGGATAAACAAGATCCTAGAGTTTCTGCAAGTACACAACTGGCGCCACCGTGCAAAATACCAAATGGCTGATGTACTTTGGGCTGCACTGGCATTGTTGCAGACAAAGTTTGGTTTTCTTGATCTACGTCTGTGAAAACTATTTCAATAGTTTTGGCAAGTGTTTCTGTACCCCAATTATTCAAAAAATATAAAATTTCTTCTCTCGTTCCTTTCATAATTAATGCAATTCAAAAAATCTAGTTATACGTTCTTGTTAGAGTCAGTTCCCATAATATCAGGATTCCAATTGGCAGGGACTTTTGGTTGAATATCATTTTTAATATAATAATCTTGTATCTCTTGCATAATTTCAGAGAAGGGTAGTGAAGCTATCTTTTCGTATGGGATGGTGTATGCCAAACAAACTCTCTTTCTTTTGTAATCTCCTGCAGCCAATACAATAGGCACTTTTGCAGCCAAAGCCATATGGTAAAATCCTTTTCTCCATTTTGGAACCCAACTTCTTGTACCTTCTGGAGTAATAACCAAACTGAAATCGTCTTTTTTGAATTCATTTGCCACAAAGTTCACCAAATCATTTTTTTGGCTTCTGTCTATTCCTATCCCGCCCAAACCACGTACTATAGCTCCGTACCAAGCTTTTGTATGGGCATCTTTGATGATAATTTTTAATGGTTTTTCTAACGACCAATAGGCTAGATTTCCCAATATGTATTCAGAATTGTGGGTATGAGGTGCAACTACGAGTACGCATCTATTCAAAACATTAACGTCACCTTGCAAAACGACCTTCCATCCTACAAGTTTTAATATTAATTTGCCTATTATTTTTTTCATGGATTTTTCATTTTAAAACAAAAAAGTATAACCAAACAATGGTTATACTTTACAAATATATCGAAATATTGTGGCTCTTAAAATAAACGGCTAATTAAATCAGCTATTTTTACTGCAATTTCTACAACTACTTGTACCATGATTTGATGTTTTTTGTGTTTGGATTTAAATTTTTTACGAATATAAGATTTTTACGGGAAATAAGTCGTCATATCTTTATATTTTTATCATATTAATTGAGAGTAAAAGACTGTGGTTTTAATGTAAATGCATTCTACCACAGCTTTCAACACTCTCATAGTCATTGTTATTTCGTTTGGATAGACACTTCTTTGTCTCCATTTTTGATTTTTATATCCACATTCTCAGCTTTCTTTAGTGATGATTTCATTGAATCTATCACCGAATTGGTTGCTGATTTTGGATATTTTTTACCATTGATGATAATACTATCTTTGTTATCAGAGTCATATTCTATAGAAGTACCGTTAATAATAACCTTATCGTTCGAGTTATTATCCTCGCGGTTATTGTCGTCATCAATATTCATTGCATCTTTATTCATTGATAATACAACCGTATTTTTTGGAACAACCAATTCATATGAAACTCTGAAATCTCTGAAACGTTGCTCATAAGGATACTTTATATAATTTGGCAAAATGACTTTATTATTTACAATCTCCACTGGCACATTAATGTTTAGTGGAATATTATAACCTTTTGCGTTTTTTTTAATAATTAAATAAGGTGATTTGATGTTGGCTTTTCTGTTTACTTCTACATCAATCCAGTCTTTTTTAAAAACATATTGTTTGTCAGAGAAAAGATCATCATCATATGCAGTAAAGTTTTGTGGGATTGCCACTTTTTTCACATCTACATAGATGCTATCAGATTGTGTAGGAATCATTACTTCTTCAGCGTCGTCTTTGTGACCTTTCACTAGCATATCTTGTTTGGCCATATTCAGTCCGAAATAAGAACCTAAAGCAATAAGTGCTAAGAATAATGCTCCCAAAACCCAACCTGTATTTCTAAGTTTAGTTTTTGGCGAAAAAATCTTAATACTAAGTAATGTGAAGATGAGGGCAGGAATTAAACTTCCAATAATCATCAAAGCTGTAATCACTTTGTCCATCCCATTCTCTTCGAAGTAAAATCTAATCTGGTTGGCCCCTTCAAAATCGGTATTCATCCCAAACAATCCAATGATAAAGAATATTCCTACGATGCTTCCCACCGCCATTAGGGCAAAGAATGCACCAATTATATATTTCAAAACATTCCAAATTCCGCTTCCTGCGTTGTTGATATACGGTTTGTTTTCTACATAAATTTCGCCTACTCTTTGGGTAGATTCATTAGCAAACTGTACCAGTTTATTAGA
Organism: Chryseobacterium sp.; assembly: GCF_045629545.1. Lineage (GTDB taxonomy): Bacteria > Bacteroidota > Bacteroidia > Flavobacteriales > Weeksellaceae > Chryseobacterium. The sequence goes on along the minus strand of NZ_JAZQRK010000042.1, from coordinate 129,661 downwards.
TTCATTTTTCAGATTATCAAAATTCATGGGTTTGCCTTTCATTTTCAAAAAATCGGCTGCAGATTCTGCTTTCGGAAGCACAATCCATAGGATAATATATAGTAAAACAATTACCCATGCACTTGCTGCCGCTGGTATCAGTATTAAAAAAACAATTGCCCAAATAGCTCTCATTGCTGTAATATCCATCCCAACGTAATGTGCTAGACCTGCACAAACTCCAGCTATTTTCTGTCTTTCTGGATCGCGGAATAATTGTTTTTTATCCGTTTGCGAAGATGAATAAGTATTATTGCTCTTGGTATTTTTTTCAGAATAGTAAGCTTCCTCTTGCTCTTCAATTTTTTCTGGCGTTCCTATCTGTGCAATTACTCTTTCTACATCGCCATCATTTATCACTTCTCTTTTTCCCAAAGATTCTTTGAATATTTCTACCATTCTTATTTCGATATCGTGCATTACTTCATCAGCTTCTTCTCTGTCTAGAGAGCTTCTAAGAGCATCAAGATAATCGCTCAGTTTTATATATGCATGTTCTTCAATGGTGAAAGAAAAACCTGCGAGTCCTATAGAGAGTGTTTTGTTCATGGTGTGATATTTATTGGTGGTTGGTAATTTGATTTACAGATTCTGTAAGTTCCTTCCATGTTGTTTGGAGTTCTTTTAGAAATAAACTTCCTTTTTCTGTAGTTTGATAATACTTTCTAGGTGGTCCTCCTGTGGATTCTTCCCATCGATAAGAAAGAAATTCTGCGTTCTTCAATCGAGTCAAAAGAGGGTAGAGTGTGCCTTCTACCACGTCTAGTTTTCCTTTTTTAAGTTCATCTATCAAATCCGATACATACATTTCTCGGTGATGAATGAGGCTTAAAATGCAGAATTCTAGAATCCCTTTTCGCATCTGCGCTTTGGTATTTTCAGTATTCATCTTTTTTTACATTTTTTTAAATTTTAGGCAACATCAAAAGTCTTATTCTCTAGCTAGTAGAACTACTCTTATTTTATATTACAAAGATATGTAATAAATATGGTAATATGCAATACAAAGTAGTGTTATTTATTTTTAAATTTAACTAGAGCATTGATAATCAAATAATTAATTTTTAGTGTAAAATTTAATATGCTTCTTATTTCCTTTATTAAACTTAAAATTTGGGCACGTTTTCAATCTGTATTCTTATTTTTGCAACAGAGTTTTCTATAATGAAGCTCCACTTTGACAATGAAAATAAGTAAAGAAATAGAATTTATCATCGCCGTAGATGCCCTGAAGAATGTAAATCGTAGAAACTATAATGCCGATGATAGCAGAAGAGAGAATACTGCAGAACATTCTTGGCAAATCATTATTTTGGCACAGATTCTCTATCCTTATGCAAAAAATAAAGAAAACGTAGATTTACTTCGTGTCATAAGAATGCTTTCCATACATGACTTGGTAGAAATAGAAGCGGGTGATACTTTCCTTTTTGATGAGGTAGGGATGATAGGAAAATTCGAGAGAGAAAAGAAATCTGCACAGAATATATTCGGGAAGCTAAACGAACCACTTCGTTCAGACTTTTACAATTTATGGTTGGAATTTGAAGAAGAATCTACCCCAGATGCTATTTTTGCTTGTGCCATAGATCGTATAATGCCATTTATTCTCAATTCTAAAACATCAGGAAAAAGCTGGACGGAAGCTGGCGTTACGGAAAAGCAGATAAGAAATATGCTAGAAAATGCTATTACAAGAGCATCAGATGAAATGGGAGAAGCTTTCAGGTTGTTATTAGACGAAAACATTTTTAATGGTAAAGTAGCACCATAATACAATTTCGGGCGACCCATTGGGCCGCCCGAATAGGTTTACAATTAGCATTAGTTATAAAACTGGTATTGGTGCTTTATGTTCGTCTATTGCTACAAATGTAAAATCTCCGACAATTGCTTTTTCTCTTTCATAGGAATACATTTGTTCTGTGTAGATCTCTACATTTACCTTCAAACTTGTTTTACCTACATATGAAACTTTACCAACTAATTCTACAATAGTTCCTGCCGGAATTGGTTTCTTGAAATCTATCTTGTCACTACTCACCGTTACTACACGTTTTCTTGCAAATCTTGTTGCGGTGATGAAAGCAACCTCGTCCATCAACTGCATTGCAGTACCGCCAAATAAAGTGTCGTAGTGGTTGGTCGTATTAGGAAAAACCGCTTTAAAGATTCTTGTTTCGGAGGTCTGAATTCTTTCTTCTGTTGTCATATTTCATTATTAAATTATAGCGAAATAAAGCATCTTGAGACAATAGGAAATAGGAAGAATACAAGATTCTTGAAATAGGCCATCGGGTCAAAAAAACTTCAAATCGCGAAAGTTTTCGTTATAAGAAATAGAAAGGTGACCTGACTTTTAGCTTCTACAATACTATTGTTAACAGTACAATGCAAAATCTATTTACAGTTGCGCGACAGTACGTGATTTTCACACGTTTCCCTACAATTTATGTTTTACAAATTACTACTTCGAAACGGAAAATGAATTACATTTTCCGAGTGCAATAATACGCATTAATCTTGGATTAAAACGCTTTATTCAGGGTTATTTAGTAGAATTTGGCTTATTACTTTACCCTCTTTGATGGCCCAAAGTGAGGTATATCTGTTTTCACCACTACCATTAATCATAAAGAGATAGATATGATCTTCATCAATAGAGGTTACTCCAATATTTTCAAAGTTCATCGTGGGCTGAAACATATTTTTTATAGCTTCTCTCACAAACACAGAACCTCTACCAGGTTGCTGTACTCTTATAGATTTTATTTCTGTCATACCTTCAGGCATTTCGTTTTTTATGCCCCAAGGTTTTATTTTATCAATGGTGATAAAATTGCCTTCTGCATCTTTCACTTGCTTTCTGAAACCCGCATTAGAAGGGTATATGTCTATTACAACTTTCGTCCTTTGTGCCGTAGGAATCTTTGGATTGTTATTATCAGTAAAGATTAAAGATTTACCATTTTTAGATTTAGAAGGAGTAAATGCAGGCAGTTGATCAATAAAGGCAATACGATCTTTGTTTACCATGCCTTCTTTATTTAGGCTATCATAACGGACGAATGGTTTTTCTACCTCAGCTTTCTCGGGATACATAATCCACAACCATTCGGTTTCGCCTGGCGCGGGCTTCACATACACAAAGACATCACCTTTTTTCATACGTACTTTATCGATGATTTTTCTGTAATCGTCCTTGTGTACACGCACATTAGCATAGCGATCATCTGCCTTTACAACTGCGAAGGGCACTTTCTTTTGAGCATTTATTATAGCTAAAGAACAAAAACCAAATAAAGAAAAATAGATTGCTTTGATTTTGAAAGTCATTTTAGAGATAGATTTATTAGCGTCAAAGATATAAATTAAATTTTTTTATAAGTTTGTTCATTTTTTTTAAAGGAAATTGGTAATAATTATGTGAGTTCATATTATTTGTAATTTACATAATCCTTAAATTAATTTCAAACATTGGTAATACTCTTTTGGCTGTTTTAATTCAATAGTTATGATTGTAAAGCTTTTTCATTCCAGTTTTAGAATTTATCCAAATATAATATTCAATTAATGAGGTTTCTTGAATAAATTCTATTTTGTAATATATGCATTGAGTGTTCTCGTTAGGAAAAAAAACCAATCAGGATAATGGTATTTTTTGTAATATTTCAATAATATACTTAAATTCTGAATTATATATATTTTTTTAATGTTAAGTTAGAGATCTTGGATATTTATACTATTTAATACGCAAGAATCGCATATAATTGTCAAGACATCCGATATCCATCTTTATCATATAAAACCCAATTTTTCCCCTTAAATTTCTTCAATGGATTTGGGTGGGTGAATCCAAATTGATCTTGTAATGACGAGGTAAGTTCTTCTCTCACTCTCTCTCTCTCCAGACTTGTATGTTTCTCCGCAACAATTTAATACAAACACTATAATAAGTAACACTAAAATGTGAATGACATTTTTATTATCTTTCATTTATTTTAGTGTTAATTGGTAAAAGATTTATCATTGGAAAGAATTCTTTAAGTAGAAATTCCAAGATTAATATTATGATGCAAATACTTTTTCTATTTTATTAAATTAGTAAAATAATTAATATGAAAAATAAAATTGCATATAATTGTCTATAAATGTTTAATTTGACTTTTATCTAATTAACTAATCAATATCGGATTATTTCTTTCTTCGTCATCTCTATTATCATGAATTTTTTTTAAATTGTAGAAACATCTGTTTTATATTGTGCTAAAATACATTATATTAAAGAACGATCCTCAAAACTTCATTTTTAAAAATTAAAGTAATAATCAATTACGCTAACATTTTCCTGAAATTTATTTTTTTCTAATAGAAGAGTTAACATATACTTTTGCAATTCTGCCTGATTTTCAGTTTTGTCTCTCGCGATAAATCCATTTTTTACATTTTTACCATCGTAGATCATAAAATTACAACCCATACCGTCAATATATTTTCCTTCTATTCTTTTGTAATCATCATTTTTCAAGATGTTTATTAATTTATTTAAATTTTCAATATCATTTAAACTTAAATCAGCAACGAATGGTATCATAGGCTTTCTTGGTTCATAAAACGGTTTAGTTATTCCATTTTTTGATGGCGGCGGCGGTGGTTCTTCTATAAACTCATATATATTTCTAAATATTAATTGTCGAGTAGAAAAATCAATGATAACTTCAGAATTCTGTTCAAGTGCAGGTTGAAAAAGAAAGGTCATTAACTTTGTTTGATTTCCATTTTCAGACTTTACTTCTCTTATTTCGGTATGCTTAGGAAGATCATTTTTAGTACACGATTGTAAAAGACAAACGATAGTTGCCAATTTAATTATTCCGATTTCTAAAAATTTAATCCTCATTATTTTAATTTTCGTTCCGATAAATATTTAAACTAGAAAATTTTTTTTCAACATTTGAATATACTAAAAATATAATGCCAGTTGTTGGTTGATAACTAGTAATTTACAATTTTTCAGTTTTCAATTATATCAAAAATTTTGTTAATAGAGAATTGTTGTTCTCGTCAACTTCAGTTTATAATGGAAAAGTATTTTAGCCAAAAATAAATTAGTAAAATGAAGAACATTATTCTACTTTCTATCTTAACTGCATTTTTGTCGTGCAATGACGAGGTAAGTTCTCTAGAGAACTCAGATACCAATTATTCTAAACTTCCTCAAGAATTTCCATTTACCACTTTGGCAACCCTTAATGGAGTAGATTTAATCTACGGCGGTTTTGGTTCGGGTGCTTCTGCTCATCCTACTAGAAAAGGGGAGTTCTATGTAATTACAGATCGTGGTCCTAATATAGATTATCTTGCTGGTAAAAAGTTTTTGGCGCCTACTTTTACCCCAACAATTATGCATTTTAGCATCAATAAAGATGGAAAAATAGAAGTTTTAAATAGGATTAAACTTAAAAATCCTTCTGGACAATTCATAACAGGATTGCCCAATCCTATTGGTATGGGAAGTACAGGTGAAATTGCTTATGATCAAAATGGAGTGGTTTTGGGAACAGATAATTACGGATTGGATAGTGAAAGTATTGTAGCAGCATCTGATGGTACTTTTTGGGTATCGGATGAATACGGACCTCACATCGTTCATTATAGTGCTACAGGAACCGAATTGGAAAGAATTAGTCCGATTGGTGTAAATACTGGAAATAGAAAACTGCCTGCTGTTTTTGCCAAACGAAGACCCAACAGAGGAATGGAAAGTCTTTGTATGACGCCCGACGGAAAAACTTTGGTAGGAGCAATACAATCTATGATGTTTGTCCCTTCCAAAGCATTAGCTACTAACAAAACCCTGATAAGAATGATCACTTTTGATATTGCTACAGGAAAAACCAAACAATTTTTGTATCAACAAGACGGCGGAGAATCTGATTCGGTTTGCGATATTACAGCCATTAGCAGCACAGAGTTTTTGGTAATAGAAAGAGATGGGAATTTCGGTTCTCTGGGTGGAATAAAAAAAGTATACAAAGTGAATATTGCTGATGCTACTGATGTTACTGGAACAGATTTGGCGGCAGTAGATGGATTGAAAATAAACGGAAAATCGCTAGAACAATCTACTTGGGATGAGATTTCTGCTGCAGGCATCAAAAAGGTATCGAAGCAATTGGCAGTAAATCTGGTTACAAAATTGGGCTACGAACATGATAAATTTGAAGGCTTAGTGTATTTGGGGAATAATAAAATTGCCGTTTTCAATGATGATGATTTTGGAGTAACTGATGATGGTAATGGAAATGTGAAAGCCAAAAAGCTTCCTACCACAGGGAAAGTGGATAAAGGAACAATGTATGTAGTGGATATACAATAATATTAATTCAAATATTTTATTTAAATCTAAAAAGAAATCATTTTAAAGTTTGGCTTAAAAGTTAAAATAACGTTAAGTTCTTCTTAAATCCTCTTATGGCATTATTTTTCCATTCTTATTTTTTTATCAAATTATGTCAATATGTCAAAGAAAATAGCAATTTTAGCAACACATGGTTTTGAAGAAAGTGAACTAAAATCGCCGAAAGAATATATAGAAAAGAGAGGTTGGAAAGCAGATATTATTAGTCCAAAAAGAGGAACAATAAGATCTTGGGCAAAAACAGATTGGGGACCAGATTATAAAGTAGATAAAGCCATCAGTGAAGCTAGAGTAGCGCATTATGATGGACTAATTTTGCCAGGAGGCGTACTGAATCCTGATGAACTGAGAACCAACCAAGAAGCAATACAGTTGGTAAAAGATTTCTTCACGAAGGGAAAACCAATTGCAGCCATTTGTCATGGACCTCAAATAATGATTAATGCAGGAATTGTGATGGATGTAAAGATGACTTCTGTAGCTTCCATCAGTCAAGACTTAAAAAATGCGGGTGCATATTGGCAAGACAGTGAGGTTGTGGTAGACGATCATATCATCACAAGCCGTACGCCAAAAGATCTTCCTGCTTTTAATAAAAAAATAGGAGAAATATTTTAGATTTATATTTTAAAGAATAAAAAAAACAGCGCTTTTGTACTTGTACAAAAGCGCTGTTTATATATAATTTGATAATAATTAAGCGTTAAAGCCTTCGATAATTTTAGAAAAATCTTCCAATTTTAAAGCAGCTCCACCAATTAATCCACCATCAATATCAGGCTGAGAGAAAATCTCTTTTGCATTGTCTGGTTTCACAGATCCACCGTACAAAATTGAAATTTCGTCTGCTACATCTTGTCCGTATTTTGCAGCAATAATATTTCTAATGTGCGCGTGTATTTCTTGTGCTTGTTCAGGTGTTGCAGTTTCGCCAGTACCAATTGCCCAAACAGGTTCGTAAGCAATCACTACTTTTTTTATCTCATCAGCAGTTAGCGTAAACAAAGCTGTTTCAGTTTGTGTTTTCACTACATCAAAGTGCTGACCTGCTTTTCTTTGCTCTAATGTTTCACCATTACAATACACAGGAATTAATCCTTTATCCAAAGCCAATTTCACTTTTACATTGCATTGTGCATCAGTTTCGTTGTGGTATTGTCTTCTTTCAGAATGTCCGATAAGAGAACCTTTCGCATCAATAGATTGTAGCATATCTGCAGAGATTTCTCCTGTATAAGCACCACTTTCGTACGCACTCATATCTTGTGAGAAAACACCTACTTGTCCTTTATCAAAAACATCTTTCGCCATTGTAAGGTACAATGCTGGCGGTGCAATCCAAACCTCACAGTTAGTTGCATTATTGTTTTTGTAGCGTAATAACTGGATCATCAATTGTTGAGCATCCGTTACATTTTTGTTCATTTTCCAGTTTCCGGCAACGATTTTTTTTCTCATAGTTTTATTTTATATTCCAAAGGTTTTTCAATAGTTTGTAGAAAGTGTGTTCCTCATCTGTTACTACGTTATCTGCTTTAATCAATGTCTTTGCAAATTTTATAAAGCTGTTTCGTTCCTTTTCTGTAGAGTCCTCAAAGAAACATCTTGCATGAAACTCGAAGTGATCTTTCCATTCTTCAGGTTGAAGTAGGGCGATGGCTTCAAGTTCATTATCAAGATTCATTTTAAATGGAAATTCTTCTGCCAAATATTGTTGTACGAGCATCCCTTCTTCCGGTGCAAATTCTCCATCTACGGATGAAAGAATCATTAATAAATGATAACCTGCAATAGGTTTGTTAGATTTTTGCATTTTAATAGATTTATTTTTAATTAAAATTGAATGTATACTATTTCACTTTTACTTGATGTATTCTTTGGCAGGTATTTTTTCTACAATAACGCCATTTTCCAAGATGAGTACAAAGGGGTTACTTCTTGCAATGGTTTTAATTGCAGTGCCATCCATCATCAAATTATCGAGTGTAGAAAACATTTTCGGGTCTATAGAAATTCCAGCCCAAATGCCTTTCTCTGTTTTTACTTTTTCTTCCACCTTGTCTTGCAAACCTTTGCTTACTTCTTTTGGATGATAAGAGAACACCAATACCGCTCTTGGAGCTTTTAGATAAGTTTCTGTAACTTCATTTCCGTTGGTATCTTCCAGTTTAAACTTGGTAATTTCAGATTTATATCCTTGTTTTACCAATTTAGATTCGTTTTTACCTTCTTCAATTTTCCAAGGCGAACCTTCTTCCCAATACTGAGTTTGGTTAATGTAATCATCTTGGTTTACTGTAAGAATTTCACCCGTTTTGCTGTTTTTAAGCGAATAAAAAGTTTTATATTCAGATGGGAATTTATTTATTTTACCTTTCTCTGCTACTAGATTGGTTCCAACTTTATAATCTCTAAAATCGATCATTGGTTCATAAGTAATCCCTCTAAGCATTACCAAAATCATTAAGATAGAAAAAACAGAGAATGCAATGATACTCGCTTTATTGGTTTTATGTTCTTTATTTTTAAATTCATTTCGATACAAAATAAAAAGAATAATTAATCCGAATAAAAGTACAATATCTTTGATGAAACTTTGCCAAGGCGTGAATTTGATGGCATCGCCAAAACATCCACAATCGGTTACAACATTATAAAATGCTGAGTAAAAGGTAAGAAATCCGAAAAATACACACAGCGCAATCAGTGAAGAAAGGGTAAACTTTAGTTTTAATTTAAGCAAAAGCATAAAGCCCAAAAAGAGCTCCAAAACAACCACAATTACGGAAAACAGCAAAGCATATTTTTCTAAAAATGGCATATTAAACACTGATGGCGCAAAATATTCTTCCATTTTAAAGGAAAAACCTACCAAATCTACTGCTTTTACAAATCCCGAAAGGATGAAAATAATTGCTATAGCAAAACGAAGTATACCTTTTATCATATGATTTTTTTTTGTTGTTAAATCCTTATTTCTCCGAATATTTAATTAAGCAAAATACGGCATAATTCAGCATATCGAAATAGTTGGCTTCCAATCCTTCAGAGACTATAGTTTTTCCCATATTGTCTTCAATTTGTTTGGTTCTAAGCACTTTTTGGTAAATCAAATCGGTTATAGAAGAGATTCTCATATCGCGCCAAGCTTCGCCGTAATCATGGTTTTTTTTCTCCATTAGATCTTGCGCAGCTTTTGCATATTTGTCGTAAAGTGCCAAAATCTCCACATTATCTTCATTGAAATCATTAGAAAGACCTTTTTCTAGCTGTATCAAGCCAATAATAGAGTAGTTGACGATGGCTACAAATTCTCCTTCCTCACTTTCATCTATCATTTTCACGTCTGTCATCTGCAATGTTCTTATTCTATTGACTTTGATGTATATCTGGTCTGTAATAGAACTCGGTCTTAGCACGCGCCATGCAGGTCCATAATCTTGCATTTTATTTTTGAAAAGATTGCGACAGTCGCTAATTACGCTTTCAAATTGTATTGTAGTACTCACTTTATTTAGTCTTAATCTTTCAAAGATAATAAAAACTCTGCGAAATGCGAAGATGACATAAGTTTGGTCTTTCCACGATTATTGTTACTACTTTTTATTTAATTTCTGGTTAAACTAAATCCGGCAATATCATTTTCAAATCTTCAAGTAAGATTGTACCTTTGTTTGATGGATAACTTCTCTATCAATTGCAACGGCAAACTTGTGAATTTGGATACTCCCAAAATAATGGGAATCCTGAATCTTACACCCGATTCTTTTTCGGATGGTGGACAATTTAATTCTGAAAAAGCTGCGCTACAAAAAGCCGAAAAGTTATTAAAAGAAGGTGCGAGTATTATTGATATTGGACCACAATCTACACGTCCGAATGCCAACTATTTATCCTCTGAAGAGGAGATTTCAAGAATTGAATATTTGATTTCGAGTATTAAAAAAGAATTGCCAGAAGCCCTAATTTCGTTGGATACTTTTTATGCAGAAACGGTGAAATTTGGCTTTAATGAAGGAATAGATATCGTAAATGATATTTCTGGTGGACAATTTGATGCTCAGATGTTAAATGCTGTTGCGGAAGCACAATTGCCTTATGTTTTGATGCACATTAATCCTTCTTATCAATCCATGCACGATAAAGTGAAGTTCGAGGATATTACAGTAGATATCAACCAATATTTTTCAAAAAAGACCAACGAACTTTTAGAAAAAGGAATTAAGGATATTATTTTGGATCCAGGTTTTGGATTTGGAAAATCTGTGGAAGATCAGATAAAAATGATAGAAGAAGTAGGATTTTTAGGATTTGGGAAATTCCCTTTGTTGATAGGTATTTCTAGAAAATCTTTTATTTATAAACCTTTAGGCAAATCACCTTTAGACATCAACGAGGAAACTCAAAAATTGCATCTAAAAGTATTGAAACAAGGTGCTAAAATTTTGCGTGTACACGATGTAAAGGAAGCTAAGAGTACGATAGATCTATTTCTTGAGCAAAAAAAAATTAGCGGTTAAACTAATTTCTTTCTGCTAATTTATCTGCAAATTCTTTGGAGAATTGTTTTCTATCTTCTTCCATTTTTTCTAGAGTTGAAGGCAAAATATAGTTGAAAAGTACCGTTTGGTCTTCATTCAAAAATACAATATCTTTCTCTTCTCCATCTATCATTTGTGCGAAAATTTCCCACATTGGTGTATCTTTTAGCCTTAATAATTCAAAGAATTGCTCTGCTTTAATCTCAATTTTTTTCATTGTTCTTTAAAATATAGTTGTTTTATGACTTTTTTAAGGTCTTTGTTATCAATGTGCAAAGATGATTTTTATTTTTAAAATTCTAGCAATTTCAACTTAAATTGTATGGCAAAATTTTGTTTAAAATTCGGAGTTGTGTAATATCCAATTCTATAAAATAAGCCTAAATTGAAATAAGAAGATAAAAAATTGTTGTATTCTAGCCCAACTTCTTGGTAGAGATGATCTAGCTTTTGAAATTGGAAATCGTGATATTCTGGATGTTTCATATTCCCGATAGTTCCTCTTAGTACAAAATCTAAACTCGAAACATTCTGACCAAAACTCTTGAAATACCAAGGCAATTTGTGCGTTAGATAATAGGCTGCAAAGCGATCATTATAAAATTTTCCGCCTTCTAGAGTTGCAAATCCCAAAAACGAAGTAAGGTTAAAGTTAATATCTTTTCCTGGAGACGCCAAACCATTCATCGTGAAATGCTTCCAAATAGGCGCTTCACCCAAAAGCAAACCTCCGTACAATCTCACGCCTGTAGTTCCCAACATGGTTTTGAAATTGTGAATGAACAGAGCATCAAAACGTGTATAATTAAAATCTCCACTAAAAGCTTTGAAACTTTGTTCGTAGTTGAAATAAAGTTCGGGATATCTTTGTTCAACAATAGATTTTCCTTGTGGCGTCATAATATTGGTAGAGTTGGGCGAATATTTCAGCGTAAACAACGTATTGAAGTTTTCAAATACAGAACCACCATTTCGGAAATCATAATCGAATTTGGCTTCTTCAAAATTTCTTCTCGCAGCCACAGCTACCGTCAAACCATTGGTAACATCGTTCAGATAAGAAAGAGATGCGCCACGATAATGGTAATATTTGTCGTTATTGATGTTGTTTCCATAGTTCATCATTCGCATTTTAAAGTTCCAAAGTCTGCGATAAAATTCACCAGAAGAGTTTACATCATCGTCATATTCTATTCGGAAATAGGCATTTTTGTCTAATGTAGTTTTTATATCGAGACCAATTCCGTATTTAAGCTTATCATCTCTGAAACCGTAGGCAAAATAGTAATCTGGAGAAAAATAAGGATTGAAATTTTCGTTCACTTTACCTTTTAATCCTATACGAAAACCTTCATAAGAATTGAAGTTCACTACATCACCAATATCAAAATCAACACTTCCCATTCTTACCTGTCCGTTGATCAACCCTGTGAGGATTCGAGCTTTTCTATCGATATTGTATTTTTTTCCGAGACTATCTATCGTGGTATAAGTGTTTTTTTCTCTTTCGGAAAGTGGATCTGTTCTATAATAATCTAGTGATTTTCCGTTGGCATTTTTCACGGTAAAAGTGTACCCTTTGAAGTCTTTGGGATTTTTTTTTATGGGAGATTGATAATCGAAATATTTAACATTTAAGAAAGCGTATGTTCCAAAACTTTGTTTGTTTTTCTTTTTGTTTTCGCCAGTTTTTTCCTCAAGATCATTGCCTTCCATCTTCATTCTGCTCATTCTGAGCTTCATTTTTTCTTCAGACAAAAACCATTTATGATCAAACAAAACCCAAGTACTCGTAATATTACCTTCTTCTTTGTTTTTGCTAATGCTTTCTATTTTTTTGATGCCATACGTTTCTGTATCGATGTAGAGATAACCACTAAATTTCCTTTTTTTTGCTGTTTTTTTATAGCTTACTTCTCGAAATCTAATCACATAGTTTTGTCTGCCATCGATATTGATGGTGTCTGTAAGGTAAAAACGATATAGACCTCTATTTTCTTGCTTTATTTGGTTCGGAATTTTGTTCCTATTTCCTTGCATAGCAATTAGTTCATAGATTGGCTGTTTCAAACCAGAAATTCTGTTGTCTAGAATATTTACTTTTTCGCCATAGTTTTTGGAATACAAATATTCTTGCGCTCTTTCCCAAAGGAATAATTTGCTTTTAGCAAAAAGTTTACGCGCCGAAACATCATTCAATGAGTCTTTTATTTGTTTCTTTTTAAATAAATTATATTCATAATTAAAAAAACTTCTGAACGCCGAAATACTATCTTCATCAATATCTAGAGATACTTTTTCGTAAGATTTATAGGCATAAGAATCTAAACTTTGAGGAGAATTTTGCTTGAATAATTTTTCTACCTTTCTCAAGATTTCCAAGGCTTTCGGATCTGTTTTATCTTGTAGAATAACGGTTTCTATAGATTTGGCTTTGGAAGTAGTGTTGATCAAAGAAACATGCATTTGTTTTTCCACTATTGCAGATTCTCGGTAGAAATTTTCAGCTACAATTTGTACAGATTTACACTTAGATTTGAAATCTAATATTCCATTTTTATCCGTTTCGCCAATAATTTTACCGTTACATTGTACCTTAGCTTTATCAATGGGAAGTTTGCTCGTTTCATCTATTACTGTAATTCTTGATTGTGAATAACCAAAAATAGAGATGAGAAAAATTGCGAACAAAAAAACCGTTTTCATAATATAATACTACCCCAAAATTACAGATATTTCTTGTATGTATAAAGCTTTTGTGACTTCAATAATAATGTGTTTTTTAGATTGTTAGGATAATGAGGTAATTGTACTTCAAAATGAAAAATCTGTGTTATTGTTTTGTGGTAATATCAGAGATTAGCCCATTTAATTATTAATGTGATTATCTTAAAAGCCAAGCATTTTTATCTGAATTCCAAAATTATCTTTAAAATGTGCCGTTTGATAATAACCCAAACGATAAGATAAGCCCACGCCGAAGCTTCTTCCCAAGAAATTGTTCCACATTAATCCTACTTCCTGATAATAATGATCCAGAACCTGATAATTGAAATGATGATCTTGTCTGTTTTTCATATCGCCAATTGCAGATTGATATTTCACCTCGATACTAGAAAATCTGTTTCCGATCGTTTTAAACCTAAATGGCAAAGATTGCGAAGCCTGAAATGCCACAAATTTATCGGCAAAGAAAGTTCCGGAAGGCATCGTAGCAAAAGCCAAATTGCTAGGTGTATTGATGGACGAATACCATTTTTCTGAAAACTGATCGGTCTGTCCTGCGATTTCAAAATTCTTCCAAATCGGAGCATATCCGGAAGATATTCCTCCAAATAATTTTAGATTAGTGTATCCCAATTTAGACCTGAATTGGTGAATTAATAGTATATCTACCTTGTCGTAATTCATTTGTCCGCCCAAGAATTCGCTGCCTCTTTCGTAGTTGAGATAAAGTTGCGGATAGCTTTTTTCTACCACAAGTTTTCCTGCAGGCGCCATTACATTTTTGTCATTCGGTGCATATTTCAGAGATAGAGTAGTGCTTGTATTTTTGAAATGATTGTCCCAATCTTTATATTGATAATTGAATAATGCCTCTTGCTTTTCGCCATGCAAACCAATTTTTATGCTTAGAGAGTTAGAAAGATCATACAGATACGTGGCGCCCCAACTTTGGTTTCTGTAAAAATTTGCGTTGTGAATATCTAAATTAAGATCCCCAAACTTCATTCTATTATCCCATTGTTCTGTACTGAATCTGCCTGCTGCAAACACATCATCAAAATATTCGACCCTAAAGATAGAAGTTCTTTTTTTAGAAAGTTTGGTGTCCAATCCAACGCCGTATTTCCAGTGATGATCTTTGAAACCATATCCCAAATAAGCATCAGGAGAAAAAGTAGTATTGAATTTTTCGTTGAGTTTTATACCTGCGCCCAAACGGAAACCTTCATATTTGTCATATTTCAAGAATTTTGTAAGATCGAAATCGATCATTTTGTATCTTAAATTTCCACGTATCAGATTGGTAAGAAAATTAAGCTTTTTCTCGAAATCATGCTTTTGTACAAAGCTATCAATCTTTGTATAAGTCGCACTTTCTCTTGCTGTAAGACTATCTGTTCTGTATTTTTCTAGCAAACTACCATCTGTATTTTTTACATCGATAGAGTAACCATTGAAGTCGGATGCTTTTTGAGCTTCGTTAAGGGTAAAATCGAAAAATCTATTTTTTACATAAAGATAATTTCCAAATCTTTTGCGGTTATATTTCTGCGCTTCACCTTTCTTGATGCTGTCTTTTTTTGAGGTATTAAAAGATTGGCTCCCCATTTTCACCTTGATGTCTTCATAATCTAAAAACCATTTGTTTTGGATAGGTTTCCAAACCGAAACTATATTGCCATCATTCTGTTTTTTGCTAATACTTTCGAATTTTTTTAAGGCAAAAGTTTCAGAATCGATATAGATTTTACCGTTGAATTTTCTAGGATTTTGTTTCTTTTTATTGGTGATTTCTTTAAACTTAATGACAAAAGTTTTTCTACCATCCAACGTGATCGTATCCGTAAGATAATAATTGAACAGTTTTCTATTTTCGGGTTTCAATTGTCTTGGAACTCTATCCAAATTGGAAATATTAAGCGCTAAAGCTTCGTAAATTGGATTCTTAAAACCCGACATTCTGTTGTCTATAATATTGGTTTTATCCCCGAATTTCTTGGAGAATTTATGTTCTGAAGCTTTTTCCCATAAAAACATTTGACTGTCTTTATTGGTTTCCAAAAAATCTTCACTCATCAAAGAATCTTTCTTATCACTTTTAGATTGTTTTGCTTTTTTTTCTTCAACCCTAGAAAGTGAATCTTTTCTTACATCCAAAAAGTTCTTGAAAATAGCAATAGAATCTTTGTCTACATCTAATGAAAACTTGCTATAAGAAGTGAAATTATAACTATCTAAAGATTTTGGAGAATTGTTTCTTGCATTTCTGTTGTATTCGTCCAAAATTTTCAATGCTTTTGGATCGCTTTTATCGGTGATAACAATTTTATCAATATTGCTTCCTTTTTCAGAAGATGGTTTCAGAAAATAATCGTTTGTTTTTTTTACATCAAACTGAGCATCGTCAAAATTATTCGCCAAAACTTCCACTTTTTTGCATTTTGTAGCAATGGTAAGAGATCCTTTGAAGTCTGTTTTCCCAAGAAGATTGTCTTCGCAATAGATAGCCGCATTGGAAATGGGTTGCTTGTTTTCTTTATTTAAAATTTTAAACTGAACTTGCCCGAAAATGCTGATCGTAGAAAGAAGTAAGAAAGAGGATAAAAGTTTTTTCATAAATTGGGTTTGGTTCGACAAATCTAAAAAATAAAAAGTGTAGAAAATGAGCCCAAATTAATAATGTTTTGTTAAATGTAATATGGATTATTGTGAATAAATCACAATAAAATTTTAAAATTCATAAATAATTTAATAAAAATAAATTCACAAAAAAAGCTCCCGATTATTTCGAGAGCTTTTTTGTATATTAGAAATGGATTTCTATTAGAGTTGTAATGCTTTTTGGTAAGCATTTTCTATACCGTCAAGGTTTTTTCCACCTGCAGTTGCAAAACCTGGGTTTCCACCGCCACCGCCTTGGATTTCCTTCGCCAACTCTTTAACGATGTTTCCTGCGTGGTGCGTAGCTTCTAGATCTTCAGAAAGTCCAACAGTTACCATTGGTTTTCCGCTGTTATCAGAGATAATGACGATCATAGAATTTGGTGTTTCTTTTTTCAGTTGGAAAACAATATCCTTCACAGAACCTGCATCTAGAGAAGTTTTCTTTACCAATAATTTTTTGCCACCTTGTTCTACGAAATCGTTTTTCCAATTTTGAATTTCTCCTTTCGCTTTTTCTTTTTTGAAAGCCTCAATTTCAGCTTTTAAAGTTGTATTTTCGTCTACCAATTTTTCAATTGATTTTACTACATCTTTAGATTTTAGCATCTGAGCAATATCACTCATTTGCTTCTCTATATTTTTGAAATATGCTTCAGAATTGTCTCCAGAGATCGCTTCAATTCTTCTAATTCCTGCTGCTGCAGAACTTTCAGAACTTAGTTTAAAGGTTCCAATCTCGCTTGTGTTTTTCACGTGTGTTCCTCCACAAAGTTCTTTAGAGCTACCAAACTGAATCATCCTTACAGAATCTCCATATTTTTCTCCGAATAATGCCATTGCACCTTTGTCAATCGCTTCTTGAATTGGGATATTTCTGAATTCTTGTAATGCAATACTTTCTTTTATTTTTGCATTCACTTTATTTTCTACCAAAGCCAATTCTTCATCAGTCATTTTAGAGAAATGAGAGAAGTCAAAACGCAAATAATCTGGTCCTACAAAAGATCCTTTTTGTTCTACATGAGTTCCCAAAACTTCTCTTAAAGCTTCGTGTAAAAGGTGAGTTACAGAGTGGTTTGCTTGGGAGTTTCTTCTTTCTGCTGCATTTACTTTTGCTGTAAAAGTTGCACTCGCATCTTGAGGAAGTCCGTTGATAAGCGAAATAATCAATCCGTTTTCTTTTTTAGTTTCCAAAACTTCGAAAGATTCAGTACCATTAGAAAGTGTTCCTTTATCGCCAACTTGTCCACCACCTTCTGGGTAGAATGGAGACTCGCTCAATACGATTTGATAAAATTCTCCGTCTTTATTTTCTACTTTACGGTATCTTGTAATTTGAGTTTCAGATTCTAAAACATCATATCCAACGAAGTTTTCAGGTTTTTCTTCTAGAACAACCCAATCGTACACTTTAGAAGCAGAATCTTTCTTAGATCTTTGTTTTTGTTTTTGCATTTCTGCTTCAAAACCAGCTTCGTCAATGGTAAGACCTTTTTCTTCAGCGATAATTCTTGTTAGATCGTCTGGGAAACCATAAGTATCATACAATTCGAAAACTTCAACACTTGGTAAAACTTTTTCGTTGTTAGCAATCGTTTGCTGAATCAATTTTTCAACTCTTACCAATCCGTTTTCAATGGTTTTCAAGAAAGAATCTTCTTCACTTTTTATTACTTCAGTAACCAAAGTTCCTTGTTTTTCCAATTCTGGGAAATAAGCACCCATTTGTTCTTGTAAAATAGCTACCAATTGATAAAGGAAAGGTTCTTTCATCCCTAAGAAACGGTAAGAATAAGAAATTCCTCTTCTTAAAATTCTTCTTATTACATATCCTGCCCCACCATTAGATGGTAATTGTCCGTCTGCAATGGCAAACGAAACCGCGCGGATGTGATCTACAACCACACGAATTGCAATATCTTTTTCGTCTGTAAGTATACCTGTATATTTTTTACCTGATAATTCTTCTACTTTTGCAATAAGCGGAGTAAAGACATCAGTGTCATAGTTTGAACTTTTACCTTGCAATGCCATACAAAGACGCTCAAATCCCATCCCTGTATCTACATGTTGGTTTGGTAATTTTTCTAAGCTTCCATCTGCTTTTCTGTTGAATTCCATGAAAACCAAATTCCAAACTTCCACAACTTGTGGGTGGTCGTTATTTACTAATTCTAAACCAGAAACAGCCGCTTTTTCCTCTGGAGTTCTAAGGTCAACGTGGATTTCAGAACATGGTCCGCAAGGTCCACTAGCGCCCATTTCCCAGAAATTATCTTTTTTGTTTCCGTTGATAATTCTATCCTCAGAGATGAGTGCCTTCCAATAGTTGTATGCATCTTGGTCTCTGTCTAAGTTTTCTGAAGAATCACCTTCAAATATCGTTACATAAAGGTTTTCTTTCGGTATTTTGTAAACTTCTGTTAATAATTCCCATGCAAAAGCAATCGCATCTTTCTTGAAATAATCTCCAAAAGACCAGTTTCCCAACATTTCAAACATGGTGTGGTGGTACGTATCTCTACCTACATCATCCAAATCATTATGTTTCCCAGAAACTCTAAGGCACTTTTGTGTATCTGCAATTCTTGGGGCAGTAGGTGTTTTGTAACCTAAGAAAAAATCTTTAAACTGCGTCATCCCAGAGTTGGAGAACATTAGGGTAGGATCGTCTTTTAACACGATAGGTGCAGAAGGAACAATAAGGTGATTTTTACTTTTAAAATAATCTAAAAACTGTTGTCTTATTTGTTGTGAAGTCATTTTTATAGCTTTAAGCTAAAAGTAAAAATCTTTTAGCATTTTTTTGATTAGCGCAAATTTACTATTTTTGAAGCGATTCTTTAATACTCAGCATCGAAATATTTAACAATATTAAAAATCCGAAAATTAGGTAAAAGGCTTCTTTGGGAAGTTGGCTGACAAGATATACGAATGTTGAAAACCCACCATAATAATTACTCTGCAAAAAATAGATGGTAGGTGACCAACCAAATCCACAATCATTAAATTGAATATGATCCTCTTCCTGAGAATTAAATGCGAATAAATGTCCAGTTTTTTCTAGTTCTAATATATAATTTTCTTGTTTAGAAAGCTGCATATCATTAAGCAATGAAACAAAATCATCATAAAAGTTTTTATCATTCAAAATAAATTCAATTCCGGATTCTTTTTTGTATTCCCGTTGTAATTTTTTAATTTCAGAAATATAAAATTTAGAATTTTTTCTTGCTTCGTGAGGTTTTACTGCTATTTTTTTTAAGTTTAAATTTATAGGAGATTCAAATGTATTGAAATCGGTTTTCTTATAAAATATAGGATCAATACTAATTTCTACATAAGAAAAATTAATTTCTTCATATTTCTGATTGCCATAATACCAAAACAAAATAGGTATGAATACTGCACTAATCAATCCAGGGAAATACTATATTCTTTTGCGAGAAATCATGGATTAAATTTAAACAAAAAAAAGTGATTCCCAAGAGAATCACTTTTTTATTACGTCATATGAGTTTGGAAAGTAAATTACCAATCTCTTTTCTTTAAAATTAAATAAGATCCTAGAATAAAAATTCCGCACCATACAAGGCATGCTACCAAACTTTCTGTAGGATAGGTAAAGTCATATTTTAGTCCAAGAGTTTTTGCTAAATTTAGACGAAGTATTGGATTTGGAATTAGACTAGCCATACTTTCTAGAGGAAGTAATTTGGAAAAAAAGAAACCATTTTGGATCACTTCATTTCTTTGGTCAGCCATCAATCCGTCTAGTTTTGTAAAGGTTTCAATCCCTGAAATTATGGCTTCGCCAACCCAGATTACAAAAAATGCCAGAAAAACAAATACAGATTTTCTAAGCAATATAGATAAAAACATTAGGAAGCAAAAGAATGATAATAGTTTCACAAAATAGTTTCCGATGAAGAAAATCTCTTTATAAATCATCTTGGAATCTGTAACGGTAGAATAGCTTTTCCCAATAAATAAAGTAATTACAAATACCAATAGAGTAGAAATAACGGTGAAAACGCCGATGGTTAAAAGCTTAGACCCAATGAACTCTTCACGGCTCAGTCCGTCTATTGTATTTTGTTTAAACATCCTGTTGGTAAACTCTTGGCAGATGGAAAAAACAATTATTAACCCTAGGAAAATCTTTAGAAGTGCAACAATATAAGTAGTAAAATTCCAGATTTCTGGGAAGTTGTAGATACCTTGTTCTTTTAGGTTGATGGTTTTGCCAAATACCTTTAGATCGACCAATCCTATAAAAAGGAATGTGATAAGAATAGCGAAATACAAAATGGTAAAAACCTTAAAGGGCGTATAGTTGAGGTTTTTATAATATTCTAATTTTAATAATTTCATCATAACTATTTGGTGTTTTTTACAAGATCTAGGAATTGAGTTTCTAGCGACTGTTTTTTCTTAGCAAGATGAGATAAGAAAATTCCTTTTTCGGCTAATCTTTGGTTGAGTGCTGAGGCAGAAATAGACGCATCATCACGTATTTGTGCTTTTATAATATCATTATCAGCTTTTATAGAGGTGAACCAATTCAGTTCATCTAAGGCTGATAAGAGTGCGTTGTTGTTATCCGATTTTAGTTCGAAGAAGCCATTGTTTTGAGAAATCTCATCTACTGGACCCGAATAGATTGCATTTCCTTCCTTTAATACAATTACGTGGCTGCATATTTTTTCTATTTCGTCCAAAAGGTGACTGGCAATAATAATGGTAATGCCTTGTTTGGCAATAGCGCTGATGATTTCTCTTATTTGAATAATTCCTTCGGGATCCAATCCGTTTGTAGGTTCGTCCAAAATCAGAACTTCCGGACTATTAAGAAGAGAAGAGGCGATAGATAGACGTTGTTTCATCCCCAAGGAATAACTCTTAAAGGTATCTTTTTTTCTAGATATCAATCCAACAGTGGTGAGAACCTCATCTATCCTAGAATGAGGAGTGCCTTTTATTTCGGCTACTATTTTTAGGTTAGTTTCGGCGCTTAGATAAGGGTAAAAATTGGGTTGTTCTATAATGGCACCAATTCTTTTTAGCGTATCAGAATCAGTGCCTCTTTTACCAAACCAATACCAATCTCCACTTGTAGGATTGATGGTAGAGAGCAACATCCCAAAAGTAGTAGATTTCCCACTCCCATTAGGTCCCAGAAGACCATAGACGTTGCCTTTTTCTACATCAAAAGATATATTATTAACAACAACTCTCTTGAATTTTTTAGTCAGATTTTTTACAGATAATATTTTTTCCATGTATTTTGTATGTACTATAAAAGTCTATAATTTTTGATAATTGTTACATATTCTCCGTACATAGATTAAAAAATTAATATTAAAATCTTATTTTTGATAGAAATAATAGATGTTTTTATGAAGCTAAATAATTTTGCAAAAGAACTGAATGTTTCCTCAGAAACTATAAAGCACTTTATACAAGACTTTGATTTGGTTCTGACGGATTGTATCACCACAACATTTGAGGTAAAAGAAGATTTCGAAAAGTTCGCAAGAGAAAATGTAGATTTTTTGGTACAGTATGAAAAAGATTTAAACCAAAATAAAACGATAGAGCAAATTGCAGAAACAATCAATCAGCCCATTGATAAAATAAAAAAGGAGATCAAAGAAAGAAATACCAATATATTTGACAACGGAAGATACACATCTTCTATCTCTAGCTACGGATTAGACCAAAAGTTAGGCGGAAATTATCAATTTGTCTATAATTATTTTGGACAAAAAACCAACTTACAGCAGAAAGAATTCATTGGGTACAGAGATTTGTTTTTTTATATTTCTACAGTTTTAGAGCCATTTCTTAATGAGCAACAGATCAAAGATTGGGGCATCTCAAAACCTGCTGGCATTGTTTTGTATGGTCCGCCAGGAAGTGGTAAGATATTTTGGGCAAACAAGATTGCAGAAATCATCAATTATCATTTCAAAGAAGTGAATAAACATTATTTAGGAACTTCGTTTGTAGATGGTAACAAAACTTCCTTTAATGATTTTCTACAAAGCATGATGCACGAAGACAAAGTGTTACTTTTCATGGATGATTTTGATGTCATTATGGAAAGTAGGGCACCAGACAAAACGGTGGAATCTTGTAATATAGAAACCCAAGAAATTATTTTGCACAACATCAGCAAATTCACAGATGAAAATGTATTGATGGTAGCTTCTGCCAATAGCGTTTCTGAGATTGTTGAGGAGGTGTTGGCGCCGGGAAGGTTTGATGTTCTTATTCCTATTTTCCCACCTAATGCGTCAGAAAGAGCAGAGATTATCCTGTTTTCTATAACCAAAGGGCTTGATGAATCTTCTTTGTTGTTTAAAATTTTAAAAAATAATAAAGCGGATACCATTCCTTTTTGGAGCGAAATTTCATCCAAAATGAAAGTGTTTAGCAATACCATGTTGATTGATTTTACTCAAAGCTTGAAAAAAAGAATAAAGAATCTGTATCAGAAAACCAGAAATGAAAAATTAATTGTTGATAAATATTTGCTAGAAAGTGCTCTGCGAGATGCATCATCTAAACTAACAGAAGAATATCTAAACCAAGTTGCTCAGTTCCTGAATGATGCTATTGTGAATAATTATGACGATTTTAAAAATAGAATAGAAGCAGTTAGATCTGAGTTAGAAACCTATAAGATGGTAGAGCCACAACCTACAAGTATAGGTTTTCAGCATAATAATAAGGAAGACAAAAAATAAGGAGATTTTTTAGGATATATTTTAAATTTAATACAAAATAGAAGATTGCTCATCATTACTATTTTACAATGATATCAAAGTGCGCATCTCTGTTTACATGAGAATCCGTATTTTTGCAGAAAAGAAACATTCGTGATCAACAGCGACCAAATAAAAGAAGTTCAATCTAGAATTGAAGATTTATACAAATATCTTCAGATTGAAAAAAAGAAAATAGAAATTGCAAATGATGATGAAAAATCTGCAGCTCCAGAGTTTTGGGACAACCCGAAAAAGGCTGAGGTTTTTCTGAAGCAATTGCGTTCCAAAAAACGATGGGTAGAAGACTTTGAAGATATTTCTACTCAGCTCGAAGATTTGCATGTTCTGATGGAGTTTGCTAAGGAAGATGCAGATTCGGAGCGAGAATTGGATGAGAGTTTTCCTCAGATTTTGGAAAAAATAGAAAATTTAGAATTCAAAAATATGCTTTCTAATGAAGGCGACGAGCTTTCTGCTGTTTTACAAATTACTGCGGGTGCAGGTGGAACAGAAAGTTGCGATTGGGCAGCAATGCTGATGAGAATGTACACCATGTGGGCAGAAAAACAAGGTTATAAGATTAAAGAACTCAACTATCAGGAAGGTGAAGTAGCTGGGGTAAAAACGGTTACCTTGGAGCTAGACGGAGAATATGCATTCGGTTACCTGAAAGGGGAAAATGGTGTTCACCGTTTGGTAAGAATTTCTCCTTTTGATAGTAATGCCAAGCGTCATACAAGTTTCGTGTCCGTGTATGTGTATCCTTTGGTAGATGATACTATAGAAATTAATATTAACCCTGCTGATATTTCCTTCGAGACGATGCGTTCTTCTGGAGCAGGTGGACAAAACGTAAACAAAGTGGAAACAGCAGTGCGTCTACGTCACGCTCCTACCGGGATTATTATCGAAAACTCAGAATCTCGTTCTCAGCTTCAAAATAAAGAAAAAGCAATGCAGCTATTGCGTTCTAGATTGTACGAGATGGAATTGGAAGAACGTCTAAAAGCACGTACCGAAATTGAAGCCAACAAAATGAAAATTGAATGGGGTAGCCAAATCCGAAATTATGTGATGCATCCTTACAAATTAGTTAAAGATGTACGTTCTGCCCACGAGACTTCGGACGTAGATGGAGTAATGAATGGAAATATCACCCCTTTCTTGAAAGCGTTTTTGATGGCAGATGGAAATGCAGCTACCAGTGATGATCTAAACTTGTAAAAGAAGCTTAAAATCTGTTAAAATATGAGAATAAATTTTCGTTTCATTTATTTTAAACCTATTTTTGCTGTTCAACATTAATTATGGAACACTTTACAAGTTGGAAAGATTTATTAAACCCAGAATTTTATATAAATATGGGTGGATTTTGGTTGATTTTATTTATCGTATTTGCCGAAACAGGCTTATTTGTAGGATTTTTTCTTCCTGGAGATTCGTTATTGTTTGTATCAGGTATCTATGCGGTAGATATCATTTCTACAACATTCGGATCCACAGGTAGCGATTTATTAGATACCACCATTTTGGCTACAGCTGTTGCACTCGCTGCAATTGTAGGAAACCAAATAGGATACTGGTTTGGAAGTAAAACAGGACCTGCTTTGTATAAAAAACAAGATACGATGTTGTTCAAAAAGAAATATCTTTTTCAGGCTCATGATTTCTTTGAAAAAAATGGGTCTTTAGCGGTAATCATGGCTAGATTTTTACCCGTAGTAAGAACTTTTACTCCTATTGTTGCGGGTATTGTAAAGATGGATAAGAAAACATTTTTACGAGACAATATTATTGGTGGAGTTTTATGGTCATTCTTGCTAATTTTTGCGGGTCATTATCTTGATAAATTATTTAGAGATGAATTCGGTATAGAACTTAAGTCCAAATTAGAATATATTATTTTAGTAATTGTTCTAGTGACTACATTACCTGTAATTATAAAGTTTTTCTTTGGTAAAAAAGAAGATTATTCTAAATATGAAAATCACGATTTTGGTGATGATAACAAATAACGAAATTTAAATATTATACAATAACCCTCTTTCTAGAAAGTGGGTTATTTTTTTATCCATTCTAGTATTTTTGGATAGATTATAGTATCCCTTTTTTTATGATTAAAAAACCTTGGGACGTGTCCTGTTTTTTTCATGTATATCAATTGATGAGGTATATTATTATCTTGTAATACTTTACCTAAAGATAATCCTTGTTTATGGTTGACTAATATATCTTGGTCCCCTTGAAATAGAAGTGTTGGTACATTGCTAACATTGGAAATAGGACTTGCTTTTATGAATTCTTTATCGATATCGTTTCTTCTAAATTTTACCCCAACCATTTTTCCTATTGTAGATGCAGAATATCTAGAATGCAAAGAGCCAAGGTAATCCTGTGTATAGAAATCAGTGGGACCACTAAGGGAAATTATTTTTTTTATTCTCTCTGGATTTTTATAACCATAGAGTAGCGCTAAATGTCCACCTGCACTTTCGCCTAATATAATATAATTATTGGGCGATAATTCAGCTTTTTCGCATAGACTATTAAATGCTTCTATAGCTAAGTCTATATCCTCCAATTGGTTTTTGTAGGTAATGTTTTTGGAGACTAACCTATAATTAATGTTAATGGAAGGTATATTATTTTCGAAAAGCATTTTCTGAATATGGATCATATGTTCTTTCTTTCCATATTTCCAACCGCCGCCGTGTACCAATACTACTGTAGGATGAATATCTTGTTCATATGATGGCAAAAAGACATCCATTTTTTGCTTTTTATGTTCTCCGTATTTGAGGTTATATATTTTCTGACTCTCGTCTCCCACCCAAACTCTAAATTTTGTACTGCACGAACTTAGGACAAATGCTCCTATTGCGATAAGGCTAATGGTTTTTGCAAAAGTAATTTGATTCATATTCAAATTTACAAAGAATACGCATTCCCACTTTTAATTTTTTTTTTAAATAATGGATTATACTCAACATACCATTAAATTTAATTTAATATTTACAATTTTAATATTACTTTTACTGCAAATAAAAATACAAAAATATGGCTTCTGGTTTTTTTGCAATTTTAGATGATATTGCAGCTCTAATGGATGATGTAGCAGTAACGGCAAAATTAGCTACTAAAAAGACAGCGGGTATCCTAGGTGATGACCTTGCTGTAAATGCAGAAAAAGCAACGGGATTTGTGGCTTCTAGAGAGATTCCAGTACTATGGGCAATTACAAAGGGATCCTTTGTAAACAAGTTAATTATTTTGCCAGTAGTATTTCTACTCAATGCATTTTTCCCCGATATAATAAAATATGTACTCATCGTTGGTGGAATATATCTTGCATTTGAGGGAGTAGAAAAAATAGTAGAATATTTTTTTCACCCATCTGATAAAAACACAGATCAAGTAAAGGTAGAAACTAAAACTGAAAATCTAGAAGAGTTGGAAAAAACAAAAATAAGATCTGCCATTACTACAGATTTTATATTGTCTGTAGAAATTGTAATCATCGCACTAGGAACAGTATTAGAAGAAAAACATCCTTTGTTAACTCAAATTCTTACTGTGACATTAGTAGCATTTATTGCTACTGTAGGTGTATATGGTATTGTAGCTCTTATCGTAAGAATGGATGATGCAGGTTTCAGACTGCTTAAAAAGAGTAAAGGAGAAGGTTTCTTATCAAAACTAGGTCAGTTTTTAGTAGATGCACTTCCTATCGTTATCAAAGCATTGGGAGCTATTGGTACTATAGCTTTACTTATGGTTTCTGGAGGTATATTTGCTCATAATATAGATTATTTACATCATATTTTACCCAATTTATATCCAACCCTTAGAGAAACAATTTTTGGATTTGCTATAGGTCTTGTAGCAGTAGCAATTTTCACAGCAGGTAAATTGGTTTATAATAAAGTGATTACCAAGCCAAAAATAAGCTCATAAATTTCAAAATAAAAAATAAGGAAAAGCATTAGTAATATAATGCTTTTCTTCTTTGCTAAAAATTGAAAGTGACTTACTAACTGTTTTTATCTTGCCAAGTTCATAATTTTTTTTAGGATATTTGGTATCTGTCTCGCATTATTATATTTCTCACTTTGATGTATTACTACCTCTTTGTACACAAATAATTAGTCTCTATCTTATGTAATAATTTTTATTCCTATTTTAAAATAAAATTTACAATGGCGGCCGTGATATTTTAAATAGGATGTCTACTAAATCGAATTTAAATATTAATTTTACAAGACATAAAACAGAGAATTATGGCTTCTGCATTTTTTGCACTTTTAGATGATATTGCAACCCTAATGGACGATGTAGCCGTTACCAGTAAGGTAGCAGCAAGTAAAACTGCAGGTATTTTGGGTGATGATTTAGCAGTCAATGCAGAAAAAGCTACTGGCTTCAATGCCTCTAGAGAACTACCTGTACTTTGGGCAATTACAAAAGGTTCTTTGCTAAACAAATTGATGATTGTCCCTGTGGCGCTCGCACTCAATGTCTTTTTCCCTATCGTTATTAAATATGTTTTAATTTTAGGTGGCATTTATCTGGCATTTGAAGGAATAGAAAAGATTATAGAATTTATTGAGAATAAAAGTAAAAGGACCACAGATTCTCCTCTGGTACATGCGTTGGAAGATGATGATGATAAGCTAGCCGAAAAAAACAAAATTAGCTCTGCTATCAAAACAGATTTTATTCTTTCTATAGAAATTGTCATTATGGCGTTGGGAACTGTCCTTACAAAATCGATGCCTGTACAAATAATTACAGTTTCTATTGTAGCTTTATTGGCAACCTTTGGTGTTTATGGGATTGTGGCAATGATCGTAAGAATGGATGATGCAGGTTTTAAATTGATTGATAAATCCAACAACAAAGGGATTTTCTCATCTGTTGGAAAAGGTTTGGTGAATTTTTTACCCTATGTAATTAAGATTTTGAGCGTTGTAGGAACTATTGCTTTATTGCTGGTTTCTGGTGGAATTTTTAGTCATAATATTGATGCGTTACACCATCTACTTCCTACTTGGCCGGTAATGGAAAAAGATGCATTACTGGGTATTGTAGCAGGTACTATTGCTGTTGTACTTTTCACGATTGTACACAAAATCTACAATTTGATCCAAAAGAAATCAGTAGAACATTAATAGACAACCTCTTAAAAAAAAGTGATAATAGGAAGAATTGTTTGTAATGCTTTCTTTGTTTTTCGATTTATGAGAAATTTACCTATAGATGTACTGAAGATTGTAATGGCATTTTTTGTAGTTTGCCTTCATATGCATCTGCTCAAAGAACATTATCCAGAATTAAGCTATGTTCTAGTGAATGGGTTGTTTCGACTTGGGGTGCCTATATTTTTGCTTATTACAGGGTATTATTTCTATTATATCAACGAGGCCTTAAAATTGAAAAAATGGTTGTTTAGATTATTTATTTTATATGGCATTTGGACGATTTTGTATATTCCTTTTTGGCATGAAAAAG
This sequence comes from Chryseobacterium sp., assembly GCF_045629545.1. Taxonomy (GTDB): domain Bacteria; phylum Bacteroidota; class Bacteroidia; order Flavobacteriales; family Weeksellaceae; genus Chryseobacterium. The sequence goes on along the minus strand of NZ_JAZQRK010000042.1, from coordinate 100,988 downwards.
ATTCTGCGTTGCAAAATATTGTTTTTGGCTATCATCATTTATGGTATCTCATAGGAACCTTTTTTGCTGGAATTATTTTATTTATTTTAAAAAAATGGTCGTCAGCACATTTGGGTATTATTTCACTTTTGATATTCGGAATTGGATATTGCATACAATATCTAGCAAACAGTCATTATTTTGATGGCAAAGTAGATGCTTTCATCAATCAGTTTCCAGCTTACCGAAATTTCTTAATGGTTTGTTTTCCCTTTATGACTATGGGTTTCCTTATAAAGAAGCATCAATTAGATGAAAAAGTAAAACCGAATTTGTTCTTGGTAATTTTCGCTTGTTTACTTCCTATTGCAGAAGCCTACGGAAATATTCACCTATTGCACCTCAACAAAAAGGAAAGTACCGATCTTTTGATATCCTTATTGATATCTTGTCCTTTGCTGTTTTTGTATTGCCAAAACAGTAAATCGACTACTGGTTTCAAAACTTTGGCAACTTTTTCTACAGCAATTTATTTTATACATCCTATGTTGATGGAATGGGTGTTTGGAGAAAAAGATACATTACACTATTTATTGTTTTTCTCTATGTTGATTCCGGCAGGCATTCTTCTTGTTTTTCTAAATAAAAAATTGAAATATTTACTCTAAATGTAAAAATAGAGTAGAATAGGGTATCAATAGATCTATTTATGATCTATTTTTAAACTAAGATGATATTGCAATTAAATATAATAAATAAAAAAGTAAAATTAATTTCTTTGATAGTGTGCGAGTTGCATGTTTTATCGCATAAATAAGAGAAAAGTATTTGGAAGATATAGATTATTGTTCTACATTTGCACCAGTAAAAATGACAGAGTTAGTTGTTAAAAAAACGTCAAACATTTGCTAATAATGATCCGGTAGTTCAGCTGGTTAGAATGCCGCCCTGTCACGGCGGAGGTCGCGGGTTCGAGTCCCGTCCGGATCGCCAAATTTTTAATAAAGTAATTATAAATCTTCAAGTGCAAGCTTGGAGATTTTTTATTGTAAAGTAACGGTGAAGCCGCCGTATTATAAAAGGTAGGAGAGGGAAGAAGCAAGAGCTTTTTGGAAAGAATTATTATTAATATTTCAATAATTGCAAAACATTTTTAAAATAAATTTGTGTATTCCAAATTAATCTTTTATATTTGTAGAATAATAACGCAGTGAAATTGTAAAATCTGAAATTTAAATAAGTAGTAGTTCAGAAGTTATCACTCATTAGCAAAAAATTTTGTCATTAATATTCCAGGTGCACTACCTATTTAAGAAGTTACTTTCTTAGATTCTAAACATCCCTATTTCTTTCAAAAGTTTATTATCGTTTTGATGTAGTCAGAACAAAAGCGGATAAATATCCGAAAAGTAGAATACAATAATTTTTTTAATACATATACAATGCAACAAGGAACAGTAAAATTCTTCAACGATACAAAAGGATTTGGTTTTATCACTCCATCTACAGGTGGACAAGACGTTTTCGTACATACTTCAGGTTTAGTAGACACTATCCGTGAAAATGATGTAGTAACTTACGAATTACAAAACGGTAACAAAGGCGTTAACGCGGTAAACGTTAGAATAGCTTAATACTCGAAGAATCTAATTCTTCAGTACACATAAATGGTGCAGGTAATTTATTATCTGCACTTTTTTGTGCTTTGAAACCATGGAAAATGATGTATAAATATATCAAAATGTAGAAATATTTGTAATTACCAATAATAGTTTTCTTATTATTGTAAAAGAATAAATACTATTACAGAATATTTCTATCTTATCGGTGTAAAATCTAGTAATGTAAGAAATAGTAAAACAATATGAAAAAAGTAGAAGTTGTAGCCGCGATATTAAAATTTGAAGATAAAATATTTTGTGTTCAAAGATCCAAAAATAAATTACCTTATATCTCAGAAAAATTTGAGTTTCCTGGTGGAAAGATTGAATCAGGTGAAACGAAGAAAGAAGCCTTAGCGAGAGAATTATCAGAAGAACTTAATATCGTAGCAGATATCCAATCTTTATTTTTAACTGTCGTACATCAGTACCCAGATTTTGAATTGACGATGCATAGTTTTATTTGTAATGTCGAAAGTACTAATATTACACTCAATGAACATATCGATTCTAAATGGTTAAAAGTAAACGAAATTGAAGATTTAGATTGGGCTGCGGCTGATGTGCCTATTGTAAATAAATTAATTGCAGATGCATAATTTAAAATCAGGATTTAAAGAAAGTCTTTATACAGGTTTTATAGATAAAGAAATTTTATCAGATGTAGCTTTTCAACCTGAATTGTTAGTCAACCAAAAGGCACCACCTATAAAAATTTTATCAACAATCCTTCGTGAACTAAATAATTGTACAGAATTCTATATCTCTGTAGCATTTGTTACTACAAGTGGAGTAGCAACAATTCTTAATCAACTTAAAGACTTAGAGGAACGAGGAGTTAGAGGTTATATTCTCGTTTCACAGTATCTTAATTTTACACAGCCTGAAGCACTTAAAAAATTAATGCAGTTTGAAAATATCGAACTAAGAATTATAATTTCAGGAAATGCGCATGCAAAAGGATACATCTTTAAAAATAATACACACTATAATTTAATCGTTGGGAGTAGTAATCTTACTGCAAACGCATTATCAACGAACAAAGAATGGAATATTAAATTATCAGCGCTTGGTAAAAGTGGATTGGTAAATACTATTTTAAATGAGTTTCATTCAGATTTTGATAAAGCAGTCCTTGTAACTTCTGAGTTTATTGCTGAATATGGAAAATTGTATAAAGAGCAATTTTTATTAAGTAAAAAATTTAATGACCAAACCGTAAATGTTATTGAAACGGTGACTCCAAACTTAATGCAGCAGGATGCTCTTTTCAATTTATCAAATTTACGTTCACAAAAGAAGAATAAAGCATTAATTATTTCTGCAACAGGTACAGGGAAAACATTTTTGTCTGCTTTTGATGCTAAAAGCTTCAATCCTCAAAAACTTTTATTCGTGGTTCACAGACAAACCATAGCTAAAGATGCAATGAAAACCTTTAAAAAGGTTTTTGGAAATACGCGTACTATGGGCTTGTACTCTGGGAATATAAAAGAGATGCATTGTGATTATATTTTTTCGACAGTACAAACTATTTCTAAACGAGAATACTACGAGCTATTTTCTAAAGAACATTTTGATTATATTATAATTGATGAAACACATCGTTCTGCAGCAGATTCATACACAAGAATATTAAATTATTTTAAGCCTAAATTTCTTTTAGGAATGACGGCTACACCAGAACGTACCGATGGTAATAATATTTTTGAGCAGTTTGACTATAATATAGGGTATGAAATTCGCCTGAATCGAGCAATGGAAGAAGACATGTTAAGCTCATTCCATTATTACGGAGTTACAGATTTGATGATTGATGATAAAAGCATCGAAAATAAATCTGACTTTAATTTATTGATTTCAGAAGAAAGAGTAAATAGGGTAATTGAACAATCAAAATTTTATGGAAGTGATAATGGTATAATAAGAGGTTTGATTTTTTGCTCTAGAAAAGAAGAAGCGAAAGAATTATCAAAACTTTTAAATAATAGGGGCCTAAAAACAGAAGCATTAACAGGTGAAAATTCTGAAGAACAAAGAGCTGCTGCTATCACATTATTAGAATCTGATAATTTGAACCAGAAATTGGATTTTATCTTGACAGTAGATATTTTCAATGAAGGTATTGATATTCCTAAAATCAATCAGATTATTATGCTTCGTCCGACAGAATCTGCCATAATTTTCATTCAACAATTAGGGAGAGGATTGAGGAAAGCGAACGGAAAAGGGTATTTAACAGTAATTGATTTTATAGGTAACTATGATAATAATTATCTAATTCCTATTGCTTTATACGGAGATCGCTCTTATAACAAAGATACAATTCGTAAATTATTGAACGATGGGAGCAGATTAATTCCTGGTTCATCAACAATCAATTTTGATCAGATTACAAAAGAAAGAATCTTTCAATCTATTGATTCTGCAAATATGCAATTACTTGCTGATTTGAAGAAAGATTATAACCTTCTGAAATTCAGATTAGGGAGAGTACCTATGATGATGGACTTCATAAAAAATGATAGTAGAGACCCTTTTATATTTGTGGACTATGCTAAATCATATTTCAATTTTGTTAAAAAGGTTGATAAAGATTCAATAGCTGAATTAGAAACTTCTCAAATTAAGTTATTAGAGCTTTTTGCAAAAGATATTAATAACGGGAAGCGAGTTGAGGAAAGTGTTATTTTAAAGTTATTGATACAGAAAAATAAATTATCTGTCCTTGAACTTAAAAACTATATTAATGAGAAATATAATTATGAGATAACGAACGAAACAATTCAATCTTGTATTATTAATTTAAATTTTGAATTTATTAGAGAAAATAAGAACAAGCAATTAATCTCTGTTAATGAGATTTACAATTTAGATATCATTAGCTTAGAAAATGGTATGTTTACCTTTTCTAATAAGTTCAAGAGACTCTTAGAAAATAAATTATTTTTCTATTTTCTTTTGGATTCTACTGAATACTCAATTCATGAATTTGATAAATCTTTTCGCTTAGAGAATTGGAACGATGGTTTTATATTATATAAGAAATATTCAAGAAAAGATGTGTTCAGAATTTTAAATACATTAGAGAATCCAGTTGCACAAAACGTTGGTGGTTATCTTGTTAGTCCAGATAATTCAAACTGTCCTATTTTTGTAAATTACCATAAGGAAAATCACATATCAGAGACAACGAAATACGAAGATGAATTTGTTAATAGAAATGAATTTGATTGGATGTCAAAATCTAAACGTAAAATAGAAAGTAACGACGTACAATCTATTCTTGGTAAAAAAGGAGAAATTAGACTTCCATTGTTTATAAAAAAGAATAATGATGAAGGAACTGAATTTTATTATATGGGTGAGATGCAGCCAAATTTAAATTTTGTTGAGCAAACGACAATGGATAACGGAAAAGGGGGGAGTGTTCCTGTAGTGAAGATTCGATTTAATATTTATCCCTCTGTGAACGAATCTATTTATAATTATCTAAATAATAATAGTTCTTACAAGGATTCATCAGATGCAGCACTCGATAAAAAAGAAATAGTACAAGATTTATTAGATACAAAACAAAAAATACTTCAAATTCCATTCTATAATTTTTATGCTGCAGCTGGTACTTTTAGTGAATTACAATCTGATAATGAATACACATTAATTGATGCTCCAAGCTATTTGAAAAATACAACCGATTATTTTGCTTGTAAAGTTGTAGGCGAATCCATGAATAGAATAATTCCAAATGGTTCAATTTGTATTTTCAAATTATATAATGGAGGAAGTAGAAATGGTAAAATTGTATTGGTTGAAAATTTAGATAAACAAGATATCGATTTTAATTCAGCTTTTACGGTGAAAACATATTCAAGTGAAAAAATAGTCACAGATGATAATTGGTCACATACAGAAATCAAACTTTTACCAAACTCTTTTGATGAGTCTTTTTCACCAATAATTATCAGTGAAGAAAATGCAGAGAATATGAAAATAATAGGAGAGTTTATATCAATTTTACCAAACTAATATTGTTAGTATATTTTCCAATTCATATAGTTGTTTTGGAAAAATACTAATTGTGCTACTATAGAGTAGCTCTCAAAATCAAATACAACATCTAAATACCTTTTTCTTCTAACTTACTTATCTAATCGATCATTCCAAAATGATTTTATTTTGCTGTTTTTATTTTCCTTAATCGAATACAAAGAGAATATATCTTTTGCAATTCCTTTAGACAAAATATCAGCCCAAAAAATAATATCATCACCGTACATAGACAATACGTTTTCTGGATGGTCAAATAGTAAAAATCGATGTCCGAAATAAGGGAAAATAGGAGGGATGTTATAGGTTTTGAGGTCACCTTGAGATATTTTGTTGGCTTCTAATACCCATTCAATTTGAGATTTTATGATCTTGATATCTTCGGGATAGGAATAAAAAAGACTCCCATATTCTAGTGTACCTTCTCCACCATTATTATTAACGGCAGGTTTGTTGAGTCCATTCATGGTGCGGTAAAAATTCTTTAGAGATTCTGGAAATTCTAGATTCATTTGGTTCTGGAAATCTTTCAATTGCTCTTCGGATAAGCCTTTATTCCATTTACTTCCTGCTTGTATTTGCAAACCCCAACAATTTTCAAGCTCAATGGATTTCCAGAAAATTTCGCTTTCCAATTTGATCAGTTGGAAGCTTTCAAGAGAATTATCTAAACTTAGGTATTTTTTTATTGTCATCTGAAAGTTAATTGAAAAGAGAGAATAATATCACTTGATGCAGAAATCTTACTATTCGGTTTTGAAAAATTGAAATTGCAAGGTATCATTTTTGTCTCTGGGGTTGCTTAACTTCAATTGTATTTCGTTCTTATTTTTCGTGATGGTATATTTCACAAAATTACTTTTGAAACCTTTATTTATTTCTCGACAAATTCCATGTTGCTTAAATCTGATAATATTCAAATAAATATGGTCTTTGTCACTAAAATAAAACTCACCAGACGCCATTGGAAAACAATCGTTTCCGCAGGGAGCAGAATAAGAATTTTTAAAAGTATTATTCTCGTGAAATTTGATATGATTACCATATCCCACACGTCTATTCTCTATTAAAGTAATTTCTGTATTTACCGTAGGGTTTTGACCAATAACTTCAACAGTATTGAACCTTTTTCCTACAATCCCGAATTTATCTAGTTTTTTCTGATTAGGCAAGTCTGTCGGAATCTTTTTGATAATAGAGTTATTAACTTTAGGGACGTCTACTGAGGTTTTCTCAATTTCATTTTCAATCTTACTGTTTTCTTTGCAAGATAGAATGAATATCATACATGTGATAACAAGCAATATTGTTTTCATATAAATCAAAATGATAGTGGATACAAAAGTTTCCGTGTCAATTTTAACGCTTTAATTTAGCAAAATAACACTTCCTTTTTTTTAACATAGGTGAAAGAACAACCTTCATCGCAAATTAGTTGATAGTGTTCTGTAACGGGCGTAAGATGGAGAACAGTATTTTTTTATCAACATACCGTAGCAGATATTGCCTCGTATTACCGCTAAGGACAATTTCAAATGGTCGTTTTCCAATTGGTAAGTTCCTTTTTCTCCTTTCTCATTGCTAGAAGATTTCGATCTTGAAAATTAAGAATTTCTCCATTTTTCACTTCATTGGTGTGCGGTTTACCGCCATCACTTTCGTTAGTAGTAATTAATTGCCATTTGCCAAGTAGTATGTTTTTATTCTTTATTTGTGCGCAGGAGGTGATCACAAAGAGTAGCAATATGATCTGAATTAATTTTACCATGGATCTTTATTTAATTGATAATCGTAAGGGATATTCTGACTAAAATCGGCTAAACGCCAAGTAGTAGGATCAGATTCATATTTTACAAAATCGTAGATCACATCTAATGGATGCTGTATATTTCCAATATTTCCTCTTTTATCATTAAATGCTGAAATCATGGCTGTAACGCGTGCAATTTCTTTATCGCCATAGCTTGTTGGTTGTAGTTTTGCGGTATAGCAAGTACCAATTTGTATATGTGCTCTTTCCCTTTGCAATAACTTTACTACCTCATTTTGGTAATAAGCAACGATGGCAGCTTCTGCCTCTTTATCGGTTGGGAAATCTTTTGCAAGAACAAGTTTAGAAAAATCTTTTTTTTTGTAACGATTCAGTCCTTCTAAAACATCTTCAGGAATATATTCTTTGTTTTTTATGGCATTTACCCACATCAGAGTATCATAAGGAGATTCTACAAGTTGATTTTCTACTCTTACCGTATCTACTACTGCAATAGTAGCTTGAATAGGATCACCAGAGGTACTCTCGCTAGCAAAAAGGTAATCTTTCAAATCTCTAAGGTGAAATCCTACATGCTTAAATCCAATAACGAACTTGAGAAACAAAAAGACGGCGATCCCAAGGATAGCAATGGCAATTGAAAATTTTTTCATCTTGTGTTATATATCTCGTTAAATTAATCAATATTTCGCATTTCAATGAAAATTTTTCTATTTAATCTCGATTTATTTGCACAGTTCATCTTAATCAAAAAATAAACCTCTCCAGAATTTCTTCTAAAAAGGCTTTGTATAGTTTTAAATTATTATTGTAAATATACTATTTTCCTACAGGTTCATTTTTCACATAGGCAGGCACTAAAATGGCAGCTCCAATAATGCCAACTACCAAAGGAATTGTTTTGCCTGCACTGTGTTTTAAAATTCTGTTTACATTATTTTTTTCTATTTGCAGGTCTTTGCCTTCTTGCTTACCAATAAGCATCGTTTCATTGCTACGCAAAAACTCAAATTCTCTAATTTTATTTCCTTCTTTTGTTTCAATAATATAGTTGGAATTTGCTTTTAGAACAGAGAAGTCGAAGTTATTTTTAGAACTCACTTTTGTAGATACACAGGAGCTTAAAATAAATGCAGTAAAAATAAAAGATAATAGTTTGATTTTCATTAAATACGTTTTCGGTTACTAAAAATTATTGCTCTGGAAAAGGCTTTCAAATCTAGAGAATTTATTTTTCAAACGCCGAAATTAGTCAAAAAAGAATACTTAATTTCATTACAAAATTTAAGTAAGATATAATCTTGCTTTAATTTAAAAATTAGAGTGTTAATTTCAACTATTTTTCGCAATTCTAATATGAGCCAAATGATGCTCGCAATGCCAAGCTTAAAAACCAATATTGTTTTTTAGTGAAACTTTTTCTTGGGTTTCTGGATGAATAAAGGCTTTTTCAAAATCGTTCTCGCTCATAGATTTTAGGAAAACGACCCATCTTTCATGTAAACCTTCTAATATTTTAATAGAGCTTTCTATAGGGAAGTTTTTAGAGTCTGCTAATTCTGCCCACAAATCCTCAGAATACGGTTTTATCGTTGGCAAATCTTCCGTCATGGCGAGTTTAAAACGAATTAGACTATTCATATGACTATCAGCACAATGATTCACAATTTGTCTAATTGTCCAACCGCCTGGCCTGTATTTTTTATTAAAATCTTCATCCGTAAGATTTTCAGTTTCTAACTTTAACTTTTGTGGAAATTCTTCTATAATTTTTATCTATTTTTCAAGGAGCTTGTCATCAATACAATAGGGATTTTGAAATTTTCCTATTGGATATTTTAGTTTTTCAATGTCTTTTTCCATGAGCTTTATTGTTAAGTTGAATCAATTCACTCTAAGTTTTATTTTATTTTTGTAATTCGAATAATCTCTCTTTTACTATTCATTTCAAATTTGTAAAACTGATTATCTGCGCGCAATTCACGAAAGAATAATTTTTGACTGTCAGCATTATTCATTTCTCTATTCATTATTTCATCTGGATAATACGTAAATTCATTAGACAATATTAGGTTTTCATTTTTACTGGATTTGCATTTTATATCATAAATGTTTTTGCAATATTCATTATTTCCATTGAGGTCAATCATCGAAGCAATTGCTTTTTCTACAGTTGCACAATTAAAATTAATGCTATTTTGACGACGATCTTTATGGATTTGAGTTGAATACAATACAGAATCTGTTTTTAAAGTATTATCGCATTCACAATTACTCAATATTTTGGATGGAGAATATTCTTTCTTTTCGTTGCAAGAAAACAAGATGAAAATTGCAAAAAGAAATAGTGTTGATTTCATTATTTGTGTTAATTAAAATTTACCGAATTATACTTTCAATTGTAAGTTCTATTTTGTATAAATCACTAACTTTTCTATCTATTATTTTTCCGTTTTTATCTACAAGTATTTGTAACGGATAACCACTTGCATTTAGCTTTTTTGGAAATTCATTTTTAACATCAAAATAATTTTTCCATTCTACATTATTGTTTTTCAATATCCTCTTTGCCAATTCCATTCTATCTTTCTTGCTATCACTGGCAATACTAATAATGTTTACTTTTTTATCCTTATATTTTTCAAAGAGTGCAACCAATTTGGGTAAATCTTGGATGCAGGGTTTGCAGGTTGTAGACCAATAATCAATCAGTGTAATATCGTAGTTTGAGAAATCAGATTTTGTTATCTTTTCATTGTTTTCAAAAGATAGCTTCGGGAAATTACCACCAATATTTGTCGAATTTTCTAGGTCTATCATCTTTTTAAACTCAATATAACTATAAGATTTTTTCACAGTGTTAGAAAAAAGAGATAGATTTTTAACATACGATTTGTCGAAGCGATATTTGCTAAAATCACTTACGATTTCCCAAAATGCCACAAAGGAATTTGGATTTTTTATAATATACTTTTCAAGGAAATTTTGTTTGGCTAAAATATCATTACGATCATTTTCAGAATAGGGAATTAGCTTTTTATCAAAATTCAACAAATCTAATCTGAGCTTTTGATACTCGATATTGGCAGGAGTATTAAATTCAAATTGATAGTCGAAATTATTAATTCTATTCACAGAAATAACAAAATTTCCTTTCTCTAAAAAAAAAGGTTTTGTTTGGTAACTGTTTTTAGTTTTTGGATCAAAGTAAACCAAATTCATTATCTGCGGATAATCTATCTTTCCTTCAATACTGGTTTTTTGCGCATTTATTCTTGCGATAATACTATTGAAACCTTTAAGAAATGAAATATTGGAGTTTGTATCTACCGAGAAATTAAAGATCCGTTTGGTATTTCCAGAATTTGTTGCGGCTTCTATGAACAAAGAATCTTTTTCAAAAGCAGCAGCTTCCAATTCAATTTTAAAATTGTTTTGAGCAAAGAGTAGATTGCCCATTAGTAATATAAAAATTCCAAAACTATTTTTCATTTTTTCTAAATTATTTTTTCAACCAAATAGTTGTTCTGTTTATTAAAAATATTTCACCCTTGTGTCTTTTCCAAAGTATTGTAAAAACGATTGCACATAATATTGTCAGAATTCTAAATATATTTGAATAAAGATTCCCTGACGAGTTTTCACTTAATGAAAAAGTCACCCAAGCCAAATTCATGAAAGTATGAAGAAATATAGGTATCCAAATATTGTAATTCCATTCAACATATAACCATGCAAATAAAATAGCTCCAATAAAAGTTGAAATAAAGATTCCTAAAATTTCTATAAAACTTTGTGCTCCAAACAAGTGAAATAATGAAAAAATTAAGGCTCCTATGAAAATAGATAATATAAAGCCGAGTTTTGTTTTTTTGAATAACTGAGCAAATAGAAAGCCTCTAAAATATAATTCTTCGAAAAAACCAGCTATTAAAGCCATTTTAATTACATATTCAAAAGATAGTGAAGTATTTAATTTGAAAAATATCATGCCACCAATAAACATTGGAATTGTGGCTAGTCCTGCGAATACAAGACCAAGTAAGATATTTTTATTAAAACCGTATTCATCAATAAAGTTTAATTTTTTAGTGATAAGAAAGGTTGCGATGAAGATTGGAATTCCTATAATTAGATAAAATAGAATAATACTAATCAAATTATTATGAGTAATATTTTCGAAAATGCCTATTATAAATTCTTTGTTAATTATACCTATTGTGAAGAATAAAAAACCAATTAAAATAGTTATGAAATTTTTTATCATTGTTGTGTTTTTATCATTTAAAGATTGCTCACATTCCCGAATTACAAAATTCTAAAAAATATAGATTCAAGCAATTACACAAAGACAATCTTCCCACTAAAATACAGTTTTTCACATTATAAATATTCATTATTTCAAGATCACAACAAAAAAGCAGCCCTTGTAAAAAGACTGCTTTGTATATTTCAATTCGATAAAGGATTTTTCGGTTTATTTAACTTCAGTTTCTTGGTTAGAAGTTAATATAAAAGCTTAATTATTGTAGGAAGTTATTATTTATATAGTTCCAAATCAATAAAATTATTCACAGCTTTTAATTTTCTGAGAGCTTGTTCTCTTTCTTCTTTGCGAACATCATTCAAATTTCTTTCTTTTCCATTTTCATCAAACATTTTGTAATTTGAAATTTGAGGATTCATTAGTTGAAATTGCTCACTTCCTCCAATTGGATTTTTCTTATAATCGTTCCATTTTTTTTGAAATTGTTCTCTAGTAACTTCGTAAGCTTTGAACATTTTATTTTCGAGTGAAACTGATGTTGCATTGTTGGATTTACTATGTGCAATTAATAAAAATGAGTGTTGTTTTCTGCTATCGAAGATTTGTACTATTAGTCCTGGTAAGTTTCGGAAGATATAGGGTCCTTCTTGAAGTGAAATGTCTGTAGTAAACCAAGCTTCCCAAGATCTATTTCCATAATTCACAATTGCTTTTTGACAATTATAATTTTGAATGATTTTTTTTTCATTTGTTAGCTTCCAATCCAAAATTTTATTATTTAGAACTTTGAATGGTTCGATTCCAATATATTCAGTCGAATAGGTTTTCTCTTTACTTTTCCAAACTTTATTTTTAAATTTTCCACTAGGTAAATTAGTTCCTACCTCGCCTGAATTTTTTAAAGATGATTTTAACAGAGCTGAATCTCTCTTTGTAGATAATTCACTCATAAATTCAGAATGATTCTTGAATATTTCTAATCTCGTATGTTCAGTTAATGCACTATCAATTTTTGTGGAATCTGGAACGAATTTATATTCATAAATAAATCGATGGGATTGTGCTTTAAAATTATAAAAAATTAATATTGAAACTATTATTAAAAGTTTTTTCTTCATACCAGTTTTATAAAATTGTAGGTAAAAATATATTCAAGCCTCACACAAACTCGACCTCAATAGAATTTAGCAATACCCAAATACAAACAAGTCGCTAAAATACACTTTTTCAAACCAAAAAAAACTTTCCCGCACGATCAAAACCAAAAAAGAGAAACCGCAAAATGCAGTTCCTCTTTTTAGGGTTTCAAAAACTCATGCGGGTGAATCTAATATTTCATGCGCATGACTTTCGAGATTCATGCGGGTGAATTGTACAACTCATGCGCATGAATTTTTAGGCTTATCCTTTTAATTATAAAATTTAACCTAAATAAAAATTAAATCCTTTCCAATTCTTCAGGATCTATCGTGGTTTTGAAGGTGCCGTAGTTTACTATCACCTTATTTCTAGATATCTTATCAATAGTTCCCACACTGGTACTTCCTGTGATGCGCACACGTTGTCCCACTTTCATCCAAACGGCACGGTCTACTTTGCGTTTTTCCTCTAGCTTTTCGTTGGTTTCTTCTATCTTTTCTATTACTTCCTCTTTCTTCAGTTGCTGGGTAATTTTCCTTTTCACCACTTGCAGCCTTTTGGTCTCATCTTTATCAGCACCAATTTTCCTGAACTTCTCTTGCTCCAAGATTTTCACAAAGTCTTTTACTACATCTTTTCTAGATTTCCCTTTGATATAGCTCTCTATAAAAGTCTCAATTTTGTTCCCGAATTGCAATTTTCTATGCTCATCTTCATACAACTTTTGGAAGTTGAAGAGCTTTTGTTGCAGCTGTTCATTCAGTTTTTGGAAGTTGTCTCGCTTACCTTCCACAGATTCTTTTCTCTCGGTAAGGTCGGTTCTTAGCTTCTCTACCTCGTATTTCTCTTGCTGTAGTTTTACGATGGTTTTATCTAGGTTGATGATGTCGTGTTCTACTTTCTTCTTCGCAGACTCTATGATAAACTTCGGAATTTTGTTTTTCTCTGCCACCTCAAACGTGAAAGAACTTCCAGCTTGTCCCACTTCCAGCTTATACATAGGCTCTAGCGTCTTCTCATCAAAGAGCATGGCTGCGTTTTCGGCGTTGGGTAGTTGCTCTATTACAATTTTTATATTGGTATAGTGCGTGGTAATAATGGCAAAACTTTTCTTATCGTAGAAGAACTCTAGGAAGCTTTCTGCCAAGGCACCTCCCAACTCTGGGTCAGATCCCGTCCCGAATTCATCTATTAGCAACAGCGTTTTTGCGTTGGCTTCTTTTATAATACCGCCCATCTTCTTTAGCCTAGAAGAGTAGGTAGAAAGGTGGTTTTCTATGGATTGGTTGTCGCCAATATCCGTCATGATCTTATCAAAGAAGAACATTTCAGATTTTGGATGGGTAGGCACCAAGATTCCGCTCTGTATCATCAGTTGCAGTAGCCCAACAGTTTTCAGGGTGATAGACTTTCCTCCCGCATTAGGACCCGATATACAGATAATTCTGTTGTGGTCTGTTAGCGATAAAGTTTGTGGGAAAATCGTTTTATTCTGCTTCTTGTTTTTCAACCATAGAAGAGGGTGGTAGGCATCCTTTAGCTTTAGGGTTTTGTGACGGTTAATCTTTGGCAAAACTCCATTCACCAATTCGGCAAATTTACCCTTAGCTCTCGTAAAATCCAGATCAAAGATATACTTCTGGTATCTCCAAAGCTGAGGCTGAAAAACTGCAATTTCCGCCGTTAGTTGCCTTAGTATTTTATCTATTTCTTTCTTTTCTTCTTCCTGACATTCCTTTAGTTTAAAGTAGTGCTTCACCACGCTATCGGGCTGCATATAGGTAATAGATCCTGTTTTGGACAACCCAAGAACTCTACCCAATACACGCTTTTTGTACGCCGACTTCACCGCCAAAACTCTTTGGTCGTCTATAATACTTTCTCGGATCTCATCCAAAAAGTCGCTTTGTCCGTAGTTGAAAAGCGCCCTATTGAAGTTCTCTTGTATTGCCTTCTTGGCGTGTTGCATTTCTGTTCTCAGTCCTTTTAGGATAGGCGAAGCTTCGCTCTTCACTTCCCCAAAACGATTGAAAACTTTATCTACTTTATCAATGATCTCCTTCTTGAACTCCAATACAGATACTTCCTGCAACAGTTGTGGGAAGGTATCGGGCATCGTAGGGAAAAACTTTTGCAGCCTTCCTATTTGTTCAGTCAGGGTTTTTATTTTTATAAAAGCGCTGTTCTCCAGTCTGTAGTTCTCTATCAGCATCAGCTTTAGCTCGTTGTCTATATCCTCGTATTCATCAAACGGGATGGCGTTCGAGCTTTCAAAACTAGATAGGTATTCGGCAGTCTTTTTCAGAGCAAGTTCTGCTTCATCTATGCCCATTGGCAATAGCTGATGTATCTTCTCTCTGGTCTTTGGAGAATAGGCAAAGGGTGCAATCTCCGCGAGCAATTGCGGAAATTCTAATTCTTTTAAATCTTCTTTATTTATATACACCCTGCAAAGATAATTAATTTGTAAATCATCCAAATTCTATAGTCCACTATTTTTTCTTACACGATGAAGCAAAACAATTCTATCCACTTATTTTTTTCTTAGAAGCTATTTCCCGCTATCACTTCTCGCTTTTTTGTGCCTTTCGCTTTCCTTCGCTTGCAAAAAGAGCTCAAACAAGCCGTTCTATCGGGGCTATTGCCCTAGTTTGTGCTAATTAAAATAGGGGTTTATCAGCTCAAAAATTGTCAATCATTCACTCCTATATCAAAGTTATAGAGCTCTTCTCAGTCAATTTACTAGATAATTGATGTCTAGAAGTCACCACAACTCATAGGTTTTCTATACCTTTAAATAAAAATACAATATGCAGATAGAAACGAGAAAACTCCATATCCAAGACTATGATGAGCTTATAGACGCCATGAAACTAGCCTATCCTCATATGGCAGATAACATCTGGACGTATAAAGATATTGCGCGTCTTACCACAATCTTCCCCGAAGGACAAATTGGGATTACCGTTAATGGCAAGATCGCTGCCGTAGCACTTTCTATAGTAGTGAACTATGACGACTTTGATGATGAGCATACTTATGATGATATCACAGGGAAGGGCAGTTTCAGTACTCATACAGCCAACGGCAATGTACTGTACGGAATAGAGATTTTTGTAGACCCAAGATACAGAGAGCTTCGCTTGGGAAGGAGATTATACGATGCCAGAAAAGAACTTTGTGAAGTACTCAACCTAAAATCAATCATTTTTGGAGGCAGAATTCCCAATTATCATACGTACAGTTCCGAGATATCAGCAAGAGAATACATACGCAAAGTAAGAGACAAAGAAATCTATGATCCTGTGCTTTCTTTCCAACTATCTAATAATTTCTTGCCCATCCGTATCCTCAAAAAATATCTTCCTCAAGACGAAGATTCCAAGGAAAACGCCGTTCTTCTCCAATGGAATAATATCTATTATAGCAAGAAACCCAATACGATGAAGGATAGTACCGTAAGGTTGGGGTTGGTACAATGGCAAATGAGACCCTTCAAGGATATTGATGCCTTCTATGAGCAAGTAGAATTCTTCGTGAACGTCATGGGAGCCTATAAATCTGATTTTGTATTATTCCCAGAATTATTTAATACTCCTTTGCTTGCCCCTTTCAATCATCTTTCTGAAAGAGAAAGTATGATAGAGCTTGCAAAACTGACCAATGATATCAAAAAGAAAATATCGGATCTTGCTATCAGTTACAATGTCAATATCATTTCTGGAAGTATGCCGCTGTTTGAAAACAACGATCTGTATAATGTGAGCTATCTATTACATCGCGATGGGAGAATAGATGAATACAGAAAAATACATATTACCCCTAACGAAAGAAAGTATTATGGAATGAAAGGAGGAAACGAAATAAAAACCTTCGATACCGATTGCGGGAAAATTGGTCTCGTGATATGCTATGATGTAGAATTCCCAGAATTGCCAAGGATCTTAGCAGACCAAGGAATGAAACTGCTTTTCGTACCCTATCTTACCGATACGCAAAATGCCTACATGAGAGTAAGGCACTGCGCTGCAGCCAGAGCCATAGAAAATGAATGTTATGTAGCCATTGCGGGATGTGTAGGTAATCTTCCTGGTGTTAATAATATGGATATCCAATTCGGGCAAGCAGCTGTTTTTACGCCTTCAGATTTTGCATTCCCTTCTAATGCCGTGAAAGGAGAGGCTACACCCAATACAGAAATGACGCTCATTGTAGATGTAGACTTCAATCTTCTAAAGGATTTGCATCATAATGGGTCTGTACAAGTACTGAAGGATAGACGAACAGATTTGTATGAAACGTATTTAAAATCTTAAAAACAGTGGATCAAGCCCAGTTGGCTATCTCAAAAGGTGTGTTGCACTTTAAAAATAAATCAGTACCTTGAGGGTAATAATTTAGCTTTATTAATAAATACAATGAATTGTCGAAAACAATTTGAACAATGAGAATTCACATTAAATATATGGTCAGTTTGCGATGTAAAATGATGGTACAACAAGAAATCGATAGATTGGGAATAAGCCAAGCTGTAGTGAAATTAGGTATTGTGGATACTATAGAACCAATGGATTCTAAACAACTAACTACTTTTACTGCTCGACTAAAAAAAATGGGTCTTGAAGTTTTAGATGATAAAAAAAGTATTCTAATAGAGAAAATTAAAAACTCTATCACCACGCTTATTCATAATACTACAGAACAACCGAAAGAAAACTACTCAGAATATCTTAGCAATGCCTTAGGTTACGATTATACTTATCTCGCCAATATTTTCTCTGAAGTGAATGGCTACACGATACAGCAGTTTATTATCCTCAACAAAATAGAAAAAGTAAAAGAATTGATCTTGTACAATGAGCTTAATCTTACGGAAATTGCCTACCAGCTAAACTATAGCAGTGTAGCGCATCTTTCTTATCAATTCAAAAAAATAACAGGTTTGGCGCCGTCTTTCTACAAACAGCTCAAACAAAAAAGAGAGAATAATCTAGAAGATTTATAAAAACGTGTGATTTATGTAAATCTTAGATTTATTTGTATAAACTATTAATCAATTTTTTGTAGACTTTTGTAAAGTGGAAAAAAATATATCCAAATTAGTTTTTTACACAACCAGAATTTTTATATAATTCTGATAAAAGATCGCACCAGGTCTCAAATATTAAACCAGTTTCCTGCATCAAACTTTGTTAGGAAAGCCGCGACTCGGCAAATATACTATGAGTTTTAAGAATCTAAACTTAATCAATCCTATTGTTCGTGCTGCTACAGAAGCAGGTTGTGCAAAACCTTCAGAATTACAGAATGATATTATTCCGCAAATCCTGAATGGTAGAGATATCTTGTGTTGCATGTCCAACGATATGGAGCGTCTTACCTCTTTTATTATGCCGATCATTCAACTTTTGAAGAAGAATAATACCGATCACAATGAAACAAGAGTTCTTATTTTGACCTCTACCAAAGAATCTGCATTAAGAATAGAGGAAAACTTTAAGGTCTATACCAAGTATTTGCCACTAGCACAATTGTCTGTTTATGATGGTATTTCTAATGGTACCCAACTTTCATCTCTTAGGAAGAGATTGGATCTTATCATCGCCACACCAGATAAATTATTAGAGCTAGACGAGCAGAGACATATTACGCTTTCGAAGATTGAAATGCTAGTGGTAGATGAAGCAGATGAGCTTTTAGAAAGTAATTCTGGCACTTTTATCAAATTAATACATAAACTTCCTATTAAAAGGCAAAATATATTTTATTCTAGTACGATATCAAAAGATTTAACTATATTTGCTGAGAGAACACTGAATAACAGATTGGAAATCAATAAAAAAGATTACTTCTCTGCGGTATCTTAAAAAACCAAAATCACAAACGTTTAACTCTTGTTAGACAAATATTATATCAACAATTTTAATACCAATACAATGCAACAAGGCACAGTAAAATTTTTCAACGAAACTAAAGGTTTCGGATTTATTTCTCCAGACGAGGGAGGTCAAGACATTTTTGTACATTCTTCAGGTTTGAACACTAAACTTATTCGCGAGAATGACAAAGTAGTTTTTGACGTAGAAAAAAGCGAAAAAGGACTAAACGCAGTAAATGTAAGACTGGCTTAATTGCCAATAATATATATTATTGAAACAAAATCCATCTCAACTGAGATGGATTTTTATTTTGTACCCCAATTGAAATGGAGTAGTCTTTCCTTTTAATTATTATTTACTCAATCTCCCAATCATAAAAGTTTTTGATGCATTAAGGGCTTGCGAACTTGTTGCCAATTCTTTCACCACGCCTTGATTTTTAATATAATTTGAATGAATAAAGTAAGTTTCCTTACCATCAAAAGTGATAAATCCTGTATGAAAATCTAATCCAACAATATACACCTGATTTTTAGATTTGGATCTTACAAAATCTTCTAATCTTTCTCTACTATCAAAATATTTTATGTCAGTGCAAAGTTGCTTTATCATCACCGATGAAGGTTGTTGTGCGAGATGAATTCTTTTGATATTATATCCAAAATCCGTCAAAATATTCGTAATAAAGTAGCCACAAGCTATGCTTCCAGATTGGGGAATCCTGGTTGTGCCATTGTAAGACCAAGGCGTACCTTCCCAATAAGTTGGGATTTCATTATTTATAAATGAGAATAACTCTTCTTTTTGTGCTTGTGTACTTTTGTTCTTGATGGAAGAAAGTAATTCAGTATAGCTTATTTTAGAAACAGCAACCACACTGGACGGAGTGGTTGCTGTTTTTTGAGTAGATGTATCTTTGTTGCAACTCATCGTTGCAGAGACAAATAAAGTTAACAAAACCTTTTTAAAAATAGGTTTAGCTACTTCTAAGTTTACTGTTTTTATATCCATAGCAGAAATAAATAATTAATCCTAAAGCAAACCAAAGTCCAAACCAAAACCAGTTGTTATGGCTCATACCGGTAAGAAGATAAAGGCATGAGCTTAATCCAATAAGTGGTATTAAGGATAAGTTTTTTATAAATGCGACAACGCACAAGATTAAATTAATAATTAGATAAAAGAAAATAGAAGCTCGAAATTCTCCTTCTTTAGGATCTTTCCAATCCATCAATGTGTCAAAAAATTGAGGTTGCAAGTAATAAAAAGTTCCTAGCGCACCTAAAAATAGGATAGGGAAAATAACTTTTCCGTTGATATACGGAAGATGAAATCTACCTTTTATTTTCTCTTTTGCAGGAAGCATAAGTACACCAGCACAAACTAGCACAAAGGCGAAAATAGTCCCAATACTGGTAAAATCTAGGATAAAACTTTTGTCTGTAAAGATGATTGGTATTCCGACAACGATACCTGTAATAATGGTAGCAAAAGAAGGTGTTTTGTGTTTTGGATGCACTTCTTGAAATTTCTGTGGCATCAAACCATCTCTACTCATAGCGTACCAGATTCTTGGTTGTCCCATCTGGAAAACCAAAAGTACGGTAGTGATGGCCACGATGGCTACGAAGGAAACCACCAATTCCATCCAAGCAACGTTGGCATTGGCTTTTTCGAAAATAAATGAAAGTGGATCTCCCACGCCATCAAATTTTCTGTAGTCTACCATCCCTGTAAGAACAAGGGTAAGCGCTATATAAATCACGGTGCAAAGCACCAGTGAGATAATCATCCCTTTTGGTAGTGTTTTTTGAGGATCTTTGGTCTCTTCGGATAAAACGCTAAGTGCATCAAACCCAATGTAAGCGAAAAATACTCCAGATACCGCGCTCATTACCCCAGAAAAACCATTGGGCATAAATGAAGCAACTTGTGTTGTAGTACTAACAGGTGTCCAATTGTCTGTATTTATATAGGCAACACCCACTAAAATAACGAATACAATAACAGCTAACTTCAAAATTACTAGAGAATTATTGAAGTTTTTACTTTCCTTTAAACCTAGATAACATAGCCAAGTAATCAATCCGTTAATGACTAAAGCAGGAATATCAATGATAAATTTTAAGCTGCCTAAAAGCGGTGCATTTTTCCAGGCATTAATGAGTTCTTTGTTTTCAGAACCATTAAGAAATGCTTTTTTGGCCTCAGAATAGCTACAAGTAAGAAAATCTGGGATATGAAGATTCAATCTTCCTAGAAAACTTGTAAAATAATCAGACCAAGAAAAGGCTACATAAATATTTCCGAAAGAATATTCCATAATCAGCGCCCAGCCAATAATCCAAGCAATCAATTCGCCAAAACTGGCGTAAGCATAAGTGTAAGCAGATCCTGCAGTAGGAATTCTACTCGCAAATTCGGCATAGCAAAGCGCAGTAAATCCGCAGGCGAAACCACAAATTAAATATAACAAAATAACTCCAGGTCCTCCTCTGAAAATTGCTTCTCCCAAACTGCTAAAACTCCCTGCTCCAATAATCGCCGCAATACCAAAAAATACAATGTCCCAAACGCCTAAAACTCGTAGCAGATTGGTGGATGTATCGGTTTCTGAATAATTTTTTCTTTTGAATAGTTGATTCATTCAATGTCTATATTTAAGTGTAAGAAACAAATGTACTAATTATTGTAAAAGTTTGTTAAAAAATTGCTAAAATTTGTTTAAAATTAAAGTATTGTACGCTTATATGTTTGCCAAAGCAATAAGTTTTCAATACATTCGTTGATCTATATAGAACCCAATTTTTATTCAAAAAAAGAATGAAATCAAAAAAGATACTTTTAGCGGCAGCAGTTGTTTATTTCGGCATTTTCGATGCACAACAGTCACAATATTATACTCAAAAAGAAAATTTCCGGTATAACCTTGCGGAAAATCTTTATCAGACCAAAATATACAACGCTTCTCAATATGAATATGCTAGACAATATTTTTACAATCAAAATTTGTCTCAATCTAAGAAAGAAGCCGCGCAATTTTTTGATAATGTAATTGGTGTGATTTTGCAAAAAAATCATGCAGAAGAAGGTCTTACAGCATTCATGAAAGAATATCCGAATTCTGCTTACTTTGCACAAGCCAATCTGCCACTTGCAGATTATTATTTGGCTAAAAAAGATTTCAAAAAGGCATTGGAAACTTTGAAAAAGGTAAACCAATATCAATTAACAAAGGAGGAGAATACGCAGTATATTCTTAAATTGGGTTATTCCAAATTTATGCAGGGAGATTCTAAAGGCGCTATTGATGCATTAGAAGAAGCTTACAAAAATGTGGATTCCACAGAAAAGGGCGACGTAGGCTATATGTTGGGACATCTTTATTATGCCGAGGGGCAAAACGATAGAGCATTCCAATATTTTGATTCTGTAAAAGATCAGCCCAAATATTCAAAACTAGTACGTCCTTATTATGTTCAGATGTACTATAATGATAAGGATTATGATAAGGCCGTTGCAGAAGGAAATGTTCTGTTGAATGAAGATATTTCAGATTCTTATAAAGCGGAGGTTCATAAGATCATAGGGGAAAGTTATTTTATGAAAAATGATTTTACTTCTGCGTATCCACACTTGAAAGATTATCTAGCTGTGCAGCAGAATCCATCTGAAAATGACTTGTACGAAATGGGTTTTGTAGCAGCAAAACTAAAAAAATATGATGAAGCTGTCTCGTACTACAATCAATTGTTAAACAGCAATTCGGCTTTGTCTCAAAATGCGTATTACCAATTGGGTAACGCTTATTTGGCTGTAGAAAAAAAACAAGAAGCACTTTCTGCATTTCGTTCTTCTTACCAAATGGATTATGATAAAAGTGTGAAAACACTTGCACATGAACAATATGCCAAATTGAGCTACGATATTGGAAATCCTTTTGAAAGTCCTACTACCGTTATTCAAAATTATATTACAAATAATCCTTCCGGAACAAAGACAACGGAAATGAGATCACTCTTGGTAAAGTCTTATTTGTACTCTGGTAATTTTAAAGAGACACTGAATGCGATAGATAAACTTCCGAATTCTACACCAGAGACGGATAAAGTAGACCAAGAAGTTTCTTACTTACTCGGTACAGAAGAATTTAACAAAGGAAACTTTGATGAAGCGGAACGTTATTTCCTAAGAAGTTTAGAATTTAATATCAATAAAGAATTTAATAGCAGAGCATTATATTGGCTAGGTCAGGTATATTACCAAAAAGGAAATTATCCTTCTGCCATTGTAAGATATGAGAAATTATTAGATCAAACCTTCCCAGAAAAACAGCAATTACCTTACGATTTGGGTTACGCTTATTTTAAATCTAAAAAATTTGACCAGGCTCAAAAATATTTTAAAGATTATTTAAACAATCCAAAAACGGAATTTAAAAACGATGCTGAGTTGCGTTTGGCAGATATCTATTATGCAAATAATGATTTGAATGAAGCAATTGCTATCTACGATAAAAACGAAGAATCTACAGATTATACTTTGTACCAAAAAGCTCTAGCTTTAGGTTTTAAAGGAGATAATGTAGCTAAAATTGCAAATCTAAAAACCTTGCTTTCCAAATATCCAAGTTCAGAATATCAGGATGATGCTCAGTACGAAATTGCTTCTGCTTACGCAGATCAAGATGATTTCGCCAATTCCAACGAGTATTTCAGTAAGGTAATAAAAACGTCGTCTGATAAAGATTTGGTAGCTAATGCTTCTATTTTTAGAGCACAAAACTACATCGATCAAAATCAGAGTGATAAAGCATTATCTGAACTAAAATCTTTAGGAGAGCAATATAAAAATACAGCATACGCACAAAAAATTGTGCAAGTAGCAAAACCATTATTTACCAACAGTGGTGATGTGGCAGGATATCAATCTTTTGCTAGAAATATAGGTGTTAATGTAGATGCTAAAGAACTAGACGAAATCAATCTCGCTACTGGCAAACAATATTTTGCTAAAAAAGATTATAAAAATGCGATTTCGTACTATGAGAAATATCTTATGCAAAATCCTATGGGAGAAAGCTTATATCAAGCAAAATACGAATTGGGAGAAAGTCTTTACCAAACCAATAATTTTACCAAGGCATTATTAGTATTACAAGAGGTTGCCAATATACAAAATGATTATCAAGAAGATGCTCAGACGCGTCTGGCTCAGATTTTCATTGCACAAGGCAATTATGCAGATGCCAAAAAGTATTTGGAAAACCTTAAAAATTCATCTAACGTAAATATCAAAAATTACGCTAATGTAGAATTAATGAAGCTATACGCAGAAGAGAAAAATTTCTCTCAAGCTGAAAAAGTAGCTGATGCGGTGATTGCAAATAACAAAAACTCTGCAGCCGTAATAGAAACAGCGAAAGTAATAAAAGCAAGAAGCTTGATGAATGCTTCTAAAGATAAAGAAGCACAAACAGCTTATACAGCATTAGAAAAATCGTCTAACGCTGAAGTAGCAGCAGAAGCATTATATGCCAAGGCATTTTATCAGAATAAAGGAAAAGCCTTTAAATCTTCTAACGAAACCATCTTCAAGCTAGCCAACAATTTTGCTTCAGAAGACTATTGGGGCGCAAAGGCATTGGTGTTGATGGCTAAAAACTATATCGGTCTTAAGGATAATTATCAGGCGAGTTATACGTGTGATCAGATTATTAACAACTATGCAGATTTCCCAGAAATTGTAGCAGAGGCAAAAGACGTTAAAAAACAAATTAAGAAATGATTTTTTTAAATAATAATATACGTGGTATTAATTACTCTACTACGGGATCTGTAGATCCAAAAACGTGTGCAGTAGATTTTGCTAAAATAATGAAGGGGAAAGGGCATACACTAGACTTTTCTCTCGAAAGTTTGGAGAAGGAAGTTGATCGTATTTTGGTACAATATGCTTCCGTGGATTTTGAAGATCTTAGTATTCTTGAGGACTTTTTGACAGCTTATGTAGGTGAAACCTTAATAGCTAACTTTGGAGGAAGCTGGACAGGGAATTACTATGCGCCAATGAGTTTAGCTGGAGTAAATTACTACTCCTCATTTATCACAATTAATGATTTTAGGTTTAATCCTAATCATTTTATAGGATATTACCTTACAAATGGGCAGGCAGTAGAAGGCACCTTCTACCAATATCTTTACAGGAGAAATCAAATAACTGAAGATACACACGACTATTCGGGTGAAGGCTTGCTAGGGAATATAAAAAAATAGTAATACTCAATAGGTTTTATAATCCTTTGAGATTTAAAAAAAAAGTATGAATAAGAAGATTCAAATATTATCTATATTATTTTTAGGAATTTCGCAAATTGCATTTTCTCAGATCAAAGAAGAAAAATTGGTACTTACTAAAAAAAGAGAACCAGAAATTAAAAAGATAGAAAAGAAAAAGACATCTGTAGAAACCATCAAGAATTATCCACCAGAGGAAAAATCTCAAACTCCTGTGCAATACAATATCACAGATGTGCCTGCGGTTTCAGATTTCAAAACTTCCACCATACAAGGAGAAGATGTAACACCAAAGTTTGATGGAACTGCCCAAAATAACTATTTTAGATTTGGAATGGGGAATTATGGTAAAATTCTTGCAGATGCCAATATTTCCACCAAAATTAAAGAAACCATTGAGGTAGGTGCGGATGTTCACGTTCTTTCTTCCAACGGATTGAAGAAGGATTATGCTTGGGATTCCAAGCAAAATTCGGCAACTTTGGGAGCGTTTCTTAATGCATATGGTGAAAAAGGAAAATTCAATGTGAATGCTGAATATGGTTTAGACAAATATAATTATTATGGAATCTATGCATTACAGCCTGAAAGTACGATAGATCTAAACCAAAAGGTTAATCAATTTAAAATAAATGGATATTATGATTTTTATTCGAATGAAATTTTAAATGACGTTCGAGTAAAATCATCATTTTTGAAAGACCATTATGACGCGAAAGAGAACCAAGGTTCCTTATTAGCCAATTTCTCTAAGCATGCAGTAGCTTTAGGGAATTCTGAAGTGGTATTGAATGCTGATTTGGGCGTAGGATTAGAAACTGTGGAGAGTACTTTTGAAATTTTAAACAAAAACTCTTCAAGCTTTTTCAATACCAATTTGTCTCCAAAGTTAACGTTCGCCAAAGGTGAATCTTATTTGACATTAGGATCTGATTTTTCATTTCTGAATGCCAAACACAATAATCTACTCATGGCGGAACAGTCTAAAACGAATAAGACCTATTGGTTTCCAAAAGCTGAGTTCCAATTAGCTGCTTCTACAGAATTTAAGTTTTATGGTGGAGTAGACGGAGGACTGAAGATCAATACATATAGCGAACTTTTACAACAAAATCCATTCTTAGTTTCAGACCAACTTTTAAAACCAACAGAGACAAAATATCATTTTTATGTAGGTCTTAGAGGAGATATAGATGAGACTTTCAAATATGATGTATCTGCTGGATATGGTAAAATGAGAGACATTATGTTCTTTAAGGGGAATAACATTTTGGATAACGGATATACGCTAGATAGAGGACCATACAATTTTGCCAACACATTTTCTGCGGTATACGATGATGGAAATATAAGTGATATTAAGGGAAGTTTGCAGTATTTTCCGCTAGAAAACCTTACTGTAGATGTAGAAGCAAGATTCTTGAAATATGATCTTGCCAATTATGAAGATATCTATAATGTTCCCTTACTTACGGGGAGTATAGGTGCAAGATATACGATGTTTGAAAAGAAATTATCTCTTGGCTTCAAAGGAATATTTGCAAGCGATAGAACTACTAATTCTTACACAATAGAAGCAATAGGTAATCCTGCTATGTTTTATCAATCTACCGAAAATAGAGACGATAAAGTAGGAGGATATGCAGATTTAAATCTATCAGCGGAATACAAAATTCACAAAAATTTTAGTATTTTTGCCCTAGGAAATAATCTTTTAAGTTCCAAATACCAAACCTATAAAGGATATAAAGTTCTAGGGGCTCAAGTGGTAGGTGGAATAAAAATTACATTCTAATACAAAGGCTGCGTAGTTCAACTGGATAGAATATCAGATTTCGGCTCTGAGGGTTGGGGGTTCGAATCCCTCCGTGGTCACCATTAGAAATTTATAAAAGAAGCATTTCGCTTATTTTTAGAGAGAGATTATTTATGTAGTCTCTCTTTTTTGTTATATAGGCATCTCCTAATTTTTTTATTCAAGGTTATGTCATCTCCTATTCACCATGCAATTTATTACTGTGCAAATGGTGACTCAAACCAAATTCCTAAGCCGCCATAATGCTTATTATTAAACTTAAAATAGTCCATTTTATAATCTTTTTAAATTAAGATTTATGATAAAAGTAATGGCTAGTTTCTAACTAATTATCAAAAAAAAAGCGATATTTGTAGCCGTATAAAAATCGATTAAAATTTTCAAAAATTCAGAAGAATCTTATAAGTGAAATTTGAAAAACTTGAAAAAATAGAAGTTAGCACATGAAAATATCAAACAATTGGTTGAAAGACTTTATCAAGACAGAAATTAAATCTGAGAGAATTGGAGAATTTCTTACCGATATCGGTCTGGAAGTAGAAGGGATAGAAAAATTTGAAAGCGTAAAGGGAAGTTTGGAAGGTATTATTGTAGGGAAAGTATTAACTTGCGAGAAGCATCCAAATGCAGACAAACTAAACAAAACCACTGTTGACATAGGAAACGGTAAGGTTTTGAACATCGTTTGTGGCGCGCCCAACGTCGGAGAAGGACAAACTGTTCCTGTTGCAGTTGTTGGGACTAAAATTTATGATAAGTCTGGTAATTTCTTCGAGATTAAGGAGGCTAAAATCCGTGGTGAAGTTTCTCAAGGAATGATTTGTGCAGAAGATGAACTAGGCCTTAGCGAAGATCATGGCGGAATCATGATTTTAGATGAAACAAGATATGAGGTTGGTAAAAACTTTGCAGATTACTTTGAATTATCTAATGATGAGGTTTTCGAAATTGGTCTAACTCCCAATAGAACAGATGCAATGTCTCACTACGGTGTTGCGAGAGATCTAAACGCGTTTTTATCTACTAATCAGCAAAAAGGTACTTTTACAAAAGTATCATCTGTTGCTTTAAATACGCAAGGTTCACATGATTTTACTCTTAATGTAGAAAATACAGAGCTTACGCCAAGATATATCGGTGCTGTAATTGAAAATGTAATGGTGGCAGAATCTCCTGCTTGGTTGAAAGATAGATTGAAAGCAATTGGTCTTAGCCCAATCAATAACGTTGTTGATGTTACCAACTATATCCTCCACGGTTTCGGACAACCATTACACGCTTTTGATGCTGCTAAAATTGCAGGTAAAACTGTAAAAGTTGGTACTGTAGCAGAAGGAACAAAATTCACTACTTTAGATGGAGTAGAAAGAACACTAAACGGCTCTGAAATTATCATTAAGGATGGAGCAGATACGCCAATGTGTATTGCTGGAGTATTCGGTGGTGCTACTTCTGGTGTTTCTGCTGAAACTAAAACTATATTTTTAGAAAGTGCTTATTTCAATCCTGTTGCGATAAGAAAAGCTGCAAAAGCACATGGCCTAAATACAGATGCTTCTTTCAGATTTGAAAGAGGTGTAGATCCTAATATTACCAGAACAGCAATTACACACGCCATCAAGATGATTGAAGAATTGGCTGGTGGTCAGTTGGTAGGAGAATTATTAGAGGAATATCCAAAAAAAATAGAAGATAACTATGTGATCATTAGATTCTCAAAAATCGAGCAAATTTTAGGAACAAAAATCCATAGAGAAAAAGTAAAGGAAATTTTAAAAGCCCTTGAAATTCAGGTTCTCAATGAGATTCAGAATGGGTACGAAATTTCTGTACCAGCATACAGAGCTGACGTTACTAGAGAAATTGATGTAATAGAAGAAATCTTGAGAATCTACGGATACAACAAGATTGATGCTCCACAGAAAATAGCTTTTACCCCTGTAAAATTGGACGCAAAAGACCAAGATGAATTAGAAAATAGCTGGGCAAGAACTTTACAAAGTTTAGGATTTTACGAAGCCATAAATAACTCTCTAACTTCTGTAAGAGATGAAAATGAAGCCGTAAAATTACTTAATCCTCTAAGTAATGATTTAGCATTCATGAGAAAATCTTTATTAGAAGGTCTTTTACAAAATGCCATTTATAATATCAATAGAAAAAACCAAGATATCAAGTTTTTTGAGTTCGGAAAAATTTATCACAAAAAAGAAAAATACGAAGAAAGAAAACAATTGGCTATTTTGGTATCTGGTAGAGAGGTGGCAGAAAACTGGCTTCAGCCAAAATCCGTTACAGACTTCTACAATCTAAAAGGATATGTAAAAGTTTTATTAGAAAAATTAGGAATTACATATCTAGAAAAATCCCTTACCGATAGCCGTTTTTCTGATGCCTTGGCATATGAAGTAAATGGTAGAGTATTGGTGAGAATTGGCAAAGTTTCTCCAGAAATGCTGAAAGATTTTGATATTGATCAAGAATGTTATTATGCTGAGATTGAATTAGAATTTGCACAAGAATTAAGAGTGCACTATCAATTGAAATTTAAAGATATTCCGAAGTTTAATAAAATAAGAAGAGACTTAGCACTATTGGTAGATAAACATATTTCTTATGAAGATCTATACCAAACTGCCAAGAAAAACAAATCTCAGTTCATCAAAAATATCAATCTGTTCGATGTCTATGAAGGCAAAAATCTTCCAGAAGGTAAAAAGTCATATGCGATGAGTTTTGAACTATTAAATGAGGAGAAAACATTAGAGGAGAAGGAAATTTCAGAGGTAATGAATTCTTTAATTAAATCATTCCAAAAAGAATTTGAGGCAGAATTAAGATCTTAATATTTTTAACAATATTCTACTTAAATTATATACTAAAACGGACGTTTGTCCGTTTTTTTTATATCTAAGTATCATTAGGTATAAGATAATAATAATATTTCCGTAAATTTGGTATAAATCAAAAGGTAATCATGAAGAACATATTTTTAGGTTTGTTCGCAGCAGCTATTTTAGTTTCTTGTGGAACAATTTCTACCACTACATCAAAAGTAGGAAAATCTCAGCCCTCAATTTCAAATTCGAAATGGACGTTGGCAGATAATGTAAAAGGAAAAACGCCCACTTTAAACATCGAAGCTGGTAAAGTAACAGGCAATGCAGGGTGCAATAATTATTTTGGAACATTATCTTCAGAAACAACTTCTGGAAGTTTTGTAGCGTCTCAAATGGGTTCCACAAGAATGGCTTGTGATAATATGAGTGTAGAGAAAAACTTCTTAGAAATGATGCAAAAAGCTAATAAGTACGTAGTTTCTGGAAATACTTTAGAATTATACAAAGATGAACTTTTACTATTAAAATTCAATAAAGCCGAATAATAGGATTTCCTTTCGTTCATTATTGACTGATGAAATAGAAAATTATCATATAAAAAGAGACCTTATTTCTAAGGTCTCTTTTATGATTAGTTGAATAAATCTTTTACTTTATCAAAGAAAGTTTTCTCTTTACCAGAAGGCTCCGCAACCATATCGCCGCTTGCCAATTGCTTTTCGAAAAAATCTTTTTGTTCTTTATTTAATTTTTGTGGAGTCCATACATTGATGTGAACGAACATATCACCTTTACCGTAGCTATCAATACTTGGTAATCCTTTACCCGCCAGTCTAAGGATTTTACCAGATTGAGTACCCGCATCTATGGTGATCTTCACTTTTCCTCCTACAGTTGGTATTTCTTTTTTAGTACCTAAAGATGCTTCTGCAAAAGAGATATATAATTCTTGATGAAGATTGTCACCCTCTCTTTTTATAGTTTGGTCTACTTCCTCTTCTACAATTACCAAAAGATCACCTGCAATTCCCCCGAAAGGTGCATCATTACCTTTTCCTCTCACATTCAGTTGGATACCATCTCTAGCACCAGCAGGGATGTTGATAGAAATCTCCTCTTCCTCTTTTATTAAACCTTGCGCATTGGCACCTGCAGGAATTTTATCCGCAACTTTACCAATACCTTGGCAAGTACTACAAGTAGTTTGGGTCTGCATTTGTCCGAACATCGTGTTCATCACCTTCATCTGTACACCCATTCCATTACACGTAGTACAAGTTTTTGAAGTAGCCCCAGGCGCCATCTTCATTCTTTTAACCTTCAGTGTCTTTTGTGTACCATTCACCATTTCTTCAAGATTCAGCTTTATTCTTACTCTCAAGTTAGAGCCTTTCACTTGCTGACGACCACCGCCGCCATTTCCGCCAAAACCTCCACCGAAAATATCACCGAACTGACTGAAGATATCCTCCATGTTCATTCCGCCTCCGAAGCCACCACCTCCAAAGCCTCCTTGGCCGCCAACTCCAGCATGTCCGTATTGGTCATAACGTGCTTTTTTGTTGTCGTCGCTTAAAACTTCATAAGCCTCTGCTGCTTCTTTGAAGTTTTCTTCAGCTTGCTTATCACCAGGATTTTTGTCTGGGTGATATTTTATAGCCATCTTACGGTAAGCTTTTTTTATTTCGTCGGCACTTGCAGACTTACTGATTTCTAGAACCTCGTAATAATCTCTTTTTGACATGATATATTGTAATTGATGATTGATAAATAATGATGGTAGAATAGAATAATAGTAAAGTATTTACTCCAATTCTTCTCTCATCATTAGCTAGCAATAGTCATGGTTGATTTTAGTTTCCTGTTACTACTTTTGCAAAACGAATTACTTTATCACCCAAAGTATATCCTGTTTCTATGACATCTACTATTTTCCCTTTAAGATCTTCGGATGGAGAAGGTATCTGTGTAATTGCTTCATGGAAATCTACGTCAAAAACGTCTCCAGCCGCAACTTCCATAGTTTTTAATCCTTTCTCAGTCAATTTATTTTTAAATTTCTGATAGATCAATTCTACTCCTTGTAGATCAGATGGGTTACCGTTTTTCGCAATCTCCTTTAATGCTCTTTCAAAATCATCCAAAACTGCCAACATAGAAATCATCATTTCCTGATTTGCGTACTGGAAAAATTCCATTTTCTCTTTAGAAGTTCTCTTTTTATAATTTTCGAACTCAGCATATAATCTGATGTATCGGTCTTTTTCTACTGCCAAAAGTTCCTCTGCTGTTGGAGTTTCTGTCACATTTTCTTGTACCGTATCCTCTGCCTGAGTATTTATATCTTCTTGTGTATTGATGTTTTCTTCGTTGATCTCCTGATTTTCCATAATTCAATAACTTTTTACAATGTTGTTTGGCAAAGATTTTGCCAAAGGCATTTTTGTGACATTAAGTCAGAAAGTGCGATATTCGCGATCCTTATTTAGAAGCTAGTTCCCGCTTTTCATTATAATCTTTTTTTTGCCGAATTATCCAAACCCTATAGGTTTAGCTATTCAATTTTATAAAAACCAGTAAGGTTCCCAACCCAAAAAAAAAGGACTTCCATTGCAATCGGGGCTATATCTCGGTCATTATACAAATGTTTGGTACAACAAATAAAGATTAAGCACAATAATCACAACCGAAATTACCCAAACAGCAATTTTAAGGACAGGTTTATTTACAAATTCACCCATTTTAGCTTTATCATTCGTAAACATCACCAATGGAACTACTGCGAAACTTAGTTGCATAGATAATATCACTTGGCTCAAGACCAACAAATCTGTAGTGCCTTGTTCACCATAAATTATAGTAACAATCAAAGCTGGAATTACTGCTATTAGTCTTGTTATAAGCCTTCTTAACCAAGGTTTAAGCCTAATATTTAGAAATCCTTCCATTACTATTTGTCCTGCTAAAGTTCCCGTAAGTGTGGAGTTTTGCCCAGATGCCAATAAGGCTACTGCAAAAGCAATACTCGCCATAGAAGCTCCCAAAATAGGAGTCAACAATTTATGGGCATCATGAATATCAGCTACATGGTTATTTCCTGTGGTATGAAAAGTTGCAGCCGCCAAAATAAGTATCGCCGCATTAATGAAAAATGCTAATAATAGTGAAACCGTGCTATCTAAAGTAGCAAATTTTATCGCTTCTTTTTTTCCTTCCCGATCTCGTGTGTAATCTCTTGTTTGTACAATGCTGCTGTGTAGATAGAGATTGTGCGGCATTACGGTTGCTCCAAGTATACCAATTCCGATGTATAGCATAGCGGGGTTGGTAATAATCTCTTTTTGCGGAATTAGACCTCCCAAAATTGCATTAATTTCTGGCTTAGAAATAATAATTTCGTAACCAAAACATATAAGAATAATAAATATAAGCCCACCAACAATACTTTCTAGCCATCTAAATCCTTTTGCTTGAAGCATCAAAATGATAAGAACATCGATGGTGGTTATTACAATTCCCCAAGTTAGTGGTATGCCAAAAAGTAAATTGAGGGCAATTGCAGCGCCAATTACTTCTGCAAGATCACATGCAGCAATTGCAATTTCACAAAAAACCCAAAGTATAAAGTTGGTGGTAGGTTTGAAATGATCTCTACATGCTTGTGCCAGATCTCTTTCTGCTACCACACCCAATTTCACAGATAGATGCTGCAAGATCATAGCAAAAATATTGGAAATAAGTATAACGGAAAGTAGAGTATACCCAAACTGTGCACCACCTGCAATATCGGTTGCCCAATTTCCAGGATCCATGTATCCTACGGCAATCATCAATCCTGGACCTGCAAATGCAAGATATTTTCTCCAAAAACTAGATTTTTTAGGTATTGGTATTGATGAAAATACCTCTGGCAATGAGTTGCTTATATTTTCTTTTCTCCAAGCGTCTTTCATGTTATAATCAAATTGTTAGATTTCGCTAACAAATTTAAATAATTAAATGACTAATAAGAGTAATTCATAAAAAAAATCCCGGATATTATTCCGGGATCTTTTTATATATAATATAGGAGATTATTTTGCGAATCTTACAGACATTTTTCTATCAACTGCTCTCTCTTCATCAGATGCCGACGTAGCAACTGTTGCAAATTCGCTTCCGTAACCATCCGCTCCTAAAACTTGTGCGCCAACACCTTTGCTGCTCAACCAGTTTTTGATAAATTCAGCTCTTTCTTTTGATAATTTTACATTGTTTGCTTCATCACCTACCTTATCTGTGTAACCACCAATTTTTACCTTAGCATCTGGGAAAGCTTTAAGAATAGCTAGTAAATTATCAAGTTGACCTTGTGAGTTAGCTTCCAATTCTTTAGAAGATCCCATTTTGAAGTTTACGTGGTCAAAATCATACCATGTTGTTTTCAAAGCTTCATCATCGGCTGCATTTTTATAGCCATCCGATTTTAAGAATGCAATCATTCTATCTTCCATACCTCCTTTATAACCTTTAAGTGCAACACCATTAAGGTCAATATTTTCATCAACTCTTGTTACTGGAGTAGTGGTAGTAGTATTAGTAGCCACTGTATCCCTATCTACGATTGTAGTATCATTATCAACTATATTTGTAGTAGTCTCTTTCTTCTCGCATTGTTTCCAAAGGAAAAATGCTGCGACAACTGCCAGTAATAATGGTAAAAGCCATTTCCAAATAGATCCGCCTCCTTCATTATTGTTATTATTTCTATCGTTAAAAACTTCACTTTGGTTGGTACCTCTAGTAACTTCAACCCTTGGTTTTGGAGTCTCTGGAGTTGTTACATTTACTTTTTGAGTAGTGTCACCTCCAAACATATTTCCAAGATTAAGAGATGCTAAAGATAAACCTGCAGGCAATAAAGTAGATAAAATACCTTTTTGCTCGCTTAATAAATTAGAAATACCAGATTTATCAAGATTATTATCAGAGGCATATTTACCAATAGATCCTACTGTAGCTCCAGTTACTAGATTTAGCAATGATGCAGAAGAATTATTGCTTATTCCTGCGTAAGTTGCAATTGAGTTTACAAGTCCACCTACTTTATCTCCAAAAATGGAGGTTAGCAAGCCAGAAACGACAGATGTGTTATTATTAGAAGCTAATCCTAATAAGTTTCCTAAAATACCTTGAGATGATGGATTACTAATGCTATCTAAAACATTTGTATTATTAGAATTGTTAGCCAATCCGCCGATTACAGCTGGTAATAATCCGCTAATTGCTTTCGCAATACCAGACTCACTTTCGCCAAGATGTGAAGCAGCTTGAGTTACCAATGCGGGACCAAGTTGTCCTTTAATTAAATCAATGATGTTTAAAGACATAATAAATTATTTTAAATTAATGTTATAATTCATTCAACAAAAAGTAGTCCATTTTTAAGGTTTTCTTAATAATATTTTAAATATTGCTAAAATTTCCAGGAAAATTATCAAGTTTTTTAGTAAGCTTTTGCGAATAATACACGTCTAGCTGAAGGTTTTCCTGTAATCATAGAAACTCCCTCTTCAATATCGTCATCTAAGGGTATACATCTGATCGTTGCCTTGGTTTCATCCTTTATTTGCTCTTCTTCTTCTTCTGTACCATCCCAATGCGCATAGATAAATCCTCCTTTTTCTTCCAATACTTTCTTAAATTCTTCATAAGAATCTACTTTTGTGATGTGAGTATCTCTAAAGTTGAGCGCTTTTGCAAATACATCATGTTGTATTGTTGTTAACAGATTTTCAATGTAAACATCAATATTTACTAATGGCTGAGACTCCTTAGTCAAATTATCTCTTCTCGCAATTTCTACCGTACCATTTTCCAAGTCTTTTGGTCCTATCGCCATTCTTACCGGTACTCCTTTTAATTCATACTCAGCAAATTTCCATCCTGGCTTGTTTTGTGTATCGTCATCAAATTTTACAGAAATTCCTTTCGCTTTTAATTTAGCAACAATATCAGATGCAACTTCTGTGATTTGAGCCAATTGTTCATCACCCTTAAAAATTGGAACGATCACTACCTGAATTGGGGCTAGAGATGGAGGCAATACTAGGCCTAAATCATCTGAATGCGTCATAATAAGTGCACCCATTAATCGGGTTGAAGTACCCCAAGATGTTGCCCAAGGATATTCTTGCTTCCCTTCTTTACTGGTATATTTCACATCAAATGCCTTAGGGAAATTTTGACCTAGAAAGTGAGATGTACCTGCTTGCAAAGCTTTACCATCTTGCATCAATGCTTCAATACAATACGTTTCATCTGCTCCAGCAAATCGTTCGGAAGGAGATTTTAGACCTTTGATAACAGGGATAGCCATGAATTTTTCTGCAAATTCTGCGTAAACATTATTCATCTTTTCAGTTTCTTCAATGGCTTCCTCCTTGGTGACATGAGCTGTATGACCTTCTTGCCACAAAAATTCTGCAGTTCTTAAGAACAGTCGGGTTCTCATTTCCCAACGAACTACATTTGCCCATTGATTGATAAGAATTGGTAAATCTCTGTAAGATTGAATCCAGTTTTTATAAGTACTCCAAATAATTGCCTCAGAGGTAGGACGTACAATCAATTCCTCTTCTAATTTTGCATCGGGATCAACTATTAATTTTTGAGGATTATTAGGATCAGTTTTTAATCTGTAATGGGTAACCACGGCGCATTCTTTAGCGAAACCTTCTGCATTTTTTTCTTCAGCTTCAAATAAGCTTTTAGGTACAAAAAGTGGAAAATAAGCATTTTGGTGACCTGTTTCCTTGAACTTCTTATCTAGTTCATCGCGCATTTTTTCCCAAATTGCATACCCGTAGGGTTTAATAACCATACATCCTCTAACGCCTGAGTTTTCAGCTAAATCTGCTTTTACTACAAGTTCGTTATACCATTTGCTATAATCTTCGCTTCTTGTGGTTAATTTTGCCATTATTTTTTATTTTTTTTAACTTTTCTATTTTATTGTAATCTAAAAATAAAAATCTATTTTTGGTAGATCTTTTGCCTCAATGTTTTGGTACATTTTTGGTGCAGATTGCAAATATAATTTAAATATAAAATTTTTACATTATCATGAAAAGAAATATACATAAAAATTTGCTACTTATTCTAAAATCTAAAAGTATTTTAGCGATATCTAGTGGATTATTATTAGTCTCTTGTGGAGCTCAAATGGGCGGCTATAGCGAGAGAGATGGCGTATATTATGATCCCAATAAAGATACACTTCCAGAAGGTGTTATCATCAGTGGAGATCAAGGTAATAGAGTAGGGCAAAACTATGATTATTATCAAGACTCTAATATTATTGAAAATGCGCAACTTAACGCAGCTGAGCAAAACAATCGATACAGTACTTGGGCTGAGACATCATACCAAACCAATGTTACCGACTCAGATTGGGGTAACTTTGCAGGAAACCAGACCAATTATTATTCAAACTACTTTGGTTCACCTTGGGGATGGTATGGTGGATATAGCCCATTTTGGGGTATGGGTTCTGGCTGGGGCATGGGAATGGGAATGTCATTGGGTTGGGGCTGGGGAGGCTATAATTCCTTTTGGAATTTAGGTTGGAATTCCCCTTACTACTATGGTGGATACTACGGGAATCCTTATTGGGGATATGGTGGTGGATATTATGGAAACCCATATTGGGGTTATGGTAGTGGATATTATGGATATAACAACTATTATAGACCTCAATATAGAAGAAGTGGCGCAAATGGTAGAAGCTTCACCAATAATAGCATCAACAAGTATCAAGGGAATAATTCTGCTTTCAGAAATTCTAATGGCTCTGGAGTCAAAAACAATGCCAATGGTTTCAGAAATGGTAATATGAACAATGGTGGAAGACAAAACGGAATAAACCAAAATGGAGGCTTCAGAAACATCAATTCTAACCAAAATAGAGGATATAGAAACACTTCAATACCTAGGCAAAATAGTTCTCAGCAGCCTACCCAAAATAATGGTGGTTTCAGATCTGGAGGATTTAATAACTCCAATTACAATAGTGGTGGCGGATTCCGAGGTGGATCATCTTCTGGCGGAGGTGGCATGAGATCTGGTGGCGGAGGCTTCAGGTCTGGTGGAAGATAATTAATTACAAAAAAACTACTTACTAAACATAACAATGTTAAAAAAATCTATAATTATAACAAGTATTGCTGCTGCGTTTTTTGCACAGGCACAAGATATTTCAGTAATCAAAAATTCCGTAGATGTCTATTCTAATACACCCATGATAGGCTCATCAAGGTTTAATGCAATGGCGGGATCCAATGGCGCATTAGGTGGGGATGCTTCTGCTTTATTAACTAACCCTGCGGGTATTGGTGTTGCCATTGCTGGTGATGTTTCTGGCACCTTATCTATCATTAGCAACAAAAATACCTCAACTCTTGGAGGTAATTCTACTTCTTACAAAGTGAATAATGCAGATTTGGGGACCGCAAATGGATTAATTGCCTTTAAACTTCCTACAGAATCAGCTTGGAAATTTGTGAATTTAGCCGTTAACATTTCTACCCAATCTGTTGAAAATTATGTTGAATCTCCAGGCAATACTAATGTAGTTATCGCTAAAGACTTAGTGGATAATGCAGGTAATAATTTGGTAGGCAATTTATCCTATATGGGTCATGCTTATGATCGATACGGTAACCAATCTAAATTTAACTTTGGGGTAGGTGCCAATTATAATAACTCTATTTACTTAGGTGCTAGTTTAAATTTTCATACAGTAGATCTGGAGCAACATGATGTAGCAAAATTGGGTTTGGATCTGGATAACTCAGTAACCACTTTCGATAAACAATTTAGTCCTTTTCAAGAACAATCAAATGGTTTTTCTGCAAATGTGGGTATAATAGGTAAAGTTTCCAATCAGGTAAGATTGGGTGCTTCTATAGAAACACCTACATGGTGGTCTATGGATAGGATATACACAGATTATTATGATGGTAGCGATGGGATTTATTATGATAATTTCTCGGAAACTAGAAACTTTAGATCTCCAATGAAAGCCACGTTCAGTGGTGCCTATGTTCCTACTAAAAACTTTGCAATTAATGTAGATTACACTTTGGGTCTTACAAAACCTAAATATGAAATAGAAGGACCTGCGGAAACTGAGTTGAATTCATTCTTTAATGATTCTTCAAAAAGTTTATCAGAAATAAGAGTGGGAGCCGAATATAGAATTAGTGCTTTCAGAATTCGTGGAGGATATGCACATGCATCAAGTCCTTTTGACGCTATGACTATTAGTTCTTATTCTAATGCAGGATTAGCAGGTGATAATAATTACAGCAACCTAATTTTAGGTTCTAGAAATACTATCGGGGTAGGTATCGGATATGATTTTGGTAAATTGTATATTGATGCAGCTTATCAAAATGTTTCATCTGAGTACAAAAATCCTTTCTTAGCGGGATATGCTGGGGATAACTATACTACAGGTTATTATTCAGGGGATTTTGATGTGACTACGCCATATCATGTTGTGTCAGATGTCAAAAACATTAAAAATAATTTGTTTCTTACTGTAGGATTTAAGTTTTAATATAATTTTAAAATTAAAAAGTAGGCTTCGATAAATATTTCGAAGCCTATTTTTTTACATATTAATATCTATTATTTAATGGTCGTGAGTATGAAAAGTATGCATTATTAATGCAAACGAAATTCCCAAGATAACCAAACCTATTTTTGACCAGTTTATATTGTGATTTTTATTACTTTCAAATATAATAACTGAAGATATATGTAAAAATATTCCTCCAACAATCGCCAAGAAATAAGGTTGCCAATCTGGATTGAAATAATTACCCAATAATACACCCAGCGGTGACGCCAGAGCAAACAATACCACGATGAGCAAAGAAGAACGTGAGGTTTTACTTTCAGAATGATTGAATAAAAATGCACCTAGAATAAATGAGATGGGTAGATTGTGAAACAAAATTCCAAGCAGATAAGGAGACAGAACTTCCTTTTCGTTCGCTAATGGGATACCTTCTATAAATGCATGAACAAACAGCCCTACCATTAAAGCAACCGGCAATATATTTTTGCTGTCGTTATGATGATGAAAATGCCCATGTTCAAACCCTTTTGTGAGTGCTTCCAAAATCATTTGAAGCAAAACTCCCACTATGACAAAAATTCCTAGATTTTTGCTCACGGTTGAGGTATACACCATCGGAAATACTTCATTAAGGCATATTGTAATTAAAAATCCGGCACTGAGAACAAGTAAACTTTTGGCAAATTTTTCTTTTTTTCCGAATAATTTACCCAAAATAATCCCTGCCAATACACTCAGAATTAATAAAAGAATAATCATTATTTTTTCTTAAATAAATTGATGCAACGAGGTGACGTTTCTTTTGTGAAATCATTCAAAACATAATCTCCACAAATTTTTACTCTTTCAAAACCACTATTTTCAGCATATTCTTTGATAGCGTCTAGCGTATGCAATTTTACTTTCTCGAAAAAATGAAAAGACTGTCCTTCATGTTCAAATTTAATGTCTTTGATCACGTGTCTTCCTTCAATTTTTTTGGTAATATTAAAATCAATTCCTTGTCTGTGAACTACGGTTTCTGGAACCAAAGTATTTTTCACAAATTCCTCGTTCAAGTAATCCAAAACAAAATAACCGCCAGATTTCAAACCATTACTTACAGAATCAAATACCTTTTTGTCATCTTGTTCGTCATCAA
Source organism: Chryseobacterium sp. (assembly GCF_045629545.1). GTDB lineage: Bacteria > Bacteroidota > Bacteroidia > Flavobacteriales > Weeksellaceae > Chryseobacterium. The sequence goes on along the minus strand of NZ_JAZQRK010000042.1, from coordinate 60,523 downwards.
AATACCCAAAACTGGTAAACAAATTGAAAATTGCATCTACAGGCTCGGCATCGATAGGATTTCTCATATCATGAACCTTAAATGTAAGATTTTCGTTTTCAAATTGATGATCAAACTCAATACTTTGCTGAGAAAGATCGAGTCCCAACACTTGGTAACCCAATTTATTAAGAAAAACAGAGTGTCTTCCTTTTCCGCAAGCAAGGTCTATAATGCAAGAATTTTCCGGCAATTTAAGGTCTTGCGTAAGTTTTGTAATAAAAATTTCTGCCTCTGTGTAATCTCTATTACTATAAAGCATATGATAATAAGGGGTATCAAACCAAGATTCAAACCATTCCATAATACAAAAATAACTAAATTTGCACGGTTAAAAGAATAGTATTTTAGATAATGCAATATCATTAAGATCAAATTTGGGTTCTTTAGGTTTTGTATTAAATTAAAAATCAGATACATAAAACTTTTTTCAGTATAATTATGGATATAGAAAACTTACAAATTCAGATAAAAACTTTCTTCGGGTTGGAGGCAGTTTTAGCAGAAGAAATTAAAAAGTTAGGAGGAAAAAACGTAGAAATAAAAAATCGTGCAGTAAATTGTGAAGGCGATTTAGGATTTTTATATAAAATAAATTACTCAGCAAGAACAGCATTAAAAATTTTAGTTCCGATATTAGATTTTAAGGCTTATAATGAAACTAAATTTTACGAAAAATTATTTAAGTTCGAGTGGGATCAATATATGGATGTTGACCAAACTTTTGCTATTGATAGTACCGTAAATTCAGAAAGATTCAGTCATTCTCAATTTATGACTTTCAAAATGAAAGATGCTATCGTAGATTATTTTCAAAATAAATATGGCAAAAGACCAAATATTGAAACGAAATCTCCAGAAATAAAAATTCACCTTCATATTGATAGAGAATTGGTAACAATTTCTCTAGATTCTTCTGGTGATGCACTTTTTAAGAGAGGATACAGAAAAGAACAAGGTGAAGCGCCTATCAATGAAGTTTTAGCGAGCGGAATGCTTCAATTAGCAGGTTGGGATGGTAAAGGTAATTTTTTGGACCCTATGTGTGGATCGGGAACCATCTTAATTGAAGCAGCAATGATTGCAATGGATCTGCCAGCACAGATTTTCAGAAGAAGATTTGCTTTCCAAAACTGGAATAACTATGATTCTGATCTGTTTCAAACAATAAAAGACGTGAGAATTGCAAGAATAAAAGAATTTCATGGTAAAATTGTAGGGTACGATATTGATGGGAGGATGCTAGATGCAGCTGATATCAATGTTCAATCTGCAGAAATGGAAGAGGTGATAGATATTAGAAGACAAGACTTCTTTGAGTCTAAAAAAGAACTTTTCCCATTATTAATGGTGTTCAACCCACCTTATGACGAAAGAATCTCCATCAACGATGACGATTTTTATAAAAAAATTGGGGATACCTTCAAAACAAACTATCCAAATACCTTAGCATGGATGATTTCTTCGGATTTAGAAGCGGTGAAGAAAGTGGGATTAAGACCTTCTAGAAAAATAAAATTATTCAATGGAAAGTTAGAAACTAGATTCTTACAGTACGAAATGTATGAGGGTACTAAAAAGTTGCATAAGCTAGAAAAACCAGAATAGTAAAGTACTATCTATCTAAAATAATAAGAATGTAAAGAAGAGTTTTTTACCTTTAAAAGCATTTCTTTACATGTCTTATGGATAGAGTAAATTTACATGTTTCTTATGATGATCACCATTTTAATTTAAATTTATTTTGAATCCTACTATTTCCATCGTTGTCGCTATTTTTAATCGTAAAGACGAATTATTCGAGCTTCTAACATCTCTTAGTCATCAATCTGATCCACTTTTTGAAATCATTATCGTAGATGATGGTTCGAAAATAGATTTGAAACCGACTATTAAAAATTTCGAGAATTCATTGGAAATCAATTATTATAGAAAAGAAAATTCGGGTCCTGGTTTATCAAGAAATTACGGCGCCAAACGTGCAAAAGGCGAATGGTTGGTTTTTGTAGATAGCGATGTTATTGTAGAAAAAGAGTATATAGAAAATATCAAAAAATCTATAGAAACGATACAATGCGATGCTTTTGGTGGTGCAGATAAGGCACATAAGGGTTTTAACCTGATGCAAAAAGCAATTTCGTATTCTATGACTTCAGTTTTTACAACGGGAGGAATACGTGGAAATAAGAAAGCAGTTGCCAAGTTTCAACCTCGCAGCTTTAACATGGGAGTGAAGAAGGAAGTTTTCGATAAAGTAGGTGGATTTTCTGAAATGAGAATTGGTGAAGATCCAGATTTATCGATGACATTGTGGGAAAACAGGTTTACCACGGCTTTTTTTGATACTATTGCGGTCTATCACAAGCGTAGAGTAGATTTCGGGAAATTTTCTAAGCAGGTCTATCAATTCGGGTGTGCAAGGCCTATTCTCAACCAAAGACATCCCAACTATGTGAAGATCTCTTTTGCATTTCCTACCTTATTCTTGTTGGGTTATATTTGTGGTTTTATAGAGTATTTTGTAATAGGTAATGGTATTATACTTGGATTTTATGGTCTTTACACATTGATGGTGTTTTTTCATGCCCTTTTCGTTACGAAAAATGTAGCAATTGCTGCTATGGCAATTATCTCTACCTATATCCAAATGTTTTCTTATGGATATGGATTTTTGAAATCGTGGATCTTACTTACAATTTTAAAGATGAAACCTGAAGATGCATTTCCCTCTCATTTTCACAAAAATTAAATTGTTATATTTCATAAAAAAAATAATGCTGCTGATCCCTCAGCAGCATTTCCTTCTAAATGTACATCGTTTCATGGTTTAGAACGCCCGTTTTTAGCATGCATTCTTTCATTTTTTGATAGGTTCTTTCGATATCTTGGTCGAGTCCTATTGAAAATCTTATTAATCCGTCTGATATTCCCATTGCGATGCGCTCTTCTTCTGGTATTTCAGATGAGGTAGAGCTTCCAGAGCAAGAGAATAACGTTTTATAGAAGCCTAAACTTACAGCTAGATAGCCTAAGTTTTCTTGCTGCATTAATTCCATCAATTCGTTGGCTTTTTCAGTAGTGCCAGCGTCTACAGTAATGAGTCCTCCATATCCATATTCTGCGTTCATCATTCCTTTCATAATTTCATGGTTAGGATGAGATGGCAATCCTGGGTAAGACACTTTTAGTCCATCATTTTCAAATCTTTCCGCCAAGTACATTGCATTATAAGAATGCTGTTTCATCCTGATGTGTAAAGTTCTTAAATTTTTAAGCACACTAGAAGATCTGAAACTATCCATTGTTGGCCCCAAAAGCATACATGCACCATCGTTTACACTTTTAGATGCATCTACAAATTCCTTAGTTGCGCAATATACTCCACCTACAGTATCACTGCTTCCGTTGATGAATTTTGTTAAACTGTGGATTACAACATCTGCACCCAATAATGTAGGAGAGATAGACATTGGGGAGAACGTATTATCTACAATCAGTTTTAGATTGTGTTTTTTACAGATTTCTGATAATTTTCTTAGATCCGCTACTTCTAATAGAGGATTACTCACTGTTTCACAGTAAATTACCTTTGTATTGGGTTGTATTGATTTTTCTATCCAATCGAAATTATTGATATCAACGAAAGTAGTATCTATCTTAAATGAAGGTAAAAAGTTTTTAAGAAAAGCATAAGTACCTCCATAGATTGTTCTGCTAGAGATGATATGATCGTCAGACTTACAAATTTGCATCAATACAGAAGTAATAGCACCCATACCAGATGCAGTAACATTGGCTGACTCTGTATTTTCCATCTTTGCTAATGCCTGAGATAGATATAAGTTGGTAGGAGAGGTGTGTCTAGAATATAGATAGCATCCATCTGTATTTCCCTCGAAGGTATCAAGCATTGTTTTTGCTGATAAGAAGGTGTAGGTAGAACTATCCGAAATAGAAGGGTTTACTCCTCCGAATTCTCCAAAGTATTGCAAATCTTGTATTTCGTTTGCTGGGTCAAAATGGTTCATGATTTTTTTTATAAAATTGTACTATTTCAAATTTTAAAACAACAAAAATCTACTTATTTAGATTATAAAACTAGAAATTCTTCATATTGTAAACAAAAAAATTATTATATTGTAGAATAATAAATTTTCACCAAAAAAATTACGATGAAATTAGACGACACAGATAGAAAGTTATTACTTTATCTCCAACAGGATTGTAAACAAACTACAAAAGAGCTTGCCTACAAACTAGGTTTATCCGTTACAGCCATTTATGAGCGCATAAAGAAGCTAGAAAACTCGGGTGTTATATCGAAATATGTTGCTTTGTTGGACAGAACTAAGATTGATAAAAATTTTGTTGTCTTATGCCATATTAAACTCACACAGCACAAGAAAGACTTTGTGATGCAATTTGAAAGAGAAGTAATGACGTTAGACGAAGTCACAGAGTGCTTCCATGTGAGTGGTGACTTCGATTATATTCTTAAAATTTGCCTTAAAGATATGGACGATTACAGAAATTTTATGCTAAGTAAACTTACTGCCCTCAATCATATTGCGAGTACGCATAGTTCGTTTTCTATTTCGGAGGTGAAAAATACCACGTCACTTATCCTTTAAAAAATTACATCAAAACGCCATTATTAGAAACTACAGCATCAGGAAGATCCTCATGTTCGCCCATCATTTGTAGCAAATCAATCTCAATACCTCTACAAATAGAAAGCATAGGAACATCAAACATCAGACCAGCAAAAGGGTTTTCAGAATAATCGCCCACCAATTCCATAATAATATAGATCCAACCAACAATAATGCAGAATGGGATGCTAACCCAAATTCCCCAATCACCCAATTTGGCAAATTCGCTTACCAAACCTAATGGCAAAATGGTAACAAATAGAATATTGAAAATGTAAGCTGTATTGGCGAATTGTCTAGGAGATGGAAATTTTTTTATTCTTTCAGCTTGTCCCTGAAGGGTATAAAACTCGTTGATGCATTCTTGCAATTGCATATGATTAAAATCTGAAATCCAACCTTCGTTTTTAAGTTCTATAATGTCTTTGGATTGTATTGCATTGAGATGTGTAGCAAAGTTTTTGTAGATCGATTGCTCCTCAAGTTCTTTTTCAGACAAATATTTGTGCAAAAAAATAGACGTGCGATTGTAATCTGGAAAACTTGCTTTTATCAATCTATTGCGCTGTTGATCTACACTTACAAAATTTTCATCAGCATACAGATGTTCCCAATCTGTTGGGATAAGAAGTTGTTCTCTTAGCTGATACAGCCAAGCGATATGACGATAAATAATTGTTCTCTTTTTATTATTAAAATTTTCGTCTATTCCTTTATTATTTTCAAAAGCATTGATCATTGCGGAGAAGGATCGACTAGAATTTACGATTCCGCCCCAAATTTTTCTTGCTTCCCACAATCTATCATAAGCTTGATTATTTTTAAAACCTACCAAAAAAGCTTCTGCTGTACCAATAAGAGCAACCGGAACCCAAGGAATAATCATCCAATCCCAATTGAAAATATAAAACAATGTTGCCACCAATGTACACCATATTGCTACCAAGAGCAAATGCTTACCAGAAATATGCAAAACCTGTTTGTAACTGAAATATTTGGATGTGATCATGGGATAGTTTTCTTATCTATAGTGTTTTACATATTTAAGAAATAATTTGATAAGAAGACTCGAATTTTTTAAATTTAATTTTAAATAAAAAAATCCTACTCAAAATAGAAGTAGGATTGAATTTTTACAAGGAGTAAAAATGTTATTTTACTAAAGAATCAAAATTTTGCAATTTGTAATCTTCAGAGCTTAGTTGTTCAAAGTAAGATAATTTTGAGTTGCCTTTCATTTTTCTTACTGCTCCTACAGCTCCTGCAAAATCTTTGTCAATTTTGGTTGCAATTTCTGTTGGTTTGAAGTCTTTTTTTACACTATCATCTTCAACACCTAGATATCCATTTTTCTTGGTTACATAAGTGATATAGTTGTCATAAGTTCCCAATGTATTTCTGAAATATTGAGTGTGATAGTTCATACACTTGTCTACTTTTTTGCTTTTGTTTACGATACAAGAGCCCATATTTCCTTTATAAAGGTCAAATTCCTGCGATAGCGTTTCATATTCTTTCTTCAAAGCTGCAGTTCCGTTTACCAAAACAGTTTGGTCGCCTTCTTTTTCGCTTATTTTTTTCAAGTGTTCTATTACCAAAGGTACGGTATTTTCAATTTTGGTTTTGGCTTCGGTGATAGAGCCAAAAACCGAAGAAGTCTGTGCATTCGCTACATTAAATACAAGTAATAAAAGTACAGAAAATAACTGATATCTTTTCATGATCAAATTTTAAAGCACTAAAATAAATATATTTTCTCGGTTTATCCAATAACATTTTGATTTTATTTAATAAAATTTAACAAGTTTTAAGAGATAGTCCAATTTTACCCATTAATACAGACAATTCATTAGCAAACTCAAATATTGTTTAAGTTTTAAATAAAATGTTAAATAAATTTTATGAGTTGATATTCAGTGTGTTAAGATTAATTTAAGCTTATCACTATAAAAATAGTTGTACGTGTAAGAAAATCGTTTACATTTGTATCACTAAATAAATAGTGATAAACACAAATTCGCTCTTATTTTAAATTAAATAATAAAATGAAGATGAAAATACAAACACTTACCAAAGCAGAAGAACAGGCAATGCAATATCTATGGAAACTGAAAAAAGGTTTCCTGAAGGATCTTTTGGAACTTTATCCAAAGCCCAAGCCACATACCAATACTTTATCAACTTTACTGAAAGTGCTAAAGGAAAAAAACTTTGTAGACTATGAAGTTTTTGGGAGGCAGCACCAATATTTTCCGTTGGTTACCAGAGAGCAATATTCTGGCAAAACAATGAAAAGTTGGGTGGGGAATTATTTCAAGGGCTCTTATAAAAATGCGGTTTCTTTCTTGGTAGAGAAAAACGAAATGTCGGTAGAAGATCTAGAAATGTTGCTGAATGAACTAAAAAATAAAGATTGACATGGAAGCTCTACTATTCTATCTCGGAAAACTTATTCTCTGTTCGGGTGTATTATTTTTGTACTATCAGTTGTCTCTTAAAGATAAGACTTTTCATCATTACAACCGTTTTTATTTGCTCTCGGCAGTGCTTATTTCCATTATTTTACCTTTGGTAAAAGTAGAAAACTTCACTATTGAAGTGAGTAAAAATGTGTATTTGCTGATGAGTCAGTTTCAGACGTTTCATGTAGAAAATAACAACAATCATGGTATCATTTATAGTAGAATTATGTATTCGGCTTTGGTCTTGGTTTCTCTATTTTTTGTAGGCAAATTGTCTTATGGCATTTTTACCATTTTCAGACTCAAAAGAAAGTTCCCACAAGAGAAATTCGGGGATATTCAATTTTATCAAACCAATTTGGAAGAAGCTCCGTTTTCATATTTTAAAAATCTCTTTTGGAAGGATAGTATTGCACTTAATTCTGAAATTGGAAAGCAAATTTTGAAGCACGAAATGGTTCATATAGAGCAAAAACACTCTTATGACAAGATTTTTATGGAAGTGATAACCGCATTGTTTTGGTTTAATCCTATTTTTTATCTATTCAAAAAAGAAGTCAATTTAATACACGAATATTTGGCAGATCATAAAGCTGTAAAACAATCTGACACCAAAGCATTTGCGCAGATGCTACTGGCTAGTCATTTTTCTGGAACAGCGTTTCCTGCCACAAGTCCATTTCTGAGCTCAAACCTTAAAAAAAGATTGAAAATGTTACAAAAACCACAAACAAAATATGCTTATGCGAGAAGAATATTGGCTTTACCAGTAGTTTTCACACTCGCTTTTTCTTATATGGTAAATGCCAAGAATAACGAAATAAAAGCGACCAATGAAGAAATAGATGCAGCGGTAAAAATGATGGAAACATCTGAAAATACGTCAAGCGATAATTCAAAATTGGATGAAAATGCTATGTCTAATACTACAATAGCAAAGGATACGATAGCACAACCAAAAGTTTCAAATTTAATAATAACCAAAAATGATGGAGAATATCATCCATTAAGACAGAAAATAGTTGATGCAAAATCGGATGATGTCTTTCTAATCAAGGGTAAAAAAGTAAGTAAAGCAGGCTATTTAAAATACTTTGATAACAATAGGGAAGTTCCTAATTTGGTATTTAGTCATTCGGTTCCGAGAAGTGAAGGAGCGCAAAGCAAAGTTTTTAGCGTAGAACATTCAGATGATAGCGATTCTCAAAAGATTAGAAGCAAAGTCTTTAAAGAGAATAATGCGAGCAATGATTTGGTTCTTTTTCTAAATAAAATCGATAAAACTCCTGAAGAAAAGGAGGTGACTAGACAAAAATTACTAGACTTTAGAAAAAATATTCAAGAAAAAATATCAGAAAAAATAAAATCTAATTCAGAAGTAGAAGAAAAAATTGCGAATCAGCGCAAGGAAAGTCTATTTGATAGACAATTTTATAAAGATAGAGATTACGTGAGTAATCCTCTAACAGCGAAAGAATTAAAATCACTGACGGATGATGCTAAGAAGATAGAACGATTGAATTCCGGCGGTAAATCTAATTTTAATTATGGAATATATAATGCTAAAGAATACGTGACAAAAATTTTTGATTTTGAAGGGAAACTTGTGAATACAGACAATTCTAATAGACCAAAAATAAAGACTAGCAAAATGATGATAAGTACAGATGGAGCTGAATTATATGTTAACGGGAAGAAGGTAAATAATGAGGAATTCAAGAAATATCAATCTGATTTTAAAATTGTAAATGAAAATCCTACGATAAAATCCTTCATTATAGAAAGAGTAGGAGACGCTAAAAGGTCTTATGCGAAAAAGCTAGAAATCATAACTGATGATATTGCAAACGCAAAACTAGACAATCCTTGGATAATCAAAGTGGATGCACATCCAAAGCCTTTAGCAGTCTCTTCAACGAGCGTTGTTACTACTAAGCCTTTGGTTAAAAAAGGTGAAAAATTAAGCAAAATTCTCAAACAAAAGGAATTAGAATTTTTAAGTTCAAGCTATTTAAAAAACGCTAATCCTGGTGAAGATCAAAAGAAATTTATCGAAGACAATGTAAATATTACCATCGATGGAAAAGTTTCAAGTAAAGAGCAATATCTTTCACTTGATCCAGCGAAAATTAAAAATATTATTTTTAGTAAAAATAAGGCAGAAGATACATTGATGAATAATATTTCTATAACCACAAAATAAGCTTAATTTAAAGAAAATGAAAAAACTAATAACCGCAGTTCTTAAATCTTTTACTTGCTTGATAATGGCACAAATAAAAGGTTTGTGTATGAATACAAATTGGTGCCAGATTCTACAAACAGAGCAGATATAAAGGCTGAAATAATGCATTTGGATGTTACCAAAGAAGGTTCTAGATTTTATAGTTATACGGTTTACCAATCGGATTCTTCTATGAAAGTAAATATGGAAAAACAATTGGCAGCAAAAGGCAGTATAGAAATTAAAAGTGGAGATAGAAAAGGTTTTGTAAAATATTCTGTATCCAAATATTATCCTGATTATAAAATATACCTGAATAATAGGGTGCTTATGGACCATTACAAAGTATTAGATGACCGAAAAATCGTTTGGAATATAGAATCTAAAAAAAAAGCTAGGAAACTGGAATGTCCAAAAAGCAGTTACTATCTTTGGCGGTAGAGTTTGGACTGCATAGTTTTCTATAGAATTACCAACTCAAGCTGGAGGTCTGGAATCTTATTCCTAAAGAGTATTTTGTTTATTATAGAAAGAGTCATGACCATAAAAATGGAGTAATATATTTCTGTTGTAGTAGATGATTCTTGATATTATGCTTAAATTTTAAAGGCATTTATATGACTATCAAATAATTATATTTATAAACTCTATAAAGCAAAGAATCCGTCTCAAAAATGAGGCGGATTTTTTGTTTTATTATATATAACAGAAATTTCTTATTTAGCTTTAGTGTTCAAAGTGGTGTCGGCAATTTTAGATAAAAGCTCGTCACAATTTTTTTCTTCTTTTAAAGTGTCCAGTAGATTTTTTAGAGATATCTTTTCATCCAAAACTTTTGCATACGCAGCTAACGTTCCATAAGATGCAATTTCGTAATGCTCTATCTTTTGCGATGCAGCAATAATTCCGGCATCACGTACTGCGCCTGGGCTTGTTTCTTCCATAATACCTTCGCCTTCATCTAACAAACCTTGCATTGCATCACATTTTTTAGCTTGTGCCTTTAGCTTTAGAGATTTGAAATTATCTTCAAGACGTTTCACATGATTATCAGTTTCTACCATGTGGGCCTCAATTGCTTTTTTCAATTTTTCGTCAGTGGCATTTTTATGCATTTTTGGTAAAGCCTTCGTTAATGCTTTTTCTGCCCAATAGATATCCTTCATAGCATCTACAAATAGATCTCTTAAATCTTTTGCAGCATCTTTTTTTGCTGGAATTTTTTTTGCATTTGTAGCTGTTTTCGTAGTTGAAGACCCAGCTGATCTAGTAGAAGATTTGGTTTCTTTTTTTGTATTAGAAACCGCTTTCTTATCCGTAGAAGAGGTATTGCTTTTCTTAGCTGTAGTAGTCTTCTTTTCTTTCGCAGGAGTTTTCTTTTCTTTGTCTTCTACCTTTTTCTTTGCACTAGAATTAGTGTTTGATTTTTTCGCAGGAGTAGAAGTACCTGTTTTTTTTGAAGTTGAGCTTTTCGTAGCCATAGTAATTATTTTTGATTTAGTTTTAGTAATCAACCAAATATGATACCAATTATTATTAAATTCAATAAATATCATTTCTTAATTTTAACTTTAGATCGATGATCAAATCTATTTATTTCAAATTAAAATTCTATGTATTAATTGTATATAATAAAGCTACCTATTTTCTTATATTTGTTGATTATACAAAATATGGAGGCAAAACAAGACAAAAGGCTTTTTCTGATTGATGCGTATGCAATGATTTTTAGAGGATATTATGCACTAATAAGAAGTCCGCGAATTACAAGTTCGGGGATAGACACTTCTGCTATTTTTGGGTTTACCAACTCTCTTATTGAACTGATGAGGAGAGAAAAACCTACGCATTTAGCAGTAGTTTTTGATGTAGGAAGGGAAAATATAAGAACAGAATATTTCACAGATTATAAAGCCAATAGAAGTGATACGCCGGAAGCCATAAGACTTGCAATACCTTATATTCACAGAATCATTGATGCCATGCATATTCCCAATTTGGGATTGGAAGGCTATGAAGCCGATGATGTGATTGGTACAATCGCTTGTAAAGCTGAAAAAGAAGGGTATAACGTCTTTATGGTAACTCCAGATAAAGATTTTGCCCAATTGGTGACAGAGAATATTAAAATCTATAAACCTGCTTCAAAGGGTGGAGAAATAGAAATATTAGGCATAAATGAAGTGAATGCCAAATATGGGATAGAAGATCCCAAGCAAGTGATTGATTATCTAGCAATGATGGGCGATGCAGTAGATAACATCCCTGGTTTGGATGGAGTAGGAGAAAAGACGGCAATGAAATTCTTGAAAGAATATAAAAGCATTGAAAATCTTTTAGCAAATACCCACGAGCTAAAAGGAAAAATAAAAGAGAAAATAGAAGCTTCTGCAGAACGCGGAATTTTGTCTAAAAAATTAGCTACTATTATTTGTGATGTTCCTGTAGAATTTCATCAAGAGCAATATAATGTAGATACGCCAGATTTTACCAAAGTAAAAGAAGTTTTCGAGGAGATAGAATTCACAAGGTTGTATGAAAATCTGTATCGTGTTTTTGCGCCAACTTCACAGCCAGATTCTATTGTTTTGGAAAATAAAGCAATAGAAGAAAAATCATTAACATCAGAAGCTACACCAAAACAAAAAACTGCTCAGAATAATGGACAGTTGGATTTGTTTGCCAATTTTGAGGAATTAGATGATGCTACAACCTCCAAAACATCTATCACAGAAAATGATCACTTGTATCAATTTGTAGATAATAAAAAAGCGCAGAAAATTTTAGTTCAAAATTTATTACAGCAGAAAGCCGTTTGTTTTGATACAGAAACAACTTCTCTGAACGAACTAGAAGCCGAATTGGTAGGAATGAGTTTTTCTTACAAAAAAGGTCTTGCCTATTACATTCCTTTATCGGAGAATAGAGAAGAAGTTTTGGAAACTTTAGAAATATTCCGACCTTTTTTTGAGAAAGAAGATTTGCTAAAAATTGCTCATAATCTGAAATATGATTATAAAATACTACAACAGTATGATATCACCGTAAAAGGAGCCATGTTTGACACCATGATTGCTCATTATTTGCTAAATCCTGATGGTAGACATGGCATGGATTATCTTTCTGATGTATTTCTTAATTATAAGCCAGTTTCTATTGAAACAATTATTGGTAAAAAAGGGAAAAACCAAGGTACTTTTCGTGATGCAGATCTTAGAACGCAAACAGATTATGCGGCAGAAGATGCTGACGTAACGTACCAATTGTACGAACTTTTTGCTCCTCAATTAAAAAAAGAAAATTTAGAAAATCTTTTCTACACGATAGAAATGCCATTGATGGTTGTATTGGCAAAAATGGAATTAGAAGGTGTTTCTCTTGACGAAAAATGGCTAGCACAAGAAAGTATTGATCTAGAAAATGATCTTAGAAAATTGGAAGCTACTATTTTTGAAATGTCAGGGGAAGAATTTAATATGAACTCACCGAGACAATTGGGTGATATTTTGTTTGAAAAAATGCAACTAGATCCAAAAGCAAAAAAAACTAAAACGGGACAATATGCGACTGGTGAAGATATTCTACAAAAATTAGCCCCTAAAAACGAAATTATTCAGCATATTTTAGAGTACAGAACTTATCAAAAACTGAAATCTACCTATGTAGATGCATTGCCGTCTCAGATTGAGCAAAAAGACAATAGAGTTCATACCAATTTCTCACAAACAACCGCTGCAACAGGTCGTTTGGCGAGTGTAAATCCTAATTTACAGAATATTCCAATTCGTACGCTAAGAGGTCAACAAATACGTGGAGCTTTTGTTTCAGCAGAAGGCAAGAAGATTATTTCAGCCGATTATTCTCAGATAGAATTGCGATTAATTGCCGAACTTTCTGGTGAGGAAAATATGATAAAAGCTTTCCAAAATGGAGAAGATATTCACATTTCTACCGCTGCAAAATTGTTTAATGTACCTTTGGAAGATGTAACGAAAACGCAAAGAAGCCAAGCGAAAACGGTGAATTTCGGGATTATCTACGGGCAAAGTGCATTTGCTTTGGCAGAACAAACAGGATTGTCTAGGAGTGAAGCAAAAAAGATGATTGAATCTTATTTTGAAAACTTTCCAAAACTTAAAGCCTATATGGCGGAGCAAGTAGAGAAAGCTAAGGAGCAAGGCTATGTAGAAACCATTTTGGGTAGAAAACGTCATCTAAAAGATATAAATTCTGGAAATTTTGTAGTACGAGGTCATGCAGAAAGAAACGCAGTAAACGCTCCAGTACAAGGAAGTGCAGCTGATGTTGTAAAGTTGGCAATGATTAATATAGACAAGCAATTGCAAGAAAAAAATATGCAAACCAAAATGCTTCTCCAGGTGCATGATGAACTTTTGTTTGAGGCTCCAATAGAAGAAGTAGAATCTGCTACACAATTGATAAAAGAAGAAATGGAAAATGCCATAAAGACCAATGTACCACTTCTGGTGGAAGTAGGTGTAGGAAACAATTGGCTAGAGGCACACTAAAATTTAGCTTAAAAGAACAAAAAAAGGAACTCAAATTTTGGGTTCCTTTTTTTTTATGAATAGTTGATATTATTCTTCGTCTTCTTCCTCATCATATTTAGCCAACTCCTCATCGCACCATTTGAATGCAGCTTCTACAACTTTAGTAGCTTCATCTGCCATAGTTTCTTCATCGTCGCCTTCTAAATCATCTAGCCATTCTACTTCTTCTTCCTCAACATTCAATATGAATCTTGGATATTCTGTATGTACTACAAATAAATCTTCAGGAAATTCCGAATTGTCCGCTAATAAAAACTTTGGTAATTTCATTTTTTTTAATGTTTAAACTTTATCAAAGATAAATAAAATTATTGATATTTATTCTTGTCAATTTTAATTTTTTGTAAAACTTTATACCTTGTCAGCGTTGTGGGACGCAGAGTGTCTGATGCTTTATACGTTAGCGTAATTTGGGGATTTACCGTACTTAGGATTTCTGCAACTTGTATTTTTTCTAGATTTTCTTCTTTCACTACAAAAAACTGCAATGGGATTTTGTCTAACTTTTCTTTTTGTAAATATTCTGTAATAATTTTTCTGTTTTCTAGGTAATTTCCTTTGGATAACCAAGTGAAAACAAATCCTGAACACAAACTCAATGCGCCAATGACGAAAGTTTTATTCCCAAAATATTTTAGCAAAATTTGAAAATAAACCATCCAAATAGAAAGCAAAAAAGGAGAAAGCAATCTGTAGTCTAGAGGATTGATAGGATAAAAATATTGAATAAAATAAGAGCAAATAATCCCGCAAATCCCTATGTTCAGATAGAATAATTGAGTTTCGGATAGTTTGTTTTTAATAAAAAGAAATACCATCAGCAAAATATTAAGCAATCCCAAACCATAGATGGCAAAATTAACAATTCCACCATTTGGATTTGCCATGTGTATAAAAGGATTAAAAGCCGTTGTAATCCCTTGGACAAACTCTTTTAGTAATTCTGGTGTGGTATGTAGACCCGTTATCAGTGAATCTTTTATATAATTTTCGTTAAAATAATCGAGGTAAAATAATTTGAATAAAACAACGTAAGCCATCCCAATACTTCCTGCTAAAATGAAAGTTTTTCCAAACTTTTTCTTCCAAAATAGCAATCCAAATAAGCCTGTAGCGCCAATAATAAATAAAGAACTATATCTGATATTGTAAAGAATTATTAAGTTTAAAGCTAAATAAATGAAAGCTTTTGTGGAACTTAGTTTTTCTGTAATCGCCAAGTGCGCCAAATACAGTAATAAAAACACAAATGGCAATAATAACGCTTCGCTCATCGTGAAGGAGAATATGGAAACGTAGCTGAATAAAGAACAAACGAGAATAATTTCTCTTAGATAAAACTTCTTATAGTACGCGAAAAGTATGATGAAAAGAACAGCACAAATTCCGAGCGCTTTGCTTCCCCAAAATTCGTCCAATCCGAAAAAGGTAAAAAACTTAATCATCATAGGATAACCTGGCGGCGCCACCGTACTATCTATAGTTGGGAAAACGTGAGCAAACCTCATATAAACTATAGAATCTGGGTTTACACGTCCTTTTTCATTCATTAAAAAACGAAAAATGGTCATCACTATAGTAGTGATGACCATTGATATTTGGATATATTTTTCTTTAAAATTGATAGAGTAGATGCTCATTAGAGTTTAATTATAGCTTTTCGCCAAATTTATAACTAAAAACGCACAACTCAAATGGTAAAGAATTTATTTTGTAAACATTTTAGCTACTTTTTCAGCTTTTTTACTTTCAGAATAATCGTAGAAACCTTCACCAGACTTTACTCCCAATTTCCCTGCCATCACCATATTTACCAATAATGGATTTGGTGCATATTTAGGATTTTTGAAACCATCATACATTACATTCAAGATGGCAAGACAAACGTCTAGTCCGATGAAATCTGCCAATTGCAATGGTCCCATAGGATGCGCCATACCCAATTTCATTACTGTATCTATTTCTTCTACGCCCGCAACGCCGTTGTACAATGTTTCTATAGACTCATTAATCATGGGCATTAGAATTCTATTCGCTACGAAACCAGGATAATCATTCACTTCTACAGGGACTTTACCTAATGTTTGGCTCATATTGTATACCAAATCAAAAGTTTCTTCGGATGTAGAATAACCTTTAATGATCTCTACCAATTTCATGATAGGTACTGGGTTCATAAAGTGCATACCAATTACCTTGTCTGCTCTTTTAGTAGCTGCAGCAATTTTTGTGATAGAAATAGATGAAGTATTAGTAGACAAGATGCAATTTTCTGGAGCAAACTCATCCATTTGCCCAAATATTTTCAGTTTCAACTCTAAATTTTCAGTTGCAGCTTCCACAATAAGGTGAGCATCACTCACGGCATCCTTTAGAGTAGTGAATGTGGTAATATTACTTAGAGTTCCTTCTTTTTGCTCTTCTGTAAGATTGCCTTTTGCAATTATTCTGTCGAGATTGGTAGTGATGGTCTTTATTCCCTTATCCAAAGCTTCTTGCGATACATCTACCAAATTTACACTAAAACCACTTTGTGCAAAAGTATGTGCAATACCATTACCCATGGTTCCAGCCCCGATAACTACAATGTTTTTGATCATTTTTTCTTATTTAATTAAATTATTTTTAAAGAGTGCTACATTATTTTTATCCAACAATTCTTTTTTGGTAATGCTATAATTACCATCCAATGCTACAGATCCGTCTCTTCCTAGATTTCTTCTGTCATTCTGTTGCTGTATTACACGAGCTAGTCCGGATAAGAATTTTTTCTTTTTGGATTTAGATAAACAATCTAGCCCCAAAAATAAAGAATATTCCCCTTCTCTTCCTAGTCCACTTTGCTGATAAACTTCAATTGTATTGTTCTTGTTATTTTTCTGATATTCCTCTATATAATTCATTACTGGTTTTACAGAAGGAGTTCCACAACAAATACTAGAATATCCTATTGGGATAAAGCTTTTACTCTTCTGGGCGAAGATTATTGTGCAACAAAAGACCCCTATTATTAATGCTAATTTTTTCATTTTTTCTATTTAATTGTAAACCATGCAAATCTTAATCCATGAGCATGATTTTTTACTTTGTAAATTCATCCCAGACAGCCTTAGAGATATCGGCTACGATTCTAGTATTCGTCTCCTCGCTTTCCATCGAATCTGAAACGAAAACCGACAAAGCATAATGTTTTCCGTTGGGTAGTGTGATAATTCCGATGTCATTTTCTGCTACCGTCATGCCCTTTTCATCTTTTCCGGAAGATCCTGTTTTGTGCGCTACTGGCGTGCCTTTGGGCAATTGAGCTACGATTTTTGTTGCTCCGGTACTGGTTTCCAAAAGAATCTTCATCATTGTCGCGGTAGATTTTTTAGATAAAATTTTACCATCAAACAATTTTTTCAGGGCATCGTTAGCTGAAATAGCGGTAGTGGTATTCCAATACATAAATTCAAAACCCTTATGCATTTGTTTTTCATCCGCTTTTACCACGAAATCTTTAATCCCTTCTTTATCGATAAATTTCTGAATAGTTTCGGTTCCACCAATCATATTTATTAATAGATCTGTCCCAATATTATCACTATCAGCAATACTATATTTCAATAATTCGGCAAGGGTAAGCGTGATATTCCCATTCGGATATTTCTCTCGTATCGGGCTCCAAGTACCTTTTACCAAATCAGACTTTTTGATAAGGATTTTCTGGTTTAGATTCATTTTTCCTTGGTCTACCAAATCCAAGATTGTAAGTCCCAAATGGTATTTGAAAACACTAAGCATTGGAAGTTTTTTATCCCCATTGATGCTGATAGAATAGGGTTCTTCAAACTTTAAAACCGCTACACCCACGGTTGCTTTTTTATTTTCTATTAAATTGTTAATTTTCCCTTCTAGTACAGACTTTTGGGCCAGCACAAAGGTAGAAGCAAATAAGAATATGAAACTAATTTTTTTCATTTTATGTGAGTTGGTTTTAGTTCCGAAAGTTAAAATAATTTTATGAAACTAACGTAGTTCATAATAATTCAGGTTGAGACCACTATTTTCAAATACAAATCGAACTTTATTAATGCCTTTTTTTAAATTGATTTTTTTAAATGTTTTTGTTTTCCAATTCTCATTATCACCCGTAGCTGGAAATTCTAGAGTTTGCAAAACTTTATTATTTTCATCTACCAATCTTACTTTTGAAAGGTTTGGCGAGGAATATCGAATGGTAAGTTCATAGTTTTGCTCTTTCTTGGAGTTTAAAGTATATTGTAACCATTCATCAGATTCAGTTTTACCAACATAGTATTTGTTGGTAATTGCGTCTTTACAAGTATAAATATCTACACCATCGTTTCTCATTTTCTGACCCGAATTCCAATCAGATTTTTTCGCAGCATCACTTACCCATAAATCTTGATAATCTTTATCATAATAAGCTTCATTAATAGGCCCCAAATCATATTCGGTAAAGAAAATTCTGTCTGGAAGCATGTTATTTTTGAATGGCAGAGTCGTTTTTTCTTTGGTTTGTCTAAACATTGCATCAATAACATCTCTTTTTACTTCTACATTTTTAAATTTATAGAGATCTGCAATTTCCATCAAAATATCCGTAGCTTCCTTAGTAGAAGGTTTATTTTGCCCAGTTTTCCAATAATCTAATAATTTTTGATATCCAGGAGTTATTTTAACATTAGTAATGCCTGCAATATTATCTATCTTTTTCATAGGCCAAAAGGCATAGCCAATATTATTTTGATCTAGAAGTTGAATCAACTCAGTAAACCAAACATTAGAATTTTCGCCAGTTTCACCTAGCCAAATTGGAATGTTATATTTGTCTCTGAGTTCTAAAATTTCCTTCAGTGACTCATTATTATTAGTTGTCCAATATTTATGAAAACTCAATGCTAAGTTATCATCCCACAAGTCTCCCAAACCATTATAATTGTTTCCCCAGCCATTACCTTCTAAGAAAATAATATGCTTCTTATCAACTTCTCTTATGGCTTTAGTAATATCTTTTTGAAGTTTCCATAATGGTGTATTTTGCATTTCGTCTGTACCATTTGGATTATTTCCTGTGAAGTTAATATTGGGTTCGTTGATGAGATCATAACCTCCTATCCACGGTTCATCTTTATATCTTTCGGCTAATTTTTTCCATAGTGCAATAGTTTTATCTTTGTTTTCTTCACTATCCCACAAAGAAGGTTTGTTTTTATCATTATCAGAAATATTAGCATCGTTACCTTGCCCGCCAGGCGTTGCATGAAGATCTAAAATGAGATACATTTTATTTTCCTTACACCATTGTAGCAATTCATCAGTCATTTTAAAACCTTCTTTAAGCCATGTGTTTTTACCCTTTATAGGTTCTTTTTCAATAGGAAGTGTATACAAATTGTAGTGCATCGGCAAACGGACAGAATTAAAACCTGCTTTTGATAGAAATTCAATATCATCTTTTGTAATGCCATTTTTCAGATAGGCTTTGTAAAATTTTTCCATGCCTTCTGTACCTATTACTTCTGCAATTTTATTTTTTATCTGATACTGAGGACCTGCAAAATCTCCAGTTTTCAGCATATAGCCTTCTTGGAGCATCCAACCCCCAAGTCCTAAACCTCGGAGCTGAACGTTTTCCCCTTTATCATTTACAATCTCTTTATCATTTGTTTTTAAAAGCTGACCAGTCCCAAATTGAGACAATAAAAGTCCGGATAGTAGGATTAATTTTTTCATAGTAACTAAATTTTGTGAAGTGATGGGATATTTATTAAGTATATTAAACTTTACAATTTATACATATTTTATTATTTGAAACAAAAAAAACGGGAATTTCTCCCGTTTGATTGTATTTCGATAGTAAATACAATTACGCCTGATTGATCAATTTCATAATTTGCAAAGCCACTTTCAAAGCTTCTGTTCCGTCTTCCAGAGATACTTCTACGGTTTTATGTTCTAAGATTGCATCAGCAAAAGAATTCAGCTCATCCAAAATAGCATTATTAGGTTGGATATTCGGATATTCGAATAAAATTTGATTTTTTTCGCCTTCCGCATTCTCAATAATCATATCATAAGGAGTTGGATTTTCTGGCGCATCTTTCATGCGGATGACTTCTGCTTTTTTCTCTAAGAAATCTACAGAAATATAAGCGTCCTTCTGGAAGAATCTGCTTTTCCGCATCGCCTTCATAGAAATTCTAGAAGTGGTAAGGTTAGCAACGCATCCATTTTCAAATTCTATTCTTGCATTGGCAATATCTGGAGTTTTACTCACTACGCAAACGCCACTTGCATGGATATTTTTTACTTTAGATTTTACCACACTAAGGAGTATGTCCAAATCATGTATCATTAAATCTAATACTACAGATACATCCGTCCCACGAGGGTTGAACTCTGCCAAACGATGGATTTCTATAAACATTGGATTTTGTATATAATCCTTTGCTCCTATAAATGCTGGGTTATACCTTTCTACATGACCTACTTGAGCTTTTATCCCATTCTCTTGGCATTTTTGCAATATCTCTTGTGCTTGTTCTAGCGTATGCGTTACAGGTTTTTCTATGAAAAAATGAAGTCCTTTTTCTATTGCTTTCATTGCGTAATCGTAATGATATAGAGTAGGAGTTACTATATCCAACATTTGGATTTGAGATAATAATTCTTCCAGATTCTCAAAATATTTGTAGCCGAATTCAGCTTCCAATTTTTTTCCGTTTTCTGCATCTTTATCATGGAAACCAATAAATTCATATTTATCGGATTGATTCAGAAGTTTAAGATGTATTTTTCCCAAATGTCCGGCACCTACCAAACCAGCTTTCAACATACTTTCTATTTTTTGGTAAAGATAAGAATTAGATGCCAATTGTAAACCAACACTTCTGTGACATAATGCATGAAAAATCTATTGCGCAAAATCTTTTTTGTAAGATCTATTTATTATTTTTGCGTCATGCATGATTCGTTTGTACATAAAGGAAAGAGAAAAATATTAGTAGACTATCTTAGAAATAAAATAGGTATTTCTGATGAGAATGTACTTTCTGCAATGAACATTGTTCCTAGACATTTGTTTATAGAAAGTATTTTTGAGGATTACGCTTATGAGGATCGGGCATTTCCTATACTGGCGCATCAAACTATATCGCACCCTTCTACCGTTGCAGAGCAATCTGAATTGCTGATGGTTCAACCTGGCGATAAGATTTTAGAAATTGGTACCGGCTGCGGATATCAGACAGCTGTACTAATAGCACTAAAAGGATTGGTGTATACCGTAGAGAGACAAAAAGATTTGTTCGATTATTCTAAAAATAAATTGCGTGAGCTTAATATGTATCCCAAATTTCAAAGTTTTGGAGATGGTTTTGCGGGGCTTCCAACATTTGCTCCTTTTGATAAAGTAATTGTAACTTGTGGGGCTTCAGTTTTACCAGTAGAACTTCTAAAACAACTGAAAGTAGGTGGAATAATGGTAATTCCGTTGGGTCCAACGGATGAGCAAGTACTGTACAGATTTACCAAGATTTCACCTACAGAGATAGAAAAAGAAGAGTTTGGAGCGTACAAATTTGTTCCTATGTTGGGCAGTACCAATCAATAATCAACAAAACAACACATGAAGGTTTTTGTTACCAATCCAATTCCTGAGAACGGAATAAAGTTATTAGAAGAAGCTCAATTTGAAATTATTCAAGGGTATAATGATACTACTGCTTCCGATTGGGAAAAATATTGTTCTCAGGCTGATGTATTATTGAATGTAGGGTACGCTCAGTTTAACCAAAAATTTTTTAATCAATTTAAAAATATCAAAGCTATTGCATTGTATTCTGTAGGTTTTGATAGTGTAGATGTTACTCAAGCCAATCAGCATCATATTCCTGTTGGTAATACACCCGATGTTCTAAGCAAAGCAACTTCTGATATTTCATTCTTATTGATGCAATCTGTTTCTAGGTTTATCACTTACAATATAGAAAAAGTGAAAAACGGAACTTGGGATAACTTTGATGCTTTAGAATCTATTGGGCAAGAATTGTATGGCAAAACCATTGGGATTTTTGGATTAGGTAGAATAGGTTTCGAGATGGCCAAAAAATGCAAATACGCATTTGATATGAAGGTGATTTATCATAATAGAAACAGAAATCTTCAAGCTGAACAAGATTTGGGCGCAGAATATGTTACTTTCGATGATCTAATCGCTGAAAGTGATGTGCTAAGTGTTCACGCCAATTTTACCAAAGAAAAAGCAGGAATTTTCAATAAAGAAGTTTTCGATAAAATGAAATCTACTGCAATTTTCATCAATACTGCGAGAGGTGGTTTCCATAATGAAGAAGATTTGTATCAGGCTTTAGTTGAGAAGAAAATTTGGGGTACAGGTTTGGATGTGAGCAATCCAGAACCAATGTCGCCCAATAATCCTTTGCTTTCTTTGCCTAATGTTTGCGTGCTTCCTCATATAGGTTCGGCAACGGTAGATGCTAGAGAAGGCATGGCGAGAAGAGCTGCAGAAAACTTAATTGCTTTTTCGAAATCTGAAAAGATGCCCTATTGCATTAACCCAGAAGTGTATGCCTAGTAAACAATTCAATACATATAATTATATTTAAATTCCCCTCTAGTGCAGGGGAATTTTTTATGGAGTCCTAATTATTTTATTATCTTTAAAACCAGAAATAAATAATCAGTTTTATGACTTTTCAAGACCAAATCCAACAGGGAATCCCTACACAATTACCCAATCCCAAATTATACGATGCAACCATTAATCATGCGCCAAAACGTAAAGAAATATTAACGGAAGAAGAGAAAGTTTTAGCTTTAAAAAATGCTTTGCGTTATTTCGATCCGAAATTCCACGCAGAATTATTGCCAGAATTTCGAGAAGAATTAGAAAAGTATGGAAGGATTTATATGTACCGTTTTCGTCCAGATTATGAGATGAAAGCAAGAAATATTGCAGAGTATCCAGGGAAATCTCTGCAAGCGAAAGCAATCATGATGATGATTCAGAATAATCTAGATTATGCTGTTGCCCAACATCCACACGAACTTATTACTTATGGTGGTAATGGTGCTGTTTTTAGCAATTGGGCGCAATATCTATTGACCATGCAATATCTCTCTGAAATGACCGACGAGCAGACACTTACCATGTATTCTGGACATCCGATGGGTTTGTTTCCGTCTCATAAAGATGCTCCAAGAGTGGTAGTGACTAATGGTATGGTAATCCCGAATTATTCTAAACCAGATGATTGGGAAAAATTCAATGCATTGGGTGTTTCTCAATATGGTCAGATGACGGCTGGAAGCTATATGTATATTGGTCCACAAGGTATTGTTCATGGGACAACAATTACTGTTCTGAATGCATTCAGAAAAATAAATAAAGCGCCAAAAGGAGGATTGTTTGTAACTTCTGGTTTGGGTGGAATGTCTGGAGCGCAGCCTAAAGCAGGAAATATTGCAGGTTGTATTACCGTTTGTGCTGAGGTAAATCCTAAGATTACTAAAATTCGTCATGAGCAAAAATGGGTGAACGAAATTCATGAAAACCTTGATGATTTGGTAGTAAGAGTAAGACAAGCGCAAGAAGCCAATGAAACGGTTTCCTTAGCTTATTTAGGCAATATTGTTGAGGTTTGGGAGAAATTCGATGAAGTGAATTTGAGGATAGATATTGGGTCAGATCAAACTTCTTTGCATAATCCGTGGGCTGGCGGTTATTATCCTGTAGCACAAACCTTCGAAGAGTCGAATGTGATGATGGCTGAAAATCCTGAATTGTTTAAACAAAAAATACAAGAAACATTAAGAAGACACGCAAAAGCTATCAATAGACATACTGAAAAAGGAACGTATTTCTTCGATTACGGAAATGCGTTTCTTTTGGAAGCAAGTAGAGCAGGAGCAGATGTAATGTCAGAAAGTCCAAGCTTAGGAAGAGAATTTAAATTCCCAAGCTATGTGCAAGATATTATGGGACCCATGTGTTTCGATTATGGATTTGGGCCTTTCCGTTGGGTTTGTGCATCTAATAAACCTGAAGATTTGCATAAAACGGATGCTATAGCTTGTGAAGTTTTAGAAGAAATGATAAAAAATTCGCCTTCCGAAATCCAACAGCAGATGCAAGATAATATTACATGGATAAAAGGTGCACAGCAAAACAATCTAGTGGTAGGTTCTCAAGCGAGAATTTTATATGCTGATGCAGAAGGTAGGATGAAAATCGCCGAGGCTTTTAATAACGCGATTAGAGCGCATAAAATTGGTCCCGTAGTATTGGGTAGAGATCATCATGATGTTTCGGGTACCGATTCTCCTTACCGTGAAACTTCAAATATCTACGATGGATCACGTTTTACAGCAGATATGGCAATACAAAATGTTATTGGAGATAGCTTCCGTGGGGCAACTTGGGTATCCATTCATAATGGCGGTGGTATAGGTTGGGGTGAAGTAATCAATGGTGGTTTCGGGATGCTTCTTGATGGAAGTGACGATGCCGATAGACGACTAAAATCTATGCTATTTTGGGATGTGAACAATGGGATTTCTAGAAGATCTTGGGCAAGAAATGAAGGTGCAGTTTTCGCAATCAAAAGAGCGATGGAAGCCGAACCGAACCTAAAAGTCACTCTTCCTAATTTTGTGAACGAAGATTTATTTTAAATGAAAATTCTTGATTTCAAAGAATCAAAAAAAGGATTTCAAATTCTTGATGAAAATAAAAAAACAGTCGGAGAGTTTGTCTATGGATACATTACGGGATGGAATGAGAAATTGATCATCGAAGTTAAAATTTACACGTTGCATTATCAAGGATTTTTATGGAAGGATGTGTACATTTTAGATCAATTTAAAAATAAAATATTACAACTGGATTTCGATAAAAACAGGATTTTTTATTATGGTGAATCTACAGAGATTTATCAATATAAAATTAAAGATGGTTTATCTTCTCAATTTCAAATATTCAACAATGTAGAGACATTAGTAAATGTGGGGGTTCAATCTGGTTTTCTAAAAACAAAATATACGATTGAGGTAAGCGAGAATTAAAAAATCCTTTGCTTATCTTGATAGCTTTAAAGCTTTCAATGAGAGATTGATTTTTTTTTAAATTGTTATCCACCCCGTCTTCTCCTTTTAGTCGAATCCACCCCTCCTTTGGAGGGGAATTTCTAGCATTAAGAATCTAAAAGAGGAGTAGACTAGTCTTGTAAATTAAATTTATTTTAAATTAAATTTCGTCATCAATCCAACCTTTTTGTTTCGTACTGCATCTTTATATAAAAAGACCATTATGAAAATTACCATACCCAATGCTTGTTATGAAAACTGGGATGCAATGTCTCCAGACGAAAAAGGGAAATTTTGCACAGTATGTTCTAAGAAAGTAACCGATTTTAGAAACGATTCTGACGAAGAAATTATTAGTTTTATAGAGTCTACAGAAGAAAATATTTGTGGCACTTTCTCCGAAAATCAGTTGGGTAAAAATCTTCATCATTCTTATATCAATTCTTTGTTTACCAAATTTGCAGTTGGCTTTTTTCTTACATCAGGGGGTGTAATTACAGCTAATGCTCAGCAAAAACAAGAAATATGTAAACCTGTTGCAAGACCTCTGATCATGGGGAAAATGGTGGCGATAAAAAAACCTAAACCTGCAATACAACAAAATAATGGTAGGCTTTTGGGAGAAACTGTTGCGGAGAACCGCAATATTGATACGCCATTGTACTTTTTGAATGGAGTAGAAGTGAGTGAAAAGATGGTAAAAAACTTAAAACCTGACGCGATAAAGAAAATGATAGTTTGGACACCCGAAGCTGCAATGGCTAAATATGGTGTAAGAGCCAAAAATGGAGCAGTAATTATAAAAACCGAATAGAAAAATTAATATAGTTTTTTTAATATTTTGTATTGATGAAGTCTACCTTGGGTAGGCTTTTTTATGGTTTTTTCTTAAAGATGGAAGAAATTGATGTTAAATGATATATATTTGACAATATGAGTTGAGAAATATTTAATAATACATGAGTATTTAATTCAAATTAATAAAATACTTTAAAAGTAAAACAGCTGCGTCATTCATGCCATTAAGAGAAAAAGATTTTTTGGAAAAGATAGAAAAGCACAAAGGTGTTATTTTTAAAATTTCCAAAATGTATATGGATAACTTCGATGACCAAAATGATCTCTACCAAGAAATCATCTATCAAGCGTGGAAATCGTATTCGGATTTTCAGGGTAAAAGTCAGTTTTCTACATGGCTCTACCGAACGGCACTTAATACAGCGATTTTATTCTTGAAAAGACAAAAGAGAAGGCAATCTTTAGAGATACATCACAGCGATGCTATTGTAATATCACAAGATTCTTATAACGAGCAAGATGATCTCAATATGAAAAAAATGTATCAGGCGATACATCAATTGAGTCCCATAGATAAAGCACTTATCTTTTATTTTTTAGAAGATTTCCCCGGCAAAGAGATTGCTATCCAACTCGGTATCACAGAGGTGAATGCGCGTGTTAAACTAAACCGAGCGAAGCAAAAACTGAAAGAAATAATACAAACGCAAGAAACTAACTGATCCCAATATAAGCATTATGGAACTTGATCAAATGAAAAATCTTTGGAACAAAGACAAAGGAAATACGCCACCAGAAATATCGTTAGAGGAGCAAATGCAAATACATTCTCCATTAGAGATGATACGCATTAATATGAAGACCGAATTTTGGCTCATGATCTTCACGCTACCATTACTATTTTATGGATTTCCAACAGCCACAGGAGATTATAATGTGAGGGTAATTGCTTCATTCCAGATTGTACTCTCACTCTGTTTTATCATCTATTTTTATTCTAGATTTGTAAAGTTGTATAAACTGCTAGGAAAGAAAAGCACTAATACCAACTACGATTTGTTTACACTAAAAACGCAGCTCCTCATCTCCAAAGAAATTTATATATCGTATTATATTTCTTATATTCCACTTGCTTTTATTATTAGTTTAATTCAAATAGGGTTTCATTTTGATAAAGATTATCACATGACCTTATTTGCAGTGAGTCTCTTGATTTCTATCTTACTTATATGTTTTATTATTAAATATTGGGTGCATTATATGTACGGTAAATATATCAAAGAAGTAGTAAATCTTATAGAAGAGTTAAATGGCGTAGAAGGAATGCCTATCGTTGCAAAAAATAAGACTTGGTTTGAAAAATCTCAAGATTACTTGATGGGAAAATATGGATTTCGAGGCAATATCATCAATACTGTAGTTTGGTTTGTGATGATGTATTTCGTATTTCTAGCATGTTTAGCGGTAGTCTTTACCCTAATTATTCTAGCAGGAGTTTTGTGCAATCTTATTGATATCAATGCTTTTAATAAGGCGATGCAGAGTTTAGATTAAATTATCTAGTATTATTTTTATTTTATTTAATTTTTTATTACAAATTAATGTAACATTTTTGATTTGAGGTTACTAACTGATAAAATCAAATCAATTTTAAATGAAAAAATCATTAACATTTGTAAAACTTTTATCTTTTGTGGTAAGTGTAGCTTTTATCCCAAGTTTGGGGAAAGCGCAAACTAAAACTACTACAAAAACTGAAACCACTCTAAATAATTATCCTACCATTACCAAAACTTCTGACATGAATAATTTTTATGCGAGTTTTGAAGGAACTAATATTACTCAAGAAAAATTAGCATCTCATTTTTCTAAGTGGTTTAAGACAAATAATGAACACAGTTTGAAATTTGTTGATGCTACAACAGACGATTTGGGTTTCAAAAGGTCAGAATATCAACATTATTACAAAGATGTTTTGGTAGCTGATGAGAGAGTATTTGTTCATGAGAAAGAAGGTAGAGTTACTTATGTTAACGGTGAATACTCTGATAACATTAACCTTACAATTGTTCAACCTCCAAGTAAAACAGAAGTTGAAGATATTATAAAAAGGGATATGAACGCCGCAGATGTTACCTTTTCCGATTTCAAACAAGTGGTAGTAAAAGCTTACGTTGATGAGGGAGTGGAGCTTCGTCTAGCAAGTCAGATAAATGCATTGTCACTTAAAAATATCAAAGGATACTTGTATTACATTGATAATACGTCTAAACAGATCGTTAAAAAGCTGAGTACTATTCAACAGCATAATTATACTCCCCAGCTAAAGATTGGAGCTATTAGTGAACCACTATATCCAAATCTGGAAGTTTTCAAAAGTCCATTGATAGATGCTCCCTCTACGAGTACTACTTACTTTAAGGGAAATCAAAATATTACTGTAGACTCTTATAATGGAAGCTACCGCCTAAAAGATAATGCAAGAAATATCCACACTAGAAATGGAGCAGGATGGGATGGGTCCGCAAACCTAGCAACTGGTGAGCTTACTGGTACTATTACAGAATACACAAGTTCAACATCAAATTTTACTGAAGTAGTAACAAAGCCAGCGGTAGAAGTACATTGGGCGATGAAGATTGCAAAAGATTACTATATCAGTAGACACAACAGAAATAGCTATGATGGTAATGGATCTGTTATAAGAAATTACTATGATGTCAATTTCGGAAGTGCCGCTGAACCTTCTGGTGCAAACGCTGCCGCAGTAGATACACAAGGCATTGTAGCTATGGTATATGGCAATGGTTTTTTTGCAAATTCTAATGCACCTTCCACCAACATTAATGCCTTTTATCCTTTTGTTGGGATAGATGTAGCAGGACACGAATATTCTCACCTTATCGTAAGCAGAACAGCTAATTTGGCGTATCAGAAAGAATCGGGAGCACTTAATGAATCTTTTGCAGATATGTTTGGGGCTGCAATAGAATTTTATTCTGGCATTACACCAAATTGGAATATCGGCGAAGGACTTTGTAATCCAGCTTACATTTCTACCAACTACCTTAGAAGTATGTCTAATCCTAATGCTGGTCCTGCACCCATATCTGGCCAGCAACCAGACACGTATCTTACCGGAACGTATTGGCAAAACGCTTCTAGTACTTGTACACCTATAAGTGATGGGAATGATCCCAATTACAATGATTCTTGTGGAGTACATACCAATAGTGGAGTAGGGAACTTTTGGTTTTATCTTTTGTCAGTGGGTGGCTCTGGAACAAATGATAGTGGAATTTCTTATAACGTAACAGGGATCACTATACAGAAAGCCGAAAAAATTGCGTACAGAACATTGGCTACTTATCTTACTTCTAATAGTGCCTATATCAATGCATACAATTCTAGCAAACAGGCAGCGATAGATTTAAATGGTGCCGGATCTAACGAATTACAACAAGTGGAAAATGCATGGTGTGCCGTAGGATTGGGAAATTGTGCAAGCCTTTTGGACGTGAATGAAAGTACAAAAGCGGAACAAAATGACTTCAAGATCTATCCAAATCCTATTAAAAATGGACAATTTACTATAGAAAACCATAGTAAAGATGCAACTTTTGAAATCTATGATCTATCGGGTAAAATCATAAAAACGGCAGAAAAACTATTAAACGGTAAAAATGAGGTTCAAATAATCGGCACAACTGCAGGAGTGTATATGGTAAAAATTCAAGCTGATGGTAAGACGATAACAAAAAAAATTATCAATAAATAATTTGTAATCCATATTAAATTTTAAAATACATAAAACACACAACTGAACACTTATTATTTTCGAATGGGTTCCGATAACATTAGTTATTGGAATCCTTTTTTTGAATCTCTTTTAGATTGTATATGATCAATCACCCAATCCAATACCTTATCTTTTTTCTGTATTCGGTCTTGCAAGTTTTCTTTAATCTCAATATCAGGAATTACTCCTTTCAATGTATTGGTAAAATGGATATCAGGTTGTACTAAAACCAAACCAATAGGCAAATCTATTTTTGAATGAGGTAAAACTTGATAAGAGTAAAATCCAGCTACTGTACCATCATTTGCACCGCCTGTTTCTTCACCTACCAAGGTTGCTCTTTTATCATACTTAAGTTTTGATGCAATAATAGAAGATGCAGAAAAACTACCTCCGTTGATGAGAACAAATATATTACCTTTGTAAGAATTAGATCGAGGAGAAGTAGGCTTTGAGGCTTTTATTTTGTAATAATAGTTACCATCTTTACCTCTATAAGAACTAAATAGATGAGCAAAGAAAAATCCAGGGTAAGATATAGTTTTCAACATATACGCTATACTGCTGCTTTTTCTGAAATAGTTGGTTTTTAGTGGGCTGGTGGATGAGGTAATTTTCGCAGGTTTTATCAGTGTAAAAGGTTCTGCAGCAATATACGTATACAAGTTGTGAATCTCTGCTAGAGAGCCTCCATAATTATTTCTAATATCTATCACTAAATATTCTGATTTTGAATTTCTAATTTTTTTGAAACTTTCTTTATAAAATTGTTTAGAATAAGTGGAAGAAAAACTACTTATTTTAATATAAGCAATTGTGCTATCTTGATCCAAATATTTGAAATTTCTATTATAAGAATCCGACGAAAACACATAGTCATTAATCTTTTTATTTGAAGTTCTTTTTTTTGCTAATCGGTCCTTTGTAAGATCTTTACCAGTTTTATTTTCTCTTCTTAGATTTACTATTTTCACCTCGTCTTTATACTTTGTCTTGAGTTGCACACTATCCAAAAGACCGTGTTCTACAGTATAAAAATTAAAAAAAACATCTTTCAGAAAATAAGGTTTAAAGGTTGTATTATATCCATCACTACTGATTAATTGATTGTATTTTATTATATCTTCATCAACAGGTACATCATTGATGGACAGTATTTCAGTGCCTGGTTTTATACTCTGTAAAGAATCCTTATTTTTTTCGACAAACATCCTATTGTTCTCAATATAGTAATCCAGCCTTGTGAAAAGTCCTTTGGTATCCTTCATTTTGTCTAAGTATTTTTTGCTGTATTTTTTATCAGGTATTCTTAGCGTTAGATGACCTTCTTTTATCTGAGAAATCACAGGTTGCAGCTTAAAATAAAACTGTATTGGCGTAAGTGGCTTATCAATGGTGCTTTTTAAACTATCAAATTTAAAATCTAGGTCTTTTTTGGAAATATACCAGTACAAATTGGGATGAAGCTGTTGCAGTTTTTTAGAGGCAAAATCTATATCAGATTTAATTTCATCTGGCTGAATATAGGTTTTTCGTTGTCTATTAATGGTGTTAACAGACATACAAGAAGTGATAAAAATAACAGATAATATAGATACAAAATGTTTCAATGGAGTAATTCTTCAAAATAAATCCGTAAATGTATTTATAATTTTTAATAAAAAGTAAATTTTGTATAAATACGTCCTACTAAATAGTCACTTATATTTTCAGCAAGTGTATTCAAATTAAATTACTAAAATGATCTACGGCTTTATAATAATACTCTTATTGGTTGTTGCAACCTATTTTCTTACCACCTTGGAGGTGTATGGTGCCTCTCCCAATGGAAAAAGATTGGAAAGAATAAAGGCAGCAGGAAATTTTAAGAATAATGAATTTCAGAATCAAAGTTTTACACCACAATTATCTGAGGGATATTCTTTGCCCAAAGTGATGCTCCATTTTTTATTGGCAACAAAAAATACAATGCTGAAACCACTCTCTCCAATTCCTACTGTTAATACGAATTTGAAATCATTACCAAGAGATGAAAATATATATATTTGGCTTGGTCATTCCTCATATTATTTGCAAATCGATGGAGTTTCCTTTCTCATAGATCCCGTATTAAGTAATTACGGATCTCCATTTAAATTTTTTAATAAAGCTTTTGAAGGATCACATTTATACAAGCCTGAAGATATGCCAGACATAGATTATCTGATCATCACACACGATCATTATGATCACCTGGATTTCCCTACTGTAAGAGAGATTAAAAATAAAGTTAAAAAAGTAGTATTGCC
Source organism: Chryseobacterium sp. (assembly GCF_045629545.1). Classification (GTDB taxonomy): domain Bacteria; phylum Bacteroidota; class Bacteroidia; order Flavobacteriales; family Weeksellaceae; genus Chryseobacterium. Next base: position 28,578 of record NZ_JAZQRK010000042.1, on the reverse strand, counting down.
ATTAGGAGTAGGAGCGCATTTTGAAAAATGGGGCTATCAATCTGATCAACTTTTGGAGGAAAATTGGGGAACTACCCTTACTTTATCTAATCAAATTAAAATTACCTTTACTCCTGCAAGACATTTTTCGGGAAGAAAATGGAATCGAAATAATACGCTTTGGACCTCTTATGTTCTAGAGAGCCAATCACAAAAAATATTTTTGGGTGGGGATAGTGGATATGATACCCATTTCAAAAAAATTGGTGAACAATATGGACCATTTGACTTTGCAATTTTGGAGAACGGACAGTACAATGAGGCTTGGAAATACATCCATGCAATGCCTGAAAATATGGTATCTATCTGTCAAGATTTAAAGGCTAAAAATATTATACCCGTACATTTTGGTAAATTTGCGCTGGCGCATCATGCGTGGAATGAGCCGCTTCAAAATATTACCGACTTTGGAAAGTTATACCATCTAGCCATATTAACGCCTAAAATTGGCGAAGTGATGTATCTAGATAATACGCCTCAATTTTTCGAATATTGGTGGAATAATTAGTTTATTCGTGCCAAATACCTTTATATCTTTTAGGATGATTTTCTAGCTGCTGATGTACAAATTCACATTCAGGATCAATCATCAGGTTGTTGTCTTCTGCATAGCTTACCAACTCGTCTAGTAGAATTTTCGCATAACCCTTCCCTTCCAAGTCTGGGTCTATCTTTGTGTAATGCACATTGATCAATCTCCCATCAATAGCAATTGACATATATCCAACTTTTTTACCATTTAGATGGAGTTGTAATTCATCTTGGTAAGGTGATAGTACAAATTTTATATTTTCCATAGTCCCTGATTTTAATAATTATAGTAGGTTCTTAAACTTAAATTTACAATAATTCTACATTCAAACTGAAAAAAAATTAAATATTTCATAATTTGTATTGTGTTTAAATTATAGATGTTTACAAATTCTCGTATAATTTAATATTCATTTAACATAAAATAAAATACTTTCTAAGTAATTTAGAATATTCACTACTATTTAATAAAAAATAAATGTCATAGATTTTGTTTATACAACTATGTAATATTTATAGTTTTAAACTATTTAAAATATTATTAAATGTGATTGATAATCAAACTCAAATTGTTAATAAATCGCTAGTTTTGAATAAAAGTAATCAAATTAAATATATAAATATGTCAGATTCAGGAAAATGCCCTTTTAATCACGTAGAAAATATGCCTCCTCAAAATGATCCTAACCAAGGAGAAACTATACACAGTGCTAACGAATCTTCGGATACTGTAGATAATTCTGGTAGTGGAAAGTGCCCTGTAATACATGGAGGTTTAACCTCTAATAATGAGTCTGTAATGGACTGGTGGCCCAATGCTCTGAATTTAGACATCCTTTCTCAGCATGATTCCAAAACAAATCCGTTAGGACCGGATTATAATTATAAAGAAGAATTTGCAAAATTGGATTTGGAAGCTGTAAAAAGCGATATAAAAAATCTATTGACAGATAGCCAAGATTGGTGGCCAGCCGATTGGGGTAACTATGTAGGGATGTTTGTGAGAACAGCTTGGCACATGGCAGGAAGTTACAGAGCAATGGACGGACGTGGCGGTGGAAATACAGGAAATCAACGTTTTGCACCACTAAACTCTTGGCCAGATAACGTAAATACTGATAAAGGTCGTCGTTTGTTATGGCCGATTAAAAAAAAATATGGAAACAAAATCTCTTGGGCAGATTTAATTATGTTGGCAGGAACAGTTGCTTACGAAGGTGTGGGTCTTAAAACATTTGGATTTGCTGGCGGACGAAAAGATATTTGGCACCCAGAAAAAGATGTGTATTGGGGATCTGAAAAAGAATGGTTGGCTGCTACAGAAAATAGATATAAATCTGATGATAATCGTGAGTCGTTGGACAATCCTTTAGCTGCAGTGCAAATGGGGCTTATCTATGTAAATCCCGAAGGGGTAGATGGTAACCCAGATCCTCTAAGGACTGCACAAGATATGCGTGTTACCTTCAAAAGAATGGGTATGGACGATGAGGAAACGGTAGCACTTACAGCTGGTGGACATACCATTGGTAAAGCACACGGTAATGGTGATGCATCGCTGCTTGGAGGTGACCCAGAAGAGGCAGATGTAGACCAACAAGGTCTGGGATGGCAAAACCCTCAAGGTACAGGAAATGCTGGGTATACCGTAGTTTCAGGTATTGAAGGAGCGTGGACAACCAATCCTACGCGTTGGGATAACGAGTTTTTAACCTTATTGTTTAAATATGATTGGGAACTAAGAAGATCTCCTGCTGGAGCTCAGCAATGGGAGCCTATCAATATATCTGAGGAAGATAAACCTGCAGATTCTCATAATCCTAATGTAAAGCGTAATCCAATAATGACCGATGCTGATATGGCATTGAAAATGGACACTGAGTACAGAAAAATATCAGAGAAATTCTTAGCAGATCCTGCTTATTTCTCAGATGTTTTTGCAAGAGCTTGGTTCAAATTAACGCACAGAGATTTAGGTCCAAAATCAAGATATTTAGGAGCAGATGTTCCTGCTGAAGATTTAATCTGGCAAGATCCAATTCCAACGGTTGATTATACTTTATCTGATGCTGAAGTAGCAGATTTAAAGCAAACATTACTAAACTCTGGTTTATCAACAGCCGAATTAATTAATACGGCTTGGGATTCTGCAAGAACTTACAGAGGTTCTGATTACAGAGGTGGAGCAAACGGATCTAGGATTAGATTAGTGCCACAAAGAAATTGGGTTGCTAACGAGCCAGAAAGATTAAATAAAGTTTTAGCAAAATTAGAAGAAATCCAAGCTGGTTTGACGAAGAAAGTTTCTATTGCAGACCTTATCGTTTTAGGCGGTTCTGCAGCAGTAGAAAAAGCAGCTCAAGCAGCGGGTGTAAGCATTACAGTTCCTTTTGCTGCGGGTAGAGGAGATGCAACTCAAGAACAAACTGATGTTGAGTCTTTCGAATATCTAGAGCCTTTATATGATGGTTTCAGAAACTTCCTTAAAGCAGATTATTCGGTTAAAGGAGAAGAATTATTGCTAGATAGAGCACAATTAATGGGACTTACAGCTCCAGAAATGACAGTTCTAATTGGTGGTATGAGAGTTCTTGGAACTAATTATGCTGGAACTAAGCACGGCGTTTTCACAGATAAAGAAGGTGTTTTAACTAATGATTTCTTTGTGAATTTAACGGATATGTCTAACAAATGGATTCCGACTGGTTCTAACGCTTATAATATTGTAGATCGCCAATCTGGTGCTACAAAATGGACAGCAACAAGGGTGGATTTGGTATTCGGATCTAATTCTATCTTAAGAGCTTATGCTGAAGTTTATGCACAGGATGATAGCAAAGAGAAATTTGTTAAAGATTTCGTAGCTGCTTGGACTAAAGTAATGAACGCTGACCGTTACGACTTAAAATAAAATAAAAAATAATATAAAATTTAGACTTACTATCAAAAATAGTAAGTCTTTTTTTGTAACAATAAGTTATATTACATACTAACTAAGTATTAATAATAAAAAATAATTTTATGAAAAGTACTTGGAAATCAAATTACCAAAATAATGAGATAAAGATTATTAATTCGTGGTTCAAAGGAGAAAAACTTTATGTAAATGATATCCTTCAAGATGAAAAAATTAGTTTGGTATCTTCTACTTTAAATGGGCATATCTTGGGTAAGGACAATCAGAAAATCAATATAAAAGCTAATTTAGGAGGCTTTTTTAGTGTAGAATGTTCTTTGTATGTGAACGACGAAAAAATAGAAATTATAAAAATAGTTTAAAATAAAGCCTTTCAGTAGTAGTCTGAAAGGCTTTTTGCCAATTTATTTTAAAAGTATAGTATCGTACATTAGATTATCATCTTTATCAAAACTTATGATTTTTACCTTGTACTGTTTGGCACCATCATTATTATAAAATTTAATTCTTGGTGGAACGTAGTCGCTTTCGAATAAATTGGGATTCCAGTATAATGTTTCACGAGTATCATTTTCCACTTTTGTAGAAGATTCGGCATCTAACATTTCAATAAAAAATTCCGAAGGTTTGTCATAACCTTTAATGATTACAGAATTATTTTTCACCAAAGTATTTTCATTATTTTTAGATTGCATATTACCTCTCATCGTGTAGATTGCTACGGCATCGCCCACTAGCGTAGAACCTTTAATAATTTTTACCATGGCGATATTACTTATTGGCAGCGTTGTAACCATAGTAGGCTCGGCAGGCATTTCATCTATATACAATTTAGCTTGTTTACCACGAATATAGGGAACATTTTCTCCCGAATTATTTCTTTGAAAAGTCAAGCCTGCGGCTCTTCCCTGAAGCCAATCGAGTATATTGTTATTTCCAGATGCATATTGGTTTTCATTTACAAAATCGAAAATAGTAGTATTAATAGAATTAAATCTATTTGTAGCTAATTGTTTGTCGAGTTCTTCTTTGGGATCTATTTTTTTACCTACAATTCTTACTTCTTCAATTTGTTCATCGACATTTTCTGTTTTTTTATTATTTTTTTGGTTGTTGAATGCCCTTGCAATAGATTCTGGTAATTTTATGTTATTTGCATTTTTCACTAGTTTGTACGGAGTTTTAGGAAAATTTCCTTTGAATGGAGTACCAATTACAAGTGGTTCTATGGTTACCGATAAATCATCTGTGCTAGCTTCTTTGCTTTTATCTGAATTTATAAATACTGAAACAGCTAAAGGATCGTTGAAATTGAGTTGATCTAAATAAACATACCCATTTTCATCTGTGGTAAATTGATTGATCGCAGGTTCCTTTTCACCCAATTGTAATACTAAATTTACACTTGAATTCTTTACTAAACCATTATTTTTGATCGGTTTAATTTTATAGGACAAAAAATTTTGATTATTTATTTTTATATTTGGTAAACTACCACTTAGAAGATTATTCCAATCAAACTTTTTCCAATTTTCAGAAATCAGTAATGCGTCAAGAGCATCTGCTTTGGCATTTGAAGTAAAATATTGCGCTGGGGAATCTATTCTTGATGTAAAATCTCCTGTTAGCCAAAGGCCACTTAGGATATTTTCTTCATCTTTTGCAGCACTATAATCTGCGTCATTTACTACTATAGTATAATTTTTAAAATTAGATTCTGGAGAAATATCTATACTGTTGAAAGATCCAGGAATTTGCTTGATGCTTTTCCCGATAATATCTACTTTTTCTATTTTTAAATTGTTAGGCTTAATAAAAGATAGGCGCTGAGCAACCACATTATCTTGTTCATCGAAAATTGCCAATTGTAAAACGGCATTTTTTTCGTTACTAATTTTGGTCGGAATTGTACTAGTGGCTTCATCCACCAATTTATTTATATTCGCACGATAGACAAATTGATTATTAATTGTACCTACGATTTTATAATTTTGTAATTGCTGAGGTAAATTCATGCTTTTCAAACTATATTTTATACCATCTTTGGTATTACTAACTTGCAAATTGATGCCTTTATTAGCAATTTGTGGTAAATCTACAGTTTGTTTTTTGCCTAAATTATCTTGAATAATCACTTGGTATTTTTTACCAATATTTGGAGTTATTGAGAAAGCAGCCACATTTTTATCAAATGAAGTGAATGTTGCCACCGGAACAGCGGGACTTCCTAGATCTATCACTTTTCCCGTCCAACTTTCGGGTAATACTGTTTCAGAAGAGAGTCTTACTGCAACTTTTGTAGACAATCCATTTACAAAAGTTCCTCCTTCTGGAAAGACTTTAGCAGACCAATTGCTATTTGTAGACACTTCCAATCGCTCTGTACTATTGGCATTGAAGATAGGTACTATTTTAGCAATCTGAAAATCTTCACTAAAATTGGTCATGTTCGGAGTGTAAGCTCTTATATAATATACTTGTTCGGGCAAATCTTCTTTTAGTTTAAAATCTCCGTTGCCTTCACCATTTGTTAATAGGATGGTTTTAGAGTCTATCAATTTTTTGTCAGCACTATACAATTCTACAAAAAGGGTAGTAGATATTGCTGATTTGTTATATCCTTGAAATACAAAACTTTTAAACCAAATTGGATCTCCTGCAACATATTGTGATTTGTCGGTGAGTAGATATACTTTTTCTTGTACATCATAAATTTCTAGATTTGTTATTGCTTTTTCTAATTTCGTTTGAGAAAATACAGGTTGAACCGCTGTTACAAGCAACAAAAAAAAGATATTTTTCATAAGATTTATTATGCAAATTATTTTTGCACTTCAAAAATAGTCTATTTCAAATTTCTACCATTTTATTAGGAAAATAATTTTTTATTTTAAGCATCTTTCTAGCACTCTTCAAAACAAAACCTCGCTTACGATAAGCGAGGTTTGTATAGTAAAATTGTAATTTGTCAGAATTAGATTCCGTTTACAATAGTATTTAATGTTTCAGAAGGTCTCATTGCAGCATCTGCCTTAGCAAAATCTGCTTTGTAATATCCTTGGATATCCTGAGCTTTCCCTTGAGAACCAATTAACTCTTCATTAATTTTTGCCTCATTGTCTTGCATAGCTTTTGCTACGGGTGCAAACTTAGCTGCTAATTCGGCATCTTTAGTTTGGTTTGCCAGAGCTTCTGCCCAATACATAGCCAAATAGAAGTGAGAACCTCTGTTGTCAATAGTTCCTAGTTTTCTTCCTGGAGATTTATCTGTAGCTAAGAATTTTGCGTTTGCTTCATCTAAAGCATCTGCTAAAACTTGAGATTTTGTATTGTTTTGAGTTTGTGCTAAATGCTCTAATGAAGCTTGTAGCGCTAAGAATTCTCCTAGAGAATCCCATCTTAGGTATCCTTCTTCGATGAACTGCTCTATATGCTTAGGTGCAGATCCACCAGCTCCTGTTTCGAATAAACCACCACCGTTCATCAATGGAACGATAGAAAGCATTTTTGCAGAAGTTCCTAATTCTAAAATTGGGAAAAGATCGGTAAGGTAATCTCTAAGAACGTTACCGGAAACAGAGATAGTATCTTTACCTTCTCTTGCTCTTTTCAGAGTTTCTGTCATGGCATCCATCACATCAAGAATTCTGATGTCTAAACCAGTAGTATCATAATCTGCAAGATATTTTTCTACTTTCTTGATGATTTCTCTATCGTGAGCTCTTGCTTTATCTAACCAGAAGATAGCAGGTGTATCTGATAATCTTGCTCTATTTACGGCAAGTTTTACCCAATCTTGGATCGGCGCATCTTTAGTTTGGCACATTCTGAAAATATCAGAAGCTTCTACTTTTTGAGAAAGAAGAACGTTCCCCGCTTCATCTTGTACTTCTACAGTACCATCAGCAGTCATTTGGAAAGTTTTGTCGTGAGATCCGTATTCTTCAGCTTTCTGAGCCATCAATCCAACGTTTGGTACAGAACCCATTGTAGTAGGATCCAATGCACCGTTAGCTTTCATATCATTGATCACAGATTGGTAAAAACCAGCGTAAGAACGATCCGGAATAATACAAATGGTATCTTCTTCGTTTCCATCTTTGTTCCACATTTTACCACCACCTCTTACTAATGCAGCCATAGATGCATCAACTATGATGTCTGAAGGAACGTGGAAGTTGGTAATTCCTTTGTCAGAATTTACCATTGCCACTCTTGGTCCGTTTGCTAAAGCCGCTTCGATATCCGCTTTGATGTCTGCTTCTTGAGCGTTTCCTTTTATTTTTTCGAATAAATCTGCAAGACCGTTGTTAGGATTTACGTCCAATGATTTGAAAGTTTCTGCATATTTAGCAAAAACGTCTTTAAAGAAGGTTTCTACAATTGCTCCAAAAATAATAGGATCAGAGATTTTCATCATAGTCGCTTTCAAGTGAGCAGAAAGAAGAACATTTTTCTCTTTAGCTTCGTCGATAGCTGTTTGTACAAAAGATTTTAAAGCATTAAGATTCAAAACAGAAGAATCTATAACTTCACCTGCTAATAATTTTGCAGAATCTTTTAATATTTTTTCAGAACCATCATTTCCTTTGAAAACAATTTTATACTGTGTATCATTTTCTAAAGTAGTAGAAGTTTCCGTACCATAGAAGTCTCCAGAAGTCATGTTCGCAACATCTGTTTTGCTATCAGAAGCCCAAAGACCCATTCTGTGTGGATTTGCTTTTGCGTAATTTTTTACCGCTTTAGGCGCTCTTCTGTCAGAGTTTCCTTCTCTAAGAACTGGATTTACCGCAGATCCCAGAACTTTTCCGTATTTGGCTTTAATTGCTTTTTCTTCTTCGTTTTTCGGTTCAGCAGGATAATTAGGAACTGCAAATCCTTTTGCTTGAAGTTCAGAAATTGCTTCTTCCAATTGAGGTGCAGATGCTGATATATTAGGAAGTTTAATAATATTAGCGTCTGGTTGAGTTGCTAATTGGCCTAATTGTGCTAATGCATCATCTATTTTTTGCTCATCTTTTAAGAAATCTGGAAAGTTGGCCAAGATTCTTCCCGATAGAGAAATATCTGGAACTGCGATTTCGATGTTTGCAGATTTTGTAAATGCTTTTACAATTGGTAAAAATGAATGTGTAGCCAACATTGGCGCTTCATCCGTTAAAGTGTAGTAGATTTTTGATTTGTCTGACATTCTTTATTGTTTAAAAAATGAGTAATAATTGTATGAATTTTTGGAAATCTTTCAGTTTTATAAACCTTCAATTTCTTGTAGTACAAATTTAATAATTTTTAAATAGTTATTGGCGATTTTCAAAAACGATTTAAATGATATTAATCTATATTTAAAAATTATACGTTACTTAAGAATTTATTATACAAAAAAAATACTCATCAATTTCATGATGAGTATTACATTTTAGTTATATGTAGTATAGCAAAGACTCTAATATTTCTATAACCAAATTAGGGTCGAAAAGACCGTTTGTAGGATCTTCAATGAGATTATCAGCAAGCAATCTAATCGGACTCTTCAATTTTCAATAATTATTATTTAGCGATAGCTTCTAATTTTTCAACTCTTTCTAATAGTTTTTTAATGGTTTCATCCTGATCCTTAATCTTTTGTGTCAAAACTGGGATGAATTCAAGGTAATTTACAGACTTGTATCCCTCTTTATCAGTAAATACAGCATCTGGCATTATTTTCTCTACTTCTTGAGCGATAAAACCATATTGCAATTTATTATTTCCCCCTTTCTCTTTTCCTTTTGCATTCCAAGTATAAGTAATAGGTTTTAATTTCAGGGCAAGTTCACCATCAATAGACTTAATGTTTTCTTTCAATCTTTCGTCAGAATCTAGTCGTAATGCCATTGTTTGCATAGATCCATTAGCTGATAATAAAGGAACATCGGTAGCGTTTATAGTCCCTATTCTTTTATAAGTCACCATATTGCTATCGGTCACATCAACAATTCTTTGGTTTGTTATTGTACCATTTTGATTATAAAAACTAGCTATAGTGCCCGGTGAAAGGTTACCCCACTTCGTTGTAGTATACGGTTCTATGCCATTTCCAGGATTAACAACTTGGTCAAACATTAAAACTTGTCCTGCTGTAGGTGATACTTTAGGAAGATAATAAGCTGAAATTTTTCTTGTCCAGTTAGGTTCGCTAGGATTTACGGCAGATCCTAAACTTGAAACGAAGGTACCATTAAGATTATTTATATAACCTAGTTTTATTCCTTTTTCATCAATAGCAACAATAGAGTTGGTTCTGTCTGGAAGCCAAGTAGTAAATGTATGAGCTCCCATTCCATCATTGAATTTGTTATCAGATGGATCTATTAAGTATTCAGCGTATCTATTGGCTCCTGCTATTGTAGATCCTGCGGAAATTATAGTTTTAGGAGTTCCATAGTTTGGTGTTGCGGGGGAATTTCCATTATTATCAATAGCAATATATGATTCAGAATTGATTTCATTTGCTGGAGATCTATTTATATTTCTCATAGATAATTCATCTCTACTGAGATCAAGAATAGTTTGTTTATTATTTAATCCCACTAAACCATCATTTTTAGTCTGAAATCTACTATTACCATGAACATACAATTCCTCATCTCTTGTGGTAGTAGATAAATTATCTCCGATGCTGACTTTATTATTTCTATAGATGTTTTCAGAATCTTTAGTTGCTGATGCGGTACTATTTTGTACCAACCACGGGCTAGAAGAACCTATTGGTAACCATTCTGTATCTTTGAAATAGTAAAAGCCGGGCTCAACAATCTTCGTTGTTTGCGCAGAACTCGTCGTATTAGTACCCGCAGCAATATCCGTTACATATACCATTGCGCTATTTTGTGTAGCAGTATAAGTGTTTGCCGCTTTGGCATTAAGTTCACTTTTTGTAATTCTAGGAATCAGTATTCCATCTTTGTCGTTGATACCCTTTTTTGAAGTAATATCTAAAGTTGTATTAGGCTGTTCATTATTGATCCCAACCTGTGCGTAGCTAAGTGAGCATACTAATATAAGTATAGCTGATAAATTTTGTCTCATCATTTTGAGTTTTTATGTTATTGTAAATCTAATAATTATTATGGAAATAAAAATTATTATCTAATAAAAATTACTATTCTCTCCAATAATTCACTATAAATAATGATATATTTTTAGACATACTACGAGCGTTTATTAATGATTTTGTAACAATATTTTTTCCACTATATTTACATAAAATTTATTTATCATTATGGCAAGTATAAAATTGAAAGGAAATCCAGTACAGACTATTGGTGAACTACCTAGCGTAGGGTCACTAGCAAAAGAATTTACCATGGTAGCTACAGATTTATCAGAAAAACATCTAGCAGACTATACAGGTAGAAAAATAATACTAAATATATTCCCAAGTATAGATACTGGTATATGTGCAGCATCTGCTAGAACATTCAACGAAAAGGCTAATACTATAGAAAACACTGTAATTATCAATGTTTCTAGAGATTTACCCTTTGCACTAAATAGATTCTGTGCAGCAGAAGGACTAGAAAACGTAGAAGTTTTATCAGATTTCAGAGGAAATTTTGGAGAAGACTATGGTGTAACAATTGAAGATTCTCCAATGAAAGGATTACTAAGCAGAGCTGTTGTTGTATTAGATGAAAAAGGTAATGTGTTATATACAGAACAAGTATCTGATATTACGCAGGAGCCTAATTATGAAAAAGCATTAGAAGTTGTAAAATAATGTATCTCAAATAAAGAAAAAGAGGATCATGATTTATGATCCTCTTTTTTTATTGTTGATAGTAATCTACAAGTATTTTAAAAGAAATTTCATAAACCTACTATTAGACTAAATTAGTTACAAATTTCAATGTTTGACAACCATTATTTGATTATTATTTTAATGGGGTTACCACATGATGGCACAATTTTCTCACTCATGATGAAAATTACTCACTATGACGAATCCAATCACTATAGAAATCACAATATTGGCGCCTATCAATACGGTTTGGGAATATTTTTGTAATTCTAATCATATTACAAAGTGGAATTTTGCAAATGAAACTTGGTATTGTCCAAAATCTGAAAGTAATCTCCATGTAGGAGGATCATTCAATCATACAATGGCTGCTAGGGATGGTAGTTTTAGTTTTGATTTCAAAGGAGTATATGATGAGATTCTGCCCTTTGACACGATTAAATATCACCTTGATGACGGGCGAAATGTAGTAGTGTTATTCGAGGAGATTGATGCTAACACCACAAAAGTAACAGAGATTTTCGAACCCGAGAAGCAAAATTCTGCAGAGATGCAGCGCGAGGGTTGGTATGCGATACTCAATAACTTTCATAAGTACGTTGAGAATAATAGCAAATAAACTTCAAATATTTTTGTACAGTTTAAAATATTCAGTCAAATAATTGTAAATTAACCATTTATTACATTAATCCGGATCACACAAGCACAATATATATGGAAGAAAAATTACCTCAAAAAAAAATTTCAAAATGGAAAAAAGTCTTACTTATCATCCTTGGATGTATACTGATTCTAGCACTTATATTTCCTTTCGCACTAAATATATACTTAAAGAATAAGCTCCCTCAAATTGTCAATGAGAAAACGCCTTACCAAATAACCCTTAAGAATTTTGACCTTAGTTTATTCAATGGTGATATATCTGCTCATGATATTGCAGTTCATACCAAGCCAACGAAAGATACCACGGTAACTCATCTAGAAGGTACAGTAAAAAGCTTAAAAATTGAAAATTTTGGAATTTGGAATGCAATATTTAATAAATCTTATCATGTTGACAACATTAATCTGATAAATGCTAATATTAAAGCTACATTAGGTAAATCTAAAAAGAAAAAAAATAAGCAGAAAAAGGAGGTTGATTTTGGAGTGAAAAATATCTTGGTCACTAATGGTAATTTTGATGTAAAAAATAGTAAACTGAAAAATCTTTTTACGGGAAAAAATGTGAATATTAATGTTACAGAAATATACCAAAGTAAAGATGACGCAAAATTGCCCATCGCCTTCAAAGATTTCAAGATTGATGCACAAGATGTATTAATAACAATGAATGATTATTACCAAATAATTGCAAAAAAAATAGATGCAAAGAATAAACAATTGGCAATTTCAGAATTTCATCTAAATCCAATTGAAAGTCCGGGATTATATAATGCAAAAAATGTTTTCGATCTGAAGGTAAATCATGTGTTGGCAGATAATTTCTCTGTAGATAAGGATTCATTAATTATAGATAACGCAGTATTTTCCAAACCAGAGCTGATTATCACTTCAACGAACAAGAAAACTGTAAAACAAAATCCGAAAGAGGTAAACCTTAAGATAGGGATCAAAAATATTGATATAAAAGAGGGTAATGTATTAGTTCAGCAAAAAAACAAGGTGAAAACCGCATCGGTGGATAAATATCATATCAATTTGAAAGACATTGTCTTCGATAAGAATACCGTAAAAGAAAAGATACCATTTGTGTTTTCTAGTCATGATGTTCAGATCAATAATGTGTACTTCAAAATAGACCCACTACAAGCTTTGAGTGCGAAAAAAATTACCGCGAATGGTGCAAATACCTATGTAGAAAATTTTCAGATGATGGCAATTGGGAAAAGTGCCGCTAAAGATGTATTCAATATTAAAACGGATAAAATAGAGATTCTTAAGAATGCCTCAAAATTTGCGGGTCAACAATTAAGGATTAATTTGGGAGCGATTAATATTCATAAGCCGCAAGTGGAAATTATTTCTGCTACGCAAAAAAATAAAAAAGCCAAAAATCCCAAAAAAGAAATTCCAGATTTACTTCTAAATCTTGGCGAATTGAACTTTATCAATGGTACTTTTACTCAAAAAAACAATGGGAAAGATAAAGTGAAGGTAGGAAATTTCAGTGTGAATTTAAGATCCATTACCACCAACAAAGATATCCTGAAGGAAGATTTGCCATTTCACATGAAAAGTCATTTGGTGACAGCAAAAAGTATTGATGTAGATGCTGGAAAATATTACACTTTGAAGGTTGGTGATGTAAAAAATACAGGTAAAATAACAACCTTGAATAATTTTGCCTTTTTGCCCAAATATTCTAGAAAGCAGTTTAATAAAATGATTTCGGTAGAAGAAGATTTGTATACTATAAAAATAAAATCTGTAAATATTACAGATAAAAATTCAGTTTTTGCTGGCAATACAAGTATTGATATTGATAAAATTGGAATTGATGGGATAGATTGTAACATCTTTCACGATTTGACGCCTCCAGATGATAGTAGCGTTCGATATATGTTTAGTAAAAAACTACGTGATGTGAAGTTTCCATTATTTGTAAAAGATATTGATATAAAAAATTCTAAACTTTCTTACGAAGAAATTACAGAAAAAGCCATGATGCCTGGTAAATTGACTTTCGAGAATTTCAATGCTAAAGTGAGCAATGTGAATAGTGCCAAGATGAAAGGCAGACCCACATTGGTACAAGTAGATTCTAATTTCAAATTTTTTGGAGCAGCACCTACCGATATCCATTGGGAATTTGATGTAGCCAACAAAAATGATGATTACGCCATTAAAGGAACTATAAATGATCTTTCTGTAGAAAATGCAAACCTGTTTGTACGTCCTTATTTGAATGTTAGTTTGGATGGGAAAATTCAATACCTGAAGTTTGACTATAGAGGGGATAACAAAAAAATTGCAGGTAATTTCTATTTCAAATATACCGATATGCATGTGAATCTTCTTAATAAGAAAACAGGTGAGGAGAAAAAAGTACTGAGTTCGATCGCTAATATTTTTATTAAAAATGATTCTAAAGGTGAACCCAACCACGTAGAGGTAGAAAAGGAGAGAGATCCTAATAAAAGCTTTTTTAATACTTTATGGCAAGGCATCATGGAAGGTTTGAAAAAATATCTCATCTAGTATACGTAATCAGTATAGTGAAATTCAGTGAGTAACATATATTATCACCATAACAAAACACATTTCATTTGTGGAAACATAATAGTCACGCAATTACAGAGAAGCATAAATAATAAAAAAATACAATATGAAGGAATTAGAATATAAAATAGAGATATTAGCAACACCAGATAAAATATGGTTGGTATTATGGGGTGACATTACGTATCAACAATGGACAACGGCTTTCACAGAAGGGTCTTTTTATATCGGCAATTTCGAGGAAGGCAGCATAATGAAATTCATGGATCCTAAAAATAATGGAATGTATAGTAAAGTTATAAAAAACGTAACTAATGAGACGATGATTTTTCAACATCTAGGAGAAATCTATGATGGAGTAGAAGTACCACAAAATTGGGGCGACGCCACTGAAACTTACACCTTATTAGAAACAGAAAACGGTACTCGCCTTACGATAAAAGCTAAAACTACAGAAGAGTTTGTATCTTTTTTTGAGGAGAATATCCCCAAAGCTATGCATATAATAAAAAACTTGTCGGAAAATCAGTTATAGATGGAGGATGTTTCTTAACACTGACAATTTATCCTACTATCGCCAAACGGAAAGCTATTTGCTTTCCGTTTGGTGGTTTTAGCGTGTAGATACATCAATAGCCCAGATAGAAGCGATACCCCACAGCAAACATGGAAGAAGCAATGGCGCGAGGAGTAAAGCGGAGAGCTGGAAATGCTACAAAGAAAATATCTTACAATAAATAAAGTATTACATAAGCTCTAATCGTTATAGGAATATGGAGGTTGCCAATAAAATATTGATCCCACAAAAGGAAAAAGAAAACATCATTTCTCAGGCTGTTACAAGCTATGGTGGGAAATTGATGTCTTATATTCGCCCGAAAGTGAAAAATACGGAAGATGCGGAAGATATTTTGCAAGAGGTTTGGTATCAGTTCAGCAGCCTTACCAATCTTTCAGAGATTGTGAATGTGGGTGGATGGCTTTATCGAGTGACAGCCAACAAAATCATCGATAAATATAGAAAAAAGAAAACCGAAAATCTAGAAGATTTTGTGTACGAGGATGAGGACGGCACGTTTTCTATAAAAGATATTTTGCTTTTGGATGATAGTGCAGGACCAGAAATCAAGATGTTTCAGGATGAGATTTGGAAAAAGCTATTCGAGGCGCTAGAAGAATTACCCGAGAAACAAAGATGGGTGTATGTAGAAAATGAACTGAATGATAAGACGCTACAGCAGATTGCAGATGACCAGGGCGAAAATATAAAAACCATTATCAGTAGAAAAAATTACGCTGTAAAACACCTAAGATCTCGACTAAGAATGTTGTACGAAGATCTGAACAATTAAGAACAAAAATCATGAATAATAAACATAAAAAAAGCTGGATCCTCATATTGCTCTGTCCACCACTTATATTTTTGGCTGTTGCTTTTATCGTAATGCAGCTTTGGAACTGTATTTTGCCAGAAATATTGGGCGTAAAAATGATTAATTATTGGCAAGCAATGGGGATACTATTGCTTAGCAAAATTCTTTTTGGAGGTTTCAACGGAAAATTCGGTCAAGGAATGCGAGATATGAAAGAAAAACATATGCAAAGTAGGATGGAAGGTATGACGGATGAGGAAAAAGAAAAATTCAAAGAAATATGGAAACAAAAATGCAGCGCAGGATTTTTTCAGAAATAAAATAAAGTAAAACAAGACATCAGTCGTCTTTATAAAAAACAATCAACATCATTAAAATAAGTAAAAAAATGAAAAATTCAGTATTAAAAGGTATTTTAGGAGCAGTAGCCGTAGCAGGCGTTGCAATGGTAGCCAAAAAAGCAATTGAAAGAAAGAAAACGATAAAAGGAATTCTAGGTGAATACGGAATCACAGAAAAATCGCCTTTCGGGTTGGCAGATAAGATCAGAGAAATGGATGAAGACCAGTACCAAGAGCTAAAAGGGAAATTAAAAGAGGAGTTCGCATCGTCTTGCTGTTGCAAGAAAGGAACGATGTGCGAGGCATAATCTCCTTATTATTTTAAATTATATTGTTAAGAAATTACGCGGAAAGCAAAGCATTCCGCGTAATTTTATTTTTGTTCTCTATTTATTTAGGAGCTATTTCTCGCTATCACTACTCGCTTTTTTATGCCATTTTTTTCTCCTTGGCTTATAAAAAGAGCTCAAACAAACCGTTCTATCGAGGCTGAAAAAACTTAGAGAATTTCATACACAAAACCCGTTTTCTAGTACAATTACAAAAATAATATTTCCTAAATTTGCACTCATCTCTATGAAAGATTACTACTATTTTCTCGGTGTTTCCCATGATGCTTCAGAAGAAGACATCAAAAAAGCGTATAGAAAATTATCCTTCAAATATCATCCTGATAAAAACGATAACGACGAGTTCTTCTCGATAAGATTCAGAGAAATCCAAGAAGCGTACGAAACTTTGATGGACAAAAGCAATAGAAAAGCTTACGATCAGAATTTAGAAAGTCACAGTAGAACTTTCAAATACAGCATTCCACCCTCTGTAAAGACGTTTTCGGCAAACAAAATACACGCAAAAAAAGGAGAGGAGATTATCATCACTTGGCAAACAAGCAATGCAGATGTGGTAAAGGTTCTACCATTTGGGCTAGAGAAAGTTTATGGCGAAAGGATTTTTAAAATTACAGAATTTCAAAACGGGAAATTCCAATTGTTGCTTCATGCAACCAATTCGTTACTTCATAAAACAGTGGTACAGGGTATCACAATCACAGAAGTCTTTGATAATGATTCTGAAAAATTCAGATCGCAGGCAGAAGATTTATTCAAGAGTCAGCCAAAAACTGCTGCCAACCCAAGAGGAAATCCGAAAATTTTCAAAATTTTTCTGATTACGTTATTGTTGGTATTAGCAATCTTTGCTTTTATTAATAATTTATCTTAGGCTAATTTCTTATTGCCAGGACATTTTTTACATCTTTTACCTTTCTTGAATTTTTTGCAACAAGATTTTTTATCACAGAACATTTCTTCATTTTTAAAATTGAATCCTGCGTTCAATGGAGGTACTTTAAAAGGAGTGATCGTATTCATGATGCAAATATATTAATTTAGAATAAATATAATTAAGAAAGTTTGTTAAAATTTCTATTCTCTAAAATCTCGCATAGAGTACTCGTACAAATTGTCCCTATTCAAGGTCATTTTTGGTTCATTTCAGAAGTTTTTTATACCGCTGATTTTTGACAGTTTTTTACAAGTTGTGAAATCGTAGGAAAAATTGTAATTTTAACCATCTTTTTTACAAACAAAATCTAATAAAAAAAAATGAATACAGAACAGTTTGTGAGTCGTCACATTTCTATTAATGAAGCCGATAAATTGGCAATGTTGAATAAAATTGGCGTTTCTAGTGTTGAAGAATTAATATCTCAAACCATCCCAGCTTCTATCCGTCTAGCAAAGGATCTTGACATCTCAGAGCCTCTTTCGGAATATGAAATGCTGAGCTACTCAAAAAAATTAGCTTCTAAAAATGCTGAGTATACCAATTATATTGGTTTTGGGTACCACAATACTTTATTGCCATCAGCAATTCAGAGAAATATCTTCGAAAATCCAAGTTGGTACACCGCTTATACGCCTTACCAAGCGGAAATTGCACAAGGTAGATTGGAGGCACTGCTAAATTATCAGACTGTTGTATGCGATCTTACAGGTTTTGCCTTAGCTAATGCATCTTTGTTAGATGAAGCTACTGCCGCAGCTGAGGCAATGCATATGTTCTTTAATAATAGAACTAAAGATCAAAAGAAATCTAGTGCCAATAAATTCTTTATATCAGAGTTGGTATTGCCACAAACAGTATCTGTACTGAAAACTAAAGCAGAAGGATTAGAAATTGAAATCGTAATCGGAGATCATGCTACTCATACTTTTGATGCTTCTTACTATGGTGTATTATTACAGTATCCTGGTAAAAATGGTGTTGTTTTGGATTACACAGAAAACATTGTAGAATACAAGAAATTCGATCTTCAAGTTGTTTTAGCTTGTGATCCATTGGCATTGGTGAAATTGAAATCTCCAGCTGATATGGGTGCAGATTGTGCAGTAGGGACTTCACAGAGATTTGGTATCCCGATGGGATATGGTGGACCTCACGCAGCATTTTTCTCTTGTAAAGAAGATTACAAAAGGGATATCCCGGGCAGAATCATTGGGGTTTCTCAGGATATGTACGGCAGACGTGCTCTTAGAATGGCTCTGCAAACTAGAGAACAGCATATCAAAAGAGAAAGAGCAACTTCTAATATCTGTACTGCACAAGTATTATTGGCTGTGATGGCTGGTATGTATGCAGTTTACCACGGACCAAAAGGGCTAAACTATATCGCAGATCAAGTTCATTACAAAGCTAATGCCTTGAAAAACGGATTGAGTGCTTTAGGGTACCAAACAGTAGAAGAGCCTATCTTTGATACAGTAAAAATAAACCTTAGCGAAGACGAAAAAGGAAGATTGATGATGATGATGAAAGATCACAAAATCAACCTAAACTACTTCACAGAAGGTGTAGTAAGTATTGCAATCAACGAAAGTACTACTTTAGAAAAACTAAACTTATTAATGGCTTCATTTGCTCAGTTTTATGACAAGCAAGCTTTCAAATTAGAAATAAAAGAAGAATACAGTATTCCTGCAGAATTGTTAAGAAAAGACGCAATTCTTACTGAAGAAGTATTCAACAAATACCATACAGAGACAGAATTGATGCGTTACATCAAACGTCTAGAAAGAAAAGATTTGTCACTTACACATTCTATGATTTCTCTAGGTTCTTGTACAATGAAGCTAAATGCAGCTACACAAATGTTGCCTTTATCTTGGGGAGAATGGGGTACAGTACACCCATTTGTTCCAATTGATCAGGCTGCAGGATACCAAGAGATGATTGCAGATTTAGAAAAAGATCTAACAGAAATTACAGGTTTTGCAGGAACATCACTTCAGCCTAACTCAGGTGCTCAAGGAGAATATGCAGGACTAATGGTTATCAGAGAGTATCACAAATCTAGAGGAGAAGCTCACAGAAATGTGGTATTAATTCCTCAATCTGCACACGGTACAAACCCAGCTTCTGCTGCAATGGCAGGAATGAAAATTGTTGTAGTGAAAAATCTTGAAAATGGTGAAATCGATTTCGAAGATCTAAAAGCTAAGACAGATTTACATTCTGCAAACTTATCTTGTGTAATGATTACTTATCCATCTACTTACGGATTGTTTGATGCAAACATCAAAGAAATCACTCAGCTTATCCATGATAATGGTGGACAAGTTTATATGGATGGAGCAAACATGAATGCTCAGGTAGGATATACAAGTCCTGGTAACATTGGAGCAGACGTTTGTCACCTAAACTTACACAAAACTTTCGCAATTCCTCACGGTGGTGGTGGACCTGGAGTTGGACCAATCTGTGTTGCAAAACATTTGGTGCCATTCTTACCAACCAATGCGAATATTAAAATTGGATCTAAAGAAGCTATTCAAGGGATTTCAGCAGCACCTTATGGTTCCGGATTGATTCTTAATATCTCTCACTCATATATCAAAATGCTTGGAAATGCAGGTCTGAAGAAAGCTACAGAACATGCAATTCTTAATGCTAATTACCTGAAAGTAGTATTAGCAGAGCATTTCCCAATCTTATATTCTAATGAAAATGATAAGGTTGCTCACGAATGTATCGTAGATTTCCGTCAGTTCAAATCTATCGGAATTGAAGTGGCAGATGTAGCGAAAAGATTGATGGATTACGGTTTCCATGCTCCTACTGTGTCTTTCCCAGTAGCAGGTACACTAATGATTGAGCCTACAGAATCTGAAAGTAAAGCTGAAATTGATCGTTTTGCTGAAGCATTAATTGCGATAAAAGCTGAGATTGACGAGATTGCTAATGGAACAGTAGATCAGGCAAATAATGTGCTTAAAAACGCTCCTCACACAGAGCAAGTAGTAATCTCAGATTCTTGGGACAAACCTTACAGTAGAGAGAAGGCAGCTTATCCATTAGAATGGGTAAGAGATCACAAATTCTTTGCTTCGGTTTCTAGAGTAGATGATGCTTTTGGAGACAGAAACTTGGTTTGTACTTGTGAGCCTACAGAGTCTTATATGTAAAAATAGAGGTTAAACTTTAGAATTTTACTTCTATTGTTTAGCTCTTTCTTTACTTTTTAATATAATAAAATCCCTTTCAGAAATGAGAGGGATTTTTGTTTATTTGTGACTAAACAGTTAAAGATTATATTTAATATTTATAAAAATTTAGAGTTGTGGAAGGAATGCTACTGTTATTATTACAAAGTTCTGTTATTTTCTATATTTTGAGCAGAATTAATCATATTTAGTGCAGTTTTTGCCAAAATACTATTCGGAAATTCTAGTAAAGTTTTTTCGTAATAATATTTTGATTTCATTCCATTTCCTATTTGTGAATAACAGAACGCAATATTATTTAGAGCCATTTCTCTATAACTCATATTTGATGCAGAGAAAAGTGTTATAAAACGATATTTATCAATCCAACTATAATTTTTAAAGTATTCTGCACTTCTTTCATAGCATTCAATAGCTTCAATAAATTTTTCAGCTTTTGTCAATTGCATTCCTTTGTTATGATATTTTGCTAAAATTTTACGTGATCCAAAAGATAAAATTAAATAAGTTAAACATCCCCAAATTACAGGTTCATTTATACTGAATAAATAATAAACTAATATAAGAAAAGCCATGAAAATTAATTGAGGAACAATAGCTAGCCATTTTGTTTGCTTAACTACTGGAATATTTTGGTTTGACATTTTTATGATGTATGTAAAGACTATCTTATAATGCCCAAATATACTCAAGTTTGCCAAATGCTCAAAGTGTATTTGTTTATATAATCTCAAAAACAAAAAATCCATATTTTTCATAGGGATTTTATTCATAAAAAATAGGAATTAAAGTTTTGGTGGTTTCTGTGCTCTCGGTTTCTAGGGTAGATGATGCTTTTGGAGACAGATACTTGTTGTGTATTTGTGAGCCTACAGTATCTTATATGCAAGAAATTATTAATATAAAAAAGAAAATCACCTTTCAGTATGGAAGGGTGATTTTTTTATTTTTTCAAGTATAAGATTTATTATGATAAGGAATTTACTATTATTAATGTTACCATTTGATCAAATAATTATGAATCGTAACTCTTTATCCTTACAATTGAATTATTCATGAATTCACATTTGTCATTGGCGAATCTT
Organism: Chryseobacterium sp.; assembly: GCF_045629545.1. GTDB lineage: Bacteria > Bacteroidota > Bacteroidia > Flavobacteriales > Weeksellaceae > Chryseobacterium. The sequence goes on along the minus strand of NZ_JAZQRK010000042.1, from coordinate 6,782 downwards.
GATGTTTTTTTCTTGAACAAAGAATGAACGATTTTTTTATTAGCCGCCTTACTTTTAATTCAAAATGATATTTCCATTGGAGTCATAATTGAATGTCCAAGATGATTCAGAAGTCGAAGTTAAAACATTATTATTGTATCTTTGCTCTGAATATTTTCGGAAATTATTTTTAGAAACTGAACGATAAAAATATTCGTCTAATAAATAAAAATATTTTGTTGGATTTGATGAAGTATCATAATTTTCAAAAGTTCTAACAATTTTTTCACCCATATTAATTCCATTTCTTTGTTCATAATACTCTGTTTTAGACAAATTGCCGTTCAAATCGTAATAAAATTTTTCGGAATATGTCAAAATATAATCATTAGGATCTTGTGGAAAATAGGGCATATTTGGCAGTGAAGTTTTTATTTCAACAAGTTTACTATTTGAGTATTCAAAAAGTTCTTTTTTAAACAAATAATTATTGGTATCGTTAGGTGTTTCTTTTGTTATGATTTCTTTTGAACTATTTAAGATGTAGTGTTTTGTTTTTTTAGGAATAGTAAATTCATTGGTAGAAGAGAAATTTTCTATAGTAACTTTATTGTCATTATACATTAGTGAAGTGTAAATGTTTTTTGTGAAAAAACCATTATAGCCCGTAGAACCAGACAATTCTAAAAAACCACCAGTTTTTTTTATTAAACGTTTTTGGTTATCATAATTAAACAAAAAAAACAATTCAGTTTCATTGGAAGAAGAACTAGGATTATAGACATTTAGTGCTATTTTTGTTACTAATGATTCCTCTGCATCTTTTTTTTGTGGTTCATCATCTCTTGAACAAGATACTGAAATTATTCCTATTAGTAAAAGTGTAATTATTTGCTTCATTTTTTTTTAGTATTGTGGATAATGAAAAAAGTTTTAGGAACTGCTTGCAAATAGTGGATTTTTTATTTCAATTTTGACCCATCTCAGGCAATATTTTTCAATGGAACTAAGTTAGACAAAAATGTGGAATTGAAAAATATTGTGGTCTACATATTTTTTAATATTTCCAACGCTGGCGAGAGCGCCACTCTCATGTTCGCTTTAGAACAATTTCAAAATATATTCAAACTTTTCTAGAGAATTTTCGTCAGAAAAATTTATAAAAAATTCTTTTTGCCAGTTTTGAGTTTTCTGAGCTTGTTTGTTTTCGGGAAGATCCCAGTCGGGATATATCCTAAATCCTCGCTTACCTTCTTTTGATAGGGAAGTGAGAATGTTTTTTTGAGATAGAATAGAATTTGGGAAAAAGAAAAAGCCAAATTGATTGTTACATTCGGTGAAAATTATATAAAAATCAAAGGGATCTTCAGATGTAAAGGGTTCGGTTTGTTTATTTTGGAGATTTCTCTTCCATAAAGTCACAAATTGTCCGATTTTTTTTGGAGTAATTTTAGCCTTTCTGAATTTAATATTGGTTTTATTGAGAATGAATTCACATCCAAGATAATCTTCACATTCAGAATCGGGCTGTAGGTTTAAAATTATTAAATTGAGCTTAGAGAAAATAGAATTCTGGAGCTGCTCAAGTTCTTTAAACATTGTAAATTTTGTCTTTTCTGCTCTTTTACCCGTTACGAGTAAAAGAGCGAGCAATCGTTATCTTACAACAAATAATTGAAGTAAAATAAATTATATATTCTTAGTTTTTTTCTCTTCTTACTGTTACAAAATAAGAGATAATAAGAAACGCGAATGTAGCAATACCGATGTAAGCAATCATAATTTTTGAATTTTTAAATTAATGGATATTTATTGTCAAATCTTCAATGGCAAAATTAATACTTTTTCATCATGTGACAAGTGGTTTTATTATGATGTATATCAGTATATTATGAGTGTTTTAGCGATTTTTTGAGCTTTATCTAATTGTGATTTTTTAATTATTTAATAGGGATTTATTTTAAATTTAATTATATTATTCATAATAAATTATAAATATGATATTATTTCTTAGGTGCTCATTTTCAATATGATAATTTTAAAACAAATTCATGTTAACGATTTTTAATATACCATTACTTAAGTAGCTTTTATTTTTAAAAAAAATAGTCTGAATTTATTTTGAAATGATCTTACTTACCTGCTTAATGTCCAATAATTAAATTAAATTTGAAACATGATGAATTAAATCCAGATGACAGGCAATAACGCACTAACTTTGAAATATACAATCATAAGGCAGTAGTGGAGATAGAAAACGCGGGCTACAACGTAATGTACGAGTTGTTAGACCACTTTATCATTTTTATTGTAAAACCCTTAAACGAAAGAAAATCGTATGATAAAAAGGCTCTAAAGTTGCTTCCAGAACAATTTGTTTACAATGAGGGATCCGATTACCAAAAAATTTTGGGTGTGCTAGATTTTGTTTCGGGAATGACGGATAATTACGCAACCGATCTTTACCGAAAAATTAAAGGAATTGATATTGGTATGACGATGTAAGAAAGCTTATTTCTTGGATTTTGATATTTCTTTTATCAATGTATATTTTATAGAAGAAGTGTCGGCAGGAGTATTTTCCACTTTTTCAGTTTTTATTTGTAAAACATATTCATATCCAGATTGGTAATTGAAACCTTCAATATTACTATAAAAGTTGGACCAATTTCCGGATGTTTTTTCTTTGATTTGGAGGCATTTCATTTTCACAACTCCTGTGCAATCTACCTTATTGGAACCAACAATGATAATTTTTTCGTCGGCTAAAAGTGTTTTTTTGTTGGTAGAACATTGAATGCTTAAAAACAGCCCGATAATTGGAAGGATAAATTTTGTACAACGCATATTTTTATGTTTTAAAATGATGATTCTAATAGGTAGTGCTAAAATCTTTTCGAGTATAAATTTACACATTAAAAATATACTGTATTTGAATGGTACATTTAAACTTAATTAGCAATTTTTGGGACAGAATTTTATCCTTTATAATAAAGCTTTTCTGGCAGTATTTGTCTAAATTTCCCTCGAAAAATATAAATGTTTTTGAAAGAAAAAAACACCTCACTTACATGACTTTTAAGGTTGACTTTTTACTTTTTATGAGCTTAAACTTAAAAATATAGACTTTAAATAAGAAAATCTACTGTTTATCGATAAATTTCCGTGTTGTTGTTAGGCTAAATTCATCTGAAAGGTTATATTTGCACCCTAAATTTTATAGACATGAAAGAACTTATTGAAAAAATCAACGCAGAATTTGAAGCATTCGCAACTGAAGCTAACCAACAAGCAGAAAAAGGAAACAAAGCAGCTGGAACTAGAGCTCGTAAATCTGCATTAGAATTGAGCAAATTGTTCAAAGAATTCAGAAAAGTTTCTGTTGAAGAATCAAAAAAATAATCAATCTACATAGATTATGGCCGGTTTAGTTTCTAAACCGGTTTTTTTGTGCCCAAAAGCCAAGGTTTTTTTTAAATAAAATGAAATAAAGCTGACTTGAACTCTTAATAATTGAACTGATTCATTGTTAAATTAGTTATAAAATTATTCTTTAATTATAAAATAAACAATATTAATGTTAAAAATTTAAGGAAAATTATAATTTATTCTTAAATGTGTTTTGATGCTATCAATTCTCAGTTATATTTGTTACTTATTATTTATTTACCCATTTTACAAATTATACCAGTAGGTGATAATGATAATAAGGAAACTACAGTTTTGTTGTCTAAAGAGCAACAAGAATTTATTAATAAAAAATAAAAAAGAGATGAAGAAAATAATTGTATTAGGATTTATGATATGTGGTAGTATCATTGAAGCGCAAACGCATCGTTTTGTCTATGATGTAGAATATAAAAAAGATTCTACACAATCTGTGCTTACCAAAGAAAATTATTTGCTGGATATAGATGATGTGGAAGCAAAATATTACACAAGGGATTTCTTTGTGGCAGATTCTCTGATTGCTAATAATATTCCTTTTCCTAAAGGGCAAAAACTAAATACGTCTACAATTATTACTCATAAAAAATCGAGTGATCAATACCAAGAATATGATATTTTGGAGAATACAGTGCTCAATTTAGAATCTAAAGAAAATCAGAATTGGAAACTTTCTACAGACAAAAAGAAAGTAAAAGAAATGACTTTGCAGAAGGCGACTGCAAATTGGGGTGGTAGAAATTGGACTGCATGGTTTTCAACCGAAATTCCGTTTCAGGAAGGTCCATACAAATTTCATGGTTTACCAGGTTTGATTGTAGAATTGTATGATGACCGAAAGGATTATCATTTTTCTTTGGTTAAATCTCAAAATATAAATGGCAAGGTGAAAAACCAATTTATAGATATGAGTAAAGCGATGAGCGTGCCTGTAACAAGAGAAAAATACAATGCAACCAAACTGAAATATTACCAAGCGCCAATCAATTTTCTTAGGAATCAAGTAGGAGATGGAAATGGAAAAGGAGATTTTTATTTGAACGATGGAACAGTAGTTACGGATAAAAATAGCCGAGAAACCAACGAAATACTTAGAAAAACCATTAAACAATATAACAATCCAATCGATCTAGAAAATGCAGTGAAATATTAGTCTACTTCATTTTTTGTGCAACATCAATATTTGGATTTACTTTAGCATTATGAAAATCCCCTACCTTATTTTTTTAATTTAATAATGCTTGGACCTCCGTCACTTGTTCTTCCTTTAGAGTATATGTTTTACAAAATTTATTATTTAGATGCATGCTAAAACTCATTTTATTAACGATGTCTGTTCCGTAGCCTCCATTTTTATAAATTATTTCTGAAAACTCGGGGAAAAAGTTCAAGAGGCAAAGTATATTTCTAGCTAAAGATCTAAATAGTTTTGGGTTCTTCCCAAAGTCATCAACAATTTTCATTTTAAAAAATTTCTTACCCAAAGTAGTTCCCCAAAAAGTTTCTAGAATACTTCCAGAAATAATCACCAAAAAAATTGAAATTAATACAACCAGAAAAATATTTTGATGAAAGCCAAAATAACCTAACAAAATGTAAGGAGATAGATCAATCATTTTGGCATAAAATCTTTCTCGTTCACTGCCTTCATAGTAGGCTTTATAGGGGAAATCATATTCGAAAGAATTATACAATCTATTTCCTAAATAGTCGAAATTTTGGGTTGGCCTATGAATGATTTTTTTAACTTTTAGTTCGGATATTTTTTCCATTTTTAGTTTGAATTGTCTTAAAATACAAAAATTTAAACAGACAAAATAGCATTAAATTTAAAATTAAAAGTTTCCTCTCTTTAAGATTTTTCCTCTTGGTTCATCACCTTCGTAGAGCGCAATGTCAGAATGTAAAAATTGGGCGGCGGCGGCAGAATCTTCTACTTTTATAGCGCTTCTTTTCATCATTTCAGATTCAAAATCAACTAAAGCAGATTTTCTAATTCCGATTTCTCGCCAATTGGATTTTGCATTGCATTTTTTATAGATTTCTCTTGCCAAAGAAAGTGAGTCTAAAAGAGCTTGGTTGGCTCCTTGTCCTTTGAAAGGACTCATTGGATGCGCTCCATCGCCTATTAAAGTCGCATTTCCGAGTGTATTGAAAAGCTGTGGTGTCAACAAATCTCTATCGTAAACTGGATATCCAGAAATATGCTCCGTTAGGGTAGAAGACACAATCTCTGGAACAGGTTGGTGCCAATTGGTTCTTCTGATGGCCTCCTCTTTTAATGCTTGTGAGCCTTTTGCGCTAAGCGTTTTAGCATCTTCTTCAGACATCGGAAAACTAAGTTGCCACATTACAGATTTTGCATTAAATGGCATTATATAAATTCTCTCGTTGCCATTTGCTGTCTGAAAAACCGTCGCCGAATCTAATAAAGGATGATTTTTCTGGTCTAAATTTTCCAAAGGACAAATCCCAAGAATCACCAAACAACCAAGATAACGCAAGGGTGTAGTTTCTTCACCAATGCTATTTTTTCTTACCACACTTCGTATTCCGTCTGCACCAACAATGAGGTCTGCTTTTTTTCTAATAATTTCTGCTTTAACTTTAAAATTAAGCAATATTTTACCCGAATGATTTTCTTTAAAATCAAGCAACTGATGTCCCCAATTGATCATTTCATGTCCTCCCAATTGCTGTATAAGTGCAGATCTTAACGATTGTCTTGCAATATGAATATTGGTTTTCTTTGGACTAGATTTTTCAGAGTTGGCAAGCCATTTTCTCATTCCCCATTCGGCGATAACCTTGCCTTCTGGCGTGTGCACCAGATGTCGAGTAGAAACCACGCCTTTTTCTAGAGGGAAGATTCCAAAACCTTCCATTGCTTTACTGGCTTGTTGCAAAGTCAATCCGTATCCTTGTGATCTTTGACTAAAACTCTCATCACGCTCGTAAAGAGAAAACGGAATTCCACGATGAAGACAAGCCACAGCCAACGCTACACCGCCAATTCCGCCACCAATGATGGCAACGTGAGGAAGATTTTCTGTATCTGCTTTTGGAAAACTCTCAGAAACCACCAATCCCGAACCTTTACAACTATTGCAAACGGAGAGATGAGCTTCTGGTCGGGTAGGAGGCGTGCTTGTGCCATTAGATTGAGCAAAGATTTCTAATTCTTGTTGATATCTAAGTTTTAGACTTTTTTTGATTCTGTTTTTCTTCCTTCCGAGACCTTGGCACTCTTCGCAAGTTCTGAATTTTGGAGTTTCGGTTGACATTTTAATGTTGTGTTCTCGATTTTCGTTAATTAATGATAAACCAAAAATACTGATTGTGTTCTGTTTGGTTAA
>NZ_JAZQRK010000041.1:0-16271 GCF_045629545.1 Chryseobacterium sp. | reverse complement strand
GTCAAAATAATATTCTGTGGAAAAGAAATAGACCAATCAAAAACTGGTTGTCCTTGAATGGTTACTTTTGTTCCTGGCTTATTTTTTAGGCTTAAAAGTTTTATATGGTTAGAGTCTATGTACTCAATTTCAAATTCAACTGATTTATTTTTTGAAATATGTTGTAAATATCCATGTAAAATATTTGGAAAGCCATTTTTAGATCCTGCTACTATAGTATTTTTTTTTATCAATATAATTGGTACTAGAGTACATAGTCGTATCTTCACTAATAGATCCATTACTGACAAATTTATGAAATCCTATTACCCAATCTGCGTGTACATTATCAGGGAATGGTAAAAGTATATTTTCTTTTTTCATAATTAAAGTGAGACTATTGCTTCCATCCTGCCATTTCCATGTTCCCATGAATTTATCAGCATGAGGATCGATATAATTACTATTAGGCTGAGGATAATTTTGTGATTTTACTATTACCATTATTAATATAAACAGTATTGATATTATATTTTTCATTTTTATTATGTTTAATTACAGTTAGTTGGTACCACATTATTGTTTTGATCTAATTCTAGAGATTGCCAGTTTTGCAAATCTGTTGAGCCTTTTAAAACCTTTAATCCGCTTCCGCTAGTCTCAATATAATTTAAGAAACTTCTCTCATTTTCGGAACTAGAGTTTGTGGGTGTAATTTTAAATATATCATTATACATCTTAGAATAATTGTATAAAGTTAACTCATCAAAAGTATTACCAGAAAATAGATTATCTGCAAAAGTCTGGAATTTGACAGGATCGTCTATTACCATCATGTATTGTGTTCCGGATGCTGTCACTACGCCTATTACAAATGTATTCAAATCTTTTATAGAATTGTTTTTAAGAAACATCGCAATAGCAAACATATCATCCGGAGAAAATATGGATAATAATCCTCCATAGTGACTGTGAATATATCCATCAATCTTATCTCCAATACCTAGAGTGAAATTGATGCCAGCTTGCCCCGGTTGTCCCTCTATTGGATATTCGTAAACAGTGCCGCTTGCTTCGGCTAATACGTATCTGTGTTCTTTATTGTTGGTAGTTTTGCCTTTCAAGGTATTCATGAACGATTTAGTGTCAGATGATTTTCCTATTTTGGCTAGTTTTTTACATGGGTCTTCTTCCTCTGGCTCCGTATCTCCACTACCACCTGGATACTCCCATCCGCCGTCATCGCCACCACCTTGGTCACAGTTTCCAAATTCATTTACAACACCAGTACATTGGTCCATATACTGCTTGCAGACAATTACTGAGGTGCTTTTCCATTGTCCCGCTCCTTCAGGATTGCTTTCGTCAAGCGGAAGCCAAACAGAAATCCATTGTCTTTTGCAAGACATGCCTTCGGTTTGCATATCGGAAGACTCAGGGGGTGTTATTTTCTTATATTTTGCGAAAACCAAACTTTGAAAAAAATCAACATCAGTTTTATCAGATTTGTAATAGAAATAGATTTTGCTACCGTATCTGGGTACTTTCATTACCGAAACTACTTTTTTTCCGCTCACGATAGGGACGGCTACAAAGCTTTCATCAAAACTTTCTACAGTTGTTGCATAGTTCCAGTAAGACGTTCGCTTACTTTTTTTATTTCCTCCTCGTTATCTGTGTAGACCGTCATTACATTTTTAATGTATTTTTCGTCTTGCTTCCAGAGACTTTTGTTGATGTACTCCGTAGAAGGGAGATCAGCGGACGAATAAATTTCATCATGAATGCAGGAATAAAGAGACAGGACTACTGTCATCATCAGGCAAAGCCTGAACAATACATTTTTTTTTCATAAACACATGTGATTTTCGGTTTCTAATTATACCAATTTTTCTAGGTGCTTATATAAAATTTATTCAATAATTATAGGATTTATCAAATTACAATTTCGGGGTTATAAAGAAATCCTCGTATTTCCAGTACTAAAGGCTTTTTTGAGAATTACAAGAAGTAGCAAAAATTAGCCTCCTTAAAATCGCTTCTAAAGAGGTTGTTTTTTATTTACATCTAAGATTATTCTTTGAAGAAGGGAGTTGTGCAATAATTACCTGTGTTTTCCTTCAATTGAAAATCCTTATATATTTTGATTTTCTGTCAATCAAGATATTTTTCACTTTACTATGCTACTTTGGAAATGAATGTTGCAGTATGAATTTTTTAATTATGTTTGATCTTTGAGTTATAACAAAGAAAAGAGTAAAAGGTAAAATCCGAAAAGGCATTATAAACAACTATTAATAAATTACTACGCAGAATTATCTATACTGAACCCACAACCAAAAAATAATAACTTTCTACTCAAATAGCCGTAATTGAGCGGCGTGTTTTAAGCTCTATTTGCGTGATGGGGGCAAATTTAAGCGTCGGCGCAAAAAAGTAAGTAGTGAATGTGCGAAATAGCTTCCAAAAAAAAATTAAATAGAGAGATGAAATTATATTTAAATTTATATTATATGGAAGGTAATATAAGGTAGAAATAGTACCAAAATATCGTGAAACAAGAAAAATATTCCGATCAGAAAATGTTCTATAAATATTTTTTCATAGATAAGTGCAAAAATCGTGCTAATAATTATTTTTATCAAAAATTATTTAATACTTTCGTGGTACACCATATGAATAAATGAGTAATTATGCTGAAACAACATCTACAACTTAAATTAGGACAGAAGCTAGCACCACAGCAGATACAACTAATGAAACTTATACAGCTTCATACTCTTGAGTTTGAGGAGGAATTGGAAAAGGAATTGGAAGAAAATCCAGCGCTGGAAGTTGTAAAAGATGAACCTAAAGAGGAAGATTATTCTTCTATTGATGATACGTACGAAAATGAAGGAACAGAGAGTATAGATACAGACTTTGATGTCAATGAGTATATTTTCGATGATGAGCCTACTTATAAAACAGCTTCTAGTAACTATTCTGCGGATGATGAAGAGTTTGATAATGAAAGTTTGCTAACGGAAGGACAGTCTTTATATGATTATCTAATGGAGCAAATAAACCTTGTGAATATCAATGAAGAGGATCTTAAAATCGCAGAGTATGTAATAGGAAATCTTGATAACGATGGTTATCTAAGAAGAGAAGTTAAATCTATTGTGGATGATCTAGCATTCTCTCAGGGAATATATACCACGAAGGACAAAGTAGAAAATGTACTAGAGAATTACGTACAAAAGCTAGATCCCTCTGGAGTTGGCGCACGGGGATTGCAAGAATGTCTACTTTTGCAGATAGAAAAAAAGGTAAGTGCTAATAAAGCAGTTACTTTGGCTGCGAATATTTTGAGGTATCAATTCGATGCTTTAACAAACAAGCATTACAATAAAATTATACAGAAATATGATATTGAAGAGGATGATCTAAAAGATGCTTTGAGTGAGATAGCTAAACTCTCTCCGAAAGTAGGTGGTAATTTTGATACTCAAACCATTACCATTAATCAAGAAATTATTCCAGATTTTGTGATACAAGTAAAAGATGGTGTGGTAATTCCAATGCTGAATAGTAAGAATGCTCCAACGTTGAGAGTTTCGGAAGAATATAAAGATATTCTAACGACGTATTCTCATGATAAAAATTCCTCTGCACACAAACAAGCTGCTTTATTCATCAAACAGAAACTTGATGCAGCAAAATGGTATATTGATGCGATCAATCAGCGTCAGAACACCTTGTTGCAAACCATCAATGCGATTGTAAAATTTCAGTATAATTATTTTATTACTGGAGAAGAAAAATCTCTAAGACCGATGATTCTGAAGGATATTGCAGATATCACAGGTTTTGATATTTCTACAATCTCCAGGGTAGTAAAAAGTAAGTATGCTGATACTTCTAATGGAATTATTTATCTAAAAAATCTATTTTCTGATAGTCTGACCAATGATGATGGTGAAGAAGTTTCTACCAAGGAGATAAAAAACCATCTACAAGAGGTGATTTCTAAAGAGAATAAGAGAAAACCACTCACGGATGATGCTCTGGTCGTGATTTTAAAAGAACAAGGATATAATATTGCAAGAAGAACAATTGCAAAATATAGAGAGCAGCTCAATATTCCAGTGGCGAGATTAAGAAAAGAACTTTAATATAAAAATGCATTTCATGATTATTTGAAATGCTTTTTTTCTGCTTTTTATAAAATTTTATATTATGATTCTTGTGATTCTATCTCCTTCAGTTGCAGCAGGTTTTTATTCAATTTGCTCATAATGATTCCATATATTACTCTGTAGTAGAGCCAAATAAGAATGGTACATATAGAGGTGCTGATAACAATAGCAAAAACAAATCCTATAATAGTGGAGCTATCCAGTTGTAATTGTTGCGATCTGATGGTATAAAAAACTAAGAACGTAAGGGTGAATATAAGACCCACAAAAATAATAATATTGGTAATAATAAATGCGTTTACAGTCTTTTTGAAATCTATAATCGTAATGATAAAATTTTTAAGATTTTCTTCAACTTTTATTTTTCTGTAATTTTTATAGAATTTAATCACGAAATAACCTGTCACTACAAGGCTTATCATTTTAATGATAAAATAAATAGAATTGATGTTATTTTCAATTTCCAAAGTCCTACGGATTCCCAATTTTTCCAATAGGTTTACAAAGCTATTTTCTTCCTCTCTTTGTATCAGGTAATACAACCCAAAAAGAGTAAAAAAGGCAAATTCGGCTACGCTAATCCAGAAGATGTATTTCATGTAGTTGCGCGAATTCCTGTTTAGCATTTTTAGGATTTCATTGTCGTTATATTTATCTTGTACAGGCTGCTCCTGCCAAGTTTTCTTTAGGCTGTCTAAATCGAATTCAGGCATATTTTTGCATCTGTTCTTTTAGTATTTTCTTTAGTCTATTCATTTTCACACGTGCATTTACCTCTGTAATTCCCAAGTTTTCGGCGATATCTTTGTAAGGCAAATCGTCCAAATACATCATTACAATTGCGCGTTCTACGTTGGGTAAGGTTTTTATCACGGTATACAACAAGGTGATTTGCTGTTGCTTCTCGTCGTCATCTTCTACAAAATCTTTGTAGTTGACGTCTAGTTCATTGGTGGGTAATGTTTTGCTTTTTTTTCTAAATAACGTAATTGCAGTGTTTAGGGCAACTCTGTACATCCAGGTGGAAATCTTGGAATTTCCTTTAAAAGAACCATAGCTCCGCCATAATTGAAGCACAATTTCCTGAAAAAGGTCTTCTTCATCTTCCAAAGAATTGGTGTAAAGTCGCGACACTTTAATAATCAAACCTTGATTATCTTTAATAAGTTTGGCAAATTCTTTTTCTTTTGAGATCAAAATTGTGATGATAGTAGTGCGAAGATAGTCATTATAAAGTGATTTTATAGAATCTATGTTTCAATATATTAGTGTTTTATGTTTTTTAGATTGATCTTAAACAAAAAATATTTTATTTCAAATACTTAAAAAATGGTGGATTAGCTAGGTTCAAATTATTCGTAATTTATATTTTAAAATTAAAAAAAAGATAAGTTATTATTAAATTGAAAATTACAAGTGAATATAATTAGACATTAAAACTAAAACTCACCTTCTCCAAACAGCCATTTATAAAGCATAATGTGTATATTTGCAGTCACGAGAAAATCGGCCTGTTGATCTCTCTTTTGGGAGGTAGGAAAGTCCGGACACCATAGAGCAGCAAAGCGGATAACATCCGTCATTCGTGAGAATAGGACAAGTGCAACAGAAAGCAAGTACAGTTCGGCTGTAGTGAAACCAGGTAAACTCTTTGCGGTGCAATGATAAGTATATCGGTTCTTTTCAGCAATGAAAATAGGAGCTGCTCGCTCTGAAAGCCGAGGGGTAATCAGCTTAAGCTTTGCAGCAATGTAAAGCGTAGATAAATAACAGGCACTTTTTTCCTAAAGTACAAAATCCGGCTTACAGATTTTCTCGTGATTTTTTTAGCTAAAATTCTTCTTAGTTACTCATTCTCTAGCTGTTTTTTACAGTTTTCCAGTTCATCTAGATCGTAGGCAGACAATTTTGGATACTCCAAATTCATTTTTTCAAGGGTGTCTATAATTACTTGGATTGCTGCCAATCTTGCAAACCATTTGTTGTCTGCAGGTATCACATACCAAGGTGCTTCTTTTTTTGAGGTCTTATTAATGGCTGCTTCGTAACACATCATATACTCGTGAAACAAAGCTCTTTCTGGCAAGTCTCCCACAGAAAATTTCCAATTTTTATCTTGTTCAGCAATTCTATCTAGCAATCTATGCTTTTGTTCGTCTTTAGAAACATTTAAGAATATTTTTACAATCTTGGTACCATTCAGAGCCAAATGTTTTTCGAAGTTAACGATACTCTCATACCTATTTTCCCAAAAATTATCATCAAAATCATCTATAGACTTCCATGTTTTTTCGCTAAGATTATACTCTGGATGTACCTTGCAAACCAACACGCTTTCGTACTGAGAACGGTTGAAGATGCCAATCATTCCTTTTTGTGGCACAGCCAAATAGTGTCTCCACAAAAAATCGTGAGCGTATTCTTTGCTAGAAGGCGTTTTAAAACTTGTAACAATACAACCCTGTGGATTTACACCCCCAAACACATTTTCTATCAAACTATCCTTGCCAGCGGCATCCATTGCTTGTATAATTACCAATAAGGATTGGCTACCATCAGCGTAAAGCTTTTCTTGTAATTCTCGTAGTTTTTCTTTTTCTATTTTTAAAATTTCTAATCCTTCTTTTTTAGTAAGTTTTCCTTGATATTGAGTTGAATATTCATCAAGTCTAAAATTTTCTTTGATTAAAAATTCTTCCGAAAAGTTATTATCCATATTTTAGGTATCTGTATAAATTTAATAAAAAAACCGCCTCAATGGAGACGGTTAATCAAATTTCTTATTAAAGAATTATTTTACTGTAGCCACTTTATGAGCTTTCTTAGCTTGTTTATCAACTACCTTTTTTGCTTTATCAGCCTCTTTTTTCTCTTGTGGAGTTAATACTACTGGTTTTGGTTCCGGTGCATTAGGATCTACATTTCCTTTGATGTAGATTACGCTTCTGCTATTCACAGGGTCATTAGAGAATACTTCAATCAATTTGTTAAATGCGCCTGGGGTTGCGGTATTATATCCAACCTTGATTTTTGCGGATTTTTTTGGCAAAATAGGATCTTGGCTCCATTCTGGAGTTGTACATCCACAAGAAGGTTTTACGTTCGATAAAATTAATGGCTTATCTCCAGTATTGGTAACAGTAAAAAATCTATGACCATCAGAACCTGGTTTGATATCTCCATATTCATAAGTAGTCTTGTCAAAAGTTATTGTTTGAGCTGTTGCCAAAGCAATTGATCCGAATAGTGCAATTCCTGCAAATAATGTTTTCATATTATTGAATATTAATATTATCTTGTTTGATAAATTTTGTGAAACAAAGTTAAAAATTATTTTAAATATTACTTATAATTTTTTTACTTTAAACTATTTTTGCACTTTGTAAGATAAAGAAATTAAATTTTATGCAGATTTCAGAGAAATATAATCCACAGGATACAGAACCAAAATGGTATAAGTACTGGTTAGATAATAATTATTTTCACTCAGTACCCAACGAAAAGCCACCTTATACGATCGTAATTCCACCACCAAACGTGACGGGGATTCTTCACATGGGGCATATGTTGAATAATACCATCCAAGATGTACTGGTACGTCGTGCGAGAATGCAAGGCTTCAATGCATGTTGGGTTCCTGGTACAGACCATGCTTCCATCGCTACTGAAGCGAAAGTGGTGGCAAAATTGAAATCTGAAGGCATCAATAAATCTGATCTTACTAGAGAAGAGTTTTTGAAACACGCTTGGGAATGGACCGATAAATATGGAGGAACAATACTAGAACAATTAAAAAAACTAGGTTGTTCTTGCGATTGGGATAGAACACGTTTCACGTTAGAAGACAAGATGTCTCAGCAAGTGATCAAAATTTTTGTAGATCTTTATAACAAAGGAGTAATCTACAGAGGGTATCGTATGGTAAATTGGGATCCAGAAGCGAAGACTAACATTTCTGATGAAGAAGTAGTTTTTAAAGAGCAAAATGGTAAACTTTATTTCCTAAAATATAAAATTGAAGGAACTGAAGAGTTTATGTCTGTTGCTACAACGCGTCCTGAAACCATATTCGGAGATACTGCAATTTGTATCAACCCGAATGACGAAAGATATGCTCACCTAAAAGGTAAAAATGTAATTGTACCCATCGTAAATAGAGTAATTCCTATTATCGAAGACGAATATGTAGATATAGAGTTTGGTACGGGAGCATTGAAGATTACGCCGGCGCATGATATCAATGACTATGAAATCGGGAAAAAACATCAATTAAAAATGATTGATGCTTTGGATGATGATGGTAATCTGAATGAGCATGGTATGCATTATGCTGGCAAAAACAGATTTGTTGTAAGAAAGCAAATTGCCAAAGAACTAGAAGAAAACAATCTTTTACTAAAAGCAGAAGATTACGTAAATAAAGTTGGAACTTCAGAGCGTACTGGAGCTGTAATAGAACCAAAAGTTTCTGTACAATGGTTCTTGAAAATGTCTGAACTAGGGAAGCCTGCTTTGGATGTTGTAATGGATGATGAAGTGAAATTCTATCCAGAAAAATTCAAGAATACTTACAAGCATTGGATGGAGAATATTCGCGATTGGAATATTTCTCGTCAGCTTTGGTGGGGACAGCAAATTCCTGCATTCTTCTACGGTACAGAAGAAAATGATTTTGTAGTAGCAGAAACTATAGAAGAAGCATTAGAAATTGCAAAGCAAAAAACCAACAACCAACAACTGACAACTGACGACCTAAAACAAGACCAAGATGCTTTAGATACATGGTTCTCTTCATGGTTGTGGCCAATGTCTGTTTTTGATGGTATAAATAATCCTGATAACGACGAGATCAATTATTATTACCCAACTACAGATTTGGTAACAGGACCAGATATTATCTTCTTCTGGGTTGCTAGAATGGTAATGGCAGGATTGGAATACAGAAAAGAAATTCCATTCAAGAATGTTTATTTCACAGGGATTGTAAGAGATAAGCAAAGAAGAAAAATGTCTAAGCAATTGGGGAATTCTCCAGATCCATTAGAGTTGATTGCTCAGTACGGTGCAGATGGAGTAAGAGTAGGAAGTCTACTAAGTTCTGCTGCGGGTAATGATCTTCTTTTTGATGAAGAATTGATGGTACAAGGAAGAAATTTCATGACCAAAATTTGGAACGCTTTCCGTCTAATGCAAAACTGGACGAAAGAAGACAAACCAATGATTGCTTCAGATACTGAGGCTATAGAATGGTTTGGTCACCAACTTAACAAAACGATTATCGAGATCGATCAACAATTTGAAAAATTCAGAATTTCTGATGCTTTACATTTATTGTACAAATTGATTTGGGACGATTTCTGTGGTTGGTACCTAGAAGCAATTAAGCCAAACTACGGTGAAGGTGTTTCTAAAGCAGTATACGATCAAACAATTATTTTCTTTGAAGAATTGATGAAAATTCTACACCCATTCATGCCATTCTTATCAGAAGAATTGTGGCAGCTGATATCAGAAAGAGGAGTAGAAGATGCTTTGGTAATTGCTCAGCAGAAAAAAGGTGATGCTTTTGACGAAGTTAAAATTAAAAATTTCGAAACTGCTAAAGAATTAATTTCTGGTATCAGAAACTACCGTCAGACTAAAGGTATTTCTCCTAGAGAAGTTGCTGAAGTTTATACCAATGCTACACAGTTCGAGAACGAAGCGGTGATTAGAAAATTGGCTAATGTTTCTGAAATTCATTTCGGACAAAAAACAGATAAACCAAGTTTTACATTCTTGGTAGGTTCTACAGAAGTTTCGATTCCGCTAAGTGAAAATTTAGATTTAGAAGAGGAAAAAAAGAAAACTGAAGAAGAAGTAAAATATCTAAAAGGATTCTTGATTTCTGTAGATAAAAAACTATCTAACGAAAAATTTGTTGCCAATGCAAAACCAGAAGTGGTAGAGATTGAGCGCAAAAAGCAAAAAGACGCTCAGGATAAAATTGCGATCTTAGAAGAAAAACTGAAAAGTTTGTAACGAGAAGATAAATAAATGATAAGAAAATTGTCAGGCTTAGTATTTCTAAGTCTGGCAATTTTTTAAAATATTTCTAAAAGAAATGACACACCTAGAAAATATTGAGAAATTATTCTCAAAAAACTTTGTAGAAAGCCCTCTATTAGAGAGTTTTGATGCAGGTAAAATAAACCTTACAAGCGGTCAGCTTATCGCTTGCGATCCGGTGATTACCAATGATATGTTGCCGTTTTCAACAAAGTTTCCAGCAGGAGAATTTCCTGTTTTATTGCATAAAGAAAGAGAAAGTAATTGCATTGCCTACACAGAAATTGTTTTTTCTAGTGAAGCAATTACCAATTGGGAAATGGCGACTACCGCTACCCAAAATAGTAAAGATTTGGCAGAAGGAGAAGTATTCGGGTATCCTGTAGAAAGCGGAATGGGATGTTTTATGGATCTTCAAACTCAAGAAAAATTGAATGATCTAGAGATCGAATTGTTTAATAAAAAAGGAGACGACTTTATGGGAATCTATGAAGAATTTTTCCACACTCATTTTTTTGATGATAATGGAGCAATTGATCAGTTTGCCTATTTAAAACCTTACGAAGATTTTAATGGTAATATATTGGCTTTTGAAACAGGCTATGGTGAAGGATTCTACGCAAGTTATATCGGATTTGATAAAAATAGACAACCAGTGAAAATTATTACTGAATTTATTGAAATACTAGAAAATTAAAATTAATTATATTATTTTACATTAAGTTTTCGTTACATTTACATAGATTAATCTTTAATATATATGAAGTTCTCATCAGAACAACCCAAGATTGTAGTAGTAGGAAGTTGTACATTAGATTTGGTAATGCATACCGATAAAATTCCATGCGAGCATGAGAGTGTTATTGCTAATTCTTCCGAAAGTTTCTTTGGAGGTAAAGGTGCAAATCAGGCTGTTGGAGTAGCAAGGTTAGATGCTCATGTATATTTTATTGGTTGTGTAGGAGAAGATCCTTTGGGACAGCAAATCATGAGAAATCTTGTAGATGAAAATGTGAATGTAGGTTTTGTAAGAGAAACGAGCAAAGATTCTACTGGGACCGCGTACGTTACGAGTTGCAAAGAAAATGCTGCTATCGTAATGATTCCTGCAGCTAATAATCATATTTCTATAAAAGATATAGAATCTGCAGAAAAGCCAATTTTATCTTCACAGATGTTGCTATTGCAACTAGAAATTCCAATGCAAGTAATAGAATATGCTGCAAAAAAGGCTAAATCACATGGTAAAATTGTGGGTCTATATGCATCACCCGGTAAGAAAATAAGTGAAGAGCTAATCTCTCTCGTCGATTTTATTATTGTAAAGAGTAACGATCTCGCGCAAGTTTTTGGCGAAGAGCAAAAGGAAGTTGTACTTAGAAAATACATCAATAAAGTGTTTATACGAGATGAAACCAATTCTACACTCTATTTTGATGGTATAGAGGTAAAATATTTTAGAAATAATAACGAGAGTAAGTCTTATAAAATGGGTATGGGAGATGCATTTACATCAGGTTTTGCAGTAGCCATGTGCCACAAAAATCGCATTGAAGATTGTGTGAAATTTGGAAATGAAGTTTCTGCCAAAACCCTTTATGAAAAAGGTCCGCAAGCTGGTTTACCCCATATTTCAGATTTCAAATAAACAGAACATCCAATATTAATATAATATGATATCCACTATTAAGTGGATATTTATTTTGGTTAAATAATCAATTTAAATTTAATTAAAAAAACGCTGGAAACCTATTTCTAAAATTGCCAATGTAAATCTATAACCTTATTTTTGAACTCAATTAAGCATTCCTGAATTAAATTTTTATTAAAAGAACAAAACTGCATGAACTCTACCATTCAAAAAACCATTGATTTTGTAAAAGAAAAACTAGAAGGCGCAGAGGCGGGTCACGATTGGTTTCATGTAGAAAGAGTTTGGAAACTATCAAAAAAAATTGCAGAAGCTGAAGAATGTAGTACTGATGTTGTAGAACTTGCTGCGCTTTTGCATGATATTGCAGATCCAAAATTTCATAATGGTGACGAAACCATTGCGCTAACTATTTCCAGAGACTTTTTGGTGTTACAAGGGATAGAAGAATTAGTTATTGAGCAAGTTCTTTTTATAATTCAGAATATTTCATTTAAAAATAGAGGAGAAGTACCTCAAGATTTACCAATAGAGTTGAAAATTGTACAAGATGCAGATCGTATAGATGCAATAGGAGCGATAGGTGTTGCCCGCACGTTTAATTTTGGAGGCTTTAAAAATAATCTAATGTATCATCCTGATATTCCTCCAAAATTGGGGATGTCTAAGGAGGAGTACAAAAAATCCAATGGTACAACTATCAATCATTTCTATGAAAAACTCTTACTTCTAAAAGACTTAATGAATACCAATGAAGGAAAAAAAATTGCTGAGAAAAGACATGTCTTTATGCTTAATTTTCTAGAGCAATTTTTACAAGAGTGGAATGTTGATTAACATTTCTATAAAACCTCGCTAATGATTATCTTTGTAGCATGACTTCTATAATGTTTCTATTTTTTGTACTGCTTGTTTTTTCGCTTATTTTTTCTAAAATAAAAGTGGGAAGATTAGCTTTGTGGGCAAAATTGTTCAGGATTGTTACTTTAGCCATTTCTATCGGGCTTTTTACCTATTGGTTTATTAAGAAAAGTACAATAGGAATAGTGAAAAACTCAATCTCTTTACAAGTTATTAATAAGCTTCCTCAGCCTATAGATTTTTATATGATCATCGTCAATAACCTTGATGGATCAGGGACTCAAGAGACAAAGCACATTGGTAATATCCGTTCAGAATATTACAGAATTGAACATTTGAAAATGGATAAGTCAGATCAATATTGGGTGGTAGGTTATCTGGGTAAGAAAAACATGGTCTATTTTTCCCAACACGCTATTCCAAACAAAAATATGGATCAGGTGGTAGAAGTTCAAAACTATATCAACCAAAGTGAAAAATTATCTGCACAAGCCAAAAAAAAGGTAGAATCTTATAATTTTCAGAATATTGTACAGAGCATTTGGGTGACACTGAATTTCCTTTTGATTTTTATCAATGTTTCTTTGTTTTGGCGTAAAAAATAAGAGTTAGCCAAATAGAGTAGGAGAAATATCTGTACTTGCCAATTGTGGAATTAGGATTTTCGTCTTCCAACTTATATTTAGTTCTTTAATAAAATAAGCAGATAAAAAGGTTGGAGTAAGTTCATAATTTTGGTGTACAAAGAAGAATACGTTTTGCAATCCTTCTTTTTTCCAATGAGACAAACGAGTAATCCAATCATCCAATCTTTTTTTGTCTAAATCCAAATTATTACAAGCTACAAACCGAATAAATGCAGATTGGGAAGTTAGTCGCATATGCAATACATCTCTTCTACCAGGAGTATCCACGATAATATTGGTGATATTATAATCTTCAAAAAGTTGTGTAACCTTATTGTATATTTCCTCATCTACAAACCATTCTTTACTTCTTATCTCCACAGCCAAAGGCACTTCCTGAGGCCATTTTTTAATAAAAATTTCTAATCTTTCGTAGTCATTGGGTTTGTAGTTATCATGTAATTGTAGAAATACCACACCTAGTCTTTCTCCAAACTCTAATACTGATGTCGCAAATTGTGTCACTAAATCATCAACATTAATGAGCCTTCTATAATGAGAAATAGAATTGGTTATTTTAGGGAAAAATTTGAAATCCTTAGGCGTTTTGTTTTTCCAAGTATTTATCTGCTCCGCAGAGGGCATTTTGTAGTAGGTTGCGTTCAGTTCAATAGCATCAAATTGCCTAGAATAATAGGTAAGTTCATCCTTTAAAGGTTTAGGATAAAAACCAATCAAATTGCTTTTGCTCCATGTCGGGCAGCCCACAGCTATATTTTTTATTCCTTCTTTGTTCTTTGAAAGAACTTCCCTGTTTCTTGCATGATCCTTGGGGAAACTAAAATTAATATCTAGCGGATTTTCTACCTTACCAAAATTCATATTGCGATGATTTATAACGAAGTTACCGCAATAATTTGGGAATTCCTATTTTTCTCTTATACAATCTTTCTCTAATCAAATGATTAAAATTGTAGAATATTGATATTTAATTTATATAGTCAAATAATAAATAGTCTGAAAATATCGGCAAAAAACTAAATTACATTACCCTTACAATTTTTATTTACTTCTCTCAGATTCGGTTGAGATCAACTTACCTTTTGAAAATAACATTTATGTAACATATTTTAAAAAGGGTGGAAATTAATCAATTGATTCATAATACCCAAACATAGAAATTCTTTTTTTGCAATTCGTGATTAGCAATTGCTGTTGTAGTTTTTACAATATTAAAATGTAAAAATTTGATCAGCAATTAATCCGAAAACAAACCCACCAACGGTACAAAAAACACCTAACAATATTAATGGAATTGCTAGTGCAGAGTAAATTTGTGGTTGAGATTCTCTGATTTCGATAAAATATATAGATTCATCTCCTTCACTTAATGGTAGTAGGTTCTCAATAAAGCTTTCTACGTTTGATATGTTACTTCCTTCACGAAGCTCAACTTTATAATTTCCTTTTTTAGCATAAAATCTATATATTTCTTGCCTTCCTGTTGAAAAATTGTTTGCCTGAGGTCTCAATAGTGATTTATTTATTGATATTTCTTCATTTGATGATTCTTCTACAATATGTAGTTTAAATTGATCAATAAAAGTTTTTCTAAATAATTTTCCTGATTGCCAAACAGAGAAATAACCATCCTTTAAAGCAATGAATTGTGCTTCTTTTTGTATGTACGGAATTTTAATCAGCATTTTACCATTAAAACCTTTCGTTAACATTTTAATAGCTTTAACAAATATGTAAACTCCTATTGGCATTAAACAGAAAAATAAAATTCTAATAATAATTAATTGCATATAAATAGTGATTAAAACAATTGTTGTGTAAGAAATTCTATCGAGAGATGTATTCTAATAAAATACAACAGTGTTTGACTAAATATAGAGAAAATAATATTTATTTCTATCAATAATGAATTTCTCTAAAATAGTTACTAAAGAGCTTTTTATATTAAATTAAAAAAAATAGAAAAAAAACTAATCGAATAAGATTGGATCAGGATACTTGAATTGATAATTTAATTCTATGATCAATAGATCTGAATTTATTTTTCTACCAGAGTCTGTGGTAAGAAAATCTTTGTCGATTCCTTTTTGACAATTGATGATTTCTTGTTTTGTTGGATGCAAAGGAGCGACTACATTGTACGTTTTACGCTCGCTGTTTTGGTTTATCATCATTTCAATAACGATACAAATATCCAAAAAATGAACATGATTCACGATTTGGTTTGTGTTTGTAACATGATAATTGCTGAAAATTCGGGTTCCTCCCATAAGTCCTCCCAATCGTAATATATTCAACTGAGCGAAATTTTTCTTCATGAGTTCTTCAACAAAATAAATGTTGGGTTCTAGCAATTCAGTATTTACATTTTCTTCGTTCATTTCTATTTCAACTTGAGGATAAATCCCAATAGAACTCATCAAAAAGATTTGCTTTTTAAAACCCTTAATGAATAAACTTATATTTTCAAATCGATGTTCAAGCGATTTTATATTCGTTCGTTTAGAAAACGGAACTGTAATAATTATGATATCTAGATCATTTAAAAATTCCCATGAACGGTTTTCTTGCAAAATTTCATCATCGCAAAATTGTATTGCAATAGACTGAAAGCCCATTTCGGTAAGTTCATCATTTTTTTTATCTGACGTTGTGGTTGTGAAAATTTTGTAATTGGGAGATAAATATTTCGCAAGATGTAACCCTAACCAACCACAGCCAATAATCCCGATTTTTTTCATAAACGCATGGTGTTTTTTTAAATAATGAATATCCGTAAAATTGCCTAAAAATCATTATCTTTGTGTTTATCAAAAGATTGACGATGAATTTATTTAGTTTCACAGCACATTTTGGCACCGAAGAAGATTGTAGAAATCATTTCAAAGAACAACGAGATTTGCA
>NZ_JAZQRK010000040.1:0-72095 GCF_045629545.1 Chryseobacterium sp. | reverse complement strand
GTATGGGGACTTCCGAAGGGGGGTATGGGTACTTCATTGATGGGGTGTACGCACTTATTAAATGGTTATACCCTTTCATGTAAATTTATAATGCTTTTTCTAAATAATATTTTTAGATATTCGTGGAAAAATGTAGTTTTTATGTATTTTAGTGAGCATTAGAACGTTCATACATTTGAAATATGAACATAAAATCTATTATTTAAATGTGGTATTTATTTCAAACCTTCTCAGTAACAAAAAGTATCCTGAAATTTGGGATCTTTATTTAACCTATATTGAAGATTGTCATGCTTCAATATTTATTAATCTTGGACTCTATGATATTTTACCATTGAAGGATAAATCAAGTTTAGGTTGATTTCATTTAAACTAAATAATCCAAATAAAGATGGCTTAACATCAAGTGAAGAAAGTGAAATGTTATTTAAGATTGAAGAAGATATTTTGAATAATTTTAATAAAGCTAATACAATTTTCATTGGTAGAATAACTACTAATGGATACAGAATTTTTTACTTCTATTCTAAAAATACGGAATCTTTTCTTAATGAAAAGAAATGTAGAATAGGTTTCAAAATTACATTACTGATATATCCGCAACATATGATGAACATTGGGATGGCTATCTGAATCTATATCCTACAAAAGTTAATTTTTATAGTATAGGTAACCGAAGTGTTGTAGAAAATCTTGAGAATAATGGAGATTCTTTAACAAAAGCTAGAGAGGTCTTTCATTGGATATTTTTTTTAAATGAATCTGACTGCAATAATTTTATTAATAAGGTAAAGATCAAAAATTTTGATCTTGTTGAAAAAACATTTAACCATGATGATAAATATCAATATATTCTTCAAATTAAAAGAATTGATAAAGTGGGTTATGCGGATATTGATGATTACACTCTTGATCTTTGGAATTTGGCAATAGAAAATAATGGGGACTATGACGGTTTGGAAACTTCTGTAGAATTAGAACAGAAAATTGTATCAAAATTTTCATTTTCAACTTTTCTCATTGCAAAAATAGAAGGGGTTTCGTTTGTTTTAAAAATTTCGGCAAGCAAAGAATTTGCGTATTTTTGCGTGCGCTTGGATTTCCTATTGATTAGGAATTTTTTAGTATGAAAATATATAGAACGATAAACAGAAAATTATGACTTGGGAAGAAATCAAATTAGATCAAAATTCGGTATATCCAAAAAATGAGATAACAGAATTTGTGATGGAGGTAGACAATGGCAACCTAGAAACTCATTGGGTGGATAAAGCCTATGCCCATTATGCGCATAAAAAGAATTGTAAATATAATTTTTTGGTTCTCATTGATGTCACAGATGAATACAATTCTAAGAAAGATAATCATGATATTATAAAGATAGAAAAGTATTTTGATAAAAAACTCAAAGCGGCATGTGTTTGCCATTTTGTTGCTAGAATTACCACGGATAATGGTATGAATCTAGAGTTTTATATAGATGACGTACAAAGTGCCATCAACGTACTAAATGACATAAAAAGAAATAACAATAGGCTCGTAGATTTTAATTGCGATATCACAGATGATGAGAACTGGACTAATGTTGAGGAGTTATTCAGCTAGATTGTTTTAATTATAATACATATTAGGATATTTAAAGTGTCACTATGAATAGGGTTTCTAAATACAGCTCAATTGTACTGCTATTCATAGTTATGTATTTTAATACTAGAGTATATGATGATTTTACGGCAAGTAACAAGAATATCTACATTTTATCTATTCTAATTATCCTAATAGCAGTTAATATTATTGTGCTTTATTATTTAGATTATAAAAGAAAAATAAGCAGAAATTATACTCACTTTGTTTTGATAACTTTATCAATATTATTCGGATTACATATTTATAAAAATGTAATTCATTATGAAAAGAAGGTTTCTGCTCAGTTTTATGTATCTCCAAATTTTCAAGAAAATTATTTAGGCTATAATATTAAACTTAATGAAGATTCTACTTTTGAGATCAACGAATATTGGCATGGAGAAAGTGAACATTACTTTGGGAAATACAGCATAGTTGCCGATACCTTAAGGATTTTGGATGAAAAAATTGAGAAGAAAACAGATAATCAAATAACCTTTAAGTATTTCTATGATAAAAAAAACCATAACTATAAATCTGTTGAACAAGGTTTCCTGCCTTTAAAGTTTCAAAAATAGTTGTATTTACATAAATTTTTTCTTATTTTAAATCTTAATTCAAAGACAGAAAAACAAACCCTTTTTATGAAATATATTTATTTATTTTCTATTGTACTGACATTGGTAAGTTGCAATTTTAATAAAACGTATAGCAACCGCCAAAGTGATATAGAAGAAGCTAAGAAAATCTCTGACAAGTATTATTGGGAAGTGAAATACGGAAGTAATGAAGATGAAATATTCAAACTTTTTAGTGATGCTTTCTTTGAGGCTACTGATAAAGATAAACTAAGAGAAATAATTCATGTTACCAATACCAAAATAGGCAAAATTGAAGGCCAAGATCTGATAAAAGCAGAAAGTTTCATTGTAGAAGGTTCTAACCCAAAAAGTGAATATGTGATTTTCTATAATGTGACTAGAGCAGATGGTAAAACGCAAGAAAAAATATCCATGAGAAAAGAAGATGGGATTGTGAAAATTATTGGTTATAACATCAATCAAGATTTGCTAGATCAATAATAGACTTGTATAAAAAAAGCCTAATACTTTAAAAGAGCGTATTAGGCTTTTTTATTTCTTCTAAATTGATTGCCTCCAAATTGGGCGAATATTCTGGAAATTGAAATTCTTCAATTGGGTTTTGCAGCAGAAATTCTTTTCCCTTTTTTGCATCCAATGTGATAATCATCCTATTGTGTATCTCTGCTTGTATAGGGTTGGGCAGAGTGGTAAGCAATCCGAATCCAAGATCTCCATTTTCGTAAGTATCAAATAAGGCTGCAATGTAAAATTGTTCTTTGTTCTTCCAGAATAATTCGTGCTTTAGCTTAGCTTTGGTTTTTCTCCCGACTACAGATATTGTTTTATGTTCGAAGTAGGAAGTTGCAGGAATTAGGCACCTGTTTTTTTCTATGCTGTTGTATAAGGTATTGGTGTTTTCCGACTTTAGATTTTTGCCTTTTGTAGGAGCATCAGGTTTTTCCTTAGTGCCCCATAAAGCATTCAACATGACGATACCTTTATAATTAATAATTGCAGGAATAGGTTGTTTGGCAAAAGCCGAAATATCTCCGTTCAAGGTAAGAGTATCATCTGAAACCTTAGCATCTAAGTCTTTTAAAGCTTTCTTTAAGTTTACTCCTTTATTATTAAAATTGTAACACATTAGGTTAAGTTTGCAAAAGAGAAGCAATTTTTGTGCTGTAATTTAAAGGAACTGAATTTCCAATGTATTGGATGTAACATTTGTTACTCCCTACTTAATAGAGAAGGGTAATATTTGCAGTAATAAAATTTTACACTTATGAATTGGATATTAGAATCATGGCCATGGTACGTAGGAGGACCTATAATTGCTTTGGTCATGATCGCATTACTTTATCTTGGGAAAAACTTTGGTTTTTCATCGAATTTTAGAACGTTATGTTCAGCATTGGGAGCAGGAAAGTCGTGCTCATTTTTTAACTTTAATTGGAGAACGCAACGCTGGAACTTGCTATTCTTGTTAGGTTCAGTACTTGGTGGATACATCGCTTCGCACTTTTTATCAAACCAGCAAATTCCAGAAATTGCTACCTACACAACTAAATATCTTCAAAATTTGGGATTTCAAAGTGTAGGGAAATCTTACAGTCCAGATGAAATTTTCAAAGTTTTTAGTTTAAAAAATAGCCTCATTCTTATCATTGGTGGTCTATTGATCGGATTTGGGACTCGCTATGCTGGTGGATGTACTTCGGGACATGCCATTTCAGGACTGAGTGACTTTCAGTTGCCTTCATTGATAGCTGTTATTGGCTTTTTTATTGGTGGCTTGGTTATGGTTCATGTATTATTCCCTTTAATTTTTTAGAATTATGAAAAGTATTATTTATATTGTACTCGGCGTTATTTTTGGTATTACCATGTACAAGGCAGAAACTGCATCATGGTTTAGAATCGTTGAAATGTTTCAGTTTCAGTCTATCCACATGTACGGATTTATTGGATCAGCATTGACTATTGGAGTTATTGCTACTCAATTGATAAAAAAGAAAAATGGGAAAGATATCTATGGAGAGCCAATCATAATAAATCCGAAAGACAAATCTATCAAACGTTATTTGTTTGGAGGTATTTTTTTTGGATTAGGTTGGGCATTAATAGGCGCATGCCCAGGTCCAATCTTTGTATTATTAGGAGCAGGTAATTATTCAATAATCATTGTAATTCTAGCAGCTTTGGTAGGCACATGGCTCTATGGAATAATCAAGAACAAATTACCACATTAAGTGTTATATTATGATCGATAAAGGTATACTTCAACAGTATTACAATACGACTTTCGAAAATGATTTACTATTCGAAATGTCATCTGTAAGTTTCATAAAAATCTTTGAAGAAGGAGAAATCATCATGGATCTTGACGAAACCATTACCCATATGCCATTGCTACTGAAAGGAGCAATAAGGATTATGCGTGATGATGACAATGATGGAGAACTACTATTGTATTATCTAGAGAAAGGAGATACCTGCGCAATGACAATGACGTGCTGCTTGGGAACAAAAACGAGTAACATAAGAGCAACTGCAGAGACTTCTGGTGAAATGGTGATGATCCCGGTAAGGAAAATGGATGATTGGCTTGCCAAATATTCCTCTTGGCGTTCATTTGTTTTTAATAGCTACCAAGATCGCTTGGACGAGATGATGCGTTCTATTGATAATTTAGCCTTCAAGGATTCTAAAGGTCGACTTATAAATTATTTGATTGAAGTGGCCAGTGTGAATGGTTCTAATGTCGTCAATAAAACCCACGCAGAAATAGCTTATGAAATGAATACTTCTCGTGTAGTTATTTCCAGACTACTTAAAGCACTAGAAAACGAAAGCTTTCTCCTTCAACAACGTAATCAGATTACCATTCAATAATTATCAGCTTCCGTTTGGAAGCTTTTTGTAGGCTATTATTGTAACAATTGTTACGCTCTACATTTTCCTATTATCTGAAATTTGCATTATTATAATCAGATATCATGGAAATTATTGGTTTTGCACTCACATTATTTATCGGTCTATTGATAGGAATGTTCGGTGGTGGAGGCAGCATTCTTAGTGTTCCTGTATTGGTTTATTTATTTGCAATTCCTACTACATTATCTACCACGTATTCCTTAGCATTAGTAAGCATTACAAGTCTTATTGCAGCAATTCCTAATGTTATTAATAAAAAACTGTCGTTCAGCAGAATTGTTATGTTCGGAATACCTTCTATGATTGCTTTGTACACTGTAAGAGCATTTTTATTACCTGTGATTCCTAATGAATTTGAAATTCTTCATACAGTAGTACATAAAAACAACTTGATGATGGTTTTCTTTTCGGTTTTAATGTTGCTGTCAGGGTTATATATGGTTTTGAACAAGAAAAGTAATCCTGATGTAGAAAATCGTACTTATTCTTTTGGTGCACTTATTATGGCAGGATTATTAGAAGGAAGTATCACAGGTATGGTAGGTGCAGGAGGCGGATTTATTATTGTCCCTGTTTTGATGATTTTTGGTAAATTAAACTTAAAGCAAGCTGTAGGGAACTCATTACTAATCATAGGTATAAAATCCCTTATCGGATTTTTAGGATCTCAAGATTTGTTGGATTTAGATATCTATTACCTTGTCAAGATGATTATCATTTCGTTAGTAGGGATGTTTTTTGGTATCTACCTTTCTACCAAGGTAGATAGTAAACAATTGAAACCCTTATTCGGCTATTTTGTAGTAGCGATGGGCATTTTTATTTTAATCAAAGAAGTAATCTTATTTAATTAAATAGTATCAAATGAAAATAGAACAAATTTATACCAAGTGCCTATCTCAAGGTACATACTATATTGAGAGCAATGGCGAAGCAGCAATTATAGATCCATTAAGGGAAACTCAACCTTATTTGGACCGGTTAGAAAAAGGAAATGTACAATTGAAATACATTTTCGAGACACATTTTCACGCTGATTTCGTGAGCGGACACTTAGATTTAAGTCAAATTACTCTAGCGCCTATTATTTTTGGACCGATGGCAGAACCCAATTTTAATGCGATTATTGCTAAAGATAATCAAATTTTCGAGATTGGAAATATAAAAATAAAAGTCATTCATACACCAGGCCATACATTAGAAAGTGTGTGTTATCTGGCGATTGATGAAAATGGAGTAGAAACTGCATTATTCAGTGGTGATACTTTATTTTTGGGAGATGTAGGCAGACCAGATTTAGCACAAAAGGGAGAAGATATAACACAAGAGTATTTAGCAGGATTGTTATATGATAGTTTGTACAACAAAATCCTTCCTCTATCAGATGATATAATGGTATATCCAGCACATGGTTCTGGCTCAGCTTGTGGAAAAAATATGATGAAAGAAACGCTAGATACGTTAGGAAACCAAAAAAAAGTGAACTATGCTTTAAATCAATCAAGTAAAGAAAATTTTATAGAAGCAGTTTTAGAGGGATTAACATCTCCGCCAGCGTATTTCGGAATGAATGTCCATTTCAATAAAAAAGGATATAATAACTTTGAAATTAATAAATCTAAGTCCCTGAATCCATTATCTACAGAGGAACTTGAATTGATTTCCTTAGATCAAAATGTTATGATTTTGGATACACGTTCTAGTGAGGAATTTAGCCAAGGTTTTATTCCGAAATCTATTCATATTGGTTTGGATGGAGAATTTGCACCTTGGGTGGGAGAGATTATAGAAAACGTCAGTCAGAAAATTGTATTAATTTCTGATAATGGTAGAGAAGAAGAAGCAATTACTCGGTTGGCGCGAATAGGTTTCGATAACGTAATAGGATATTTGCAATACGGCTTCCAAGCATGGGTGGAATCGGGTAGGAAAATTGAGACTATACGGAAGATAACCGCTGAAGAATTTGAAAGATTGCTAGATGTAGAGAAAAAAATAATCCTTGATGTCAGAAGAGAATCTGAATTTAGGTCAGGTCACTTAGAAAATGCGATTAATAAACCTTTAGAAGCAATTCATCAATGGTTAAAAGAATTAAGCATGGATAAACCTTTCTTTTTACATTGTGCTGGAGGATATAGAAGCAGTATTGCTGCAAGTATTTTATATTCACATGGATTTACCAATTTACATGAACTTGAAGGTGGATTATCAGCTATCTCAAAAACAAAGGTGACAATTATCGAAAGAAGTTGTCGGGCTTAGCTTAAATATATTAACCAATATCATTTATTTTTAAAATTCAAAATCATTAATCAAATAAATCAAACATAAAGCTCTCAAACTGATTCATATCAATTTTTAATTGAATAAATTTTAAAGTAGCATTGCTATCTAAATCTTAAAAAAAAGCGATCTAATTTTAGATCGCTTTTATACTTTATGCATTATGATTAAGTCGTTTTTTAGATTGATTTAGGAAACGCATCACGAGCATAACTGCTGAAAGGGTAAGTCCGAGTCCTAGCGCAATCCACATCCCAAAGGCTCCCATTTTCAAGATATAACAAAGATAATATCCCAAAGGTATGGTGAATATCCAATAGGCAAAAAAGGTATAGATGGATGGAATTTTCACGTCTTGTAATCCACGAAGGCAGCCTAATGCTGTCACTTGTATTCCATCAGATAATTGAAAAAGAGCTGCAATTATCATTAATTTTGAAGCCAAAGCTATTACCTCCACTTCTTCAGATTTAGTAAAAAATGTAGGAAGAATATCTCTTCCAATTATAAATACCAATCCACAAAAACACATGAATAGAAAGGTAATTTTCATATTGTTAATGCCTATTTTCCTTAAACCAACAAAATCTTGTTCTCCCAATTTTCTTCCAATCATTACGGTAGAAGCTACACTAAATCCAATACAAAGATTAAATGTAAATGAAGCCATACTCAGTGCAATCTGATGAGAAGCAATATCGTGTGAAGAAATAAGTCCGCAAATAAATGCAGCGCAAGCAAATGCAGTTACCTCAAAAAACATTTGTAATGCTGTAGGAAGACCTATTCTTATCATCTTCTCGAACATGTTTTTAGAGAAAATACTGATTTTTAAAGAGAAGTCTTTGATATATTGTTTGGTTTTTTCCTCTTTTAATAATACATAGTAGAGGAAAATCACCATAAAAATTCTGGCGATTAGACTCGCGATAGCAGAACCTTTAACGCCCATCTCTGGGAATATCCATAATCCTTTTATAAATACATAGTTCAAAACTATATTTATTATATTGGCAAAAATTGTTGCTTTGGTTACTCCTATAGTATAAGATAAGCCTTCAGATACTTCTCTTAGCGTTTGGAATGCCATAAACGGTAGGATACTTATCGCCATGATACTAAGGAAATCTACCGTATTGGGGATAATATTAGCGGGTTGACTAGATTTGTAGAGTAGTGGCATACCCAAAAATAGCAATGCCATCAAAATTATGCCCACCGACATATTGATGACAAATCCATGGCTAAAAACAGAATTAATAGTTTTTCTATCATTCTTAGAATGAGCCTCAGAGACTAATGGTGGAATAGCAAATGAAAAACCCAATGCTAAAACAAAAATAGAAAAGAAAACGGCATTACCTAGTGAAACTGAAGCGAGCGCATCAGCTCCTAACAACTGTCCCACAATAATATTATCGAACAAGTTTACTGAAACTTGCCCTACCTGTGTAATCATCACCGGAAGAGCCAATGTAAGGGCCTCCCGAGTATAGTTTTTATCTAAAAATTTTATCATAATGCTTAAAAAAAAGAATTTGCAACAAATAAATATTGCAAATTCTAACTTAAATATTTTAATTGTAAACTAATTATTTTCGTACAAAATTGGCTACATCTTGCTCAGAAACGGTGTCTCCACCTAGAATAATTAATCTTTCTACGACGTTTCTTAGCTCTCGTATATTTCCTGTCCAAGACAATGCTTTTAGCGCTGTAATGGCTTTGTCATCAAATTTTTTTAAAGCAGTACCATGCTCATCAGAAATCATTACAGAAAAATGATCTACCAACAATTTGATGTCGTCTTTTCTATCATCTAATGGTGGTACATAGATCTCAATGACAGATAATCTGTGATACAAATCTTCCCTGAATCTTCCTGCTTCAATCTCAACTTGCATATTTTTGTTGGTAGCAGCAAGTACTCTTACATCCACTTTGATCTCTTTATCGCTACCCACAGGAGAAACTTTACTTTCTTGCAAGGCTCTTAGCACTTTTGCCTGTGCAATAAGACTCATGTCACCAATTTCATCTAAGAAAATAGTTCCACCGTTCGCTTGTTCAAATTTTCCTTGTTTGTCCTTGATGGCACCTGTAAAAGATCCTTTTACATGTCCGAAAAGTTCAGATTCTATCAATTCGGAAGGAATTGCAGCACAATTCACTTCTATCATTGGACCTTTGGAGCGTTCACTGAGATTGTGTATCGCGTGCGCTACCAATTCTTTACCTGCGCCATTGGGACCAGTGATAAGAACTCTAGCATCAGAAACAGAAACTTTCTCTATCATCTCTTGAATCTTCTTCAATCCCGCAGATTCACCAATCATCTGATATTTTTTATTCACCTTTTTCTTCAAGGTTTTATTTTCAGTTTGAAGGGTTTTATTCTCCTTTTTTAGTGTTTCTTTTGCTAATGCATTTTTCACACTGGTAATCAATCTATTGATGTCTATAGGTTTTGAGATAAAATCGTAAGCTCCATCTTTCAAACAAGCTACTGCGGAATCAATATCAGCGTGCCCAGAAATCATAATGAAAGTAGACTCTGGTTTTAGCACCAAACTTTGCTTCAATAACTCGGTTCCGGAAACCTTAGGCATTTTTATATCTGAAATAACCAAAGAGAAATCTTCTTTTTCAATAAGTTTGTAACCTTCTAGGCCATCTTCGGCCATAGAAAATTCATATTCTGGAAGCTCATCCGAAAGGATACTATGAAGTACTCCCGAAATTGCTTTTTCGTCTTCTACGATAAGGATTTTTTGCATAGGGCGCAATTTAGTTAAATTTGATTGAATTTAACAGATTTTGAAACAAAAATCGTTCCTTAAAATCTATGAAATAGTGTAATCGCGTCTGCCAAAAATTGCAGATCCCACTCTTACTGAGGTAGCACCACATTCTATAGCGATATCGAAATCATCACTCATTCCCATTGATAGGGTAGATAGCTGATGGGTGGTAGAAAATTCGTTAAAAATTCCCTTTAGGCTTTCAAATTCGTTTCTTACCTGCTCTCTATCCTCTGTAAAGGTCGCCATGCCCATCAACCCAATAATGTTAACATTTGGATATTCACCTTTTACAAATGCCTCGAATATATTTTTAGCTTCCATCTTATTTAGACCAAATTTGCTATCTTCAGCAGCAATTTTCACTTGTAGAAAAACCTTAATTATACGATGTTGTTTGCCCGCCTCTTTGTTTATTTCTAAAATAAGTTTTTCTGAATCTACGCTTTGTATGGTATCTATAAATTCTGCAATATATTTCACCTTATTTGTCTGTAGATGCCCAATTATATGCCATTGTATATCTTTTGGTAGTAGAGGATATTTAACTAACAATTCCTGAACTTTGTTTTCTCCAAACACTTTTTGTCCTAGATCATACACTTCTTGTATCGCTTCCGCAGGGTGTGTTTTAGAAACAGCTACCAATTCAACATGATTTGGTAGCTGTTTTTTTATCTTATAGTAATTATCTAAAATGCTCATAAAAGCAAATTTCCGAAATTTAGCGATAATTCAAAGTATGTATTTAAAAAAATCTTATTTCCTATATTAATAATCTACAAATTAAGAGTAGGAGTAGTAAGGTTTAATTATAAACGTCATTAATTTTTGGATATGCAGATATTTTCCTAAATACAAAACGATTTGTCTTCTGCAATTCCTCTATAAAGAGATCCAATTCTCGCATAGAATCCTGATCTGATAAATACTGATCATGCGTAAGGAAAACCAAATGCTTCGGCGTACAGGTAAGATTATTATTGAATAAACTATCTACTTTTTTTATCATCGCTTGATGATTTCCACTAAGACCCATTTTTTTGGAGTGTCGCCATTCCAAATCCCAACCGATAACTTTGTATCCTGCTTTTTGCAGTCCATTCGCCGCATCGTTAGAAGATTTTAAGTCGGTTCTGTTAATATTATTAAGTCGCCAAATATTTCGTCCCGGTGTACGAGCAATATTATTTGACAATTTCAAACTATCCTTAGCTCTATCAAAATCTTGAACTACTGCTAATGGATTTCTATAAAATTGTACAAATTTATTGTGGGCATGACTATAACTATGGTTAGCAAATTCTATTAGAGTATCTTTCTTTAAATCTTCAAGATCTTTCTTTTGTTGCAAACTAGCTTTTCCATGTACTCCAATAAGGAATGCGGTGGCAGAAACTTTACGTTTATTTAAAATTTTTATCAGATTTGCGGTCCCTTTGTTAGGTCCGTCATCAAAGGTAAGATAAATTACATTTTTGGTACTGTCATTTACTTTATTAGTATTGTGGATTATCTCTTGTTCAGATGTACTTCTCGTTATTGTATAAAGTTCATCTTTACCATTGCATCCTATAGATAACAAGGATGTTGCACTCATCAAAGATAACAACCCAAGAAAAGTCAGGCCTTTAGACTTTCCTTCGAAATAATTTTTCATAAAAATTTGGAGGTTTTATTTGTGTTAAGAATTGTTAAATTCTCATTAGCAAACTTACCAAATTTTATACCAATTGCAGTATAATTTCTCCCTTTTGTGGGTTATTTAAGTTTAATTAACTATTAATAGTGATGAATAATGATTTTTTATTAAAATGCTTGTGATAATTTAATAGTGTAAATTCAAATTTGCAATTAGATTAAGATGTTGTTTTCCATGCAAATATGTTTCTGGAAACCCCCACTTGTCTCATCTGGCACAATAATTTTAAAATGATAATGACCCAAATCTCGCTGAAGATCTTGAACGCTATATCCCTCATGAATTTCTATTATTAGTTGATCTACTTTTTCAAGCCAATCGCAGTGCTGAGAAAGCAACTGTTTTTCAGCTCCTTCAATATCAATTTTTAAAAGATCAATGCTATCTAAATTATTTTCTTCCATCAAAGTTTTTACACTCATAGCTTTTGTTGGTTTGCCAAATTTTCCTATTTTGCAGTTGTAGGACAAATCAGCAGTTTCGAAATTTATAAAGCCATCCGTTGGATAGATGGCTGCGTGATAGCTTTTGATAGAAGCAGTGGGAGAGATATTCTTTTTCAAAATATGATAATTCTGCTGTGATGCTTCTACAGTGTATATTGTGCTTTTGGGATAAATTGTGGAAAAATAAAGAGCGGTAAAACCTATATGTCCACCCAAATCAACAATCACTTTGTAATCCTTTTTATATTTTTGCGGAATGTGATACACTTTTTTCCAAAAAATCTCGTAGAAAATATCAATGTCACCCGACATGGTTCTCATGCTAATGGAGTGTTTTTTATTATTAAGTTTAAAGTGATATTCAGATAAAAGTGGAAGATTCTCATCATGTTTGACTTTTTATTCCTAAATGCGCGACTATATTTTTTAGTATTAAAAATAAGCTTTACAAGCGTTATAAAATCGTGGGAATATTGAAATCCAAATTTAAGTTTCGAGAGATAGTTTTCAATCATATACATCATCCTTTTTTACCGTTGTTACATAGTATTTCTTAGTTTAAAAAATATATTAATAAATACAAATTTCAAATAAAGCCCAAGAATAAAGGTATTATATCGTTTTCAAATATAGTAAAACGTAACCTTTATTATGCAATCTGGTTAATAGAACTATAATAAACTGTTTAATCTATCTTTTACAAATTCTACTTTAGTCTTTCCATGTGACTTTGGCAAACCATCTTCCCCAAGATTTACCATTACAATTTTATCTACCGTAATAATGGTTTGGTGGGTCATCTTGTTTCTTACATCACATTTTAAAGTGAGTGAAGTAGATCCAAATGAAGATACTTCTATCCCAATTTCTATGATATCGCCTTGTTGGGCTGAACTTACAAAATTGATCTCCGAAATAAATTTGGTCACCACTTTTTTATTTTCTAGCTGTATTACAGCATACAATGCGGCTTCTTCGTCTATCCATTGCAAAAGTCTACCGCCAAACAAAGATAGGTTTGGATTCAGATCTTCGGGTTTTACCCATTTTCTCGTGTGATAATTCATGATATTTGTATTTTATAATGACGTTCTAAAATTACATTATTTATTGATGGAAAATTTCTGAATAATGCAATGCTTATAAATAATCCTTGTTTAAGTAGTTGAATTGTTTTTCATTAATGGATTGTAGTACACAAGAAAAATAATAACAATTTCATTTGTAGAATTCAAAATGATAAAATGATAGTTTTCATTTTATCATCTATGATAAAAAAAGGGTTAATATATTAAAATTTTCCAATTTTACTTGGTCATAATATGTCTTTTTTTGAATATTTTAAACTCAAAAATTACGAATTTTGTGAATATATTTAAAGCACATAATATTCTTAATTTACCTTGTTTTCTAGGGTTTTACAGTGAATATAGGAGTGGATTGATTTTTTTTTTGCAAATAGTTGAAATAAATATAAAAATGCTTTGATTTATTTAATTTAATTGTATCTTGCAACCGTTTATATTTAGAATCAATGTCATGTTCATTATCATATTGTACTTCTACTATTAAACAGAATTTATACTAATTTAATTTTTTTTTAAAATGAACATTTTTGTTTCAAACATCAATTACGCAACAAAAGAATATGAGTTGCACGATTTATTCGCAGAATTTGGCGATGTATCATCTGCTAAAATTGTAACAGACAGAGAAACTGGTCGTTCTAGAGGTTTCGGTTTCGTAGAAATGGGAGACGAAGAAGGACAACAAGCTATTGAAGCACTTAACCAAAAAGAACTTAACGGAAAAATCCTTAACGTATCTGAGGCTAAGCCAAGAGAAGAAAAACCAAGAAGAAGTTTTGATAATAACAGAAGCGGAGGTGGAAGTTATGGTAACAACCGTTCTGGTGGGAACAACGGAGGTGGAAGTTATGGTAACAATAACAACCGTGGTGGTAACGGAGGCGGCGGAAGTCGTTGGTAAAAAATTGAAGCGGCTCATTGAGCCGCTTTTTCTATGCACATAAAAAGGAGATGAGAATTTAGTTTTTCTTCTTCTTTTTCTTTTTGTCACCAGTTTTGTCTTTTTCTTTACTCTCTTTAGATTTCTTTATCTTTTTAGGTGCAAGTATCTCTTCCACAATAGAATTTTGTTTGCTTACTTTGGCTTTGGTAGGTAGATCATCAATGCTGATATTGATAAATCCTTTTAGGTTTTCTTGAGTGATCAGTTTCTCATTTAATAAAAATTCCACCATTTCAATCCCAGAATGGTCAAAAAAGTTCCTAGATAATTCGTTTAGTAAAAATCTTTTATATTCTTCAATTGGTAGTACTACTGAGTATCTAAAAATACGTCCTTCTTTTTCTGTAGATAAATATCCTTTTTCAACCAAAATTTTCAAATACGTAGAAACTGTATTTTGATGGGGTTTTGGCTCAGCATGTTTTTCCATAACATCCTTAAGGTAAAAGGAATTCAGATCCCAAAAAAGCTTCATTAGATTTTCTTCTGCGGACGTAAGATGATTAATTTTCATAAGGTCTTATTATTATTGAAATTGTATATTGCAATAAAGATATAGAAAAGAAACCAAAAAAGCGATACCAGCGCCCATAAATACTTCTTTTACGGTGTGTCTTTTCAAAATAATTCTAGTAATACCAACCAAAAGAGCAATTCCCAGCCACGCTATACCATAATAGATATCGTTAGCAAAAAATAGTGCTGCCACCAAAACATTAAATGCAGTATGCATAGAGCTTTTTATATAAAGATTACTCCACTGTAGAGCAAATAATAAAGTCATAATAAATAGCATTACAAAATCCAGATATCCGTGGACATAATAATGATAAATACTGTAAATTATTATGCAAGCTGCAATAAATAGATATAAACTTTTTCTTTGTATGCGGTCGGATACATCCATATTGGTATATCTTCCGGTTTTTACATTCCAATATATCCAAATAATTATGGGTATAGCTGTGAAAATTAAAATAGGAACAAAATATGAAATTGCCTGATGAAATGAATAATTATTTACGCCAATAAATATAAAATAGATAAATAAAGAAACCAAGGGGTTGAAAAAGTTGGAAATAATACTAGATATATAATATAAAAATGAAGTCTTTTTTTCTACCATGTTTAAATTTATGATGTAAATATAATATTATAAATAAAAAAACAATTGCTATCCATACAATAAAAACAAGTTTTTTTTTATAATTTTGCTTCACTATTTCATCATAAATAAGCAAGAAGCTAGCACATGAAAGAATTTTCTAAAGAGATATACCTAAAGTGGTATGAAGATATGACAATGTGGAGAAGGTTTGAAGACAAATGCCGTTCTCTATATCTAAAGCAAAAAATCAGAGGATTTCTGCATTTGTACAATGGTCAGGAAGCGATCCCTGCTGGGTTTACACATGCAATGGATTTATCCAAAGATAGTATGATTACAGCTTATAGATGCCACATTCATCCAATGGCGATGGGGGTAGATCCTAAAAGAATCATGGCAGAACTTTGTGGTAAAGCTACTGGTACCTCTGGAGGTATGGGTGGATCTATGCACATTTTCAGTAAAGAACACCGTTTCTATGGAGGTCATGGTATTGTTGGTGGACAAATCCCATTGGGCGCAGGTATTGCATTCGCTGATAAATATTTCGACAGAAAAGCAGTAAACATTTGTTTCTTTGGTGATGGTGCCTCCAGACAAGGATCTCTTCATGAAACCTTTAATATGGCAATGAACTGGAAGCTTCCTGTAGTATTTGTTGTAGAAAACAACCAATATGCAATGGGAACTTCCGTTAAAAGAACTGCTAACCATGAAGATATCTATAAACTAGGATTAGGATACGAAATGCCTTGTCTTGCTGTAGACGCAATGGATCCTGAGAAAGTAGCTGAAGCTGCTTATGAAGCAATAGAGAGAGCTAGAAGAGGAGACGGACCAACGTTTATTGAAGCGAGAACTTATCGATTTAGAGGTCACTCTATGTCAGATGCTGAACCGTATAGATCTAAGGAAGAAGTTGCAATTCATAAAAAAGATGATCCAATAGAATTAGTAAAAGCGAGAATCTTAGAAAATAATTGGGCTACCGAAACAGAATTGGAAGCTTTGGATAACAAATCTAGAGATTTTGTAGAGGAATGCATAGACTTTATGGAAAATTCTCCTTATCCTACAGCTGAGAAAATCTATGAGTATGTTTATTCTCAAGAAGACTATCCATTCTTAGATAAATTTGAAAACTAAAAAGATAATGAGTCAATTTGAAATTTTGAAATTTTGAAATCGATTGGTTATAATATCTTTTTTATTTTTCAAATTACCAAATTACCAAATTAGCAAATTATAAAAAAATTATGGCAGAAGTAATTACAATGCCCCGACTTTCTGATACTATGACAGAAGGAAAAGTGGCGAAGTGGCATAAAAATGTAGGAGACCAAATAAAAGAAGGTGATATCTTAGCTGAAATCGAAACAGATAAAGCAGTACAAGACTTCGAATCTGAAATAGAAGGTACTTTATTATATATTGGTGTACAAGAAGGTTCTGCAGCAGCTGTAGACTCTACCTTAGCAATCATTGGTAAAGTAGGTGAGGACATCTCTGCTTTACAAGGTGGCAGTGCATCAGCTCCAGCTGAAAAAGCGATTCCTGAAGTGAAAACTGAGGTAAAAGTAGAAGCACCAGCATTATCATCAAGCGAAGCACCTGCTGGTGTAGAAATTATCACAATGCCTAGACTTTCTGATACCATGACGGAAGGAAAAGTAGCAAAATGGCATAAAAATGTGGGTGATGCTGTGAAAGAAGGAGATTTACTAGCAGAAATTGAAACAGATAAAGCAGTACAAGATTTCGAGTCTGAATTCAATGGTATTCTATTGAAGCAAGGTGTTGAAGAAGGTGGAGCTGCGCCTGTAGATTCAGTATTAGCGATGATAGGACCAGAAGGCACCGATGTTTCTAATGTGGGTACTAGCGCTCCAAAAGCAGCTAAAACTGAAGAAACAGCTGCGCCAAAATCAGAAGTAAAAGAAGAGAATAAAGTAGCTGAATCTACACAAGCTTCTTCTACAGATCGATTAGCAATTTCTCCTTTGGCTAAAAAAATGGCTGAGGAAAAAGGAGTGGATCTTAATGCAATTCAGGGTTCTGGAGAGAATGGTAGAATTGTAAAGAAAGATGTGGAAAACTTTACTCCTAAAGCTACTGAGGCAGCTCAAACTGCACCGACTTCTGTGGAGCCTGCTGCACAAGTTGCATTAAGCTTTGTACAAGGTGAAGATACAGAAACTCCAAATTCTCAGGTAAGAAATATTATCGCAAAACGTCTTTCTGAAAGCAAATTCTCTGCGCCACATTATTATTTGATGGTAGAGATCAATATGGATAAAGCCATTGCTGCAAGAAAAGAAATCAACGCATTGCCAGATACAAAAATTTCTTTCAATGATATGATTATTAAAGCTACCGCTATGGCATTAAGAAAACACCCACAAGTGAATTCTTCTTGGGCTGTTGACAAGGTAATTCATAGAGGAAATATCAACATTGGTGTTGCGGTGGCAATTCCAGATGGATTGGTAGTTCCAGTACTGAAAAATACAGACCAAATGACCTATACTCAAATTTCTTCTGGTGTTAAAGATATGGCTTCTAGAGCTAAATCTAAAGGTCTTAAGGCGAACGAGATGGAAGGTTCTACTTTCTCTATCTCAAACCTTGGTATGTTTGGTATCGAAACATTTACAAGTATTATCAACCAACCTAACGCTGCTATCTTGTCAGTGGGAGCAATTGTTGAAAAACCAATTGTAAAAGACGGTCAAATTGTTGTAGGTAATACGATGAAGTTATCATTAGCTTGCGATCACCGTGTGGTAGACGGTGCTACTGGTGCTCAGTTCCTACAAACTTTAAGATCTTATTTAGAAAGTCCATTAACATTGTTACTGTAATTTTTAAGTAAATTAATACTTCAACCTCTCAATTTTTTGAGAGGTTTTTTTTGTTTTAAATTTAATTTTGAGAAAAACATAATAATATGAGTAAAAATTCACATCTTTAAAAAATCAAAAAACAAAATTTAATGCAAAAATTATTATTAATGGCATTGGCAATTACTAGTGCTATGGTGTTTAGCCAGAATCAAAGATTTTCTTACGATTATACATTTATTAGTGATTCTTTAAGTAGAGAAAATTCTCAAACAGAATTGATGTATCTGGATATTTCAAAAAAAGGATCGAAATTTTACAGCAGAAATAAGGCAGTAGCAGATTCTATTATTGATGAAGGAAATAGAAAAAAAGAACCTGTAAATTTTAGTGTAATAAAGTTTGGCTTGGTCTCTTTTGTAATCGAAAAATCGTACTCAGATCAAAAAGTTGTGAGCTTTGATAGATTAGAAATGGATGAATTCAAGGTATCTGATGATAGAAATATCAATTGGAAAATTCTGCCAGAGAAAGAAAAAATAGGCGAATTGATGACTCAAAAAGCTACGACTAATTTTGCAGGACGACTTTGGACAGCATGGTTTACTACAGAAATCCCTCTACAAGATGGTCCGTATAAATTTCGTGGACTTCCTGGTCTTATTGTTAAAATTGAAGATAGGACAAAATCTCATAGTTTCGTTTTAAACGGAATTAAGAACTTGGGAAGTAAAGATTGGATCAGTATTTCGGAAAAGGATCGCTTTCATCCTTTGGTGAATTTACCTATCGATAAGTTTAATAAAATGGTCATTGAATATAGAAAGAATCCCACGAAGGGAATGAGGCAAAAAATAGTAAAAATGGTTGACGAAAAGGGGAATGAACTGGATATGAATGAAATGATGCGAAAAAGGGAAAAGGATGCTGAAAAGAACAATGCCAAAAACAATAATCTGCTAGAACTTGATATTTTGCGATTGAAAACTACATAGTTTGAAATCATCTAATACTATTTTTATTCTATTTTCGTTAAATGATATATTAAACACTTTTATGAAAAATATAATAATTTTGGCACTTTCATTACTTAGTTGTGCCGTTTATTCTCAAAACCAAAGATTTATTTATGAATACAAATTTGTAAGTGATTCTACTGCAAAAGATAAAACTGAATCTGAAACAATGTATCTAGATATTTCAAAAAAAGGTTCGAAGTATTACAGTCACAATAAAGTAGTAGCCGATTCACTCATTAAAGAGATGGACAAAAAAGGGACTCATGATTTTAAAAATATTACGTTTGGAAAGGTTGATCATATTGTAGAAAAGACTTATCCAGATTATAAAATTCAGTTTTTTGACAAAGTAGATATGGATAATTATAAAATTCTGGATGATAGAGTTTTAGATTGGAAAATTTCACCAGAAAAAGAAAAAATAGGAGCGTTCAATGCACAAAAAGCGACTACCAATTTTGCAGGCAGACAATGGGTTGCATGGTTCACCACCGAAATTCCATTTCAAGATGGTCCTTATAAGTTTCGTGGACTTCCTGGTTTAATTATTAAAATTGAAGATAAAAACAAGTCGCATTCTTTTGTTTTAGCTGAAGTTAAAAATTTGAAAGCAACTGAAATTTGGATGAGTGAAAACGAAAGAAAAATGGAATTCAATCGTTCTATAGTAACGGTTGATACAGAAAAATATAAGAAAATTTACATTGATCAAAGAAATAATCCGACAAAGGGTATGAAGCAACTGCTCGCCCAAGGTGGTAAAGTAAGATTTCTTGATGAAAATGGTAAAGAACTCGATGCTACTAAAATGATGAGAGATCAGGAAAGAGCAGCAAAAGAGAAAAATAAAAAAGATAATAATCTACTAGAGTTGGATCTTCTAAAATAAAAATCGCCCGAAACTACAGTTTCGGGCGATTGTATTTAATTACTTAAAAAAATTTAAGCCATTTTCTTAGAATCTTCAATAAATTGAGCTAATCCACTGTCCGTTAATGGGTGTTTTAGTAAGCTCAAGATTGGAGGAAGTGGAGAAGTAATAACGTCTGCACCAATTTTTGCACAGTCGATAATGTGCATAGAGTTACGTATAGAAGCTGCTAAAATTTCAGTATCAAACATATAGTTATCGAATACCAAACGAATATCTTGGATAAGAGCCAAGCTATCAGTAGAGATATCATCTAATCTTCCTAAGAAAGGAGACACATAAGTAGCACCAGCTTTAGCTGCTAATAATGCCTGACCTACAGAGAAGATAAGGGTACAGTTAGTTTTGATTCCTTTATCAGAAAAATATTTTAAAGCCTTGATTCCATCTTTAATCATTGGGATTTTTACCACAATGTTTGGGTGGATAGCAGCCAATTCGTCACCTTCTTTGATCATTTCTTCATATGTTGTAGAAAGAACTTCCGCAGAAATATCTCCATCTACAATTTCGCAGATCGCTTTATAATGATTAAGGATAGCTTCAGAACCTTTAATTCCTTCTTTTGCCATTAACGATGGGTTTGTAGTTACACCATCTAAAATTCCAAGGTCTTTCGCCTCTTTGATTTGCTCTAAATTTGCTGTGTCAATAAAAAATTTCATTTTCTTAAATAGATTTATTACTACAAATATAACGATTACTTCGTGATGACGAAACCTTATAAATAGTGAATTGTATAATTTTTATCATTATTAATATTTTCTTTCTACAAGAACAGTGATGAACAATTAAAAATGTAAATTTGTATAGTTTGAAAATGAAAAATTTTTCTACAAACAACATCAATTTTTAAAATCTAATATCTTATAAAGATGAACATTTTATTAGCATCAACGTCAACGCTTTATGGCGGAAAATTTTTAGAGTATCTAAAAGACGAATTAGTAAAATTATATCAAGGAATAGAAGAAATTGTTTTCATCCCATTTGCTAGACCCGATGGTATGACGCATGAGCAGTATACATTAATGGCAAAAAATGTTTTTGAAACCATCAATATCAAAGTAAAAGGATTACATGAATATGATGATAAGATAAAAGCCATTAATGAAGCAAAAGGCTTTTTTACTGGTGGTGGAAATACTTTTTTGTTGGTAAAAACTTTGCACGAAGAAAATTTAATGTCTGTGCTAAAGGAAAATGTAGAAAAAGGAAAACCTTATTTGGGTTGTAGTGCTGGGAGTAATATCGGAGGACCCAACATGAAGACCACCAATGATATGCCCATTGTGTATCCACCAAGTTTCGATTGTTTAGGACTTGTGCCATTCAATATCAATCCGCATTATTTGGATCCAAATCCAGAGCTTAAACACAATGGTGAAACTAGAGAAACAAGAATTATAGAATTTTTGTCTCAAAATAGAACCAAAGTTGTTGGATTGAGAGAAGGCAACTGGATTAGAAAAATAGGCGACAATACAACTGTTGAGGGGACACGACAAACAAGAATTTTTGAAAACGATAAAGCACCTTATGAAATTGAAG
Organism: Chryseobacterium sp.; assembly: GCF_045629545.1. GTDB lineage: Bacteria > Bacteroidota > Bacteroidia > Flavobacteriales > Weeksellaceae > Chryseobacterium. The sequence goes on along the minus strand of NZ_JAZQRK010000040.1, from coordinate 50,236 downwards.
TAGGAACATCATTGTAATTTACGCTTTACTTATGAAAAAATCTTTAATAATTCTTTTTTCTACCCAAATCGTCTTTGCTCAAAGTATCAGCCAAAAATTAGAAACGGGAACTAAGGCATTGATGAATTCTGACGCGGCAATATCGTCTAGTCTATCCTTCTACGTCGCAGATGAATCTGGACAAGTGATTTACGATTACCAAGGAAATAAAGGACTTTCAACTGCTTCTACGCAAAAAATTTTCACAGCTGCAGCCGTATTAGGAACGCTAGGGAAAGATTATACCTATCAGACTAATGGAAGTTATACGGGTACAATAGCAAATGGTACTATCTCTGGTGATTTATACATAAAATCTAATGGTGATCCTTCATTGGGAAGTTGGCGTTATGAGGGTTTTAAACCTGAAAATTTTCAGAAACAATTTTTAGAAGCTGTGAAAAAATTGGGCGTCAAAAAGGTTGTTGGAAATCTAATTATTGATGATTCTTATTACGACCATCAAACGATTCCTGGTGGTTGGCCATGGGATGATCTCGGTAATTATTATGGCGCAGGCGTATGGGGTGTCAATTGGCGAGAAAATCAGTTTGATGTAAATATCTACGGCAAAGACATTAAAAGCTTTTCCTATCCTTTGGCCAATATCTCATGGTTAAACGATCTGAAGGCAGCAGGAAGTTCAGATCAAAGCTTGATATTTACTGCGCCTCATTCTAATGTTGCACTCATTAACGGAAGCTTGCCAGCAGGAAAGTTATCTACAGTTTCTGGTTCTGTATCCAATCCACCATTACAATTGGGTTTGGAAGTTGAAAAATGGCTAAAAAGTGAGGGGATAGAAATTGGTGGTAGATTAGTTTCCAGTTCTATGCTAGAAATTGAAGGAAAACCACTTTCTGATTTTCCAGATAATACTATATTTTTTAGTTATAAATCTCCGACCTTAGATAAAATGGTCTATTGGTTTTTGAGGAAAAGCATCAATATGTATGGAGAAAGTTTTATTAAAACTTTAGCAAAAGAGAAAACAGGAAATCCTAGTTTCAAAAATGGGGTAGAATACCTTAAAAAATATTGGATATCCAAAGGAATCAATAGTAATATGATCAATTTCGCAGACGGTAGCGGATTGTCTCCGCAAAATTATGTATCAGCAAAGGCTGAAGTTCAAGCATTGTTATTTGCTAAAAAGCAATCCTGGTTCACCACCTTTTATGATGGTTTTCCTACGCAAGATAATGGGATGAAGATGAAAAGCGGGACGATGAGAGATACCAAATCTTATGCGGGTTACCACACTTCTAAAGAGGGTAAGAAATATGTATATTCTATTATTATCAATAATTATAAAGGCAGTGGAGGCGCAGAATTGCAGAAGATTTTAACTTTATTAAAATAGAAATTTGAAAAAACGTTCGATATTTACAAGATTTAATAATTGGTTTATATTTTCATTGATGACCCTCGTGGTCGTTACCATCGTTATTGCTTCCACTATGGTGATCAATTATCTATTAAAGGAGGAAATAAAACGAGTAAATATTTTGGTCAATGCAATTAAATTTCAACAAGAAGAAGTTACGCCAAGTTTAGAAGTTCAAGAATTATTATTAAGTATTTATAGTTCTAATAATACCATTCCTGTTATTATTTTAGACGAAAAGGATCATCTTATCGTTTATAAAAATTTACCTGCAGAAATAGGAGACGATGCCGAAAAAATAGTTGTGCTGGCAAAAAAAATGGCAAATAATCATCCACCAATTGAAATTAAATTTTCCAATGGAAATAATCAGTTTGTGTATTATGATAATTCGGTAATTCTGAATAACCTCCGATACTCTCCATTTTTATTAGGATTCATTGTTTTGTGTTACTTTCTATTCTCATTTTGGTTTCTGAGAACTGTCAAAAAAACAGATGAAGGATATCTCTGGGCTGGTTTGGCAAAAGAAACGGCACATCAAATAGGAACTCCATTATCCTCTATGATTGGTTGGATTGAAATCATGAAATTAGAAAACCCAGATTCTGATGGAATTGCAGAAATGGAGAAAGATATAGAACGTTTGAAAACCATCTCCGAGAGATTTTCGAAAATAGGTTCTGTTCCTGAATTGAATGACATGAATTTTAACCAAACTATTTCAGACAATTATAATTATCTAAAAACTCGGATTTCTACCAAGGTTCAGTTTACCTTACTATTACCATCTCATCTTATCCTCCTACCACACAATAAAATACTCCTAAGCTGGGTCATTGAAAATCTTGTAAAAAATGCAGTTGATGCGATGAAAGGAGCTGGAACACTTCAAATGTCTGTTTTAGAAAAAACAAAAACAATCTTGATAGAAGTAAAGGATTCTGGTAGTGGCATGACGAAATATCAAGCACAAAATGCCTTCAAACCAGGATATTCCACCAAAAAACGAGGCTGGGGATTGGGTTTATCCTTAGCACAAAGAGTCATACAAGAATATCATAAGGGTGACATTAGAATTTCGCAAACAGAAATAGGAAAGGGAACAACCTTCAGAATTATTATTAAAAAGAAAGAAACAGATTCTCATTAAATAAAATATTGAGAGAAATAGGAAATATTACAAGCAAATTTGTATTTTTGAAGTCATGATTAGAGCTAAAAATATCCATAAATCATATGGAGACGTAAAGGTATTAAAAGGGGTAGACTTGCATATACAAACTGGCGAAGTAGTATCTATCGTAGGAGAATCTGGTGCGGGAAAATCTACGCTTTTACAAATTTTGGGTACGCTAGATACACCAAGTAATATAAAAGATTATCATACCGAAATTACATTGGCAGGCGAGTCTTTCATCAATATGAATGACAAGCAAATCTCAAAATTTAGAAATCAAAATATTGGTTTTGTATTTCAGTTTCATCAATTGTTGCCAGAATTTACTGCGTTAGAAAACGTGCTTATTCCAACCAAAATTGCAGGTTCTAATGAAAGAGAAGCGATAGAAAAAGCACATAGTCTTTTCGAGGATTTGAAGATTGCACATCGTTTGTATCATAAGCCCAACCAGCTTTCTGGTGGTGAGGCACAAAGGGTAGCTGTGGCTAGAGCATTGATCAATTCTCCAAAGATTATCTACGCTGATGAACCTACTGGGAACTTGGATTCTAAAAATGCTGATGATCTTCACCGTTTGTTTTTTGATCTTAGAGATAAGTATAATCAAACCTTCGTCATTGTAACTCACAACCCTAATTTGGCTGAAATTACGGATAGAAAACTAGTGATGAAAGACGGAATGATTATAGAATAATTGAGGTCATTATGAAAGGTTTCCTTCTGATTTTTGTTTTATTTTTAAATTTTTTGAGTTGTCATTCTCCAAAAGATTCTAAGGAATTGCCAGCTCAGAAAATAGTTGAACTAAAAGAATTTATTAAAAATAAAGAGTACAATCAAGATATTGCCGTTTTTATTAATTTTAAAACTCATTCTGGGAAATATCGATATTTTGTTTATGATTTGAAAAATGATAAGATTCTTCAAAAATCTATAGTTTCTCATGGGTCTGGTTCTGTAATGGACAGCTCCAATAATCTACAATTCTCCAACACAGAGGGTTCTTACCAATCTTCCTTAGGAAAATATGTAATTAGAGAAAAATATATAGGTAAATTTGGCAAGTCTTATAGACTGGACGGATTAGATGAATTAAATAACAATGCAAGAGAAAGAGCCATTGTCATACATGCTTTAGATTGTGTACCAGATGTAGAATCTAGCCAATTGACATGTTTGAGTTTGGGATGTCCTATGCTATCGCCTAAAGCATTAGAAGCAACATCAAAATATATTGATAGATCCGCAAAACCAATCATTTTATATGCTTTCTATTAATTGTAAATAAAAAAAGCCATGCCATGTCCATAAAATTTTTAGCTGACGACGATCGTCCACGAGAAAAATTTTTACTGAAGGGTAAAGGTTCACTTTCGGACTCAGAATTATTGGCCATTATTATGGCGAGTGGAAGTAAAGATGAAACAGCTGTAGAATTGGCGAGGAGAATACTATCCTCAGTAGATCATAGTTGGCATCAGCTGAGTCTTCTCACTACGAAAGAACTCACAAAATTTAAAGGAGTTGGCGAAGTAAAAGCAATTACCATAGCAGCAGCTTTAGAAATTGGAAAAAGAAGAGCTACACAAGAAATACCAGATAAACCAAAAATAGCAGGCAGCAAAGATGCCTATCAAATCTTAAAACTTCATCTCGAAGACTTGCGAACGGAAGAATTTTGGGCGTTGTTTCTCAATCAAAGCAACAAAGTGATTCATATAGAACAGCTTACACAAGGAGGCATCAATCAATCTATTGTGGACATTAGGATTTTGTTTAAGGCCGCATTAGATCATTTTTCTACGGGCATTATTATTTCTCACAATCATCCCTCTGGTAATCTGAAACCTAGCCAAGAGGACATTTCTGTTACCAAAAAAATAAGAGAAGCAGGTACACTTCTTAATATTCAATTGTTGGATCATCTTATAATTACCCAAAATTCTTATTTAAGTTTTGCAGACGAAGGTTTACTATGATAAAGAGCGTAAAATACAAAGACATTGATTTTATAAAATATACAAACTGTTTAGAAAATTCTCAGCAAAGAAAATATTCAGCTACGAAAGAATTTTTAGATATTACAACTCAGAAAAATTGGGAGATCCTCATTTATAATGATTATGAAGCCGTAATGCCCATACCGTATATAAAAAAAATGGGATTCAAAATCGTTCATAATCCAATGCTTTGCCAGCAATTAGGTGTCTTCTCTAGCAATGATTCAATAATAATTAACGATTCTTTTTTTTCATTTTTAGAAGAAAATTATTTAGTTCGTGTATATAATTTTAATGACGAAAATAGTTTAAGCACAGACTTAAAAAAGCGAAAGAATTTTATTATTTATCCTGAAAGCTATGATATAGTATATTCAAAATATTCTCCAAAAAGGAAGAGGAAATTGCGTTTGGATCCTGAAGTAAAAGCGAGAACCAATACCAAGATCATATCGTTTGAGGAAGCAAAGCCTTTTATGAAAGAAAATCTCTTGGGCGCTAATAAAGAGAGGGATGTAGATCTTTTCCTTGATAGATTCGAAATGATGGATCGTCAAGGATTAATTGTTTGTACAGCATTTTATTATACAGGAAAACTCGTTAATCTTATCGCAACCTATGAGGATCAAAAGACAATTGCACTTCTTGGAACATTTAATAATAAGGAGTATGTAAAATTATCCGGCGCCTCTATACTCATCGATCAAACGATAAGAAATTCTATTGCCTCAAAAATTTTTGATTTCGAAGGAAGTGAACTTCCTAACGTAGAGGAGTTTTTCCGAGGATTCCGCCCAGAGTTAAAACCCTACATTGCTTACGATGTCCCAATAAAGGCTTTGATAAAAAAAGTACTCAACATTAAGTTTATTATGAAATATATAGCAAAATTGTAGAGTAGTATACCCACTAATTCTAAATGATTTCTTATTTTTATAAAGATTATAATATCAATTTCAAATCCATGTTTAAAGCCGTCAGAACCTATAAATTACCGTATGTTGTCTATAATTTTTTCAATAAAAAAAAATTAAAACACAATATTCCCATTTATAGAAAATTGGGTTTAAAAAAGCATTATTTTTCTAGCATTTCTAGTAAGGATTTTCAAAATTTACCGAATAATGAGAGAGTAGTCTACAATGAAAAATTATCAGCTACTTCTTTTTTCAAAAATTTGGATACCGAAAATCAGCAAAGTGCATTAGATTTTAAAGAAAATGGGTTTTTGGTCTTAAATAATTTTATCTCTCCAGAAATTGCCGATCAAATCAATGATGAGATTGATGGATTGGTAGCTAATGGAACGCTCAAATTTAGATACGGTGGAAAATTGATGTTCGCAATTCATCATTCAGAAATTGTTAGAAATTTGGGTGATAACAAAGATTTAATAGAGTTTTTATCCGTCTTGATGGATGGACAAGCAAAATTGTTTCAAAGCATCAATTTTATCAATGGAAGTCAGCAAAAAACACATTCTGACAGCATACATATGACCACGTATCCCTTAGGTGGACTTTTAGGCGTATGGATTGCCCTTGAAGATGTAGACGAAAATAATGGTGCGCTTCACTATATTCCTGGCAGTCAGAAGTTACCATATTTTCTCAATTCTGATTATGATAACCAAGGGAATGCTTTGAAAATTGGTAAAAAAAGCTATGCAGCCTATGAGGAATTTTTAGAACAGAAGGTAAAAGATTTAGGCTTAAAAAAAGAAATATTCCGTGCTAAAAAAGGAGATTTACTAATCTGGCATGCAAATATTTTGCATGGAGGCGAACCGCATCTAGACCAATCTAGAACCCGCAAAAGCCTTGTCTATCATTATTTTGATGAAAACAGTGTTTGCTATCATGAAGTAACCCAAAGACCAGCTTTATTCGAGTTTTAAAATAACCTTATTTCAACCATTTTTCTAGAGTTGAGATAAATTCTTCTTGTTGATCTACAAAAGGATAATGAGAACAGTTATCGATCAATTTAAAATGATTTGTAGGGACTATATCTTGTAAATCCTCAAGTTGCCTAGAGGAGAAAATCTTATCTTGCTTACCATATATGGCATAAATGGAAAGTTTTTTTGATATTTTTTTTAAAATAGGAATCGTACTAATATTGTTACTCTTTTCGTTTTTATAAAATAAGATTGGAGCATTATCATTTCTGATATTGTTTTTTCCAAAGTCGCTTTTTTCATATTCTTTTCTTAGCGCAATGGATTCTTCTGTTGGTTTGGGCATAGAAAAATACTAATTTTCACTCGCTATCTCATAACATTGTTTTCTATATTCTGCAGAATTTCTTGGAAGCTGTTCTACATCATTTATCCAATGTAATATTTTCAAATCGTGCTTTTCAGCAGCTATTTTTTTACTGCTTTCAAGAATATGTGTATACGTATCTTGCTGAGAGAATAAACCTCCTACCAATATGAGACTTTCTACTTTATACGGTTTTTTTTGCGCGAAAAGTGTTCCTACAAGTCCTCCAAAGCTATGGGAGATAAGATGAGCTTTTTGTAGATCATATTTTTTGTATATTTTAGTAAGATCTTTTATAGATTCTTTATAAGTTAACGTAGCAGCAGTGTCTGCGGATCTTCCCTCACCAAGTCTGTCATATACAATTACATAATATCCCTTTTCTGCAAGCGCCTTCGCGGTAGTTTCTTCAAATAAAGTAGAATTTCCTCTGGGGCCGCCATGAAGATAAATAAGTGCGGTATTATCTTTATTCCCATAAGCCTTAGAGTATATATTTTGAGCCTTAAAGGTCGTCATCAGTAGAAAAAAAAATATTGCAATTGAATTTTTTTTTGGCATATCAATTTGTTGATTAAGATTGTCAATTTAATGAATAATTTCATATCAATAAAAAATACATTTTTTCGTTTACATGTAGTTATTAAAAAAGGAATTCTTATTTTTGAAATAGATTATAGGGTAGTGATTATGAAAATTTTAATCTACTGTAATCTTCTATTCATTGTATATAGAGAACGGTTTTCAACTAAAAATAAGATAAAAAAATGAGTTTTTTTAATAAAATATTCGGCGACAAAAATGAGGAAAGTTCATCACAAAAATCATTCTGGAAACCCATCAATACAGAAGAAGATCTAGCCAATGCTATAGAGTTATCAAACCAAAGGAAAATAGCTATCTTCAAACATTCTACCTCATGTTTTATCAGTAAAACTGTACTGAAAAACTTTGAAAAAGAAGTAGAAGTGGGCAACGAAGAAAATTACACTTTGTTTTATCTAGACCTATTGGCACATAGAAATCTATCTAATGCCATTGCGGAACAACTGGGGATACGTCATGAGAGTCCTCAACTACTCGTTATTGAAAATGGCAAAGTGGTTTCACATGCTTCGCATCAAGATATTTCTCTCGATTTAATATAAGTTTTATGAGCGTTATCAATAATTATTTATCAAAAGTTCTTAATGTCCCTACAGAGAAAATAAATCTATGTAGCTTAGAATATGAAATAAAAAAAGTACCTAAGAATACCTTTCTTTTGCAGAGTGGCGAGATTTGTAAAAATGTCTTTTTTGTTGAAAAGGGGCTTTTGAGAATGTATTCTATCGATAAAAATGGGAAGGAACATATTATACAATTTGCTCCTGAAAGTTGGCTAATATCAGATAGAAGTAGTTTGTATTTTAATGAAAAATCTATTTACTATATAGAAGCAGTAGAGGAATCGGAAGTGATCTATCTTAATTTGGATTTCTTTAATAAACTTGTTGAGCAATATCCAGACTCTATAGAGCGAAGTGATATTTTGGTCCAAAAGCATGTAAAAAGTTTACAAGATAGAATCAACTCCTTATTGGGAGAAACTGCAGAAGAAAGATATTTGAAATTCGTAAAAATGTTTCCAGATTTACTTCTTAGAGTTCCCCAATGGATGGTTGCCTCATTTCTTGGGATTACTCCAGAAAGCTTGAGTAGAGTAAGAAAAGAATTAGCTAGAAAAAATTTTATCATCGACTAGGAACACACAATACACTTCTCCCTAATGAGGTGTATTGTTTACGTTAGACTTCGTAAATATCTGTATCTGTAAATATATAAAATTGTCCCTTTTTCGGAATATTTCTTGTGTCTAATCCTGTAAAATCACTAAATGCCGGTAATAATAGTTGATGATCTGTTTTTACAAAACAAGGTAATTTTATATTTTTAATCGGAGATTTTAAGCTGTAACCTGGATGAATATGACCCGTAATTTGGAAATCCTTATTTTTTTTATCAAAATCATGAACGAAGGAAATGTCCCTAATATTGGCTATTTCTGCTTTAAAATCTAGATTTAATTTTTTTTCTAAATTTTTTGAGATTCTATCGTGGTTTCCTTCTATCAGTTTAAATTGTATATCAGGATATTGGTCTTTCCAATGGCAAAATTCATCAACATCAGAATTATTCCCAGCATGTAAAAGATCGCCAACAATAATCAGCTGCTCAGGTTTAAAAAATTCAATTAAAATAGAAAGTCTATCCAAATCATTCTTCATAATATGACTCGCCAATGCAATGCCATTTTTCCTAAAATGAGCAGTTTTGCCAATATGTAAATCCGATAAAATCAAGGCTTTTTCTTGTTTCCAAAATGCAGCACGCTGGTTTGTAAGTGTAATTATTTCTTCTAAAATTATAAGGTCTTTGGTCGCTATTTTCAAGTAATTCTATTTTTTTATCAATTATTTTTTCTTTAATGATTGCTCCATTATCTTTTTTATTCTTGCATCTAAGGTTTCACTAGATAAAGTTTGTCTTAAACTATCCACCTTTATCGGGAAGCTCAGAGGCGTGAAGGTAGTAGATCTTCTGAGTATAATTTTCGAATTTTCAATTCTTCTAAAAGCTTCAACTAACCTCTGCTCTTGCAACTGCATATTGAACACTTCTGTATAGGCTTGCCTTACCAAAAAGTGATTGGGTTCGTAATCTTCTAATACCTTAAATATAAGTCCTGCAGAACTTTGTAAGGATTTATTGGATCTCTGTTTTCCAGGAAAATTTTGGACAACCATACCAGATATAACCGCAATATCTCTAAACTTTCTTCTCGCCATTTCTGCAGAATTAATACTTGCCACCACATCAAGCATTAGATTTTCTCTTGATAATATTTGGGTGATATTCTCTTCAGTTAGTGGAATTTCTTTATCACTAAATATCTCAAATCCATAATCATTCATCGCCATAGAGAATGATATAGGTATGAGTTTAGATATTCTAAAAGCCACAAGAGCCGCCATCACTTCATGTACTAATCGTCCTTCAAAAGGATACATAAAAAGATGGTAACCTTCACGGTTTTTGATAATTTCTACCAAAAATTCATTTTCCTTGGGAATGTGAGACTTTTCACTTTGACTTAATACCAAAGGATGCAAGAATTTCAACTCTTTCTCTGTAGATTTTGGGTTGCTTGCTCCTGCTAATTTTTCCCTTAAAAAATGTCCTAAATTAGAACTTAATGGTAATCTTCCGCCCAAATAACTTGGTGCAAAAGCTTTCCCTTTAGATAGTCTCACAAAAACCGTCATTTCCTTAACCATAGCCACTTCCAACACTCGTCCAGCCAATATGAATTTATCTTCTTTTTTAAGTTTAGAGATGAAATATTCTTCCACCATACCAATATATCCACCAGACAAAAATTTAACTTTCAGCATAGCATCACTTACTATGGCGCCCATATTCATACGATGTAACATGGCAATTTTGCGCGATGTCACTTTGTGTAAACCGTCATCTTGGATTACAATTTTATGATATTCTTCATAATTCTTTAGTGCACTGCCACCCACCGTTAGAAAACTGATCATATGATTCCAATCTTCCCATGTAATTTCTTGGTATGTATAGATTTTCTTTATCCTCTCGAAAACTTCATTTGGATAGAAACCATCTCCAACAGCTAACGTCATCAAAAACTGAACTAAAACGTCAAAACAAAGTGCTAAAGGCTCTCTGGGTTCAATCACTTTTTGCTTTACGGCTTCTTTTAAAGCAGCAACTTCTATTAATTCAAGAGAATGTGTAGGTACGCAATATATTTTCGAAGTCTCAAAAGGTGAGTGGCCACTACGTCCAGCTCTTTGCAAAAACCTTGCAACTCCTTTGGCAGAGCCAATTTGTATAACAGTGTCTACAGGTTTAAAATCTATTCCTAAATCCAATGAAGATGTAGAAACCACCGCTTTTAATTTTCCTGAACTCAAATTCTCTTCAATCCAAATTCTCAGGTGCGCATCTATGGAGCTGTGGTGGATGGCTATCTGACCTGCAAATTCCGGATAAGCATCAAGCAGAATTTGATACCACATTTCACTCTGACTTCTCGTATTGGTAAAAACAATTGTAGATTTTGAATTGAGAATAATGGGTACTACTTTATCTGCTAATTTTTTACCTAAATGACCTGACCAAGGCAAGATTTCTACTTCTTCAGGAAAGACAGAGATAATTTCTATTTTCTTTTTTTCTACTGCTTTAATTTTTGTTTTTTTCACATCGTAAGGAATCAACACTTCTAAAGCTTCATCTAAATTACCAATGGTTGCCGTAATTCCCCAAATTTTTAATTTTGGCACATAATATAGGAGCTGTGCAATAGCCAATTCTACCATTACGCCACGCTTTGATCCCAAAAGTTCATGCCACTCATCCACCGCTATACAATGCATTGGTACGAAGAATCTTTGGTTGTTTTTCTGAGCGAGTAGCAAGTGTAAACTTTCTGGAGTCACCACCAAAATATCGGGCATATTTCTTACCTGCTTCTGACGAACTTTAGGGTCTGTATCGCCATTTCTTACGCCAACTTCCCAATCGAGTCCAATCTCATCAATGGCTTCTTGCATGGCTTTTGCAATATCTTTTGCCAAGGAACGAAGTGGAGTTATCCAAAGCATTTTCAATCCTTTTTTATATTTGTCAGGCTGCGTAAGAAAATCTGAAAGAAGTGCCAAAAATACCGAAAATGTTTTTCCAAATCCCGTAGGAGCAATCACCATTCCACTATAACCATTACCAAATTTTCTCCAAGTCTCTACCTGGAAATCAAAAGGAGTATTTCCTTTTTCTGCCATCCAATTTTTGATGATTGCGTACCCTTCAGATTGATCGTATGCTTTCAATACTATTGTATTAGTTTTTTTATTTCTTCCAATTCATCGATATCACCCACTGTTTTATCTTTTCTCCATCTTAAAATTCTTGGAAATCTTAGGGCAACACCACTTTTATGTCTGCTGCTAAAACCTATTCCTTCAAAAGCTATTTCAAAAACCAATTCAGGTTTTACCGTACGAACAGGACCGAATTTTTCGATTGCATTTTTATTCACAAACTTACTTACTTCCATAATTTCTTTATCCGTAAGTCCCGAATAAGCTTTAGCAATCGTAACCAAAGCATCTCCATTTTTTACAGCAAAGCTATAGTCGGTGTAATATGCACTTCGTCTGCCACTTCCTTTTTGAGCATAAATTAATACCGCATCAATCGTCAGAGGATCTAATTTCCATTTCCACCAATCTCCTTTTTTTCTACCTGCATGATAATGAGAATTCTTTTGTTTTAGCATAAGACCTTCACTATTTAGTTCTCTAGATTTTTCTCTGATTTTACCCAGATCTTCCCAATTTTCAAAAGAAATTATCTCAGAAAGTTTTATTCTTTGAGGATTATTTTTTAAAATCAATTCCTCTAGCAGTTTTCTTCGCTGGGAAATGGGTTGCTCACGTAAATCTTCACCTTCCAGTTCCAGCATATCGTAGGCAAAAACTTCTACAGGAATCTCTGACAGCATTTTTTTGGTTAAATTTTTTCTATTTAATCTTTTTTGAAGTTCATTAAAATTTAAAACTTCATAGTCTTTTACAGCTAAAATTTCTCCATCAATCACGAAATTTCCTGTCATGGCTTGCACTGTTTCTTTAATTTCTGGAAATTGTTCGGTAACCAATTCTTCACCACGCGACCAAATGAAAACTTCATCATTTCTTCTAATTATTTGCCCTCGAATTCCGTCCCATTTATGTTCAATTTGCCACTCATTAGGTAAGCCTAAATCTTCTAAATCCTTTTCCAAAGGGTAAGCCAAACAAAAAGGATAAGGACGAGAATTGTCTGTATTTACTTTTTCTGCAGCAATAAGTTCCTGAAAGGTAATATATCCAGGAACCCATTTTCCCATCAGACTATGCATCAGCGCACTCGCTTCTTGTCCAGAATATTTGGTAAGTGCATTGATTAATGTTTTAGAAGAAACACCAATTCTAAAACTACCTCCTAATAATTTATTAAAAATCAGCCGTTCAGTATAATCTAATCCATCCCAACAATGTAAAACAAATTCTTTTTTTTCCGTATCCGACTTTATTTTTAAGCCGATAATTTCCTCCATCCATTCGGAAAGCGATTTTTCGATACTATGAGAAGGAGGCGGTAGAATGAGGGATAGTGTTTCGCCCAAATCTCCAACTGCCGAATAGCTTTCTTGAAACAACCAAAATGGAAGACCCGTAATATCCAAAGCCCATTCTTTCATATGAACAGTGTTAACATTTCTTTTAGGCTTTTTACCAGTGAAAAGTGCTATAAACCATACTTTATCATCTTCAGGCGCGCTTTCCAAATAATCTAAAATAGCATCAATCTTAGCGGTAGTTTTATTACTACTTTCAATAGCATTGATGAGTTCGGCAAAGTGTTTCATAAGCTTTCATCATTTGTGGTTATTTCTTTTTGAGTATCATTATTGGTATCAATGTCATCATCGTCATTACCATATAGAGTTTCTACCACATCAGATTGTATTCCCAACTCATTTAGATATTTAGAAAAAACTTCCGTTTGCCCATGCGTCACATGTACCAATTCTGCTTCTGTAGCTTTCACGGTTTGTAATAAACCTTTCCAATCTGCATGGTCACTCATCGGAAACCCAGCATCAGCACTTCGCCATCGTTTTGCACCGCGAATTTGCATCCAACCTGAGCAAATTGCAATAGCAGCATCGGGTATTTTTTTAATCATATTACTTTCAAACAACGCAGGTGGTAAAATGACAATCTCTTTATGAAGAGGCTTCAAACTTTCCTTAAAATCGGGTATATGATAATCTGGCAATACAATTCCTACTTCCTCAAAGGCTTTATTTAATTTACCAATAGAATAATGAACATTTAATTTGCCTAAACCCTCTATAGCTTTCATAATTCTCTGAGCTTTACCCAAAGAATATCCTATGAATACAGAAGTTTTATTATTTTCAATATTTTTGAGCACCCAATTTTGCAATTTATTATTAAGATCAGGAACTTCTAACCAATTATAAATAGGCAATCCAAATGTACTTTCTGTAACAAATTCATTACATCTTACCAACTCAAAAGGCGTACTGAGGCCGTCATACTGCACTTTATAATCACCAGAAATAACTGCTATATAGCCTTTGTATTCTAGTTTTATTTGCGCTGAACCAATAATGTGTCCTGCAGGATGAAAGGATACTTTTACACCATTCATATTAATTATTTCACCATATTCTACACTCTGACATTCAATATCAGGAGAAATCCTTTGGTACAAAATAGGCTTCGTGAAATGATGGCATAAATATTTTTTCATGCCCCAACGTGCATGATCGGCGTGTCCATGCGTGATTACGGCGAGATCAACAGGTTTCCAAGGGTCAACATAAAATTTTCCCATGGGACAATAAATCCCTTTGTTAGTAAATGTAATGAGTTTCAATAGTTTAGATTTTGTGTAGGATAGTGTATTCAAAAATCTAACCAAATTACAAAGTGGGAAAATGGCTATGTTGTAGATTAGTAAAACCCACCAAATAGCAGGTTTAATTATATTAAAATCTAATTTTTAAAGATTGTCTAAAATACCCAATTGCGATAAAAAATTATTTGTAAAGATTAAGGAACATAAAGTTATTATATTTTACAATATCATCTCTTCTCTCTTTATCGATTGCTTTTATCATTTCGACTTCTGAGTATGTCTTTCCACCAAATGACATTGATGTAGTTACTGCCACATCACCAGTTGAGTATTCCGAGTTCTTAGCACGCATATTTTTTGTAGGATCTTGCTTATATTCTCTCCATAATTTATTAAATTTCTCTTCAGATACAACGATTTGATTATTTCTAATTTTATCATCCAAAATCGCCTCAGAAGGCAAGTTTTTAGTACTTACCAATGTGAAAGCATGGTCACCAACAGTATCTTCAATTTTAAGAATAAGTCCTGGTAATCCATAAAAAAGGCTAGGACCGTCTTGAACAGGAATATCTGAAGCAAACCACGCAACCCATTTTCTACCATACAACGTAGTTGAAGCTTTTTGAACATTATAGTTTAAAATCATATCTTTTTCTGGAAAAATTTTCCAATCTATCTTATTGTTATTTTCTAAAACTAAGGGCTGAGATGATATTTTAGTAAGGAGTTTTGTGCTATAAGATGGGTAAGATTTTAGCACTTTGTCAGAAATTTTACCATCTTTTATATCACCCACCATAATATTTGTGCTGCCTTTTGCAATTGCTGCTTTTATAATGGCAGATCTTGTAGAATCTGCATTAGCTTTTTGTTTACTATAAAATTTAGATCCATTATTGAAAGAATCCAAAACCATCAATTCACTATCAATTAAATTTCGATTGAGAGAATCTGATTTATATTTATAATCATAATAAAACTGATTGTTTTGAGAATAGGCACTAGAGCTTAAAAAGGTAAATAATAAAGCAGTAATTGGGAATAATTTTTTCATAAAATTTGAATTTATTGTCGAAAATAAGCATTTAATCAATCAATTCACTTTGTAAAATCATATTTTTAATAGCAGTTTCGTAATAGTAATATAATTTACTATTCTCTATCATCACATTTTGTAAGATAACAACATTCACCTTGCTTTTAGGAAAATATATACTCAGAGCAGAAAATCCATCACCCAAACCAGTGTGTCCTATATAATTGATTTTGTTTTCTACGATATTCCTAATGTTATAGCCATAACCTTGTTTTGCCTTACCAAAAACATCGTGCTGTGATTGTGCAGAACTTTTAATCATCAGTTGATACATTTTTTTGCTTAAAATTTTACCTGAATGAAGTTTATCATTCCAAAATAAAAGATCTTCAGCATTGGTAACAATTCCATCTGCAGCCAAATTTCCTTCATTTATAAGTGTTTTAGAAGGAATTTTTATGGTATTTTCGTCTACTAAATGCGCAGCAACTAAATCCTTATTATTTCCACTTTGATAACAATAGGTATTTTTCAATCCGTTTTTTTCAAATAATTGTTCTGCCAATTGTCTGTACGTTTCATGAGTAACTTTCTCTAAAATTTGCTGCAGCAGTACGTTTGAAAGATTTCCATATTTAAAATCCGTTCCAGGTTTAAAAGATAATGGCTTGTCTAAACTTTCAATGCCATGAGTATGATTGAGCAATTGATGTACAGTTACCGTATCTGCCCAAGACCTAGATAGATTGGGTAAATATGTTTTAATTGTCGCATTTAGATTGATTTTACTCTTTTCAACCTCATTTAAAATTAAAACTGAACAAACTTGTTTGGAGAGCGACATAATTTCGAAACGATCACTCAATTGCAAAGTTTTATCCTTCGTTTCTAAATTCCTAAATCCAACAGCTTTTCTATAAATAGATTTATTATCTTTCGTAATAGAAATAACTCCATTAAAAAATGTAGGATCTTTTGAAGCTACTAAACTATCTATTTTAGGCGATAGAGAGGCATTTTTTTGTCCAAATGTACAGGAAATAGGGAAGAGGTATATCAGAAATAACAGAAATACGGACTTGAATTTTTGCATATTTTTTTGTTAATTTGTGTGCATTATAATGGCTAAAAAGAAATGATTTAGCGGTTACAATAATACCTAAAAATTTTCAATATATTAGGCATTTCACTGTATTTTATCCAGCTTATTTTATTAAAAAATCAACTATTTTCATGTTAGAAATCAACAACTTACAACAATATACTTTAGATAATATTTTATTCGTATTTGCCTTAGACTCAGAGGCTGGTGACAATTTCAATCATGTAAATAAACTGATAACTGGTATAGGAAAAGTAAATGCAACAGTGGCTTTAACCAAAGAAATTAGTAGAAAAAAGCCTGATCTTATTATCAACTTAGGATCAGCTGGAGGATATGGTTTTAGCAAAGGCGAAGTGATTTGTTGTACGCAGTTTATCCAAAGAGATATGGATGCGCAAGGTTTGGGTTTCAAAAAATTCGAAACGCCATTATCAGGAATTCCAACAGTTATAGAACATGGTGTAGAATTCTCAGGTCTTAAGAAAGGTATTTGTGGCAGTGGTGATAGTTTTGAAACCAACCATGTCAATACAGAATACAATGTGATTGATATGGAAGCTTATCCGTTAGCTTTAATCGCAATGAATGAGAAAATTCCATTTTTATGTTTAAAGTATATTTCTGATGATGCTGGAAGCGACGCTGCGAACGATTGGGCAGAACAAGTAATTTTGGCGGCCAAGGCATTCGAGCAGATATTATTTAATAACTAAAAGAACGAAGAAAAAGAGAAAGTTTGAATTGTTGAAATATACTCTATTTAACATAATATAAATTATAGGACTTTTTAGAATTTGTAGTTTTGCTAGGTTTTATATCTTAAATTCATCTTTTGTATGAATAATTATTCAAGTTGAAGAAATACAGGCGATTCTCAGTTATTAGGATTTCGACTGTTTTTTAGAAATTATAGTATCTCCTTATTTAAAATTTCATTTTGAATTTATTTTTCTAACTTTTTTCATTTGAAACTTTTTCTTCAATTTTAAAATAAAAAAATATCCGCAGAAATGTCAACGGATATTTTCAATTAAACAAAATTTAAAAAACTGATCTGAACTTATATTTTATTTAAATATATTTTTTCATAGCTTCTATAAAATCTTCAACAGCTTGATCTGAAGTATTCCATGAAGTAATCAAACGAATTGCTGATTGTTCATCATTGATTTTTTTCCAAATATAAAATTCGAAATTTTCAGCTAATGCATCAATCAACGAATTATCTAAAATGGGAAAAACCTGATTGGTAACCGTTTCAGCCAAGAATTGAATATTATATGTTTTAAGAAAATCACTTAATTTTAAAGCTTGCACATTTGCATTTTTAGCCAATTCAAAATACAAATCATTTTTCATCAATTCTAAAAACTGAATTCCTAGCAATCTGCCTTTGGCTAATAATCCACCTTTTTGCTTGATACTGAATGCGAAATCTTCAAATAATATCTCATTGTTGATAACAATTGCCTCTCCTAGTAATGCTCCGTTTTTGGTACCTCCAAGATAAAAAACATCGGTCAAATTACCTATATCAAACAAAGATAATTCACTAATGTGTGATGATAATCCGTGCCCTAATCTTGCTCCATCCATATACAAAATAAGCCCATTATTCCTACAAAAATGGCTTAATTCTGTAAGCTCAGATTTGCTGTATATCGTTCCCAACTCTGTTGAATTTGAGATATATACCAGTTTTGGCATCACTTGATGTGGTTTATTTTGATGATTTTCTAAAACAGCTATAATATGCTCCGCTTTTAGTTTACCATCTTCTGTTTCTACACTTATTATTTTGTGTCCTGTAGCTTCAATGGCACCAGTTTCATTGTTCAAAATATGTCCTGTAGCAGCTGATATTACACATTGATAAGGCTTTAGTAACGCTGATATTACAATAAGATTGGCCTGCGTCCCTCCAGAAACAAAATAAATCTGAGAATCTCGCTGCAACTTTTTATTAACCAATTTTTTAGCTTCCTTAGAATATACATCTTCACCATAACCCAACTGCTGATCCAAATTGTGTTTCATTAGTGCTTCCAAAATTGCAGGATGGTATCCTTCAGAATAATCGTTTTTAAAAGAATATTTCATATCACAAATTTATAAAACTTAAACTTCCAAAATTAATTTTAAATAATAATTTGTTAGATTTGTAATGAAAATCATCTAACATTTTGAAAACAACATTAACAGAAGAAAATTATCTAAAAGCTTTGTTTCATTTAGCTGACAATGAAAATAAAGTTACTGTTAACGAACTCAGCAAGTTCTTGAACGTGAAAATGCCGAGCGTTAACAATATGATGAAGAAGTTCGCTGATAAAAATTGGATTATCTACGAGACCTACAAGCCCATCATAGTTACGGACAAAGGGAAAAGAGAAGCTGCATTGGTAGTAAGAAAACATAGGCTAACTGAAATGTTTCTTGTAAAGAAAATGAATTTTGGATGGGAATCTGTACACGAAATAGCAGAGCAGTTAGAACATGTACATTCTGCATTGTTTTTTGATAAGATGGATGAGATCTTAGAATATCCTAGGATAGACCCCCATGGAGAACCTATACCAGATAAGGATGGCAATATTATATCACAAAATCTACAAAAACTTACAGGATGTAAGGTGAATGAAGAAGTGGTTTTTGCCTCTGTAACATTATCAGATGATGCCTTTTTAAATTATCTGACAGAGCGGAAGATACTTCTTAACACCAAGCTAAAAATTATAAAGATAGAGGACTTTGATAAATCGATTACAGTGGAAATTGATGGGAAGAAAGAAGTGCTCAGTAAAAAAGCAACGGACAAAATTTTGGTAAAAAGGTAGCAGCTCCTCTCCTTTTCATTTAACTATATTTTTTTTAAGACATAAAAAACGCGATTTTGATAGCTCAAAATCGCGTTTGTACAGATGTTTTTAAAGCCCATTTAGCCCATTATTTCTCTGTAAGTACCGTTAAATCGAGAAAGTGAAAGATGATTGATAATTCACCATTTAGTGATATACGTTTTAATCTAGTACACTCCACCCTCTTTTTGTATTGTTATTATTGGATACTTCTTGTTCTGTAACAATTATATTCTCCTTCTTCTGTCCTATATAATCCAATTCACTTAATTTAGAAAAAATGACGTCTAGACTTCTCAACATCTGTTGTATATGTAGCAAGTGTTCTCCAGTATTATGGTGATCATAATTAATTTCTGAAACAGTAGAAAGCTGGTTCAGTAAAGTGTGTGGAGCAATCTCACTCCATTCCAAACTATAATTTAGCATTTCTTCTAATTCTGCAGGTACTATAACCTGTGTAGCATTATAAAGACGCAAAGCCAATTTTGCAAAGCTATCAATAAGAAAAATCGGTGGTTGGTGAGGAATAATATTTCTAAATTGGAAATACATATCTCCAAACGTTTCAATCATTACTGAACATAAAGATCTTACGTTCAGCGCTAAAGCTGTATTTTGGTTTTTGTGAGCCGATTTTTGAATTATTTTAAATGCATATTGCTGTAGATTTCCAACTGTTTTCGCAAAATTATTATAATTTTCTACTAACGCTGGATGACTTTGCACCGATGTACATGGAGGTATAAAATTTGAATTTACCTGCGTAATGTTTCCCTTAAAATCCACTTTTCCAATCACCAAATAATTTCCACCAGAAAAATTACTGTTAAGAGTGCTTACTGGCAAAAGTTCTATGTGATAATTGGCATGAGAGTTTGGATGTCTTGGTGGAATTTCTTCAGGATCAATATCACCAAAAGCTACTTTATCAAAGGGATTTACAGAAACCAAGATGTAATATTCTCCATCTATTTGGTTTTCTTCCACTTGTAGCGATTTAGCCAATGATTTTACACTAACTCTCCTATCGTTAAGCTCTATTCTGTATCCTGCTAAGGTTACTGCGCTACAATGTTTGATTACTAATTGCACATCATTGGTTGCAGTGTTATGTACCTCAAAAATAGTTTTATCTGTGTACTCATTTGGGATTGGCAACAAACCATAGTTAAAGTTAGTTATTGCTAAAGAATTTGCATCTCTAATAGTATCTATTAAAAAATTATCCTGATCATTCAGATGTTGCTGGGAAACTTTCATCCCGTCTACCCAATTGATTGCGAAATGTTTGATTGGTTGTATCATATCAAATACTTTTTATAAAATTTGTGTTTGTTTATTTCTTTTTACCCTCTTCGTCATGTTGTACTACCCTTTTGCAGATGACAATTTCATTTTCAGAGATTCCATTGGTGTTGATATCTTGATCAAAATCTATATATTTTCTAAAACTAAAAAAAGACTTTTTGGTATAGAAAATCCAGTAATAAGATTCTTTAGATTCATCAGTAAGATTAATGATAGATTGCGGATTTTTGTGGTTATAGTCATCCACTACACGATAAAACCAATCTCCAAAATTAATCCCTGTGGGAAGTGTTTTAGCTTTAATCCTAAATCGGTTTGCGTCTTCAAGATTTTTGCTTAGTTCTACATTTAAAACCATTAGCTTATCAAAATCAACCCCGTCAAAATCTGGTAGTTTCTGATCTGGAGAGTAATGCCATGTTTTATAGATATCTACTGGTATACTGATGAATTGTATATAGCAATAGTAAAATGCCATAGGAACAAAGAATATCAGAGAACTTGTAGCTGACATCTCAGGATAACCCTGATCTTTACTTAAAGCTCTAAAAATAATGATGAATAGGTAACTTCCTAAAAGAACGCATGTAATAGAGAGAATTGACTCGAATAATACACTTTTCCCAAATGATGGAATATGTTTCTTAAAATATTTGTGTAGAAGATTGACGTGTATGATTCCTAGTAAGAAATAGAATATCATAGAAATAAGATACCAATATGGATTAAACAAATTGCCAGAGAACCCAAATAATCCGGGTATTGCCAAACAGAGACTACACAATAATATGTAGATAATGATTACTTTTATTTTTATTGCGGGTTGGCTACGTCTTATAAATCCTAATATAGACATCATAATCACAGCCAGCAGTGGCACGAATATATACCTAAAAAATATACCCTTTATTGAAGCAATTTCCATGTTAATAATTAATTTTTTATTTGTGTTTTATATTTTATATATTTTCTAATGTATTAAATGAATGTAGTAAATCCCAATCTATTAGTGCTGTTACTTTCACTATCCAATACAAATGATGATTGTTTTTTTTCAGTGATAAAATTTTCTTTTACATCCACATGTAAGGGTATGCAATATTCATATAGGGCTTGTAATACTTTCCTGAATGGATGTCCTGGGATAAATTTCACCATATCTTTATAAGGGATTGGACCTATATTCACAATCCAATTTCTTTCCCCATCCATATGTTTTCCACTAGGTATCATTGTAATGCCCAATCGAGAATTACCAAGCAACATCGAATCGTCATTTTCTTCAATTCTATCTACGATATTAGCAGTAAAAGTAATTCTAACAGGAATTTGTAGAAAGGATGTCATACACCTTTCAAACCAATTTTTATCGCCTCGTATTTGATGAAAGAATGGCAAAATATACATAAAGATATATACATTCTCTTTATCCAGCATTTTCAAAATCGGCCAAAGTTCGCCGAAAATAGTAAGTAAAGAATCTGTGTCACTCGTAAGATCAAAATCATACTCTTTCAATAAAGCACTGATTTCTGTGAAAAATATTTCTAACTCAAAAGGGCGAAAAAAATTTCTCGCATCCTCTTCTACTTTCTTCTGTTTTCTAATTTCATTTACTACACTTTCTACATTTTTTCTTGATGTATTAAGTGATGGCGGATGAAATAAACCTTCTGGTAGATAATCGTAGATGCCTTCTCTATAAGTCCTAATGCTTAGAACCTCTTCATCAAATCCCAAATATTGACTAGAGATGCTTTTGATATCTTTGAGGTAGGCTCTGTCATTAATGCCAATTCTTTCTATAAATATATTACTTACAGACTTATGGTATTTCAGCAAATTTACAGCCACAGACTCTGCACGGAAATCAGTCTGTAATTTATTATAATGCATATCCAGTATGCTATTGTCGTACATATTCATCATTTGTGTTCGAAAAATATCTAGGTAAAGATACTATTTATCCTCATTTAAAGAAAATAAAATTGACTTAAAACCTATATTGCATATTACAATTTACTCATTTTTTCAAAACTACAAATATTATATCAATTAGAAGTTTATAATAAGTGAAAAATCACCAATAATAATGAATAGAAATTTATATATAAAAACGATAATTTTTATTTTATTTAAAATGGGTAGAGTATCTTTGCATCTCAAAAAAATTTATAGAAATGAAAAGTATTTATTCAAAAATTCTACTTTTATTGTTGGTCTCAGTGTCAGCATATTCTTATGCTTGGGGACTTACGGGACACCGTATAATAGCAGAGATTGGTGAAAACCATTTGTCTGGTAAAGCAAAAAGGGAGATCAAAAAAATCTTTGGTAATGAACGTTTGGCATATTGGGCAAACTGGCCAGATTTTATTAAATCTGATACTACAGGTGTTTGGAAAAAAACGGCAGATTGGCATTATGTAAATATAGATCCTCAGACAGATTTCAAATCTTTTGAAGAGAAATTAATTGCTCAGGCTGGTACAAGTTTATACACACAGATCAAAACTTTATCTTCTCAAATTAAAGATGTAAAAACATCTGCAAAAGACAGAAAAATTGCACTTATTTTTGTGATTCACATGATGGGAGATCTTGCTCAGCCAATGCACACTGGGAGATCTGAAGATTTAGGAGGCAACAAAATTAATCTCACCTATTTTGGTGAAAAAACAAATTTGCACTCTCTTTGGGACGGAAAATTGATTGATTCGCAAAAATATAGCTATACAGAATATGCTAAGATATTAGATATAAAAAGTAAGGATGAAGTAAAGCATATTCAATCTGGCACCTTAGAAAATTGGTTATACGATTCTCACCAAATTGCTAATAAAATCTATGCTCAAACTCCAGCAGATTCAAAATTAGCTTACGATTATCAATACAAATTCAATGCAACTGTGGAAAGACAACTTTTATATGGAGGATTGAGATTGGCAAAATTATTGAATGATCTTTTTTAACCGCTACAAAACAGCAAAATAGTAAGTACATTTTCTCTTACAGTGAAGGCAAAACTTAGGTTTTGTCTTTTTAATTAATAAAATATTCAAATTCTGTAACCTTTTTGTGTATCCTATCGTATAATATAATGTAACTCTAGCTTGAGGAAAAATAAATGAGACAATTAAAAATTACTAAGCAGGTAACCAATAGGGAAACTGCTTCATTAGACAAATATTTGCAAGAAATTGGTAAAGTAGAATTGATTACTGCAGATGAGGAAGTAGATTTAGCACAAAAAATTCGTGCTGGTGATAGAGTTGCACTAGAAAAATTGATTAAGGCCAATCTTCGATTCGTAGTTTCTGTATCCAAACAATACCAAAATCAAGGTCTTTCACTTCCAGATTTAATTAATGAAGGAAATTTGGGATTGATGAAAGCAGCAAAAAGATATGATGAGACAAGAGGTTTTAAATTTATCTCATATGCAGTATGGTGGATTCGTCAATCTATTCTGCAAGCTTTAGCAGAACAATCTAGAATTGTTAGATTACCACTGAATAAAATTGGTTCTATCAATAAAATCAACAAAGCATATGCACACTTAGAGCAAGAAAACGAAAGACCACCTTCTCCTGAAGAATTGGCTGAAGTTCTTGATATGAGTGAAGAAGATATCAAAGAGTCTATGAAAAACTCTGGTAGACATTTGTCCATGGATGCACCACTTGTTGAAGGTGAAGATTCTAACCTATATGACGTTTTACGTTCTGGTGAATCTCCAAGTCCAGATAAAGATCTAATGCTAGAATCTCTTCAGATTGAGATAGAAAGAGCTCTGAATACACTTACTCCTAGAGAAGCAGATTTGGTAAGATTATATTTTGGTCTAAATGGGAAGCATCCAATGACTCTAGAAGAAATTGGTGAAACTTTTGATCTTACAAGAGAAAGGGTTCGTCAGATTAAAGAAAAAGCAATCAAGAGACTAAAACACAATACCAGAAGTAAGATTTTGAAGTCTTATTTAGGTAAATAATTTCTAGTCTAAAGATAAAAATAGCTGAAGTTGAATTTTCAATTTCAGCTATTTTTTTTATACGAAAAAGGTATTATCCTCCGTAATTATCCGCATAATCTTTCTGAGAGGCCAAAATTACTTTCTTCGCTTGCTCTGCACCGTAGATAAGATCTATCTGTACTTTTGCTGGCTCAGTAGGTAAGTTTTTGTAGCTTAAGAAATAGTGTAATAATCTGTTTACTTCTGCTTTTGGTAGTTCTGAGATATCAGTGATGTGACCATATACTTGGTCTTCTACCAATACTGCGATAATTTTGTCATCAGCTTCACCCTTATCAATCATTTGGAAACCACCAATTGGGATTGCTTTTAGCATGATATTACCTGTAGTGATATTGTGAGAACTAAGTACACAAATATCCAAAGGATCATGATCTCCTTCAGTTACATTTACCGCACCTGTAGCTACCGCCAAGTTTTTCACTTCCTCTTCACAGTAGGTTCTTGGAATAAAACCATACATAGCAGGGATAATATTCGAGAATTTTTGTGGTCTGTCTACTTTCAAGTATCCAGTTTCTTTATCTACTTCATATTTTATCGTGTCAGAAGGTACAATCTCTACAAAAACGTTTACTACATTTGGTGCATTTTCACCTGCAGAGATACCGTGCCATGGGTGTGCTTTAAAATTTGGAATCATTATTTTTTTGTTATTTTATTAAGCGATAATTAAAATTTCTCTTCTTAGATCTTCTATAGTTGCTCCAATATAATCATCCTCACTCATGTAATTCATGATAAATACGGTTTTAAACTCTCCAATATCAGGAGAACTACTGAAGCTTTCGTAAGTTTTATGAAGCAAATCGATGATGGCAATTTTAGAATCTACTATATTTTGCCAAGAGCTTTTTGTTAGATAAAGTTGTTGAGAAGAATTATATTCAAATTCTTCGTTAATTGTTTTTTCCGTTAAAAATAAAAATTCGTGTGCTGCCAAATCTTTATCAAACTTAAGGATTAGGTTGGAAGGCTTTATTCTTTCCAAAAACAAAGTCATTCTCTCGTAAGAATGGGTTTTATTTTCAGAATTAGATTTTACGGAGAGCATTTTTAATTCTTGATTTTTCAATTTGACATAGGAGTATACAAAATGTCTTAGCAGTACCAAAAAAGGTATCGCAATGATTAACGCAAAAGCGTAAGGTAAAAACGGGATTAATTCTGTCATAATTTGAGGACGCAAAATTACGATTCTTTTGCAATTTTAGAAAGTATTTAGCCAAATCTTTTCACTCAAAATGACTTGAATTGGCAATTCAGCTTAAATTTAATATTTTAATAATAATGAGTCGTAATTCTTTAACAGTGGTAAATTTAATTAATGGCAATTATTTAATAATTATTAAAAATGACATTTTGTAGTAAAGATGTTTCATTCTATTCTGTTTTTATTAAATTTTAGTCTCACACTAATAAATCTCTCGATTTTCAAAATTAATGACTTCAATAGACAATATTGGTTATAAAATTGGTAAATTGTTATCCAATTATATTATTTAAAATTTAAATACATTCAAATCATAAAAGTTGATATTATTATCATCAACATCCCGATGAATAGATAATTTTAACATTATTTAAAATATAAGCGTATTAGCTAATATTAGCAATCTATAAGAGATTTTACTTATATTTCTTGTTTATAAGTATATTTACTTATATTTGCTACATGATAGCGGTAATTACCGGAGATATAATAAATTCGCAACAAGCAGATACTGAAGTTTGGATTACCAAGCTAAAGCGACTTCTTGAGGTTTGGGGACCTACTCCACAATCCTGGGAAATCTACAGAGGCGACGAATTTCAGTTCAAATGCAAAATTGATGATGTATTTTGGAGATTTTTAGCGATAAAATCACTGATAAAAAGTCAGGAAAACCTTGATGTCAGAATTGCAATAGGAATTGGTGATGAAAATTTTTGTTCAGAAAAAATTACTGAATCCAACGGAACTGCTTATGTCAATTCTGGTAGACTTCTAAACGACCTAAAGAATGATGGACATACCGTAGCCATCAAAACATCTAACACTTCTATTGATAGAGACCTAAATATCTTACTAAAGTGGTCTTCCAAGGATTTCGATAAGTGGACGATGGCAACATCCGAAATTATTCATGAGATGATCATGAATAACGACATGACACAAGAAGATTTGGCAAAGAAATTCACCATTTCGCAATCTTCCATCAGCCAGAGATTGAAACGCGCCAACTACGATCTTATCGTGGAGACCGACCATTATTTTAGAAAGAAAATTTCAGAGCTATAAAATGATTTTCACTCAACTCATATTGGTACATATTATTGGAGATTTTATTCTTCAGCCAAATTCATGGGTTTCTGATAAAGAAAATAAAAAACTGAAGAGCAAATATCTGTATCTTCATATATTACTCCATATATTACTCACAATGGCAGTTCTTTGGGATCTGAAAATGTGGTGGATTGCCCTGTTCGTTGGGTTTTCTCATTACTGCATTGATGCTGCAAAACTCTTGTTCCAAAATTATAGGACTAGGAAAAAATGGTTTTTCATAGATCAATTGCTCCATGTTATCATTATTTTGGGAATTGCCTATTATTATAAAGATTTCAATTTTGAGTTTTTACAAAACAAACAATTTTTAAATATACTCGTTGCGGTATTATTTCTCACTACCCCAACCTCAATCATGATCAAAACCTTATTGTCTGCTTGGTCACCCATAACAGAGGCAAGTACATCGTTACAAACAGAATCATTATCAAATGCAGGGAAATATATAGGAATCTTAGAAAGGTTACTAGTGTTTACATTTATTATGATGAGTCACTGGGAAGGTGTAGGTTTTATGATCGCGGCAAAATCTGTTTTCAGATTTAGTGATTTAGCACAGGCAAAACAGAGAAAATTGACAGAATATGTGCTGATAGGCACATTACTAAGTTTTGGTGTCGCTATATTATTAGGAATTTTAATAAAAAATATATAATCTAACTAAAAAGTAAATATTCTAGAAATGGAAAAGAAAGAAATGTTATACGAAGGTAAAGCTAAACAAGTTTTTGCAACCGATAACCCAGATCAAGTAGTAGTACGTTTCAAAGACGATGCAACAGCTTTTAATGCACAAAAAAGAGGATCTGTAGATTTGAAAGGAGAAATGAATAACGCGATTACAACGCTTATTTTTGAATACCTAAACGAAAAAGGTGTGAAAACTCACTTTATCAAGCAGCTAGACGAAAGAGAACAATTGGTAACTAAAGTTTCTATTATTCCAATAGAAATGGTGGTAAGAAACTACTCTGCTGGTAGCATGGCTCAAAGATTAGGTGTAGAAGAAGGTATAAAATCTCCTGTAACTATCTTTGATATTTGCTACAAAAAAGACGAATTAGGAGATCCACTAATTAATGATCACCACGCTGTTTTCTTGGGTGCTGCTACGTATGAAGAGCTAGACCAAATGTACAAATTGACTACAGTAATCAATGATATATTGATCGATTTATTCGATAAAATAAACATCATATTGGTAGATTTCAAAATAGAATTAGGGAAGACTTCTACTGGCGAAATTATTTTGGCAGACGAAATATCTCCAGATACTTGTAGACTTTGGGATAAGGATACTATGAAAAAATTGGATAAAGACCGTTTCAGAAGAGATCTTGGAGAAGTAACAGAAGCTTACGTAGAAATCTACAATAGATTGAAAACTTTACTAGCTAAGTAATTTATTAAGTTAGAGATCCTTTAAAAGAGCTTTCGACTGAGATACAGAAAATGATTGATTCATTAAAGACAAGTTTAAAAATATAATTGAAGTTGATTTAGACTGAATTCTAACATCTAACTTCTAATTTAGAAAAAATAAAAATGGAAAGTTTAGACATTCATAAAAGTGAATATTTAAAACAGTTTGAAACTGAGATCTATGGTAGAAATCTTTTCAGAACCCAAGAAGAAGAAAGACTAGATGCTCCAAATGAGGAGTGCGGAATTTTTGGGATGTATTCTGATAATGATTTGGACACTTTTTCTCTTTCACAATTTGGTCTTTTTGCCCTTCAACATAGAGGTCAAGAAGCTTGTGGTATTTCGGTCCTAAAGGATGGAAAAATCAACAATATGAAAGATGAAGGTCTTGTTTTGGATGTTTATAAAGAAATAAAAGATCCAGAAACTTTTATGGGTAATTCTGCTATTGGGCATACACGCTATACCACAGCAGGAGATAAAAAGAAATATAATTTTCAGCCTTTTTTCGCCAAAAACGAATATGACCAAATTATACTTTCTATTGCTCATAATGGAAATCTAACCAACGCTAAAGAACTCAAAACAGAATTGGAAGCAGAAGGCGTAGTGTTCCGCGCCACTTCGGACTCTGAGGTGATCTTAAGATTAATCCAAAAAAACTTAGATCTTGGTCTTCGCGGTGCTATTAAGGCAACAATGCAAAAGATTGAAGGAGCTTATTCTGTTGTGGGTATGACGAGAAACAAATTTTTTGCTTTCAGAGATTTTAATGGAATTAGACCTTTAGTTTTAGGAGCAATTAATGAAAATACCTATGTAGTAGCATCAGAATCAGTAGCTCTCGATGCAGTAGGCGCACAATATGTAAGAGATATTTTACCAGGAGAGATCATTTATACCAATGAAAACGAGCCTGGAAAGTTGAATTCTTATATGGTAAATGAAGGAAAAGGTAGACAAAGGATTTGCTCATTCGAGTATATTTATTTTGCAAGACCTGATTCTACATTAGAAAACATCAATGTATATGAAATAAGAGAAAGATCTGGCGAAAAGATTTGGGAGCAAGCACCTGTAGAAGCAGATATTGTTATCGGAGTGCCAGATTCTGGTGTTCCGGCGGCAATTGGTTTTTCTAAAGCTTCAGGAATTCCATTCAGACCAGTACTGATAAAAAATAGATACATCGGAAGAAGTTTTATAGTTCCAACTCAAGAGATGAGAGAACGTGTTGTAAATCTAAAATTAAACCCAATTATTTCTGAAATAAAAGGAAAAAGAGTGGTTATTATTGATGATTCTATCGTACGTGGTACGACTTCTATGCGTTTGGTGAAAATCTTAAAGGACGCAGGCGTGAAGGAAATTCACTTTAGAAGTGTTTCTCCTCCAATTATTGCTCCTTGCTATCTGGGAATTGACACTCCATCAAAAGATGATTTGATTTCTGCAAATATGTCTACAGAGCAACTGAGAGAATATCTTGGTGTAGATTCTTTAGAGTTTTTGAGTACTGATAATTTAAAAGAAATTTTAGGCTCTTCAAATCATTGTTTTGGCTGCTTCACAGAAGAGTATCCTGTTGCAAAAGGTGAAGAAATAGAATTGTTTTCTTAACTCATTCTTAGCAATAATAAAGGTCAGATTTAATATTAAATCTGACCTATTTATATTTTAAATTCTATTTAAATTAGAATTTATAATTTAATCCCAATTGGAACACTCTATGATTTTGTGGATCTGTACCTTCTGGCTTTTGATTTCTCATATCTGTAAGGCTATTGATATATCTTACGTTAATACCCAAGTTCGGAACAAAGTAATATCCAAGACCTAAACCAAGACCTAAATTAAACTTATTTACCGCATCTTTATTGATATCCTGCTCGGTAGAAGATACAACAGAAGTTGCCGGAGATCCTGTAGTGGTAGTTTTTACAGTAGTTTCTCCTTTATTCTTACCATTAAGGTAATAACTAAATTCTGGACCAGCTTCTATATAGAAATTCTTAGCAGGTTTCATGTGTAACATTAATGGAACTGAAATGTAATTCATGGTTGTAGAAAAATCTGTCTGCGTATTTACAGTGGTAGCTCCTGTGGTCACTTCTGATGAAGATAATACACTTTTTGCACCAAACTGATTGTAAACAACCTCTGGTTGAATTGCAAATTTTTGAGATAATGGAATATTAACAAATACCCCTGCATTGAATCCTAATTTTTGGTTTTTAGCGCTTAATTGTTGAGTACTAAAATAACTGCTATTACCTCCCGCCTTGATACCAAATGTTATGTTTTCTTTTTCTTGATTAATAGGTGAAACAGCAGTTGGTTCTTCTTGAGCGAATGCCAATGATCCTGAAACTAACGCTAATCCTAATATTAATTTGTTCATAATTTTGTTAATTTTAATTAAATGTTTGTTTGGTTTTAACTCCTACAGTACTAACTTTACAAAACCCTTGCCAAACCAAAACAATTTTTTAGAAAATTGCTATTATTAAGAATATTTTTAAATTAAATTATCTCATTTATTCAAAATAAAAAGGTTAGACCTATTGGTAGGTCTAACCTGTTATATTGAAAAAAAGATTGTTATATTATTAGAATTTATATGCTAATCCAACTTGGAAAACATTGTTTCTAACTGCATCAGAATTATTAGGTCTATCTTTAGCGATATCTGTAACACCTGCTACATATCTAGCAGTAACACCAATATTATCTGTGAAATAATACCCAGCTCCAATACCAATTCCTACATTGAAAGTATTAAATCTATCTTTGTAGTTACCAGATTCAGCAATTACATTATTGTTTGTTTCATTCTTAGATTTGTTTTTAGCACTTACCATGAAACCAAATTCAGGACCTGCTTCTACATAGAAGTTAGGAACGAAATTATATTGGAACATTACTGGTACTGTAATATAATCTAAATGATTTGCATATGAATAAGTGGTACCTGCAATCTTTGTATCATATTTGTCACCATACTGAGAGTATAATACCTCAGGTTGAATGTTGAATGAAGCTGCAACTGGAATTGTAGCAAACACACCTGCATTAAATCCAATCTTAGAACCTTGATCCTCTAGCGTTCCATCATTAGATAAAGAAGACACATTCATTCCTGCTTTAATACCAAATCTGACATCCGAAGAGGAAGAAGTAGTAGTTTTTGTAGTTTGAGCAAATGCTAATGAACTTGCAGTAACTGCTAATCCTAAAATTAATTTTTTCATAACTTTTAATTTTTTAATATTTTTAATATTTGTTTTCAATTTTAAAATCAAATTTTTAAATTCGATAATCCGTATCTCGCAAATAGTTTGCCAAAGTTTTCTCAAATATTTATTTTTTTACAATTTTGTCAAAAACCACAGATAAAAAATTCATAAATCATTCATTTTCAACAACAAAAGCAAATACAAATGAATCATGTATTGCATATTTTTATTTAAAAAATTTAGGACATTTTTTTAAATAATTAATTATTACAAAGATTTCTGTAATAATTTAGCGATTTTACAATGTTTTCTGTTTGACATTGATGGTTAAAAACTGCTGCACCTATGCAGTGGAGTAAAGAAAAATTGATATTAGAATTACTGTTCTTTTTATCATTTACTAGTATAGCAACTATTGCCTCATTACTGTACTTACTAATATCAATTGTAGAAAATTTACTTCTTATCCCCTTAATAATAGTTTCAGATTGTTCTTCTGAAATTAAATTTTCAAGCTTAGAAAGATAGGTTTCACAAATCATACCTAGTGCAACCGCTTCACCATGTAGAATTGGAGTGTTGTCTTCCAAAAAAAGACTTTCCAGAGAGTGACCAATTGTATGTCCAAAATTCAATGTTTTTCGAATATTCTCTTCATGAAAATCTTTATCCACCACATTTTGTTTTATTTCCATAGACCTTTTAACATGAGGAATTATATTCTCTGCATCGAGATCTGATATTTGAGTCAAGCTATTCCAATGATTTTTATCGGCGATAAGCCCATGCTTTAGCATTTCAGCAAAACCACTTAGCAATTGATCTGAAGGTAATGTAGAGAGAAAACTTGGATATACAAATATATGTTCAGGCAGACTGAATGTACCTACCATATTTTTGTAATGCATCAAATCTATCCCTGTTTTACCTCCAATGGAAGCATCACACATCGCAAGAAGTGTTGTAGGAACGTTAATGAAAGAAATTCCTCTCTTATAGGTTGCTGCTACGAATCCTCCCATATCGGTAACTACTCCACCGCCAAGATTTACTATCAATGCTTTTCTGTCTGCATGCATTTCAGTGAGAATCTCCCAAAGGTGAATTGCCGTTTGGATGTTTTTCATCTCCTCTCCTGCTTCAATTTCTAGTATTTCTATTTCAGTGCTAGTTTCTAGATTGCCTAAAAGTATTGGTAAACAATTTTCGTGGGTATTTTCGTCGACCAAAATAAAAATTCTACTGTATGTATCTTTGGTCAGAAAATGATTAAGTTGGGAGAAATTTTGATCTAAAAATTGGATCATATTTTATTTTGTATTAAAATTTATTGCTATTGTATAGTACAAAGTTATGATTCTTAATTTTTAACTCGTAACTAAATTAGTATCTTTGCAAAAATATTTAGAATGAGCAGAGACAACAATAATTCAAGAAAGCCCAACAAACCAAGATCTTCAACAAGAAACTCGGTGGGTTCTCGCGCTCCTAAGTCTGGAAATTCTTCAGCTTCAAAATCGTTCAAAAAGCCATTTTCTAAGAGTGGCGATAGAAATTTTGACCAAAAAGATAGTAATGAAAACGGCCAATCAAGATTCGAGAAAAAGCCTTTCAGTAAAAGTGATAGAAACTTCGATAGCAGTTCTAGACCTTTCAAACAACCTGATTCTAGGAGAGGTGACGCAAACTTTGATAGCCCAAATGAAGATAAAAAGCCGAAATTTGAGAAGCAACCTTACGTAACTAATGGTGGTGAGGAAAAAAGATCATTTGGTCCGATGCAAAAACAGAGAGGAGGCAATAGAAGTACCGACGTTAGAGGAAAGTATGAAAGAGCTAGTCTGAAATATGGTAGAAAACCCGGAGCGCCTACAACAGACAGAGATGATGACAGAGCGAAATCATTTGTACAGAAACGTAGATTAAATAAAATAGAGAAGGATATCCACAAAGACACCATTCGTCTTAATAAGTATATCGCTAATTCTGGAATATGCAGCCGTAGAGAAGCGGATGAACTGATCACTCAAGGTTTAGTTCTTGTGAATGGAAAAGTGGTACAGGAAATGGGTTATCAGGTTGAAAAGACCGATAAAGTTGTTTTCGATGGTCAGAATATTACGCCAGAAAAGCCAGTTTATATCTTATTGAACAAGCCAAAAGGTTATATTTCTACAACTAAAGATGACAAGGCTAGAAAAACAGTAATGGATTTGGTATCCAACGCTTCACCTTACAGAGTTTTTCCGGTAGGAAGATTAGATCGTTCTACTACAGGTGTTATCCTTTTAACAAATGATGGTCATATGACTAAGAAATTGACGCATCCTTCTTTCGACTCTAAGAAGATTTATCACGTTACGCTTGATAAAAAACTTACGAATGAAGATATGAGATTAATCGTGGAAGGTATTCGTTTGGAAGAAGGTATCGCAACAATAGATCAAATTTCTTTCATCGAAGGTAAGCCTAAAAATGAAATTGGAATGGAAATTTCTATTGGCTGGAATCGTGTGATCAGAAGAATTTTCCAAAGATTAGGCTATGAAGTAGAAGCTTTAGACAGAGTAATGTTTGCAGGAATGACGAAGAAAAACATTAAAAGAGGACACTGGAGAATCCTTACAGATTTGGAAGTAAATACTTTAAAAATGCTTTAAAATATATTTGGTAAGCACTTTTATAATAAAAAAGCATGATCGAGTAATGTAGATCATGCTTTTTTTTAATGTTTAGAATTATCCTAATATCGTGATTCCTTTTTGTAACATTTCATAGATCGCATCTTTGCCATTGTCTGGTTTCACGTTTACGGCACGCGTTCCATTGAAATGAAGGCATGTAAGATATCCGTTAGCTACAGAATCTGTACAAGTAAATTTCACACAATAATCCGTTGCCAACCCTACCACTTCTACAAGTTGGATATCATGATACTTTAAATAATCGTCAAGACCAGTTTTCATAAAATGATTATTATCCTGAAAACCGCTGTAGCTATCAATCTCTGTATTTTTGCCTTTCTGTATAATATGAGTGACTTTTTCACGGTTTAGATCTTTATGAAACTCTGCGCCAAAAGTACCTTGTACACAGTGATCTGGCCACATAAACTGAGGAACTCCATTTAGAATAATCTGTTCGCCTACTTTCCTATCATTGTTACTTGCAAAGCTTTTATGACTAGCAGGATGCCAATCTTGAGTAAGTATGATCTGATCATATTCGTTTTTCTCCATCAAAAGGTTAATATAAGGTATGATTTCATTTGCATTGGGTACAGCTAATGCACCACCTTCACAAAAATCATTTTGTACATCTACTATTAGTAAGGCTTTTTTCATAAGATAAAAATATTAATTTTCTTGTTAAATTACAAAAATACCTACTCAAATCAGTATCCATATTTTGGTTTTCAGACAAATAGGCATATCTATAATCATCAATTTTAAAATTATTATTATTTTTAATATTCAAATCACTGATTTTTAATACGGTTTTTTTCTCTTATGATTCAATAATTGCTCCCCAAAATTATTATTCATACCTCATTTTGGATAGGATATAATAGCCTCTATTTTGAGATACAATTACTTCAAAAGAACCTATTTTAAATTGTCGATTTTCTAGTCGGAATAATTTTTTTTTTAATTTATTTTAGTATTTCTGTAAATTAAGTATCTTTGGGCACTAACTTTTATCTAATATGAATATAGAAACTATTAACAACATTAAAATGATAGCTGAGACAGCAAAAGAATTTGCTGAAAAAAATATCAGACCCAATATTATGGAATGGGACGAAAGCCAAACTTTCCCTAAGGAATTATTTCACCAATTAGGAGAAATGGGTTTTATGGGAATAGTAATTCCTGAGCAATATGGTGGTTCTGGCCTAGGTTATCACGAGTATGTTACAATTTTAGATGAAATTTCTCAAGTAGATCCTTCAATAGGATTATCTATCGCTGCACACAACTCTCTTTGTACAAACCATATCTACGAATTCGGAAATGAAGAACAAAGAATGAAATGGCTGCCACAATTGGCTTCTGGTAAAGTAATCGGAGCTTGGGGACTTACAGAACACAATACAGGTTCTGATTCTGGTGGTATGTCTACAACTGCTGTGAAAGATGGCGACGAATGG
This sequence comes from Chryseobacterium sp., assembly GCF_045629545.1. Lineage (GTDB taxonomy): Bacteria > Bacteroidota > Bacteroidia > Flavobacteriales > Weeksellaceae > Chryseobacterium. The sequence goes on along the minus strand of NZ_JAZQRK010000040.1, from coordinate 14,365 downwards.
GTAATCAATGGAGCAAAAAACTTTATTACTCATGCAATTTCTGGTGATATTGCTGTGGTAATGACAAGAACTGGAGAAGTGGGAGCTAGAAATAACTCTACTGCTTTCGTTTTGGAAAAAGGAATGGCTGGTTTTTCGTCAGGAAAAAAAGAAAATAAATTAGGCATGCGTGCTTCTGAGACTGCAGAGTTGATTTTTGATAATGTGCGTGTACCAGATTCTCATCGTTTAGGTGAAGTCGGTGAAGGCTTCAAACAAGCGATGAAAATATTAGATGGTGGACGTATCTCTATCGCAGCTTTAAGTTTGGGAACTGCGCGTGGTGCTTACAAAGCTGCTTTAAAATATGCTCAGGAGAGAAAACAATTTGGGAAAGCCATCTCAGAATTCCAAGCAATCAACTTTATGTTGGCAGATATGGCAACAGAGATCGATGCATCAGAATTATTGATCCAAAGAGCGTCTACATTGAAAAATGCCAAACAAAAAATGACTAAAGAAGGAGCAATGGCTAAATTATATGCTTCTGAAGCTTGTGTTAGGATTTCTAATAATGCAGTACAGATTTTTGGTGGATATGGATATACAAAAGATTTCCCTGCAGAGAAATTCTACAGAGATTCTAAATTGTGTACAATTGGTGAAGGAACATCAGAGATCCAAAGAATGGTAATCGGAAGAGATATTACTTCTTAATTACATTCAAGCTCAACACTAAATAATAGCATACAGATTTTGTATGCTATTTTCTTTGTTTAAACTTATTTTTAAAATTCTGGCTGTGATTATTTTTTACAGTTTCGTTTTTTTATATTTGCTTAAACTTAAAAATATATAATAAAAATGGATAAAATTGACAGTTTGAACCAAGTAGCAGAATTCCATACTACCTTTAAAGCACCCATATTAGATACTCCACAGATACCTTCTTCCGATAGATGTAATTTGAGAGTGGAACTTTTACAAGAAGAACTGAATGAACTTAAGCAAGCAATTGCGGATAACAATCTAGTTGAAATTGCAGATGCACTGTGTGATTTGCAATATGTATTGAGTGGTGCAGTGCTAGAATTCGGACTTGGCAACAAATTTGTAGAGTTATTCGATGAGGTACAACGTTCTAATATGTCGAAAGCATGTGATACCGAACTTGAGGCTCAAGAAACTGTAGAATTTTACAAAGAAAAAGAGGTGGAATCTTTTTATGAAAAATCTGGAGAGAAATATAATGTTTACAGAAAAACTGACCTTAAAGTACTGAAAAATAAATATTACTCACCTGCAGACCTAAAACCTATTATAGAAAAATAAATGAAAAAAATTCTTACCAATATATTGATCTTATCTACCTTATTGTGCGCTATGCAGCATTTCAAAGCTCAGAAAGTGGTTGTAAATCGAGAAGTGGATACTCAAAACGATGGTAAAATGCTATTGGGAGATCAATTAAAAGATCAATTCCTGAAAGAACCTTATTCCGAATGGTATGTAAAAGAACATGCTGAATATGCAGTAGATAACAAAGCGATTAGCGAGCTCAAAAAAGCGAAAATTAATTCTTATAATATTGTTGTATTCCTCGGAACTTGGTGCGAAGATAGCCATCGTGATTTTCCTAGATTTATGAAAATCTTGGATGAAGTACATTATCCTGAAGGTAAACTAAAATTAATTGCTGTAAACAGAAAGAAAGAATCTCCCTCTGGAGATGAAAGCAGGTATAATATTTCCAAAGTACCCACTATCATTGTAAAGAAGTATGGTAAAGAAATTGGTAGAATAACAGAAATGCCTACTACAGGATATATTGAGAGAGACCTTGTTGATATTTTGAAGAAAGATGATCAATCTGTAATTAAGGAAATATTCAAAAAATAGTGTTGAAAAATAGTAAAGTAATTGTAGCATTCATAGCAGGAATAGCTTTAATGCTACTTATATATTTCAGTTTCAAACCATATCTAAACCCTGTGCAAAAAACTGAAAAGTCAGATTATTATCTGTTGATGAATCAGATTTCCAAGATGAATAAAATGGTAGTTGTGGAGCAAGATTTGTCTGCAATGCAGAAAACTAAACTTGCTTATGAAGTTTTTGGGAAAGAGGTTACCAGTAGCAATATCATTACTTATACCAAAACCAATGCTCAAGTTTCATATGATTTGAATAAGATGAAAATTAAAGTTGACTCTATTGGAAAGAAATTAATCATTACAGATTTACCAAATGCAGATATTAGAATCACACCAAGCGTGGAAATTCAATCACTAGACGATTCATTTGTTAATAGAATTACAGAAAAAGACATAAAAAACGTCACAGAAAAAGCAAAGGCTACAGCGATACAATCTATCGATCAAAATAAACTTCGTGATGAGGGCAGAGAACAATTATTACAAAATCTTAATTCAATATTTGTATTAGCCAAAGCTTTAAATTACTCAATTGAAGATAAAAGTGGAAAAATAGGAGTTTTAGGAATTTAAAATAGTAAGTATTATGGAGAATAAAAAAAATAGTAAAAAGGTAGAGCACGCGAATTCTGCGGAAAATAAGAAACAGAATCAGGATTTTCCTAATATTCCTGCTGCTACAAGTTCTACAAATCCACCAGATATTAATAAAGAGGATATACAAAAGGCTTCAAAATCCAAAACTGGAAAAACAGATAATACTAAGTGAAAACTTAGTATTTTTTTTACGTATAAGCTGAGTAAAAGATGAAAATTTATAACAGCAATATTTGTTTTTTTTTCACATTTTTAATAATAAAACCTCCCAGCCTACCTTTTTGGGTAAAATATTTTTAAACAAATTGTATGAAAATATAGAATTACAGCGTGTTTTATAAATTTGGAATAAGTTCAAATAGCGTTAAACATCCGTAACAGATTTACCTTTAACAACAATGAACCCATCTAGTAATCAAGATATTTATACGAATAAGAAATTGTAGATAAAATTAAACATGCATCAAGTTTATTCAGATAAATACTCTATTAGAACTATCACTTAGTAGCATAATTATATTGCGATATAAAAAAGTAGTAAATTTGCACGCACAAAAATTTGAAGGAAAATTAAAATTCTAAATTTTAATTTTTATGAACAAATCAGTAATTCTACTTACTACCCTTGCCTCTACTTTGTATTTTTCGCAAGTTGGTAATGTGGGTATTAAGACTACTACACCTAGTCGAACGCTAGATGTCAACGGATCGCTTAGAGTAAGACAAACGGCTGATAAATCTGAAGACGGTGAATATACAAGAATTCTAATATCCAATAACAACGGTGATGTAGATTATATTACAAGAGCAGATCTATTACCAGCAAAAGAACAATATTCATCAGATAAGCAAGTAATAAACAATTTGTATTCTAACACCGCTAATGCTGGAGACCCTTCCAAAATTATAAAATGTGGTAAATTCAAATTTGCGTTTGGTAATACCTCCGAAACAAAAATTCAATTTGCTTTGGCTGATAAACCAACCACAGATGTAGAAATCTTCATGAACAGGGAACAAAATTGGAGCTCTAATGGTTTCCAATTCTTTCAGGGAACCTCAGGCGGTGATGCGAGTCCATTTATTTTTACTACCGCTAATTTTGGAAATTTGAGAGAGTTTGCTGCAGCAAATTTAGCTGATAGAGAGCAAAATGTAATGCATTTTCAGTATCCTAACGACCCAAATTTATATAGACTTACGGTATATAAGGTATTTCAAAGTTTGAAGATTGGAGCTGCTGACTCTACTAGTTATGATTTTGTTACAACTTGCGAAAAATTTTAATATGCGTTTATCTCTAATTACTGCTATTCTTATAGCATCGATGTGTTCTATACAAGCTCAAGTGGGTATTAACACGACAGATCCCAAAAGAATGTTGGATGTAAATGGCAATTTAAAAATTGTAAACCTATCTGATAAAAAACCTGAAGTTTCTTATAGAAAGATTTTGGCAGCAGATGAGAATAATGGTAATGTAGATTACATTTCGTTTCCATCAATCAACCAAAATGAAACTAAAAATGTGGAAATTGCACGATCAATTTATTTGGGGATAGCACCAGATAACACCAAAGTGTGTTCTTGTGGTGAGATTTCTTTTTATCTAAATTCTGATAGAAATGCATATTTCAAATTGAATTCTACTAAAGTGTTTACTAGCAATGAGAATGCAACATCTATTACATTAGCGTATGGATCAAAACGTTGGGAAGGCCAAGCTTATACTTACAAAGATATTATTGGGAAAACTTTTTCAAATACCAATTTTGGAACGTATCAAATTATGGATAGTACCAGTTTCACACTTGATAATACCACGAGTATATACACAATCGTATTACCTAAACAGAATAACATGTACAGATTAACAATATCTGCTCTGAAAAATTCTAATAATGCAACTAATACAAACATCTATAGCTTGATCTGCGAAAAGTTCTATACTCAAAGTTTATAATACTATGAAAATTAAAATATTAATTGCATTAATTACTGGGATAAATGTTTTTTCTCAAGTTGGAATCAACACGCAGCAACCCACAAAAACCTTAGACATAAATGGTGATCTAAGAATAAGGACTTTAGAGAAAAAATCTGTAGACCCAGATTACAATAAAGTATTGGTAACCAACGACAATGGTGATATAGAATTTTGGGATAAAGCTGCAATACAAACTGAAATGAAAGGCACTGAAGTTGAAAATAAAATTATGTATTTTTCCTCTAGTCCTAGTGGCGATTTGGTAGTTCCATGTGGTAAATTTAAATTAAGATATTCTATCAATACAGAACCACAAATACAATTGGTAACTGCACCCACAGTTACTCAAACTATCTTTTTTTCTAGAATTCGGAAAGTGAATTCTAGTGATAGTACTTTTGGAGCTGCAAACAGTAAAAGATCAATCAGGACAAACGAAACAGTTTCAATAGCTACCAATAATAATTGGGTAAATATCGGTTCGGTATCTAATCTTACCGATGCAAATGGTGGAAAATATGCTATAGATTATTTAGATGAGTATTATATGAGTTTTCCTGGCGAAAACTATCTCTACAGAATCACATTTTTAGCTAGAAAAATGGCCACGACACCCGCTGCTAATAGTTATAGCATGCTATGTGAAAAATTTTAAATTAATTTATAAAAGCATTCTTGAAAAATCTAGAATGCTTTTTTTTTTTGAAAATTATTATAATTCCTATTTTAAAAGTTCTAAACATAGTAATTTTTTGAAAAAACATAGATTTTTAAATATAGAAATCTTCCAATTTTTAGTAAATTTGTGCATTAATTTTTAAATATGTTAAAAATAACACTTCCAGACAATAGCGTCAAAGAATTTGAAGGAGTAGTAATTCCTTTAGATGTGGCAAAATCTATAAGCGAGGGATTGGCTAGAAATACCATCTCTGCAGTTGTAAACGGTCAACAAGTAGAGACTACCACTCCTATCACCACAGATTCTACAGTACAGTTATTGACCTGGAATGATGACCTTGGTAAAAAAGCATTCTGGCACTCTTCTGCTCACTTGTTAGCGCAGGCTATTTTAGAATTTTATCCTCAAGCTAAATTAACAATAGGACCAGCAATTGAAAGCGGTTTCTACTATGATGTAGATTTTGGTGATGAAGTACTTTCTGAAAAAGACTTTGATAAGATAGAAAAGAAAGTAATAGAAAATGCTAAAAAAGGTTCTACATTCTCGTTATATCCTGTATCTAAAGAAGAAGCACTAAAAACTTACGCTGATAATCCTTATAAAGTAGAGTTAATTTCAAACCTTAATGATGGTGAAATTACTTTTGTTACTCACGATAATTTTACAGACCTTTGTAGAGGTGGGCACATCCCTAATACAGGTATTGTAAAGGCAGTAAAAATTCTTAATGCTGCTGGAGCTTATTGGAGAGGAAACGAGAAAAATCCACAGCTTACAAGAGTATATGGTATATCTTTTCCTAAACAAAAAGAACTTACAGAATATCTAGAATTACTGGAAGAAGCAAAGAGAAGAGATCATAGAAAACTAGGTAAAGAATTAGGCATTTATGCTTTTTCTGAAAAAGTAGGAGCTGGTTTACCATTGTGGTTACCAAAAGGTACTGCTCTTAGAAAAAAATTAGAAAATTTCTTGAGTGTTGCTCAGAAAAAAGGTGGTTACGAGTTTGTAATGTCTCCGCATATTGGTTCTAAAGAATTGTATGTAACTTCAGGACACTGGGACAAATATGGTGCTGATAGTTTTCAGCCCATTAAGACACCAAACGAAGGTGAAGAGTTTATGCTAAAACCAATGAACTGCCCTCACCACTGTGAAATCTACAAGACGTCACAATGGAGTTATAGAGATTTGCCAAAGAGATATGCAGAATTTGGGACAGTATACCGTTATGAGCAATCTGGTGAATTACATGGTCTTACAAGAGTAAGAGGATTTACTCAGGATGATGCGCATTTATTTTGTACGCCAGACCAATTAAATGAAGAATTTGAAAAGGTAATTGATTTAACACTTTATGTATTTAAATCGTTAGGATTTGAAGACTTCGTTACTCAGATTTCATTGAGAGATCCTGAGAACAAAGAAAAATATATCGGTTCTGATGAAAATTGGGAGAAAGCCGAAAATGCAATTATAAATGCTGCGGAGAAAAAAGGTCTTAAGACGGTTGTTGAATATGGTGAAGCCGCATTCTATGGTCCGAAGTTAGACTTTATGGTAAAAGATGCTTTAGGCAGAAGATGGCAATTGGGTACTATCCAAGTAGACTATAATCTTCCAGAAAGGTTTGATCTTACCTACGTAGGTAGCGATAATGAAAAGCACAGACCGGTAATGATCCACAGAGCGCCATTTGGATCTATGGAAAGATTCATTGCGATATTATTAGAAAATACTGCCGGTGATTTCCCATTATGGCTAAGCCCAGATCAATTTATTATTTTGCCTATCAGTGAAAAATATGTAGATTATGCTAAAAAAGTTTCAGAATTTTTAGAAAATCACGATATTAGCGGATTAATTGACGATAGAAACGAGAAGACAGGAAAGAAAATTCGTGATGCAGAATTAAAAAAGATACCATTTATGTTCGTTGTTGGAGAGAATGAAGAGCAAGAAGGCACGATTTCTGTAAGAAGACGTGGAGAAGGTGATCTTGGAACAATGAAGATGGAAGACTTCGTGAATTATTTTAAAAAAGAAGCAACAGTATAAGTACTGTAAAATAGAAAATTAACCAATAAAATTTAATACAATAGCACAACGATTTAACAACAGAGGCCCACAGAGACGTCCACCACAGGAGGACGCACACATGATTAACGATAAGATCCGAGTAAGGGAGCTACGTTTGGTGGGCGATAACGTAGAACCAGGAATTTTCCAGATCGATAAAGCAAGACTACTTGCTAAAGAACAGGAACTAGATTTGGTTGTAATTTCAGATAAAGCTGAACCTTTTATTGCAAGAATACTAGACTACAAAAAGTTTTTGTATGAGCAAAAGAAGAAGCAAAAAGAACTGAAGGCAAAGCAAATAAAAGTGGTTGTAAAAGAAATTCGTTTCGGACCACAAACTGATGATCATGATTATGATTTTAAGAAAAAGCACGCTGAGAAATTTTTGGAAGAAGGCTCTAAACTGAAAACTTACGTATTTTTTAAAGGGCGTTCTATTATCTTCAAAGACCAAGGAGAGATTTTACTTCTAAAACTTGCTCAAGAATTAGAGCATGTAGGTAAAGTAGATCAACTTCCTAAATTGGAGGGTAAGAGAATGATTATGATGATGAGTCCTAAAAAACCCGCTAAATAATTTAAGATGACTCTTCTCTAAGGATGTTTATTAATGTCATTATTGATGGAGATTACCAATACAAAAAGAGATTTTCTATTGAAAGTCTCTTTTTGTATTAATATTTTTTGTAATTTTGCAAACCAAATATGAGCGTGAAGGATGTAAGTGGAAAGCCCACAGTAGAATGGCAATGAAGTTGGAACGAGGACTTGAAACGTGCAGCCTGACCGAGATGAATGAGTGAAGCGAAGCGAAATGAATGAAGGAGGGACACGCCCAAAATGATGTAGCAATCTAACAATTTAGAGGATTATATCTGATGAAATGATAAATTGCTACATTTTTAAGAGATATTGATAACAAAAACATAAAAAAGCAAGACAATGCCAAAATTAAAAACGAAATCAGGTGCTAAGAAGCGTTTTAAACTTACTGGAACAGGTAAGATTAAAAGAAAAGGTGCTTTCAAAAGCCACATTTTGACAAAAAAGGAGACTAAGCAAAAGAGAAATCTTACTCAAACTTCTTATGTTGCAAAAGTGGACGAGAAAAGCGTTAAGCGTCAATTAGCAATTAAGTAGTTTTTATAAATCTTTTTCGGTTTATAAGAATAACAATTCAACATTTTAACCCTGAAACGGTGCACCCAAGAGAGTTTGAGTTTGAGTATTTGAAAAATTAGAGAGAAAATTTCTCGTTAATTATCATTACAACTTTAATTTGGATTCCGCCCTTTTCAAAAAAACAATTTAAATTATGCCTAGATCAGTAAATGCAGTAGCTTCAAGAGCTCGCAGAAAAAAAATAATCAAACAAGCTAAAGGTTTTTTCGGTAGAAGAAAGAACGTTTGGACTGTAGCTAAAAACGCGGTACAAAAAGCAATGCAATATGCTTACCGTGGTAGAAAAGAGAAAAAGAGAAATTTCAGATCACTTTGGATCATGCGTATTAACGCAGGAGCTAGAGAGCACGGAATGTCTTACTCTCAGTTTATGGGAGCTCTAAAAAAGAACAACATTGAGCTTAACAGAAAAGTATTGGCAGATTTAGCAATGAATCACCCAGAAGCTTTCAAAGCAGTTGTAGATCAAATTAAATAATGTAAATTTTTTGTTATCAATATAAATCCCGAGTTTTTTGCTCGGGATTTTTTTATTATTTACATTTGTTTTTTAATCAATACCTCTATGTGCCTTAAAAATATATCCGCTATCCTACTTCTTACAGTAGCCTCTTACCATATACAAGCTCAGAGTTTTATACAAGCTTACCAAAACCGAGCAAATATGGTGTCACAAAGCAATGTGACTACCAATCTACAAGAATTTGGAAATTTGGGCATAAAAACTACGGGTAGTACGGCAAATACGAACACTTTGAATTGGCTGAAAAATAAATACACTTCTTTTGGCTACTCGGCAAGTCAGATTGTAGAAGATCCTTTTACCTTTGGTAGTACTAGTTCTAAAAACTTGGTGATTACCAAATCGGGGACTGTTTATCCAAATACTTATGTAATTATCTGTGGACATTTTGATACCATTAATGGTCCTGGTGTAAATGATAATGGTAGTGGGACATCTACAATCCTTGAGGCGGCACGAATATTAAAAGACATCCCAACAGAGTATTCCATAAAATTTATACATTTTTCTGGGGAAGAACAGGGACTACACGGAAGTACGCATTTTGCTAATAATATAGCGTATTCTAACGGGGTAAGACAAATGAATATAAGATTGGTTTTCAATCTAGACCAAGTTGGTGGTAGAATTGGTAATATCAATAATACGATTAAATGCGAAAGCGACCAGTCTGGGCTTAGCAGCAACAATGCTGCTTCTTTGGCAATGACACAACAATTGGCAACATGTACTACGCTGTATTCTTCGTTACTCACCAATATGTCTAATGCTTATAGTTCAGATTATGTACCATTCGAGCAAAAAGGAGAAATCATAACGGGATTTTATGAGAACACGGCGAGTAATGTAGAGCATACCAATCTAGATACTTTTGCCAATGTAGACCCCAACTATGTCTATAATGTAGGGAAAGCGGCTGTGGGCGCATTGCAACATTTTGCGGTTGCTACTCAAACTTTGGGTGTTGCAGAAAACAAAAATGACATTGATGAATTCGTAAAAATCTATCCAAATCCTGCAAAAGATGTTTTAAATATTAAAATATCAGATAAAAACAAGGATTTCCAATTTGAGCTTATAGATATGCTAGGTCATGTTTTGTTGAAAGAAGAAAATAAAACTCAAATTTCAGTTTCTCAGTTTCCGAAGGGCATTTATTTTGGAACTTTTAAAATAAATGATAAAAACATCAGTAAAAAAATAATTATCGAGTAAACAAATTCTCATAAAATAATTGAGAAATTATCATTCCTAATTCGTTACAGAATTGCGTAGTACATTTGTTTAATAATTCCACTAAACATTAGCTTCCACGCTATTCTCATGAAAAACTATTTTCTAACTTTACTTATTTTTATCTCCACAACATCAAGTTTTTTCGCTCAGCTTTCGCCTCCCGGTTTAGGTGATACCAACACGGCAAGTTGGTTTGCAGTTGGTGTTAGACAAGACTTAGGAAACTCCAAAAAAATGGAATCTCTAACTTACCTAGGTTTGGGCATAAAAAGCAATGATGATAATGACAATTTTATAGAGAAACCCGCTATTATTGTGCTTAATCAAGAATTTTATCATCGTCTTAATTCACATTTTAATATTTCTTACGCTGCAAGCTATCGACGACAGTTGCAATATTCACTAGACGAATATTTCAATGATCAAAAAAGTGAAACCGAACAAGAGCTAAGATTGTACGGAAGATTAGCATATTCTACAGAGATTGGGAAGGTAAAATTAACCCAAACAATTCGTCAGGAATTTAGAAAATTTATTGATGAAAAAGGGCACAATGCTGACGAACCATTTCAGCTAAGATCACGTTTCAAGTCACAAGCTGCTTACGAATTGGATCAAAAAAATCAACATACAATTATGGCAGGTGCAGAGGTTTTATTTTCTACAGCTAAAAATAATGCCACTAAAGATTGGAGTAAATTCGGATATCAAGAATCAAGATTTACCCTTTTTTATACTTATAGACCACAAAAAATACCTATCGCAATAAGCATTGGATATATGAATAATCTAATACAAAAAAACAAAACCCATTCTGTGCATTATGCTTCATTAGATTTGGTTTGGGAAAACCCTTTCTCCTCCCCTTCCAAAAAATAGTAGATCGAAACAAATACTATTATTCATACATTTTATTAGAATTTTCAAACCATGAAATTATACCATCAAATTTTTAAGTCTTATATTTAAGAAAATAATTGATATTAAATCTTTACTTAGATTTTTGGCGTTTCCCTTTGGGTCGGGCTTTTCGTTGCAATCTTTTTTTGGATCGCTTCGACTTCGCTCGGCAACCCAAAAAAAAGGATTTCCACTGCAATCCCTAACGCAATTAGGGTAACAATTATTACTTGTAGTCTCTTATATTGTTTCAAACTTTTATATAAATTTTCTTTTTATCTAAAAGATACGCTAAAGCCCAAAAGAAGGCCAAAAACACCAAAGAATAGACAAAAGAACCAATTTCTGGAATACCCGGAATTTGCGCACAGATATTTTCATAAAACCATGTAAGTGGAGAAATAAACTTCGTTTTTCCTTCGGAAGTAAATCCACTTTCAATTCTTATTAAACCCAACAGACGCGGAAATAATCCGCTAAATGCAAAAATAAATAACGAGTTTTTACCAAATACATCAAAGAATTTCATCAATCCATTTTTAATATTTAGAACTTCTATAAACCAAATCATAGTAGAGATAGCCAGCAAGCACAATCCGGTGGTATGTATCACGTAAGAACTGCTCCATATTTTTTTGTTGTAAGGAAATTCTAATTGCCAAAAATAACCAATGACAAGCGCTAAAGTCCCCAAAACAAATAATCCTGCTACCAATCTAAAATTGGGTTCATTGGTTTCCGGCAAAGTTTTATTCAACCATTTCACATTGCCTTGCTTATTTATAAAAATACCTGCCAAATACCCTAAAAGCACCTGTGGAACGGCATTGAAGGTACTGAAAATTCCTTCTGGATCAAACGGAATTGCTTCCCCTTTGTAGATATGAGCCATCCCAAGAACGTCCAAATCAAAAGAAGTTCCAATAAATCCTTGCATGGAATAAGGATCAGCACCACCAAGAAAATAAGTGGCTCCCCAATATACAAGCAATAAAGCAGCAGTAATCCAAAGAACCATTTTCTCTTTGAAGTAAAAAGCAATCACAGAAGCAAAGAAATACGCAATTGCAATCCGCTGCAAAACACCCATAATTCTAATCCCATTGCCCTCGGCATCTTTCCAAGCTTTAAAAATCAACTCATTATTATCCCATTTGAAAAACGGAAACCAGTTGATAAATAAACCAATAAGAAATATTAAGATTGATCTTCTGATTACTTTCTTCCAAAAATTTGATGTAGAACCTAGTTTAAATCTTGGGATTACAAACGCCATCGCATTTCCAACGGCGAATAGGAAGAATGGAAATACCAAATCAGTAGGTGTACAGCCATTCCACTCTGCATGTTCTAACGGGGAAAACATGGCTGACCAAGTCCCAGGATTATTAACCAATATCATCAGAGCGACAGTGGCGCCTCGGAATACATCGAGAGAATAATAACGTTGTGGTTTCATGAATAAATATTAAAGCTCTAAAATAAAGAAACCGCACTAAAAAATTGTACGGTTTAAGAAATATATTACGTCGCAGATTAGTCAGGTCTTCTCGGACCATTCTCTCTTGATTTTAATACGTGTTCCACGTCTTCTAATTTAAATCCTTTGGCTTTCAACAAAATCAAATAGTGATACATTAAATCGGCAGCTTCCCCTAGGAATAAATCATCGTTGTTGTCTTTGGCTTCGATGACAATTTCAACCGCTTCTTCACCAACTTTCTGCGCTATTTTATTGATTCCTTTGTTGTATAATTTATAGGTGTATGAATCTTTATCTTCGGCTAAATCGATTCTATCGTTAATCGTTTGTTCTAATTCGTAAACAAAACCACGATTTGATACTTCTTGGAAACACGTTGTAGAACCTGTATGACACGTTGGTCCGTAAGGTTTTGCTTTAATCAGAATTGTATCATTATCGCAATCAATCGCAATCGATTTAACTTCTAAAAAGTTTCCCGATTCTTCGCCTTTGGTCCATAATCTATTTTTTGAACGCGAATAGAAGGTTACTTTTCCTAAATCTTGGGTTTTCTTAAACGCTTCTTCGTTCATATAACCTAACATCAACACTTGATTGTTAAGGTAATTTTGAATAACAACGGGAACTAACCCATCGTTACTTTTTTTGAAATCGATTTTCATCGTATCGGAATGTTTTGTTCTTTTAAATAATTTTTAAGCGTCGGAATTGGAATTTCACCAAAGTGAAAAATACTTGCAGCTAACCCTCCACTTGCTTTTGTTTCGGTAAATACTTCTGTAAAATGTTCCATTGTTCCTGCACCTCCAGATGCAATCACCGGAAGATTTACTGCATCAGCAACCGCTTTCGTAATATCAATTTTAAAACCCGCTTTTGTTCCATCTCCATCCATTGAGGTTAATAGAATTTCGCCTGCTCCTAATTCTTCTACTTTCTTTACCCAATCTAACGTTTCCCACTCAGTTTCAATTTTTCCGCCGCTGACAAACACTTTTTGCGTTCCGTTGATGTCGCGAGTATCCACAGCGACCACCACACATTGCGATCCAAAACGAGCCGATAAATCAGCTACTAACTGAGGATTTTTTACCGCAGAAGAATTTACAGATACTTTATCAGCACCTGCTTGAATTACTGCCGAAGCATCTTCTACCGAATAAATTCCGCCACCAACTGTAAATGGAATATTAATCGCTGCCGCAATTTTCTCAACCATTTCGACTAAGGTTTTACGTTTTTCAATTGTCGCAGTAATATCCAAAAACACTAATTCATCAGCGCCTTCTTCAACATATTTCTTGGCTAATTCCACCGGATCTCCGGCGTCGCGTAATCCTTCGAAATTAACTCCTTTTACTGTTCTCCCATCTTTGATGTCGAGACAGGGGATGATTCTTTTCTTTAGCATTTTAGTACAATTGCTTTAAGTCTTTTAATTGAATACGACCTTCGTAAATCGCTTTTCCTAAAATTGCTCCTTCACAACCTAATTCTTTTACTTTAATTAAATCATCAATTGAAGAAACGCCTCCAGAAGCAATTAATTTTATGTCTGCAGCAGCTAAAATTTCTGCATACAATTCGTTCGATGTTCCTTGCAACATACCATCTTTAGCGATGTCTGTACAAATCACATAATCAATTCCTTTTGCTTTGTATTCTTGGATAAAATCAATTACATCTAATTCAGAAGTTTCTAACCAACCGTGTGTCGCAATTTTACGATCTTTGGCATCAGCTCCTAAAATGATTTTTTCGCTTCCGTATTGCG
>NZ_JAZQRK010000039.1:0-25350 GCF_045629545.1 Chryseobacterium sp. | reverse complement strand
AGCAGAGGGGCTCACCTGTTCCCATTCCGAACACAGAAGTTAAGCCCTCTAGCGCCGATGGTACTGCGAAAGCGGGAGAGTAGGTCGCCGCCAGTTTTTTAAAAAAGCTCATTCATTAATTTGAATGAGCTTTTTTTTTGCCCTACACCAAGAGATCTTGAGTTATTAGTTATAAGGCGAAAGGTTTTTCAGTTTTTGTGTTCTGAAGTTTTAAGGTTTATATGTTTTTTAAGTACTTAGATCTAGGTTCTATGGAATAAGATTTTTTTAGTTCTGAAGTTTGTATGTTTTAAGTTTAAACTAAAAAGAGTTGGATGAAGGCAGGATGAAAAAGGTCTTGGGAAAATAGAATCTAAAGTGAATTTATGTCTGCAATCTATTAGTCTTACAATCTTGAATCTATGAAGGGATTTTTCACTTCGCTGCGCTTCGTTCGAAAGGACAATTCGGAGTTGAAATCGGTTTTATTACAATGAGTAAATGAGAAAATACGTTGAATTAAAGTCTCAAATCTTGAAGTCTTAAAATCTGAAATGTTTATTCTTTGTAGGGAAATTTTCACTTCGCTGCGCTTCGTTCGAAAGGACAATTCCAGTGGGTGTACATATTGTTTGCTTGAATGATTTTTTGAGTTAGGGTTAATTGCAAAAGAGATCGAGTTAAAATGAAGTACGGAAGATGCATTAAAAATACATAAGTAAAATTTTATGCAGAATTAATTACTTTTGCCAACAGCCAACAGCCAACAGCCAACAGCCAATAGCCAAGAGCTAACAACTTATAACTTATAACAAAAAAATAGCCGTGATTGAACGGCATGTTTAACTTGCTCGAATCACTTCGTTAGTTTTGAGCTATTTTTGCTTGGTAATGGATATTTATATGCGTTGGCGCAAAAAAGCGAGTAGTGAAAGCCCGAAATAGCTACATAAAAAAAGACCTAAGAGTTAAACATTTTGTTATTTTGTTTTTAATTAGCATGTAAAGTAATTGTATATATTCACTTTTTATGTACTGAATATAATTTTGGATTCAATTTTACAGTTATTATTTCTACGTAGCTCTAATTCTAAATATGTCATGTTTATTATTTCATCACTACTAATAGCCTTAAATAGGATGTACTGAAAAATCGTGAAATCTTATATAAAACAGATGGTTACTGAGAAGTTTTTATTCAGTTATAATAGTAAAATTATATTGTGCTGAGCGGTTTTGTAAGTTCTTCGTATCATATTAAGAAATGAGCCTATTATTATTTTTATAAATGTTGTATGGTGATGTTTCATTTTTTGGAAAATTTTTGATCTAATTCTTGAATATCTCTTCTAATTTCTAGAAACATATCTTTCAGATTGTAATTTTCAAAATTATCAGGTTCAAAATCTTCAGGAAAAATTCCTGATGCATATTGCCAAATCTCAATAATTTCTCTTGAAGGGATATCATAAGGTTTATAAAATGAATTATCGGCAGCTACCGTTATTGATTTTTCGTTTGTAGTGACGAGTCTTTTATAAGATATTCCATCATTTAAAGTAACAAAAATATAACTTTTGTTGGTTTTCAAGTCATCAATATGTTCAACGTATTTCCCGATGATATAGGACCCATCTTTGAATGGAGGCATAGAATCACCTTGTGCAGGGAAAGCCCTATATTTTCCACCTGTAAGAAAGGGGAGTGTGATTCTTTGTAAGTTCTCAATATATTCTGGATCACTGTATCCCGAAAGATATCCCATGGAAGCTTTTTGAGGAACAATTTCAATGCTATTATTGCCCAATTGATCTACTACAATAGGCAATACAATTCTATTATCTGGAAGTTTCAAGATATCTTCTAGTGGGTACTTTCTGATATCAATGGTGAGAAGTAGATCGATACTTAAATTGAAGTATTTTGATATTCTTAGTAAAATTTCAATAGGTGGCTCTGAGGTTCCGTCTTCATATTTGGCATATCGAACTCTTGTAATCATCAAAAATTCTGATATTTTCTGTTGAGAAATGTTTTGACGACCTCTGAGAAAGCGGATGTTATCTGATAAAACTGACATTGTTATAATTTTTATCAACAAATATAAGGGTTTTTGATACAAAACATACTAATTTTGTCACATGAATCGTGCAATTGTACATATGGACATGGATACGTTTTTTGTATCCTGCGAAAGACTTACCCACACAGAACTTACAGGCATTCCCTTAATTATTGGAGGTGGAGACCGTGGAGTAGTGGCATCATGTTCTTATGAAGCAAGGAAATTTGGTGTACGGTCTGCCATGCCAATACGCATGGCTCTTAGATTGTGCCCCGACGCAAAAGTAATACGTGGCGATTATGAGATGTACTCTAGATTTTCTCGTCTTGTAACTGAAGTGATACAGGATAAAGCACCAGTGATGGAGAAAGCAAGTATAGATGAGTTTTATCTAGATCTATCGGGTATGGACAAATTTTATGGCTGTTATCAATGGTCACAAGAGATTGTAGCAGCAGTGAAAAAAGAAACAGGATTACCCATTAGTTTTGCACTATCCTCTAATAAAACTGTGTCCAAAATAGGAACAGGAGAAGCAAAACCAGAAGGTAGACTCCAGATAGAGCAACAGAATATACAATCTTTCTTAAATCCTCTATCCATCAAAAAAATACCCATGGTAGGAGATAAAACCTTTCAGCTACTTTCTAGAATTGGGGTACGTACCATCCATACACTATCCGAAATGCCGGTAGATGTTCTCCAACAAATGATTGGGAATAATGGTATTGAACTTTGGAAAAAAGCCAATGGTATTGATGAGAATCCCGTTGTCCCTTATTCTGAAAGAAAATCTATTTCTACAGAAAAAACATTCGCAACAGATACCATAGATATTTTAGAATTTAGAAGACTTATCACTGGGATGGCAGAACAATTGGCTTACCAACTAAGACAAGAAAGATGGCTGACTTCAACTGTAATAGTGAAAATACGATATGCCAATTTTGATACAGAGACCAAACAATGCACCATTGCTTATACTGCAGCAGATCATACTTTGTCTAGGGTAGCATTAGAGCTTTTCAAGAAGTTATATACCAGAAGGATGCGTCTCCGTTTGATAGGGCTTCGCTTCACCAATCTGGTACACGGAAATCATCAGATGAATTTGTTTGAAGATACAGAAGAACAAATGAATCTTTACCAAACAATGGATCGTCTGAAAAATAGATTCGGAGCAAATATTTTGGGAAGAGCATCCGGATTCGATTTTAAGAAATAATTTTTAAATTTTTAGTACAATGTATCTCAACTGTCATTCTTTTCACAGTCTTCGTTATGGTACCTTATCTGTAGAAAGATTGGTAGAAAGAGCTCACGATTTGGGAGTTTCTTCACTTGCCCTTACAGATATCAATACAGTAACTGCAATCTACGATTTTAAAAAAGAATGTGAAAAATATGGTATAAAACCTATTGTGGGTGTAGAAGTAAGAAAAGAAAATCAACTTTTATATATTACCATTGCCAAAGAATTTGGAGGCATCGGAGAAGTGAATAAAATGCTATCCGAACATTTATGTGATGGTGCAGAACTCTCGGAAAAAGCACCCGATTTCGAGAATATTTTTGTTATTTATCCTATTCATAATATTCCAGAAAACCTTAAAGATAACGAGTATATTGGCATCAGAGAAGAAGAAATAACTCTTTTGGTTCGTACAGAGTTTCAAAATTTAATTCCGAAAATGCTGATTCTTCAGTCGGTCACTTTTATGACAAAAAAGGAGTACCATTTGCATCGTATCCTTAGAGCAATAGACGGTAATACGCTCATTTCAAAACTAAAGGAAGAAGAGATTTGCAGCAAGTACGATTATTTTAGATCTCCAAATGCTATTTTGATGGCTTTTAAAGGATATCCAACCTTACTTGCCAACACTAGAAATCTTATGGAGCGTTGTAGTTTTGATTTTGATTTTAAAAAAGTAAGAAACAAAAAAAATTATACCATTTCTAAAGAAAATGATCTGAAGCTCCTCACCAGCTTGGCTTACACAGGGCTAGAAAAACGTTACGGTAAGTATAATGTTGCAGCTAGAAAAAGAGTAGAAAAAGAACTAAAAGTAATAGATGAACTTCATTTCAGTTCTTATTTCCTGATTACTTGGGATATTATAAGATACAGCAATAGTATGGGTTTTATGCATGTAGGAAGAGGAAGTGGTGCCAATTCTATTGTGAGCTATTGTTTGGGAATTACGGATATTTGCCCTCTAGAACTCGATCTTTATTTTGAGCGTTTCCTTAATCTTAATAGGAAAACTCCGCCCGATTTTGATCTCGATTGGAGTTGGCAAAATAGAGATGCCATGTTAGAGTATATTTTCAATAGATATGGTAAAGACCATGTAGCTTTTTGTGGTACCAATGTAGAGTTTAAGTATAAATCTATTTTTAGAGAAATAGGTAAGGCTTTTGGATTGCCCAAAGAAGAGCTAGACGAATTGGCAAATAAACCCTTGGATGCGCACGAGCAAAATTCTGTGGTAAAACAAGTGCATGAATACGGAAAATTGCTAGAAAAATTTCCGAATCAGAGAAGTATGCATGCATGTGGAATTTTAATATCAGAAGAGCCTATTACTCATTATACTGCTTTAGAAATGCCTCCGAAAGGTTTTCCTATTGTACAATTTGATATGCATGTTGCAGAAGCTATTGGGCTAGAAAAATTTGATATTCTATCGCAACGTGGTCTAGGCACCATCAATGATGCTGTGCAGCTTATCAAGAAAAATAGAGGGATTGCTATTGAAATTAGAGATCCTGCTTTATCCAAAAACGAAGCAAAAGCCAACGAGTATCTCTCTAGAGGTAATACCATTGGTTGTTTTTATATAGAATCTCCTGCGATGCGTGGTTTACTAAGAAGGCTAAAATGTGATAACTACATTACTTTGGTGGCGGCATCTTCTATTATTCGACCTGGTGTAGCGCAAAGTGGGATGATGAGAGAATATATTTTTCGGCATAATCATCCAGATCAGTTCGAGTATTTTCATCCCATTTTCCAGAAGCATCTTGCAGAAACCTATGGTATTATGGTTTATCAAGAAGATGTGCTGAAGATTGCTCAGTATTTTGGAGGGCTGAGTTTGGCTGATGGAGATATCCTAAGAAGAGCAATGAGTGGTAAGGGAAGATCTCTTGCTGCTTTACAAAAAGTAAAAAACAATTTTTTCGAATCTTGTAAAAATCAAGGACATTCTCAGCAGATGACTACCGAGGCTTATCGGCAGATAGAATCTTTTGCTGGATATTCGTTTTGTAAGGCACATTCTGCTTCGTATGCGGTAGAAAGTTATCAAAGTTTATATCTAAAGGTGTATTATCCATTAGAGTTTATGATTTCTGTTATTAATAATGAAGGCGGATTTTACAGAACAGAAGTCTACATCCATGAAGCCAAGATGTCTGGCGCTACCATCCACAATCCTTGTGTGAATACCAGCGATCTGATGGCAATATTGCAAGGGAAAGACATCTATTTGGGATTTCATCATCTCGATTCTTTTAGCGATGCTGTAGCTCAGAACATAGTAGAAAATAGAGAAGCTAACGGAGTTTTTATTTCTTTGGAAGATTTTGTAAAAAGAATTCCTATTGGGATAGAAACTTTGCAGATTCTTATTTTTATTGGTGCTTTTAGATTTACCCAAAAAGAAAAAAACGAGCTTTTGGTAGAGGCAAGATTACTCCTAGGTAATTTCAAACCAGAAAATAGAAGCACTACATTATTTCAAGAGCCTACCGTAGATTATCAGCTTCCAACCTTACAAAGATCTGAGTTTGAAGATGCGTTCGACGAAATAGAGATTATAGGATTTCCTATTTCTTGTAGCCCTTTCGATCTTCTAAAGACTCAATATCGCGGTTCTGTTTTTGTAAAAGATTTGCTTCAATATCATAATAAACAAGTGAAAATGTTAGCTTATCTGATCTCTAGAAAACACGTTCCTACGAAGGCTGGTACTATGTATTTCGGAACTTGGATAGATGTATATGGACAATATTTCGATACGGTACATTTCCCCAAAAGTTTAGAACTTTATGATTTTCAAGGTGGAGGTTGCTATTTGTTGTTGGGCACTGTAGAAATAGATTTTCATTTTCCTACTATTACCATTACCAAAATGGCAAAGATGCCAATGATACCCGATCCTCGTTATAGTTTTGATCCCGACAAACAATATGAAATTCACCAGCAAATCAAAGAAGATGTGAGCATGACTTCTAGAAAACCATATCCCAAAGAGCATGAAATAGGGTTGCCAAGGCGAAAACTGTCTTAGAAATAGGGCAGGAGCTATTGGGTTTTACAAAAATGGTTCACCATTTCGTTCACCAAAAATTTTACTTGGTAGGGTCTTCCTCTATCTGTTTTAGGGAGATTTTGATAACTTCCCGTCCTTACAATAACCATATTGTGTTCGGGGATCATAATGATGTATTGTCCTTGTAATCCTAAGAAATAATAGTGCTTTATAGGGTTGTCATGATTAATCCAAAAACCACCACCGTATATTTCTTCAGATTTTGAAGTCGGCGTTCTCATCCATTCCACAAATTCTTTATTTAAAATTTGTTGATTTTCAAATTGTCCATCATTTAAGAATAATTGTCCAAGTTTTGCAAAATCTCTTGTATTAGAGTGGATGCAACAATAGGTTTTTTCCATTCCCAATTCGTCGGTGCTCCATTCTGCATTTTGTTCCATCCCAAGAGGAGTCCAAAATTTTTCAGATAAATAGCTTGATAAAGATTGTCCGATAGCTTTTCTTATCGCAAAACCTAAAAGTTGCGTTGAACCACTTTGGTATTCAAACGCTTCGCCTGGGTTTGTTTTAAATTTTGCTCGGAAAACTCCTTCAGAAACATCTTTTCCGTAATACGCTTTTGCATTTGGGAGAAACGGATTTTTGTAATCTTCATTCCATTGTAAGCCTGCTTCCATCTGTGCAAGATGTTGTAAAGTGAGAGTATTACCTAGGCTTTTAGTTTCGAAATCTTTGTATAAAGAGCTGAATAATATTTCTTTATCCTTTATTTTTCCTTCTTCAATCGCTTTTCCCAAAAGCATTACAGTCACTGCTTTTGCCATAGAAAAGGAGTTGGTTTTAGAAAGAGCATCATAACCATCAAAATATTCTTCGTGTAACAATTTTCCGTCTTTTACCACAACAAAAGAAGCAGTATTTGATTGTTGAAGATCGTCTAGAATATTTTGTGGTAAAGGTTGTGCATTATAGTTTGGAGCTTCTTCCCAAAGTTTTGGGCTAGAGGTGTGGATGATGTTACTCTTAAAGTATTTTCCATCATCAATATTGGCGCTAGATTTCCCTTTAAAATAAGTTTTAGAAATCCCGTTAAAAAGATATCCGTAACCCAATAGGTAAAGTAAAATTAAAGCAGCTATTAAGATGGCTAATAAATAGATAAGAAGTTCCATATATTATGATTGTTAAAACAAATCTATTAAAAACCAAATAAAAAAGCCTCGAACATTCGAGGCTTTTTCTATTATATTTTAGAAAGTAAATTTCTGAAGTTTGTTTTCTCGTCGATAATCCTTCTCAGATCAGCAACAGGTACTCTTACTTGCTCCATCGTATCTCTATCTCTTAGAGTTACCGTGTGATCTACAAGAGAGTCGTGGTCTATCGTAATACAGAAAGGTGTTCCTAAAGCATCGTTTCTTCTGTAACGCTTCCCGATAGAATCTTTTTCTTCATAGATTAGGTTGAAATCATACTTCAAGTCGTTGAAGATTTTTTCAGCATATTCTCCAAGACCATCTTTCTTCATTAATGGTAAGATGGCTGCTTTTACTGGTGCTAACGCTGGAGGAAGTGATAATACTGTTCTTTCAGATCCGTCTTCCAATACCTCATCTTTAAGGCAAGTAGAGAAGATAGAAAGGAATAATCTGTCTAGTCCTACAGAAGTTTCTACTACATAAGGTACGTAGTTTTCGTTTCTTTCTGGATCGAAGAATTGAAGTTTTCTACCAGAATGTTTTTCGTGTGCTTTAAGGTCGAAGTCTGTTCTAGAGTGTACACCTTCCAATTCTTTGAAACCAAATGGGAAATTAAACTCAATATCTGCAGCTGCATTTGCGTAGTGAGCCAACTTTTCGTGATCGTGGAATCTATAGTTGTCATCACCTAAACCTAAAGCTAAGTGCCAGTTTAGACGTTTTTCTTTCCACATTTCGTAGAATTCTAGTTCAGTTCCTGGCGCTACAAAGAATTGCATTTCCATTTGTTCAAACTCACGCATTCTGAAGATAAATTGTCTTGCAACAATCTCATTACGGAATGCTTTACCAATTTGTGCAATCCCGAAAGGAAGCTTGTGGCGAGAAGTTTTTTGTACGTTTAGGAAGTTTACAAAAATTCCTTGTGCAGTTTCTGGTCTTAGGTAAAGATCCATCGCACTATCTGCAGAAGCACCTAGTTTTGTACCAAACATTAGGTTGAATTGTCTTACCTCTGTCCAGTTTTTAGAACCTGTATCAGGATCTGCAATTTCCAATTCTTCAATCAGAGATTTTACATCAGCAAGATCTTCGTTTTCTAGAGATTTTGCCAATCTGCTTAGTATTGCTTCTCTTTTTGCTCTGTATTCTACAACTCTTGGGTTTGTTGCAACAAATTGTTCTTTATCGAAAGACTCACCAAATCTTTTCGCTGCTTTTTCAATTTCTTTATTCTCTTTATCTTCAATTTTCAAGCAATAATCTTCCACCAAAACATCCGCACGGAAACGTTTTTTAGAGTCTTTATTATCAATCAAAGGATCGTTGAAGGCATCTACGTGGCCCGAAGCTTTCCAAGTAGTTGGGTGCATAAGGATAGAAGAATCTATACCTACTATATTTTCATTCAGCTGTACCATGGCTTTCCACCAGTATTGCTTAATGTTATTTTTTAGTTCAGCACCATTTTGTCCGTAGTCGTATACTGCAGATAAACCGTCGTAGATCTCACTAGAAGGGAAAATAAAACCATATTCTTTAGCGTGAGAAATCACTTTCTTGAAAACATCTTCTTGCTTTGCCATAATTATTTTAGTCTGAGCTACAAAAATAAGAAAATCGAACCCAAAATCATAAAATAACAAACAAAAACCCAATTAGAAACCATTTTTCCTCTTTTCCCACTATTTCCTCTTTATTTTAGGAGCCAAGAACCTGCTGTCCGCTGTATCTTTTGGTCCGCTGCGCTCCGCAAAAGGATGCCGCTCCCATCAGGGCTAATTTGTGAATAGCCGATATTTTAAGTTGTAAGGTATAAAGTAAAAATTAACATAATCGCTCAAACTCTAAAACCCTCATACCCAAATCACTTTACGCCCTCAAATTCTAAAAAAACTCAAAATAATTGTCACAAAAATTTTAACTAATCATGAATTTGCAATTTCCTCATGACCTTTAGTAATTAAAATTCTTTTTACTTGATTGATGTGTCTCACATTATGATTGATAATAAATCTAAAAGTATCTCCCAAACGAATCTTTATCAACTTTGTAAGCGAAATATTGTTTTTTATTTTCGACAAATTTTTACTCTTAGCAAGTTCTAATAACTCTATCAGGTTGTATTGGCTTTTAATAAAATTATCCAAAACATCACGATTTAGATTCATGAAAATAGGATTCATCTTCTGAGGAGTTTTCATTTTTTTAGATGATTTATCCAAAGACATACTATCTACGAAATAGTTTCCAATGAGTCCGGATTCAAAGTATTCAGATGGAGAAATTCTAGACTTTTTCATTTTACTATCAATTTCCACATGGTAGAAATCTGAATACATATTTAGGTGCTGAATACATTCCAAAATACTCCAAGAATTTTGATGTAACCTTTTATTGAGCTCTTGATCAGAAAGCAATTTTAAATTTTCAACAAAATCTATATTATTTCTGGTGTCATTAAATAAGTTAGAAATTAAAATTTCAGAGTTTATCTTCATCTTTTTTTTTCAAAATTGTTGAAATTTAGTTGAAAAAGTATTGATTGAAATCAAGATTTTTTGAGACGAGAAAGTGTTTCTGGCGACATTCTGAGATAGTTTGCTATAAATTTGTGAGGTACAAATTGGAAGAGTTGTGGACTTCTTTTTAGTACAGTTTCATATCTTTCTTTTGGTGATTCGAGTAAAAGATCTTTCTCCCTTTCTAATTGTTGTAAAATGAGTTCTTCTAAAAGTTGAATATAGAAGTTACTATTTTCCTTGTTGAAGTTGATGAATTCTATAAAATCTTTCTTCTTTGCAACCAATACATGTGTTTTCTTTATTGCTTGAATAATATATTCAGAATTACAATTTGAAATAAATGAGTCTAACGCAACAATAATGTTGTGATCATATCCAAATCGAATGATTTGTTCATCAAAACCGTTCATAATAGATATTTTCAAGCTCCCACTTTTTATAAAATAAATATTGGTATCTACAGCATTTTGAAATTTTAAGTATTCATTTCTCTTAAGAAAAATTTCCTCCTCAAAAATTTTAAAAGAATTTAATGTAGAAAAAATATCCATGAATTTTAGAAAGTTTGATTGAATTATAATTAAAATATAAAGTGTCTAAAAGCTTTGAAATTTCTACATTTTATGAAAAACAAATGCTTAAAAGACCTTTTTATAAACCTACTAAAATTTTATCATTTTATGAAAAAGCTGGTCACTTAATTAGTATTAAACATTGATTGTAGCAATCCAATATTTTCAATATCTTAAAAGATAAATCCAAATAATGAGAAAAAAATTCGAATACAAATCTATAGAAGTAAAGCCCAAAAGCATGTGGACTGCAGTAATAGATCCTATAGAATTAGACCAGACAATTAATAAGTATGGTAGTGATGGATGGGAACTCGTCACTGTTGTACCTTTCAGTAGTAATGGAGTAACCAATGGATTTTTATTTACATTCAAAAGAGAACTTTAATACAACAAATCTTATATTCTTTAGTTTCAAGCTTAGAAAATATAAGGTTTTCTGTAATTTTGCCGAATGTTAGAAATCTTGTACCGCGATGCGTATTTTATTGCCATCAACAAACCTAGTGGACTTTTGGTTCATAAATCTTATTATGCAGGTGTTGCAGACGAATATGCAGTGCAAAAACTGACAGAGCAAATAGGTGAAAAGGTGCATCTAGTACACCGTTTGGATCGTAAAACTTCGGGTGTTTTGTTGTTTGCTTTCGATAAAAAATCTCTGAAGTTAATCAGCGATTTGTTTATGAGTCGTGATGTAGAGAAGAAATATTTGGCAATTCTTCGTGGTTGGACCAAAGACGAGGAAACTATAGACTACGATCTAACCAACGAAAACGAAATTGTGCAGAATGCTATCACGTACTATCGTCGTTTGCAAACATCAGAGATCGATTTGGCTTTCCAAAAACATACAACATCTAGATATTCTTTGGTGGAGGCAATCCCAGAAACAGGCAGGTTTCATCAGCTAAGAAAACATTTTAAACATATTTTGCATCCAATTTTGGGCTGTAGAAAACATGGTTGCAACAAGCAAAACAAATTGTGGCTAAACACATTTAATGTTACAGCGATGCCTTTGCATTCTCATCAGCTCAATTTCAAACATCCTATTACCAAAGAAGATATTTCCATCAACGCAAGCTTGAATGTAAATCCAGGATTTTTAGAAATCGGTGAAATATTAAGTTTAGATCTTAAAGATTTTATTTAAAGGTTTACACTCCAAAAAAATATCAGTGTAATTTTTGTCCTTTCCACGAAGGAGAAATCTCTAATTGTTGTGGAGATTCGTCAAATCGCTTTGCTTCTTTAGGCATGGCAATTATTGAACAGATAAATTAATTTTTAATAAAAATACCATAGGATAACAGAAGAGTATCTATAATTTGAGTATTTTTGTAAAACTTTTTTTCAATGTACAAAAGTATCATCCGTCCTATACTCTTCAAATTCGATCCCGAAGAAGTTCATCATTTTACATTTTCAATGTTAAAGAACTTTGGCTTTTTAACCCAACTTGTTCTTCCAAAACCCATCGAAGACAAACGTTTGGAAAGAGAAGTATTCGGACTAAAGTTCAAAAATCCAGTGGGATTGGCGGCAGGTTTCGATAAAAATGCAGTACTCTTCAACGAGTTGGCAGATTTAGGATTTGGTTTTGTAGAAATTGGTACAGTTACACCCAAAGCACAAGCTGGAAACCCCAAAAAAAGATTATTTAGACTTATAGAAGATGGTGGAATAATCAACCGAATGGGCTTTAATAATGATGGATTAGAAGCTGCGATAGAAAAACTGAAATCCAATAAAGGAAAAATAATTATCGGTGGAAATATTGGTAAAAACACAGATACTACACCCGAAAATTATACGCAAGATTACCTAGAGTGTTTTGAAGGTTTGCATCCTTATGTAGATTATTTTGTACTGAATGTAAGTTGCCCAAATGTTGGAAGTCACGCCAAATTGGAAGATGTAGAATATCTGCGAGAACTAATAACGGCAGTGAAGAAAATAAATGTTTCTAAAGCCAAACCAAAACCAATTCTTCTGAAAATCGCACCAGATCTAAATCATCAGCAATTAGACGAAATCATAGAACTTATTGCCGAAACCAAAATAGACGGTGTAATTGCCTCTAATACTTCTGTAAACAGAGATGGACTAAAAACTTCTCCAAAGGTTTTAAAAGAAATAGGAAACGGTGGACTTAGCGGAAAACCAGTACGCGAAAGAAGTACAAAAATCATCAAATATCTTTCGGAAAAAAGCAACAGAGCATTCCCAATTATTGGGGTAGGAGGAATTCATTCTGCAAAAGATGCTCTAGAAAAACTAGATGCTGGCGCTACTTTGGTGCAGCTTTATACAGGTTTTATCTACGAAGGTCCTCAACTTATCAATGATATCAACCAAGAATTGTTGACTAGAGCGAGCAGAATAACCAGAAATAGAAACTAAATAGAAATGAGAAAAGCAAAGTTGTAAGGCTTTGCTTTTATATTTTTAAATGAAAAAATGAACAATGGTGTAGATAATAAGACCTACCAAACCACCAACTATAGTCCCATTGACACGGATGAACTGTAAATCTTTACCGACCTCAAGTTCCATTTTTTGACTCAATTCTTTGCCTTGCCAGTTTCCTACGGTAGAACTAATCAGTTTACCTGCTTGATGGGTGTTTTTCAAGATGTATTTGTAGGCTGTAACACGCACCCAATGATCTATTTTATTTTGTAGGTTTTCATCGGTTTTCAAATTGTTAGAAAACTCATTTAGATTTTTAGATATATATTTTTTCAAAGAAGAATCTTGCTCTTGAAGTTCTTTGTACAATGTATTTTTTATAGAAACCCAAATATCTTTAGAATAACCTTCTAATTTATCTGTGCTCAGAAAATCATTTTTGATGGTTTTGAATTCGTCATTCCATCGTGGCAATTCTTTGAGGTCATTAGAAAACTCATAGATTTTTTTGGTAATTAGGTTTCTAATCTCATGTGTTGGATTCTCTTCCACATCTTTGAAAAAATCTGCGAGTCCACTCGAAATTTTATCTGCAATTTTATTATCTATAAAAGATGGTATAAAAGAGTAGCTTCCTTCTTTTACTTTATTCTGAATCATCTCGTCGTTTTCTACGATATAATCTTTTATTTGTTTAGAAAGATTGGTTACAATTTTTTGATGATCATTTTTATCCAAAAGGTAAATAATACCATTTCCCAAAATCTTGTTGAGACGAATTTCTTCCGTCATCTCCGTAACTTTTTTACTGATAAAAGTACTTACTTCTGTATCATCCAACTTATTCAAAATATCCATCACAATATCAGATAGATTACCGATAAGTGCAGTTTGGTTTTTCTCTTTATCGAGCCATTCGCCAACGAAATTTGAGATTTTTATTTTTTGAATGTAAGGTCTAATATTTTGTGGAGAAAGAAAATTGGAAACCACGAAACTTCCAAGATTATCACCCAACTTTTCTTTGCTATTTTCTATCAAATTGGTATGAGGAATGGGCAAACCCAAAGGATGCTTAAACAGAGCTGTCACCGCAAACCAATCTGCAAGCGCGCCTACCATTGCAGCTTCCGCAAAAGCTCGCACAAAGCCAATCCAATGGCTATCATTGTTTTTTTGCAGAAGGGTAGTCACTATAAATAATACCACCATCAAAACGAAAAGTCCTGTAGCAAAAGCCTTGTATTTGTTGAGTTGTTTTCTTTTTTGTTCGTCGTTCATATTCTCAAATTTAGTAAATTTGATGATGAAACAGAAAATAAAGATTGATTTTAGTTTTATTGCGGATTAAAATTTGCTTTCACAATCATAAGAATTTGTATTATGAAATTTTTGGTTTCCTTTTTATTACTTACTTTTCTGCAGATGTGTTCTCAGACTCAAAAACCAGTAAAAATAACTCCTATGGAAAATAATGAAGCAAAACAAAATCCGTATTATTCTAAAGAAGATACGGTAAAACTAAATGTAAGCAATGAAGAATGGAAAAAAATACTTTCTCCAGATCTATACGCTGTAGCAAGAGAAGCAGCTACAGAAAGAGCCTTTACAGGGAAATATAATGAGTATGATGAAGTAGGCGACTATTATTGTGCAGTATGTGGTCATCACCTATTCCGTTCTACATCCAAATTTGCCAGCAGTTGTGGATGGCCAAGTTTCTTTGAAGCTGATAAAAATGGTGTGACTTATGTCCGAGATTCTAGCCATGGGATGGAAAGAATAGAAGTTATTTGCAAAAGATGTGATTCTCATTTGGGGCATGTTTTCAATGATGGTCCTGCGCCTACAGGAATGCGCTATTGCATGAATTCTATTAGCCTTCAATTCGAGCCAGATGGACAAAAATAATTGATTATGCTCAGTAAATCAGCGCGTTAAATTTTCTTAAATTGAGTTAAACTTGTCATTTTACAACTATTTGATGCATAAGTTTTTATAATTTTGTACCATAAAATAATTCAATTTAAGTTTAATGAAAAGATTTTATAGCTTATTAGGTGTAATATATTTGGTATCAACCTCATTTTATACTTCGTCGGATAGCAAAAATTTATCCAAAGAAAATAAAACAGTAAGTAGAGTAGAAACAGTAATTAAGGAGAAATCTATTAGTTTAGAAAATGAAGTAAGCTCCACAGAAAAGCTCTATAATTCTATTCCATTCGCCTCAGATCAAATTCTTAATTTCAGCATTTTTGCTAAGGCTCTTTTAGGATTTGAAAATTTGAAAAAAGCTGGAAAGCTGAGTGAAGATGCGCATATTCTTACGGTTTGTGATTTTTCTCTTTCCTCAAACAAAAAAAGAATGTGGGTTTTTGATCTTAAAGATAAAAAAGTTCTGTTTAATTCTCTAGTAGCACACGGAAAAAACACAGGCGATGAGTTTGCCGAAAATTTTTCTAATACAGAAAGTTCTTTACAAAGCAGTCTAGGATTTTATGTGACAGATGTTACTTATAATGGAGATAATGGATATTCTCTAAAACTCTTAGGGATGGACAAAGGATATAATGATGCTGCCTTGCAAAGAGCAGTGGTAATGCACGGAGCCGACTATGTGAGCGAAGAGTTTGCAGCAACGCACAAAAGAATTGGGAGAAGTTGGGGTTGTCCTGCTGTACCAAGAGCGTTGGCTGAGCCTATTATTAACACCATCAAAGGAAGGAATTGCCTGTTTATTTATTATCCAGATAGCAAGTATCTTACCTCATCACAATGGTTAAAAGTATAAAGAAAAAGCAGTCAATATTAATGACTGCTTTTTTTTTGTTTAAATCTTAAGTAAGTAGAATTTTATGCAAATTTCTTGAAAATTAAGGTTGCATTGTGCCCGCCAAATCCAAAAGCATTACTTAACGCATAATTGATGTTTTTCTCTTTGGCCTCATCAAATACAATATTGATTTCTCTAGGAAGTTTTTCATCAACTTTAGTAACATTAATAGTGGGAGGAATAACACTTTCGTGTATAGCCTTTACAGCGATAATAGCCTCTACTGCTCCAGCTGCACCCAATAAGTGACCTGTCATCGATTTTGTAGCACTGATGTCTAGTTTTTCGTTCCCTTTGAAAAGTTTGTTGATGGCAGTAAGTTCTAAGAAATCTCCCAATGGTGTAGAAGTAGCATGGGGATTGATGTAGTCTACATCTTCTGTATTGATGCCCGCTTCTTTTAATGCATCTTGCATCGCTCTTGTAGCGCCAGCTCCTTCGGGATGAGGTGCCGTCATATGATGTGCATCTGCAGTCATGGCTGCTCCTATCAATTCGGCATATATTTTTGCTCCACGTGCTACTGCATGTTCGTATTCTTCTAAAACTAAAGCGCCAGAACCTTCTCCCATCACAAAACCATCGCGGTTTTCGTCATAAGGTCTACTGGCTTGTGTGTAGTTATCATTAAGGGTAGACATGGCTTTCAAGACTGAAAATCCTCCTACAGATGCTGGCGTAATCGCAGCTTCAGATCCTCCAGAGATAATTACTTTAGCCTTACCCAAACGGATATAGTTGTACGCATCCATAATAGCGGTATTGCCAGATGCACATGCAGAAACGGTAGTATAATTAATACCTTGTAGTCCAAATTTAATAGAAATCATTCCCGAAGCCATATTGGCAATAAATTTAGGAATGAAAAAAGGATTGAAACGAGGATTGCCATCGCCATTAGCGAAATCCATTACTTCATTTTCTACTGTAAGCATTCCACCTTGCCCTGTTCCCCAAATAACACCCGTGTCAAAAGGATCCATACTGTCAAAATCTAATCCTGAGTCCTCTATTGCTTCTGTAGAAGAGCAAAGTGCATATTGGGTGAAAAGATCACTTCTTTTAATTTCGTTTTTAGAAAGGATAAGAGAAGGATCAAAATTCTTAAGTTCGCAGGCAAATTGTACCTTGAATTTTTCCGCATCAAAGTGAGTAATTATTCCTGAGCCACTTTTTCCGTTGATGCATCCATCCCAGAACTCATTAATAGAATTACCCAATGGCGTTACGGCCCCCAATCCTGTTATTACAACTCTTTTCATTCTTAGCTATTTATTTTAAACAAATTGGAAGTTCCTCTAGCGATTAACCTAGATTTATCAGCATTCCAAATTTCACATTGTGCATTCACAAATTGTTTACCCCTCTTAATCACTTTTGTTTCTGCAATAATGAGGTCACCCTCCTTTGCGGTAGAGAAATAGTCGATAGAATTATTGATGGTGGTGATGAAAGATTTCTCATTTAATGAAAACATCGTTACACCTATCACATCATCCATTATTGCTGCCGATACACCACCATGAAGATTTCCCATAGGGTTTAGCCATTCTTCTCTTACTGTATATTGAAACTCTATTTGCCCTTCTTCCGCAGAAATAACTATAGGATTCAGCCAACGCATGAATGGGGAAGGAGATTCGGAAAATTCTTTCCCGATGTATGATTGTAGTATCGCAAGTTTATCCATAGTATTATTTTATGATGGATTAATATAAATTTCGTTGTTGATAATTTTTAAAATTCGGTCCAAAGACAAATTCAAATATTTCTCGTCGCTTGTAGTTTTAGAAAGCAAAATTCCGCCTTCTATCAACATAATGAGTATCGCCGCAAAATCTTGAGGATGAATTTCTTTCTGAAATTCTCCGTCCTCTTGTCCTTTCAATATTATAGCAGCAAGCGTATCATTCCATTCTTCGAAGGATGTTTTCACTTGGTTTTTGAGTTGAGGAAGAGTATCATCGGATTCTGTTGCTGCATTCATCAAAGGGCAACCACCATTGGAAAAAACAAACTGCCAGTTTTTTCTGTAAAATGCGACGAAAGCATGGAGTTTTTCTAATGAACTAGGAAATTCTGATCCAAAAGAGCGGGAAAGATTTTTTCTTAAAAGTCCTGAATTATGCTCGTATACTGCCAGAATAAGTTCGTCTTTATTCTCGAAATTACCATAGATACTGCCTTTAGAAAGTCCCGTAGCTTCAGAAATGTCTGATAATGAAGTCGCATTATAGCCTTTAGAATTAAATAAGGCTGCGGTTTGTAGAATAATAAATTGTTTGGTCTTTGTAGCTTTAGACATTTTTTTCAAAAAGTGGAACAAAGGTAGTGAAAAATACCAATCGGTATATTTTTTTTAAACAAAAAATCCGAGTCTATTGCAACTCAGATTTTATGATTTACTTTAAACTAATGTAGCAGATAAAGTAATTTCGAAGTTGAATGCTGCACTCACAGGGCAATTTTCTTCTGCAATCTTTGCATATTTTTGGAAATCTTCTTCCGATATTCCTGCAATTTTTGCGGTAAGAACCAATTCCGATTTTGTAATTTTCCCTACTGATGGATCTAGTGTAATGATAGATTTAGTAGTTAATTCTTCAGGTATAAAACCAGCTTCTGTAAGCTCTGCACTTAGTTTCATCGTGAAACATCCTGCATGCGCTGCAGCCAATAATTCTTCGGGGTTTGTGCCCACACCTTCTTCAAATCTACTCCCAAAAGAGTATTGTGTATGGTCTAGAGTCGTGCTTTGTGTAGTAAGATTTCCTTTACCTTCTTTTACAGTACCGTTCCAAACGGCAGTTGCGTTACGTTTCATATTTTATATTTAAATGATTAAGCTTAAAAAATTATTGATGCTAAAAATTAACATCTACCCCAACATAAAAGTTGGCTTTCATGATAGGAGCATAAATCATTCCACCATCAAAATAATTTCCGAAAGGATTTTTGAAATCTACAATTGCATTCCTCTGATGATATGATGTAAGGTTTTCTCCACCCAAATAGGCTCTTATTTTTGGAGTAAAATTTCTGGAAACTTGTGCATTCAGTACAGCATAAGAATCTGAATATTGAGGTTGTTGAAATGCTACAGGATTGCTTGATGTGTTCGGAAGTCTTTGTTTTCCTACCCAATTCAAAGTAGTGTCAAAACTCCAAAATCTACCTTTATCGGTTTTATTGGTAGCGTAAGCAAAGTTGACGAATCCTCTTTGTTTTGCCATGAAAGGCACTTCTCTACGTCCATCTTTGTAGTCGGCTTGCACATCATAATATTTGTAAGCCAATCTTACTTCAAAATTTTTGATAGGCGAAAAATCCCATTGAGCCTGAAAACTATTGGCAAAAGATTTTCCATCTAGGTTGTAAAAACTAAGTTGCTGAGGAGATTGATCTAGATCAACCAAAACCTGATCTTGGAAATCTGTTTTGAAAAAATCTGCAACTACGGAAGATTTTCGTCCAAATAATTTAAATTCTTGTTGCAAACTTACTCCATAATTCCAAGCAATTTCTGGTTTTAATCCGTATATATTACCGTTGTTTGGAGTGATTTCTATAATTCTATTTGAAGCAAAATATTGTTGGTTTTCGGCAAAAATAGAAGCCGTTCTGAATCCTCTTCCTGCAGAAAGTCTTACGATAGTTTGAGGTGTCACATCATATTTAAAATTTACTCTTGGGGTAAACTGCGTACCTACCAAATTATGAAAATCGGTTCTCGCGCCTGCTACCAAAGTATATTTTAAGCCTGTAAGTGTATATTCAGCGAAGATTCCGGGAACAATTTCGTTTCTTTTAAAATTCGTAGTAAGATAAGTTTCATCATAACCATCATACATAAAACTTCCACCTACTTTATATTTGTGGTTGGTATTTCCAATAATACTTTCAAATATTAAATTTGAATAATACGTTTTTTGTTTCCCCGCATAATTTCTAAGTCCAAAAAAACTATCTTGCTGATGATACACAAATTGGTTCATCCAACCCAAACTTTGATAAGGTTTGTTTTTGAACACATATCCTGTTTTATTCCACACTTGAAACCTAGAAATATCAATTCCAACTCCATACATATCTTGTTTATCTTGGGCTAAATTTTTATTAAAATTTAGTTGTCCTGCCGTTCTTTCGTCTCGTAAAAAATTAATACCGAAATGAGAACCGAAACCAGAATGTTCCAAATCATTAAAATTAAGAAGATATGCAGCGTTTATTTGAGTTCCTTTTGGGCGATCCAGAAATTCATCATCGTTCATATCCGTATTTCCAAATGTTCCATTTCCATGGAGCAAAAAGGTTTGGGTCCAATGATCATCAATATTAGCAACGTGGGTAATATTAGCTTCCGCTCTTCCGTTAAAATCTGAAAATAAATTAAGCGAAGTTTCTGGCTCTTCAGAATGCTTAATGAGTTCTGTATTTATTTGTCCCGTGATGCTTTCATAACCATTGGTTACGGTGCTTCCACCTTTGGTAAGTTGTATGCTTTCTATCCATTTTCCTGGGATAAAATTGAGTCCGTAAGCTGATGCTAACCCTCGTATTTCAGGAAGTAATTCTTTAGTAAGGCTTGTATATTTTTGGTCCAAACCCAACATTTTTAGTTGTTTGGTACCGGTAACTGCATTATTGAACGAAACATCAACAGTAGCGTTGGTTTCGAAACTTTCAGACAAATTACAACAAGCTGCTTTTAGCAACTCTTTTTTTCCAATATTAAAAACCAATCCAGCCTCTTTTTTGTTAAGCGAAGTGGCTGATTTAGACGATGAAAGTTTTACTTCTTCAATGCTTTTTTCATGGTTATCTGAATTGCTTTTTTTTTCTCCCTGTTCATTACCTTTGGGTAAAGTAGAATTATTTTCCTCAAAATGTATATTCGGATTTTTTTCTCCCAATGGGATTTCTCTATCATACAAACAACAGCTTGGAAGCTTTTTGTAAACAGCCTCTGTGGCGGAATACTTCTCATTATCGTGTCCTACTTCCGCTATTTTTCTTAGAATTTTATCCGCTGACGTAGTATTTACATCGAAATCCAAAATTACCAATTGTCTTTCTGCATCCCAATTTGCAGAATCTGCACCTGCATCTTTAGCTGCTTTTTCTATTCTTGCTTTGCAAGATCCACAATTTCCTTTTACATAAAATTCGTTTTCTTTTTTTGTAATAATTGTGGATGAAACTTCAGATTGTTGCGTATCTCTGTCGTAATGGCAACAAGCGGGTAATGCTTCGTATGTAGCGGAAGATGTTTGATATTTCTCATTATCGTGCCCTACATCAGCTACTTTTTTCAAAATAGCGTCTGGTGAAATAGTGTCTAATGTTTCTAATGTAAGTGTTTGCAAATCTATAGAATATCTTGCAGCAGATGCGCCAGCTTGCAGTGCGGTAGATTCTATTCTTTCTTTACACATATC
Organism: Chryseobacterium sp.; assembly: GCF_045629545.1. Lineage (GTDB taxonomy): Bacteria > Bacteroidota > Bacteroidia > Flavobacteriales > Weeksellaceae > Chryseobacterium. The sequence continues at coordinate 4,038 of NZ_JAZQRK010000039.1, read as the reverse complement.
GCAGTTTCCTTTTACTTTAAACTGAGATTTTTTAAAAGTTTGAGCCCATACCAATTGGCTAAATAGGAAGAACAATCCAAGCAATATCTTGGAAGTATATGATTTCATAATGATGTGAAATTTAGATTAATGATTCATTAGTCATCTTGTCATAGTACAAGTATGATGATAAGATTATTAACCTAGTTTTGGAGGTTGCCAAATATCTTTCAATCCATTAGAGAAATAGGGGTCAGCATAAGAATAATGCAATTTTTTGTTGATTTGAAATGCTGATAACTCTGTCATTATAGTTCTAGAAGAAAAATTTTCAATAAAACTGTGGCAGGTCATACAGAATGAACAGCAATCATCATTACAATAATCTTTTTTAGAGTTTTGATTAGAAGTTTCATGTTTGTCTGTGCAACAATCATTTGATATGGATTTTGTTTTGCAACAATTTTTTTGTGAAGCTTGCGCATAAAAATTGTCTTTAGGAACTAAAAATATTCCTAAACAAAAGATAATCAATATGAATTGCCAATTTTTCATTTATCAAATTTACAAAAATATTTTACAGTGCTTCGCCTACTTGTTTTGCACAATCATGAAATGGCTCACCATGAGCAGGGTTTAATTTCGGTTTAGGACCTGTTGCAGCAATTTGTTGAGAAATCTTTGTTGTAGATTCTACGGCTGCTTGTGGCTGAGGTGTTGTAGGTTGTGATGCGGGTTTACTACTCAGAGGTTGCCCAACTTGGATATCACATCTATGGCCTGGTTCTCCATGTGGTGGATTCATTCCTGATGCTGTTTTTACAGGTTTACCCTGAGAATTCATTACAACTTTTCCGGGGCTCATTGCATTTGGATCTATTTGTATGGCTTGCGCCTGATTTGGAACTGTAATGCTGTTATTGTTTGATGTAGGAGTATTAGCTTGAGCATTTAGAGGTTGCCCTACAGGGATATCACAACGATGTCCTGGTTCTCCATGTGGAGGATTCATACCTGGTGCTGTTGCAATAGGAGTACCAGTATTTTGTGTAGCAATGCCAGATTGTTGTAGTAATGAGGCTTGTGGAGTAGTATTGGCAATTGCCGCAGGATGTGCATTTCCAGCTTCATCTTTCAATAAAGTGGGTTTTTCATCTTTCTTACAAGAAATTACAGCTAAACTCAACCCTAAAATACCAAATAATATATTTTTCATATCAATAATCTGTTCTATAATACAAAATTAGCAAAACATTTTGAATTGTCTTGCTAATTTGTTTTTATATTAATTCTGATAAAATATTAGTTCTTTACCAAAAGTCTGAAACCTTCACCATGTACGTTGATGATTTCTAAACCTTCATCGTCTCTTAGCAGTTTTCTTAGTTTAGCAATATAAACGTCCATACTTCTCGCTGTAAAATAGTTTTCTTTTTTCCAGATTTTTCTTAAGGCAAGATCTCTTGGCATAAAGTCGTTTCTGTGTAAGCATAAAAGTTTTAGAAGTTCATTTTCTTTTGGAGAAAGTTTATATTCATTATCTCCAACTCTTAGCTGTCTGAGCATAGAATCGAAGAAAATATTACTAATTTTAAATTGCTCTTGCTCCTCATTTTCAAGCGTAGAACTTCTTTGCAAAATTGCTTTTATTTTGTACAATAATAATTCTGTATCGAATGGTTTTGTGATATAATCATCCGCTCCCAATTGGTATCCTTTCAAGATATCTTCTCTTAGATTTCTTGCAGTAAGGAAAATTATAGGTGTATTTTTATCAATTTTTTTTACGTCTTCTGCGAGAGAAAATCCGTCTTTCTTTGGCATCATCACATCAAAAATACAGATGTCAAATTCGTTTTCTGTAAATTCTTTTAGCCCTTGCTCACCGTCTACAGCAAGCGTTACTTCAAAGTTGTTTATAGATAAATAGTCTTTTAGTACAGCTCCGAAACTTTGGTCGTCTTCTACTAATAATATTCTATTGCTCATATGTTTATTCTTATTATTGTTAAATTATTTAATATATATATTCTAAGCCATCGGTAGTTTGATGGTAAATGTGCTTCCTTGGTTTTTTCTAGAATCTACTATTACTTGACCTTTGTGTAGTTCTACTATTTTTTTGACATAGGAAAGTCCTAATCCTTGTCCTTTCACATTATGGATGTTTCCAGTTTCTTCTCTGAAAAACTTCTCGAAAATCTTAATTTTATTTTCGGTTTCCATACCCATACCTTTGTCTGATATTTCAATTACATACCAATTTCCTTCATTTTTGGTTTTTACTTTTATTTCAGGAGTTTCGGGCGAGTATTTGTTGGCGTTATCCAACAGATTGACCAACATATTTGAAATATGGAATTCGTCTATCTTAAAATTAAATTTATTCGCAGTGAATTCTTCCGTCAACGTTCCATCTCGCTGTTTCACAATCAGGCCAAAAGATTCCGTGGTTCTTTTGATCAATTCTCTTACGTTGGTTTCTTTTAAGAATAATTTCACCTCATTTCTTTCCAGTTTCGACATGTTGAGCACATTCTCTACTTGTTTTTTCATGCGGAAATTTTCTTGTTTTATAAGCCCAGCATAATATCTTACTTTTTCTGGATTGGTAGCAATTTTATCATTCGCTAAAGAATCTGTAGCGACAGAAATTGTGGCAAGAGGTGTTTTGAATTCGTGCGACATGTTATTGATGAAATCTGTCTTTATTTCAGCAATTTTTTTCTGCCTCATCATATAATTGATTGATATGATGTAAATTCCCAAAATGGTCAGCAGAGATAAAAATGTACCCAGCAACATCGGCCAATTATTCATCGCCAAAGAATATTCTTTTTTGGGAAATACTAAGGCAAGAGTGTAGAGCGTACGATCCTTAGTGTCTGTAAACAAAGGGTAAGTATATGGACTATTATCGTGCTGAGATTTGTAGTCTTTATTTACAACTTCTGTCAATTTATTATCCTTATCCGTCACTGCATATCCGAATTTTGCAGTAATGCCTTTCATCTTCAGCTCCTTAGCGATTACAGAATCCAAGGTTTTTGGATCTACTCTTTTATTAATGGGCAGGTTGTTTCCATTTACTTTCACAAATTCTTTTATAGAATAGTCACCAGACCTAATATCTTGGTTAATTTCTGAGGTCAATTGTTCTCTTTGGGTTGTATCTTTCTTTATTCGGTAAGCAGCTTCATCTGTATATAAAGTAGTGAGACTTAGAGAATCCCCTTTTTTAGACAATGGAAGTTGTTGCTGTTCTATCAGGTTTTTAGTATAGATTATTTGCCTTTGGACACCAGAATCCTCAGTTTGTTGGATCGTCGTTAATGAAGGTTGAGCGCTGTTGGCAACAATTGTATTCCTAAAATTCTTGTAATTCTCATTCATATACTTATCTACTTCAATTTCGGATACTGTTTTGGAAGTGTTCTCCAATACCGTATAGACTTTATTGGAAAATTCTTGTTCTAGTGCTCCATAGTATCCCTTTAGCCAATAAAATTGCAGTGTTACAAAGACAATTAACGAAATAGTCATGAAAACTGATATGATAGGGATAAATTTATTATTCATTGAGTTGAATGTATTAAAATACGAATGTTAAAATTAATTATTTTAAGATTATATAAACAAAAAATGAGCCAAAATATTGCTTTTTGTCTCATAAAAATCAAAGTTTTAACAATTATTTGTGAATTTATTGAGTTCTTTTGTCAATAATCGAGTTTTTTTACCCTTAAATTGTTGATTTGTTTGTAATTTGGCTCGAAATGCTAATACTAAATAAGTGGGATATTTCTCAAATATTAAATTGTTTTAAAACGTTTTTAAGAATTGATAACTATTTACATTACTGTCTCACCTTTGTTCTGATTTTAGAATGATTATTTTCTTGATTGTATGATTTTATTATTTTTCAAACGAACGTTTGTTAGTCGTAAAACTACTACACTTTTTCAAATAGTTGGGTTTATATTTTTCTGATTTGTGAGTCTGTTTTATATTTGTGTTATACAAATCACAAAATATTAATTTATAAAATCAATCATTATG
>NZ_JAZQRK010000038.1:0-45937 GCF_045629545.1 Chryseobacterium sp. | reverse complement strand
GAATAAATATCCGTAATTTTATCAAAACAAATCATAAGGCAAATCTTAGTTAAATCATTAAATGTCAGAAACTTAAAGATACTAATTTTTGCCTTTTATCACAAGCTATTTATTCTAAATTTACAATCGAACTCAGGTTCTAAGCAAAAAGCCTTACAATTTTGAGTACAACCCATTTCTAATCTCTCATAAAAAACTTCAATATTTATTCCTTAAAATACAAAAGAAGTTATTATATTTGATTTGCAAAACGAATCAAAAACCTACATTTCCAAAGTGAGTAATTCGGTGAGTAGCTGAGCTTCAATTTGAAAAAAATGTCGATAAATAAAGAGATTTAAAGAGATGGTTCGAATCCCTCCAACTCCACAACTCACGAAATTAGGCACTTTTAGCGAAGTGTCTTTTTTTTTGCAATAAAGTGATGCTATTATTGAATATAAACAATAAAATTAGATTAAATTACAGAGCTGTGTAAGATATCAACAGGCTTTTACTTGCACAAAAAAAATCCTCAACTATAAAAGATAAAGTGACAAAGATGAGATAATTATAATTGAATTAATAAATTATTAAAAAAAATACTTCGACTAATTCGTAAAATAGTTATCGAACAAATACAACTTAACCTACTGATAACGAAAACAATAAATTTTTAAAGTATTTTTTGTAAATTATCTGACCACAAAATTCTATAAAAAAATGCATTATCCTAAAGAATTTTATATATTTGCAGAATCTAACAATAAAAAAAGAATTTACTATGTCAGACATTGCATCAAGAGTAAAAGCTATCATCGCTGATAAGCTTGACGTTGAAGAAACAGAGGTAACTCCTGAGGCTAGCTTCACAAATGATTTAGGAGCTGACTCACTAGATACAGTTGAGCTTATCATGGAATTTGAAAAAGAATTTAATATTCAAATCCCTGATGATCAAGCTGAAAAAATTACTACTGTAGGGCACGCTATTGCTTATATTGAAGAAGTAGTAAATAAATAATATTCTTCAACAAAGAAATTAAAAGATTTATGGAATTAAAAAGAGTAGTTGTAACTGGTTTTGGCGCAATAACACCCGTCGGTAATAATGCGAATGAATACTGGGAAAGCCTGTTAAAAGGTAAGAGCGGAGCCGCTCCTATTACTCTTTTTAATGCCACAAATTTTAAAACAAAATTTGCCTGCGAGGTAAAAGATTTCGATCCATTGCAACATTTTGATAAAAAGGAAGCAAAAAAAATGGACCGAAATACCCAACTTGGGTTAGTAGCTGCTAGAGAAGCAGTGGCTCACTCAAGAATAATGGAGGACAATGTAGATAAAAACAGAGTTGGGGTTATTTGGGGATCTGGAATTGGTGGATTAGAAACATTTGAAACGGAAGTTTTAGGATGGGCAAACACTGAAATTCCAAGATTTAATCCATTTTTTATTCCAAAGATGATTGCGGATATTACACCAGGACATATCTCTATTGAGTACGGCTTTCATGGTCCCAATTATACTACTGTATCTGCGTGTGCTTCTTCTGCAAATGCATTAATTGATTCTAAAATGCTAATCCAACTGGGCAAAGCAGACGTTATTGTATGCGGAGGCTCTGAAGCTGCCGTAACAGCCAGTGGCGTTGGAGGTTTCAATGCAATGATGGCACTTTCTACAAGAAATGAGGATCCTACTACGGCTTCAAGACCATTTGATAAAGACAGAGATGGCTTTGTGTTGGGTGAAGGCGCAGGAAGCATTATACTTGAAGAATACGAACATGCAAAAAAGCGTGGGGCAACTATCTATGCAGAATTACTAGGTGGTGGTATGAGTGCTGATGCATATCATATGACCGCTCCACATCCAGAAGGCCTTGGTGCTTATCTTGTGATGAAGAATTGTTTGGAAGACGCAGGTTTATCTGCTGATGAAGTAGACCACATCAATATGCATGGTACCTCTACTCCATTAGGAGATATCGCAGAGTCTAACGCAATATCTAGAATATTCGGCGAGCACGCTAGCGATATTCAGATTAATTCTACAAAATCAATGACAGGTCACCTTTTAGGTGCAGCTGGTGTTATTGAAGCTATAGCAGCATTAGGGACAATTATTCATGGTATTGTACCGCCTACGATAAATCATTTTACAGATGATGAAAGAATAGATGCGAGATTGAATTTCACATTTAACGAGCCTGTAAAAAAAGAAGTAAGAGTAGCCATGAGTAACACTTTCGGTTTTGGTGGTCACAACGCTTGCGTTCTATTTAAGAAAATCTAATTTATACTAGATGGAGTTACAGAAATACTTTTCTAAATTCCTTATCAAACAAAGAAAAAGAAAGCTAACGGATAGAGAATATTTTCTCACAACAGAACTCAATAAGATTTTGGGCATTTCTGTGAGGAATATAGACTTTTACCAAGAAGCTTTCTCAATCAAAAGTTCTTCTAAGAATCACGATGTCAATTACGAAAGGCTAGAGTTTTTGGGAGATTCAGTTTTGGGTACAATTATCTCTTGTCACTTATTTCATACCTATCCAAAGGCAAATGAAGGATACATGACACAGATGAAATCTAAAATCGTAAATAGAAAAAATCTTAATAAATTAGGCGAAGATTTAAAACTCATTTCTCTTCTTCAACATACAAATTCTGGAGTTGCTCTGGGAGAAAATATTTCGGGGAATCTTTTTGAAGCTCTTATTGGCGCAATTTACCTAGATTTGCAGTATGATACGTGCAAAAAGATAGTTCTGGAAAGACTACTGACTCCCGAAGAGATCAATAAGCTAGAAAATAAGATTGTAAGCTACAAAGGACTTTTACTAGAATGGAGCCAGAAAAAGAAAATTCATATAAAATATGAAACTATGGAGGAGTGTCATATAAATAAAAGTGTTATTTTTAGGTGTAATGTATGGCTTGGAAACGAGAAATTAACTAATGCCTCTGAAACTTCAAAGAAAAAAGCAGAAGAAAAAGCAGCACAAAGAGCATTTTATATTTTAAATAAAAAAGAAAATATTCTTGGAAAACCAAAAACTTTATGATTTTGATGACATAGAATTTGATGATATTACCATCGCTCTGGTAAGATTAACAAAGCATATACCAGATCATGAGTTTTTCTTTAAACTAAATAATCATAATCATTTTTCATTTTCTAGGATTGATGATCTTATTTTACATAGCAATTATTACAATCACTATTTTCCAAGATTTGAAGGATATCATAAATCCTCAAAGACCCGATTCACTTTCATTTCTAACCGTTCTTCGCAAAATAAGCAAAAAAAAACACCAACAGAACTCTTCCTATATGAAGAGAATATTAAATATTTATTAAATAATCAGAGCGAAGTGGAATATATTCTACTATGTTCTGAACATTTTGCTGATTTTTCCGTAATTTTGCTGCCTGAAAATCTTGTATTTCCTGTACAAGAATACAAATTGAGTTCTGAAGAAGAACTTTATCAAATAATCCAATACTATGAATAAAAATTTAAAGAAAACAAAAATAATCGCAACTCTAGGCCCTGCATCATCTTCAAGAGAGGTAATGCTAGATTTAATGAAAGCTGGTGTTGACGTTTTTAGAATTAATTTTTCTCACGCTGACTATGATCTAGTTCGCTCGAATATAGAAATCATCAGATCACTCAATAAAGAATACGGATTTTCAGTTAGTATTTTAGGAGATTTGCAAGGACCTAAACTGAGAGTAGGTGTGGTAAAAGAAGGTTCTTATTTGAATCCAGGAGACATTCTTACCTTTACCAATGAAAAAATGGAAGGTGATGCTACTAAAGTATATATGACGTATCAGCAGTTTCCTCAAGATGTAAATGTAGGTGAAAGAATCCTTATTGATGATGGTAAATTAGTATTAGAGGTTACGGAAACCAACAAGATAGATACTGTAAAAGCAAAAACAATACAAGGAGGGCCTCTTAGCTCTAAAAAAGGTGTTAATTTACCTAATACCAATGTTTCGCTTCCTGCGCTTACAGAAAAAGATATTGAGGATGCCAACTTTATGTTGGACATCGAAGTAGATTGGATGGCACTTTCTTTTGTTCGTCACGCCCAAGATATTAAAGACCTTAAGGAATTGATTAAAAATCACCCTAAAGGGCACATGAAGACTCCAATTATTGCTAAAATTGAAAAGCCTGAAGGGGTAAAAAATATTGAAGAAATATTATTAGAATGTGACGGACTTATGGTTGCTCGTGGTGATCTAGGTGTGGAGGTTCCTATGGAAGAAGTTCCTGCTATCCAAAAAAACTTGGTAGAAAGAGCAAGATTTTATTCTAAGCCAGTAATTATTGCTACTCAGATGATGGAAACCATGATTAATAGCCTTACGCCGACAAGAGCTGAGGTGAATGATGTTGCCAACTCTGTACTGGACGGTGCTGACGCTGTAATGCTATCTGGTGAAACCTCGGTAGGTAGATATCCTGTACAAGTGGTAGAAAATATGGCAAAGATTGTTCAGAATATAGAACAGACCAATTTTTATCAGCATAAAAATGAGCCAATAGAAAAAGATTACAATTGTATCGATGAGAGATTTATCACGAATAGAATTTGTCTCGCAGCCGTAAGGATTGCAAAGAGCACCAATGTAACCGCTATCGTTACGCTGACGCATTCAGGATATACCGCATTCCAACTTTCTGCACATAGACCAAATTCTCACATTATTGTATACAGTGGAAATAAGAGAGTAATCACGATGCTAAACCTACTTTGGGGTGTTCGTGCTTACTACTACGATATGAATAAACCTACTGATGAAACCATCATCCAAGTTAATATGTTGACGCATAATCATGGTTATATAGAAACGGGAGATTTCGTTATCAACATCAATGCTACTCCATCTTTCGAAGGAGGAAAAACCAATACTTTGAGATTAACTACAATCTAGTAAATTACTCCTTAAATATAATAATAAACCCCGAAGATGAATTTCTTTGGGGTTTATTTTTTGGTTTATTTTCCTAAAACAGTTTTCGCAGTGACAAACTCTTTTAAGGCTAATAGAGAAAGCTCTGTACCATAACCTGACGACTTTGTACCACCAAAAGGAAAACGGGGATCAGAACTCGTCATTCTGTTGATATTTACGGTACCCGATTCTAGTTCATTAATGTAATATTGTTGACGATCTAGATCCTTAGTCCATACAGAATTAGAAAGTCCAAATGGGATATTGTTGGCTAATTCAACAATTTCCTCGTCTGTATCAGCAATCATGACCATACCTAATGGCCCGAATAATTCTTCTTGTAAGATTGGGTTTCCTTTCCTTACGTACATCAACCCAGGATTAAATTGATTTTCTGATAATCTTTCTAAGGGCAAAATTACCTCTGCTCCATTTTCTAATGCTCTTTTATATTGGTTTTCTAGGTCGTCTGCCAAATCTGGCCTAGCCATTCCACTGATTTTTGTGTTTTTGTCCATCGGGTCACCAATCACAAATTTCTTATATTCAGCAATAAGTTTGGGCAAGAATTCATTTTCAACTGATTTTTGAATAATAAATCTTTTAGCCGCAACACAAGTCTGACCACAATTCTGTAATCTAGCTAAAGCACCAAATTTCGCGGCATCATCCAATTTAGCATCCTCTAGAACTATAAAAGCATCACTACCACCCAATTCAAGCAAAGATTTCTTAATTGCCTTACCAGCGATAGATGCCACTTCAGCACCTGCTTTCTCACTTCCCGTAAGACTTACACCTTTTACCGTTTTGTGCTCCAAGATTTCTTTCACTTCCTTATGCCCAACTTCCAAATTTTGGAAAACACCTTCGGGAAAACCAGCTTCCAAGAAAACTTGTTCTATAGCATTACCGCTTCCAAAACAAATGGATGCATGTTTCAAAACTACCGTATTTCCCGCTAAAATTGCTGGCGTAGCAAATCTGAGTACTTGCCAGAAGGGAAAATTCCAAGGCATAACACCCAAGATTACTCCTTTTGGTGCATAATGGATTTCAGAAATTGCATGTTCAGATTCTATTTTTTCTGCTTTTAGTACATTATCAGCTTCTGCATAATAATTCATCATCATTGCGCTTTTTCCGACTTCAGATATTGCTTGCGTAATGGGTTTGTTCATTTCTTTCGTTATGATTTCACCAAAAATTTCAGCTTTATTTTTAAATAATTCTGCTGCTTTTGCAATGAGTTTCTGTTTGTCTCCGAATGGTACATTTCTCCATTCTTTAAAGGCTTTGTCAGCTTTTATAAGCTTTTTTTCTATTGATAAGTCCATGTTATAATATCATTTTAAAAAAATCCAAGTCATGAATTTTTTTCCTGCTTTTGGATTAAGCAGAGGTAAGGAATCAAATTTTATTCCTTAGTGTAATTAAAAAAGTTGATTGTTTCTATAAGATTAATAATTGTATTAAATCATAAACCATTCATTGACCAAAGTAGCTGCCAACCTTGCAGTTCTATCTTGCACATCAAATTCAGGGTTTACTTCGGCAACATCGAGTGCAACCAATTTGTCGCTACGCAATATATTTTTGTAAAGGTGCATAAAAGCAGCATCTGTAAATATCCCATTATATGCTGATGCCGAAACGCCAGGAGAAATAGAGGCATTGAAAACATCCATACAAATAGTACAATACATCACGTCTACACTGACTAAAAGATCATTAATACGTTGATAAATGGAAGGTAAATTTTCGAAAAAAATTTCATCAGCCAAGATATATTTCATCCCAAACTGATGCGCCGTATCAAATAATTTAAGCGTATTAGAATTTCTTTGAATCCCGATATGCAAAGAATTGATTTCTCCCTCCTGAGCAATTTGCCAAAAACCTGTTCCTGAAGTTGCTCCTACTCCCTGTTCGGGTTTTCTATTGTCAAAATGAGCATCGATATTTATTATTCCTATTTTTTTATCAGGGAAAGCATTTTTAATTCCAGAATAATGTGCAAATGTAACCTCATGACCGCCACCCAAAACAATAGATTTTCCACCTTTTAATAAGGCAGTTGAAATTTTACTAGCAAATCCTTGTTGAGTTTTTTCTAGATTACCATCTACACATTCTGTATTTCCGAAATCTAATAAAGAAAAATAAGGACGTATTACGGGAAAATTACCCATATTTCTACGGATAATATCTGGAGCCTTCTGCGCGCCTACTCTTCCTTTATTTCTAGCAACGCCTTCATCTACAGCAAACCCATGCAAAACGAAATCATTAGTTGAGATTACTTCATAATCACATTCTACATTAATTCTTTGAAATACTCTGTGATGTAAAGCATCATCACCATCGTGTCTTCCTTGCCAAATGCTATTCATAGGTTATTAAAATTAAATTGATTAGATTTTATATCCATCAATATAAACATTTTCAGGTTTTAAACTTCCCTGATTATATAGTATATTTTGAAAATTATCCGTTTTATAACTTACGAAATCTGCTTTATATCCTGTGGCCAAAATACCTCTATCCTTTAATCCTAAAGCATATGAAGCCCGATAAGTAAGACCCGCCAAAACTTCTGCAGTAGATAACTTTTGGTAAGTTGCTAATATTGAAGCTTGAGTAACTAAATTTCCCATAGGTGCAGAACCTGGATTCCAATCGCTAGCAATGGCCACAATTGCGCCTGCATCTAATAATTTTCTTGCAGGTGTAAATTTTTCTCCCAATCCTAAACTTGCGCCAGGCAAAGCGATAGCTACAGTATCAGATTTTGCAATAAAGTCTATATCCTCATCAATAGTTGCTTCTAGATGGTCTGCAGATTGTGCGCCAACTTCAACGGCAATTCTAGAACTACCTGGCGTAAATTGATCTGCGTGAACTGTAATGTCAAAACCTAATTCTTTAGTTTTAAGCAAAAATTCTTTGCTCTCTTCAGGTAAAAATGCAGACTTTTCTATAAATATATCTACGCGGTTTGCTAGATTTTCTTCTTTTACTCTAGGTAAAATTTGTTCTATGATAAAATTAAGGTATTCTTCATTACTGCCTTCAAAATCTCTTGGTTTCAGGTGTGCAGAAAGACAAGTGGGAACTATGGTAGCAGAAGTTAGAGATTGTGCTTTTTTAATAATCCTTAGCATTTTCAATTCGTTCTCTACGTCCAATCCGTAACCACTTTTTATTTCAATGGTTGTAATTCCTAATGAAATTAGTGTATTTATTCTTTCTAAAAGTGTTTTTAGTAATTCTTCCTCAGATGCAGATCTTGTATGTTGAACAGAGCTCCAGATGCCACCACCAGATTGTGCAATTTCTAGATAGGTTTTACCAGCATTACGCATCGCAAAATCATTGGCACGATTTCCACCAAAACAAATGTGGGTATGTGCATCTACAAATGCAGGAAGTAGAATTTGCTCATCTTCTATCAATTCTAATGCAGCGTTATTGTTATTTGATTTTAAATTTTCAAAATCACCTACTTTCAGAATTTTATTTTCTTCAATTAAAATTCCACCATCAGAGATGATTTCAAGTTGTTCATCAGATAATTTTCCTCGCAATGGAAGATTATTAAGAGTTACAATTTGCTTAAATGGCCCTATTAATTTCATGCTTGCTAATTTACAAATACAATTTCAGACTTGACCTAAATTTCCTATCTTTGAGGTAAATGAAATGAATTAATGCAAGATTTTTTACAACCTGATAAGGAAAACTACTCCGATGATGAACTCATGCAGGAAGAAAAAATTCGTCCGCAGACCTTTAAAGACTTTGCCGGACAGAGAAAAACTTTGGAAAATCTAGAAGTTTTTGTAGCGGCAGCTAAAAATAGAGGTGGAGCACTAGACCACGTATTATTACACGGTCCACCAGGATTGGGAAAAACCACTTTATCTAATATTATCGCTAATGAACTAGGAGTAAATTGCAAAATAACTTCTGGCCCTGTATTAGATAAACCAGGAAGTTTGGCAGGATTACTCACTAATTTGGAAGAAAACGATGTGCTTTTTATTGATGAAATACACCGTTTATCGCCAATTGTTGAAGAATATTTGTATTCTGCAATGGAAGATTTTAAGATAGATATTATGCTAGAATCTGGGCCAAATGCGAGAAGTGTACAAATTGGTCTTAATCCCTTTACCCTTGTAGGAGCTACTACCAGAAGCGGAATGCTTACTAAGCCAATGTTGGCAAGATTTGGTATCCAAAGTAGACTCGAGTATTATTCTATAGAACTTCTTTCTATGATTATCATTAGAAGTGCAAGAGTTTTGGGTGTAGTAATCTATGAAGATGCAGCGATAGAAATTGCAAGAAGAAGCCGTGGTACTCCGAGAATAGCCAATGCTTTGCTAAGAAGAGTGAGAGATTTTGCTGAAATAAAAGGTAATGGTGAAATTGAAATAAATATCACCATCTATGCGCTTAATTCTTTGAATGTAGATGAATTCGGGTTGGATGATATGGATAATAAAATTATGCGAGTGATGATAGAAAACTTCAAAGGGAAACCTGTAGGTATTTCTGCACTCGCCACATCCATAGGTGAAAATCCTGAAACCTTGGAAGAAGTATACGAACCATTTTTGATACAAGAAGGTTTCATTATTAGAACGCCTAGAGGAAGAGAGGTTACAGATAAAGCCTATCAGCATCTTAATATTGCTACTCCAAAAAGACCAGGAGAACTATTTTAATGAGTATTTAAATTTAATTATATTTCAAATTAGAATAAAAATTTAGATAAAAAAAGAACTAACTAATCAAATTATATATATGAAACTTTATCCAATACAATGTGGAAAATTTAAGCTGGACGGCGGCGCAATGTTCGGGGTCGTCCCAAAGAGTTTGTGGGAAAAAACGAATCCTGCAGACGAAAAAAACCTCATCGAACTAGGCACACGGTCTCTTCTTGTGGAAGATGGAAAAAAACTTATCCTTATAGATTGTGGACTAGGTAATAAACAAGACGACAAATTTTTTGGTCATTACTCTCTTTGGGGTGATGATAATTTGGATAAAAATTTGAAAAAATATGGTTTCGTAAAAGAAGATATTACAGACGTTTTTTTGACGCATCTTCATTTCGACCACTGCGGTGGAGCTATAGAATGGAATGATGACAAATCGGGTTACAGACCAGCCTTTAAAAATGCAAATATCTGGAGCAATGAAAATCATTGGCAATGGGCTACCGAACCAAATGCTAGAGAAAAAGCAAGTTTCTTGAAAGAAAATATAATGCCGATCCAAGAAAACGGACAGCTAAACTTCTTACAACTTCCTGTAACTGGAAATTTTGGATTTGCGCCTGATCTAAAAATGGACGTGATATTTGTAGATGGGCACACAGAAAAGCAAATGCTTCCTGTGATCAGATACCAAGAAAAGACAATTGTATTTGCAGCAGATCTTATCCCAACCGTGGGTCACATTCCACCTGTATATGTTATGGGATATGATACAAGACCATTGCTTACTTTAGAGGAAAAAAGCAAATTTTTAAAACAATGTGTGGATAACGAATACCTATTATTTTTCGAGCATGATGCTTATCATGAGTTGGCTAGTTTGAAAATGACTGAGAAGGGAGTTCGATTGGATGAAACGTTTAGTTTCAATGAAGTATTTGGGTATTAATAGTATGGAAGAACAAAATATAGAATCAAATTATCTAGAGCCAGAACCCAGTTCCAAAATTATTGGATTAACTGGTGGTATTGGATCTGGTAAATCGACCGTTGCACAATATATCGAAAACTGCGGATTTCCTGTATATTATTCGGATGACCGAGCAAAAGCAATTGTGAATGAGGATGAGAATTTAAAAATTAAAATTAAAGATTTACTTGGCAATGAAGCTTACGATCATCAAGGATTATATGACAGAAAGTTTGTAGGTAAAAAAGTCTTTAATGACGATGAACTTTTGCAAAAGCTTAATAATATTATTCATCCTGCAGTAAGACTAGATTTTAATAATTGGGTAAGTCAGCAAACCAAATATTTAGTCTTCAAGGAAACTGCTTTATTATTTGAATTGAATCTTCATCTTGATTGTTACAAGTCTCTACTAGTAACTGCTGAAGACAATATCCGTCTAAAAAGAGTGATGGATAGAGATGGGAAAACCTATCGTGAGGTAGAATCTGTAATGAATAACCAAATGCAGGAACGAGATAAGATAAAATTGGCAGATTACATCATCTATAACAATACCAATCTTGATGACTTAAAAGATCAGACTGAGAAAGTAATTTTTGAAATAGAATAAAACGAAAAAACCTCACATTAATATGAGGTTTTTTTGTTTTATTAAGAAGGCTTTCCAATTGGAAAGCCTTTCTTATTTAAACTTTATTCTTTGATGAATTTTTTCTGTACTGTACCTTGTACATCTTCAATATCGATCACATATACTCCGTTGATTAGTTTACTTACGTCTATTTTATTATTTAAAATATAACCATTTGAAACCAATTGTCCAGAAGAAGCATATATTTTGTAAGTTGCTTTTTTACTGATGTTTTTCACATACAATATTGTACTTACAGGATTCGGATATATCAATATATCAGTCTGGTTTACAGAATTAGGTGCAGGTTGCTTAGAGATTCTCACTGTATAATCTTCTACTTCACCATTTTGGAAGCTTAGACAATTTACAGGGATACCATCTTTTTGCATCGCTACTCTCATCACTACATATTTGTAGTCTGTCATACTTACAAATGCATCAGCTGGTACTGCAAAAGTAGCACTTGCTGTAGGATTTCCATTTGGTCCGTCTGCCATAATTCTTTCGTTTAGATCAAAATAACCATTACGGTTGAAGTCTATCCAAACTGCTACACCAGCAGAAACGCCAGAACCAAGTTTCTTATCAATAATAATTTGGTTATTGCTAGTTCCTTGTACCATTTCTATATAGTTATCAGGTACGCCAGTATAATCGGTATAGTTGGATGCACCTGATTCATTAATCATTACTGGTTTACCATCTGGTTTTGCCGTTACCTTAGAAATAAATTCTGTTGTAGAACTTGAAGAAGACATTTGGCAATAAGCTACAGTTGGCGTTGTAAAGAAGTAAGGATCTGTATAATTACCTGGAGTACCAGAACATACATTTACTACTTGCATTTCATACTTTGTTAATTCTAATAATCCTGTAATTGTATACGTTGGATTATTTACTGGAACCATTGTCCAGCTCGGAATTCCTACTTTTCTATATCTTAAGATATAAGTTGCTCCTGGGAACGGATCCCAATGAACCTCAGCTGTAGTCGGTGTGAGTTGTGTAATGGTAAAGTTAGGTGGTGGAACCTCACAAACTCTAACTGTAGTAAATACTTGTGGATTTGACCATGGGTTATTAGTGGTTTCACCTACACATGTGTTAGATACTTGTACTTCATATATTTTATAAGAAGACAAACCTGTAATAGTGTAAGAATTCACTGGAGGAACTAAGTTATTAATAGTTGTCCAAGTTGCACTTCCTACTTCTCTGTATCTCACTGAATATGTAGCACTCACTACAGTTGGGTTCCATGTAACTACTGCTGATGTTGCAGTAACATTGCTTATCACAACATTTGGAGGTGTAGGGTCGCAACGTGTAATAAATGTTCTAATTGGTGTAAACGATCCAGGGCCTCCACCACAAACAGCTGCTATTTGAACTTCATATAAAGTAGCAGGTATAAGACTTGCAAGCACTACAGGTGGATTACCAGCAATAGCAGATACATTTACAGTAGTCCACGCAGACACAGGATTTGTAACCGGTCTGTACTGTAAAATATAAGAGTTATTATTGGCAGCTGGAGTCCATGTTACTGTTGCAGATGTATGAGTAATTGTATTAAATGTAGGTGTACTAGGTGCTACATTACTACAAGGTTTTAGCCTTACTGCATAATCTTCAACTTCACCATTCGCAGGATCTGCACACATCGCTGGTGCACTAGAACGTTTAAGAACTACTCTCATTGTTGTAGTATAAGGCCCTGTATACACTGTATTAGACACAGTGAATGTAGCGATAACTGGTGTAGTAGTACTTGCAGCCGAAGTCATTATTCTTTCGGAATCTGCAAAAACACCATCTCTATTATAATCTATATAAGCATATACCGCATCACTATAACTTGAGTTTTGCCACGCTTTAGAAACTATAATTTGGTTTCCTGCTGAGCCTACTTCCAAGTTGATTAAGGTAGCTGGCGTTGTATAACTAATATAGTTGGTCTGCAATGAAGTGTTACTCATTACAGGGAAGTTAACTGGGGTTACTTTTACATTAGAAATATAATCGTTTGTACCCGTACCAACCATTGGGCAATACGTCAATGGTGGCGTTGTGAATGGAATTGAAGTACCAAATGTTCCCGCAGTACCATTACAAATCGTCATGATTTGAACTTGATAATTTGTTTGCTCCGTAAGTCCTGTAATTGTATAGAAACTTTGTCCAGCTGGTAAATCTAAATATCCTAAAGGTGTAGGCAACCACGCCCCTGTAGTACCTTGTCTCCAACGAATTCTGTAAGAAGCACCCGCCGCAGGTAACCAAGATACATACGCTGTAGTAGCCGTAAGATTGGTAACCGATTGTAGAGATGGTGGCGCTGTAGTACAAGGAAGTAAATCTATTAATTTCACTGAATAATCTTCTACTTCGCCGTAACTAAATGATCCGCATGCCGGCGTGGTGGAAGATTCGCTCGTAATAACTCTCATTCTTAGAAGTAAATTACCTGCATAAGTACCTGCTACTGGAACATTAAATGTAGCGTTCACTACTGCGACAGTATTTGAAGGAGATTGTAAAATTCTTTCAGAATCTTCGAATGTACCATTTCTATTAAAATCTATCCAAGCTTTGGTCACATTACTGTACTGAGTACCTGGCCACTCTCTTTTTACTGATATAGTATTATTAACAGATCCTCTAATAAGTGTAACTAACCTTGCAGGATCTGCGGTATAATCTGAATAAAAAGGAGCTATGCCCAATGTAGAGTTGCTCACCATAGGTGCTACACCTGTTCCTGTAATGGTTACATTTGAAATAAATTCGTCTGCAGAAGTAGCTACTGCTGGGCAATAGGTAAGTGACGGAGTAGTGAAAATAGTACTAGGCGAAAATGCACTTGTTACTCCACCACAAATGGTTGCCACTTGCACTTCGTATCCCGTTTGTTCTGTAAGACCTGTTATAGTTTGTGGATTGGTAGCAGGATTTATGGTAGTCCATGCGCCCGTAGTTCCCACTCTATATCTTAAAATATAAGTAGCACCCGCGGTTGAAACCCAAGAAACATTTGCAGTAGCTGCCGTAAGATTAGAAACTCCAATATTAGAAGGAGCTACAGCAGTACATGGCTGAAGGTTATCAAATTTCACTGCATAATCTTCAATTTCACCTGAAGAAGTGACGTTTGCACAAGGATCAGTAATAGTTAGATAAGACATTACTACTCTCATCTTTACCGTGCTAGTTCCAGCATATGCCCCGGCAGGTACATTGAAGGTTGCAGTAACAGGAGTTGTACTAGAATAAGGTAAATTCATTACTCTTTCGGTTGCTTCAAATACACCGTTTCCATTAAAATCTATCCAAGCAGAAGTGGCATATGTACTTGATGCTATGAATCTTCCTACTGATAGCGTATTATTGGCAGAACCTCTTATTAAAGTAATTAAAGCAGGTGCACTGGTAGAAAAATCTGAATACGGAGTAGCACCTGAGTTATTACTCATGGTATATGAATTGGTAGCAATAACACTTACATTATTAATATAAGAGCTAGCACTCGCCGAAGTGATAGGACAATAGCTCAAAGTTGCAGTAGTAAATTGTGTAGATGCCGAAAATCCTGTTGGAATTCCAGAACACACATTAGCCACTTGTATTTCATACATTGTTCCTGGCGTTAATCCAGTTAGTAATATACTGTTAGTTGCTGATGTAGCGGATATCCAGGCAGAACTTCCTATAGGACGATACTGAATATTGTAAGTAGCACCCGCAGCTGCAGACCAACTTGCATTAGCTTGTGTTTGCGTAATAGCAGACATATTAATGGTAGTAGGAATGGTGGTACACAACACTACTGTAGTCACAGTAGCACTTCCTATGGCATAAAATACGTTATTAATAGCGCTAACTCTAATTTTTACTACATCTCCAGCATTTACACCTGTAAATGTTAAAGCTTCACTTCCGTCATTAGGAGTAGAAGCCGCAAGCACAATCCACGTTAGACCGTTATCTTTCGTATAGTCAATTTTAACATTGGACACATTATATGGAACAGCCGTTGTATTTACTACATCCCAAGTAACATTAGTGGTACCACTATTATATGCATTCGTACTAGTAACTCTGAAGGGCCCATCATTTCCTACAATAATTGTTTGGTCAGCACTTTGTGTTTGTTGCTGCGTAGGTATTGCATTATTATCTCTGGCTGTGATGGAAAACTTTGTTGTCCTAGCAATAGAAGATACAGCTTCCCAAGTATTAGGACTAGAAACTGTACCAGATAATACCGTAGCTAAAGCAGGAAAATACCTTGTTGGACTTGTAGAGGGTGCTACAGATCTAAAAGTAGCGCCTGAGGTTGTAGTTCCTAAGTTCGCTTTATTAATAATTACTGTTGCCGCATCTTGTTGTTCCCAATTATAAGTCATAGGATCGTTCTCTGGATCTGTAACTGATGCAGTAAGAACAAAAGCGGTAGATTTTGGAATATTGTATGTAGGTAAATCTGCAATCACGGGTGGATTATTTGTCACGGCCGTTTCGATGTCACAAGTTTTAGAAATAAGATTCACCTGTACTTGATTAATATTGTACCTATTAAAATAAGCGTCAGAGTGAAGTTGAACATTAGTATTAACCCCAGTAATTCCTGCGTAACCCATAATACTAGAACCAGACCCTGGCTCTATAAGAGCACCAGGCATTTGGCCATTAATACTATGAGCAAAAGTATGATTTGCTCCTAGTTGATGCCCCATTTCGTGAGCTACATAGTCGATATCGAAATTATCTCCTTGAGGAATACCATCACCTGGAGATGTATATCCAGACCCTTTACCATCCGGTACTGCAGTAGTTGGATTAATGCATACACAGCCTATACATCCTGCATTACCTCCTCCACCAGAAGCACCGAATAGATGTCCGATGTCATAGTTGGCATTTCCCACATTGGCAGTAAGTGTATTTTGTAATTCTCCATTCCAAGCTCCACCTGCACCTGCTGCTGCCGCAGAATAAGGATCGGTAGCTGCATTGGTATAGATGACATTAGGGAAATTTTGTAAATTTAGATGCAATGCAAAATCTTTCTCAAACACACCATTTACTCTTGTAATGGTAGCATTGATTGCTGCAAGGGCTCCAGCTACTGTTCCTCCATGATATTGGGTATATTCTCCTGTTACAGACATCGCCAATCTCATGGTTCTGTATTTTTTATCAGAGTTTTTGGAGAAATCTCCTACTTGATGGGCAAATGAAAATCCATTTTGAGATAGATAGCTAATACTTTGTTTTGCTTTTAGACTCTCATTAGTTGAACAAAAGAATCCCGCATCAGACTTTTTAGACTTGGCATGTATACCATAGATTGTTTTGTCTTTGTTTGCAGGCTCTATAAATTCATAATGATTTCCTTTGATAATCATCGATTGAAAATCATTAGGTGCCGTACTGAATCGTACATATTTACTAGGATCTTTCAAGGAAGTTCCTGCATATGATCCTAGATCATATTTAGTGGCGAGCTCTGGTACAACAACAGGAAAGCTGTATACCGCAAACTCTTCAATTCCTCCATCTAAAGTCGGCAAATTAATAATCACTGGTTTGGCATCTTTACCTGCTTCCTGTGCTTTTAGTAATTGTGACTTTAGTTGAGAAATATCTAAGGAGTAATAGTCCTTAACGTCTGGACCTCCTTTAGCTTTTTCTCCCTTAAATGTCGCTTGGCTCCACTGAGCGCATATAGCGGCAGACAAAAAGAAGAACAAAAAAGAAGTAAAAATTTTCTTCATAACGTTCTCAAAATATTAAATTATTAATCACAAATCTAATCATTTTTTAATATCATCGCATATAATTAGTTATTTTTTTAAAGGTAATACAATAAAACAGTACAAATTATTTAGAATAAAAAAAATCCTCAGGAAAAACCTGAGGATTTATAAGTGTTTGGGAGATTTTATTACTTCTTGATAAACTTAGAACTGAAATTTTCTACATTCTTATCACTGATCGAAATAACATAAGTTCCTTTTATTAATGAAGTCACATTTATTTTACCATCATTTATAGTTCCACTATTTACCAATTGTCCAGCCGCATTGTAAATTTTAAACGTTGCCTTATCTGAAACTTTGGTTACAATAATCACATCAATTGCAGGATTTGGATAAATTTGAATACCATCTTGCGGTTTAGTGTTATCATTCGTACTAAGTGGAGATGCTACTATTACATTATAATCTTCTGCTTCACCATTCGGGAAACTTCCACATGCAAAGTCATCTGGTATACTAGCTCCTACACTTGCCGCAGTCATTAATACAGTAACGACTCTCATTCTCAAAGGGGTATTTAGTACTGCTGTAGATGGTACAGTAAATGTACTAGTAGTAGTTGTATTTGTTCCTACTGCAATTGTCCCTGATGGTCTGTTTAGTACTCTTTCATTCGCCTCAAATATTCCATTTCTATTAAAATCTATCCAAGCAGCCATTCCGTTCATAGTAGCACCAGCAAGAGTTGCAAAAAGGGAAACACTAATGGTATTTGTACTGTTTGGTAATAAATTAGCTTGTAATGTTGCGTTATTAGTAAAATTTGAATATGTAGATCCAGTTGTGGTATTATTTACATTCGCTAGAGTAACATTAGAGATATAATTGTATTGTCCACTTTCACTCGCAACTGAACAATATGGTATTGCAGCTGTAACAAAATTAGTAGATGCTGAGTAAGCTCCTGTAGTTCCCGAACATACTGAAGCTACTTGTACTTCATAAGTGGCAGAATCGGATAAACCTGTTAAATATAAGATTGGGTTGTTAGAAGTAGTTTGTAACCATGTACTTTGCCCTACGATTCTGTAACGAATATTATAAGTTGCGTTAGCTATAGGTGACCAAGTTATAGTTGCACCATTTGAAGTAATTGAGCTTGCAGTTACTGCTAAAGGAGCAGTACCATCACATGCTGAGAAAGCTGCTACATTAATTGCACCAATTGCATAAAAGACATTATTAATTGCTGATATTCTGAGCTTAATAATTTGTCCATTCATTGATGTGGGAAAAGTAAAACTTTCTGATCCATCATTAGGAGTTAATGCAGATAAAACAGTCCATGTGTTACCATTATCTGTTGTATAATCAATCTTAACATTCGCAACGTTATAAGGAGCTGCATTGGTATTTGCTACATCCCATAGTACTGGAGTGGGTACACCAACGTTTGCATATTGAGAATTTACTTTGAAAGGACCATCGTTCCCTACATTAATATTTAATCCATCATATTCAGATTGCTGTTGAGCAACATTAGGATTATTATCTCTTACATGAACTGTAAATGTAGTAGCTCTAGCAACCTGAGAAACTGCCTCCCACAAATTATTACCATTATTTAAAACCCCATTAAGAACGGATTGTAATTTAGGAAAATAACGAGTAGGACTTGTGCTTGGAGGTAAAGATCTGAAAGTCGCTCCTGTCATTGTAGTACCTAAATTGTTTTTATTAATAACTTCACTAGTGTTATCAAACTCTTCCCAAGTATAGGTAAGTGGGTCATTTTCTGGGTCTGTTGCAGAAGCAGTTAAAACAAACGCTGTACCTTTAGGAATAGAGTAACTTTGCATTGGTGCAATCACAGGTGGATTGTTTGCAATTGTAGTTTCTATATCACATGTTTTACTTGCAAGATTATTTTCTACTTGGATTACACTTCCTAATAGGAAGTATGGATCAGAATTTGCCTGGACATCAGTAGATGCTCCTGTAATACCCGCATAACCCATAATTGTAGAACCAGAACCTGGTTCCATTTGTACAGGGCTACCTTGCATATTGTGTGAGAAAGTATGATTTGCACCTAATTGATGCCCCAGTTCATGAGCTACATAATCTATATCGAAAGAATCACCAGAAGGAGGTCTTGTTGCAGAAGCATTTATAGACCCAGTAGCAGGAGAGGTAATTCCAGCACCTTTACCTAAAGGAGTAATACTGGTAGGATCTATACAAACGCATCCGATGCAGCCAGCATTTCCACCTCCACCAGAGGCACCAAATAAGTGTCCGATATCATAATTAGCAGACGTAACAACATTAGTTAGAGTTTGTTGTAACGAAAGGTTCCATGAAGATGGGGGTTCATTTGCATTTACAACTGTAGCATAAGGATCTGTAGTTGCATCTGTAAATATAAGCTGAGGATAATTTTGTACATTTATATGGAGAGCAAAATCTTTTTCAAAAACAGCATTTACTCTAGTTATGGTTGCGTTAACTTGTGCTAGTGCTTGTGCCTGACCACCGAAAAAAGCAGTATATTCACCAGTAGTAGAAATTGCTAAACGTATTGTTCTGTATTTCTTATCTGTACTTTTGGCAAAATTAGTTGGTTGGTTAGAAAAAGATGCACCCTTCTTATAAAGAGTTTCAAGTTGCCTTACAGAAGTTGGATCTTCTTTTGTATTACATACAAAACTTTTACCATCTGTATTAGGATTTGTCTTTGGATGTACGGAATATATTGTCTTGTCTGGACCTTCTGGACTAATAAACTCATACTCACCACCTTTGATAATTGTAGACTGAAAATCGTTTGGAGCTACAGAAAATCTAACATACTTGGTAGGATCATCAATTCCTACTCCAGCATATGAACCTAATTCATATTTGTCTGCTAATTCTTTTACCATTACAGGGAAACTGTATATAGCAAACCTTTCAACCTTACCACTTAGAGTTGGTAATGAAATTTCTATTGCTCTAGAATTTGGCCCAGATTCTTGAGCATTTTTAAGTTGAGATTGGATTTTTGCTAAATCCAGTTTATAGTAGCTTTTAATTGTTGTTGGCTTTACAGCCGATTTATCTGTAGCCCTAGCGGGAGTCCACTGTGCTAAAGAAAAACTTCCAATTAAACTACAAAACACAGTAGTAATTATTCTTTTCATTTTAAATTAATTATATATTATCCAAAAATAGGGATAATAATCAATAATTTATTGTTTTTAATGAAAAATTCGTTAAAACTTATAAGCAATATTCCAGGCGAAGCCCATATTAAATTTTGAAGAACTTTTCCCAAATCCAGGAACGATCATTGGAACAACTTCATCTTGCTTTGAGGCTACGATAAGATATCTAGGTTGTATATTTACATCAATAAAAAAATTAGACTCAAAGAGCTGTACTCTTCCTCCTAAAGTTCCCTCTAGCCAAAATGACGACTGTGAAGATGCGGGCATAGATACAGAAGACGCACTACCTCCATATCCTCGTATAGGAATTGCCAAATATTCTTGTTTGTAAAAAGATCCTGCCACTTTACCACCTGCATAAAAACCGTTGAATTCATTCTCTTTATCTTTAGCAAGCATATAAAAAGCACCCAATTTTACAAATGGTCCGTTTGCCTTCGCGTCATAACCATTATTTTGATAAATATTTTTATCAAAACCTGCTTCTATAATCCCATGCGTATTCCCTTTTATTTTTGAAGAAACAAAACCTTGAATCATTTGCCTATCAGAAAAAAAAGAAACTCCAGTATTAAGAACATCAATACCTACCATAAAATTCGGTTGATATTTCTCTTTTGCTTTCTCAGTAATCTGTTTTTCTTGTGCCGTAGCCAAAAGACTTAGTACACTAAAAAATAAGGTATAAACTAGTTTTTTCTTCATTTTCAATAAAATTTTGTGCAGATTCTACTTTTACAACAGGGTTGGATTTTAACAATTGAAAACTCAGATTTTCATAATTCTTTTTCACTCCACAACCCGGAGAAACATAGATAGATTTTGTAGTATAGTTTACTCTCACCATTGCAGAATCTCCTTTCTTGGAGGTTTTGATATATAGATCTGTATATGGAGAATCATCTACTCGTAACGGAACTACTACTGAGCTCGCATTTTTATTCCAATCGAAATCTACCATACCAGTTCCTAAGTCAGCAGACACTCTAATAGAATCTAGAATGGTGGTTTTATCTCCGCTCTTAAACATCATTTTTAGTCTTGGTGTACCTTCTCCACTTTCGCAGATATCGTCATCGCTTCCACAAGAAATCATAAGTAATAGTAGCAGAACAAAGGAGAATAAAAATTTTAAATTTTTCATTATTTTGGGTCTAATGCTTTTTCAATTCGGAAAATTAAATCTTCATAATGATATTGGTTCACAAGATCTGAAGAATTGTTTTTTAAAGTTAATTCTTTTTTAATTAAATTTAAATTACCTCTTATTAACGCAGGAACATCAGATTTATCTGAAGCGTAACCTGACATTAGTTTAATGAGAGTTTCTACATAGTTTCTTTGTAGGTTTCTTTTGTAGATGTCTACTTGTCCATTTTTGATAATATTTGTATTAAGATCTGCTAGCATTTCTGAAACAGTATACGTATTATTCTCAATAGCCTGAGCCTGATACATATTTTGCAGGATCATTGGGCTTAAAATTCTTGCGAAAACTCCATTCTGAATTTCTTCAACTGTTTTTACAGGCATTTTACCCGTTTTTTCAAAGATTTCTTTTTTCAGCAACCATTGTGGCGTAGCAAACACCTGATTTTCTAAAAACTTCATTGCTTCTTTCTGATCTTTTTTCGCAACCAATTCATATACAGAGCCCGATTGTTCAGTGGTTTTTGGTGTTTCCATTTGTCCACCAATGTATTTAGAAACATGACCAATATATCTTTTGAATTGAGTGGTCACTTGGTCGTACATCATCTCCAAATTTGCATAACCTTCGTTGGGTTTTTTCGTCCAATCTTCCAGATTATTTACAATTTTTTGAAGATTTTTAATTCCATAATTGCTTGCAATCATAGCATTATCTCCTACTTGTTCACTCTGAGAACGTGGGTCTAAAGGGTTAGATTCTGTACCGAACCACAATCTTTCATTTTTAAGATTTTTGATGACCCATTGGTTCAGATATTCTTTCTCAGCTTCAGGAGTTTTGAATTCTTTGAATCTTCTATATCCCCAATTAATTGCCCATTCGTCATAATCGCCTATTCTTGGCATAATACCAGATTCACCAATATTATCTTCGGGTTGCGCCACATAGTTGAACCTTGCATAATCCATAATAGATGGTGTATGCCCATTAGCTTCCAACCATTTTTTATCTCTTAGTTTTTCTACAGGCACTGTAGAACTAGATCCATGGTTATGTCTTAATCCTAATGTATGTCCTACTTCATGAGAAGAAACAAAACGAATCAGCTCGCCCATCAAGGCATCATCAAATTCTATTTTTCTTGCTCTGGGATCATTTGGTGAAGCTTGCACAAAGTACCAGTTTCTTACCAATTGCATTACGTTGTGATACCAATTGATATGGCTTTCTAAAATTTCTCCTGTACGAGGATCTGCAATAGAAGGCCCCGAAGCATTGGGCACATCAGAAGGTTTGTACACTATAGCCGAAAATCTAGCATCTTCTAAACTCCAATCTTTATCTACTTTCGGATCTGGAATTTTTGCAATGATTGCATTTTTGAAACCTGCTTTTTCGAATGCCTTTTGCCAATCGTTTACTCCTTGAATCAAGTACGGGACCCATTTTTTGGGAGTAGCAGGATCTATATAAAAAACAATTGGTTTTGCAGGTTCTACCACCTCACCATTGTGATATTTTTCAAAATCTTGAGGTTTGGGTTCTAGACGCCATCTTTTTACCAAAGAAATTCTTTTTACACCTTGTGGATCCAAATCAAAATCTGTGTATCCAACAGTGAAATATCCTACTCGTGGATCATAATATCTTGCTTGCATTTTGTTTTCGGGTAAAAGTACAAACGAAGAATTTATTTCTACGGTGTAATTACCACTTACTTTGGGAGCTTCTCTTCCTGGTATAGGTGTTACTTTACCAGCAGTTTTAGCAAAAGTTTTTGTGGTATTAATTTCTATATTAGTAGGGAAAGATTTAACAAAATTTACAAACGACAAATCCTTCTGAAAAGCTCCGACTCTATATCCGTCTTTAGCCGAAGTAGAGAATGAAGTAAATTCTGTATCAGCATTCAACAAATCTGTAACATCTATTACAGAAGATTTATTTTGTGCGCCATATGTTTTTACATCAAAAGTTTTGATGATAGATTGTACATTATTTCTTGAAACAGAATTGTACATTGCAGAGGTAGAATCTTTGGCATAATCTACAAAAGAGATGGATCTTACATAGATTTTATCTTTTCCACCTTTTTCAAAGGCAATTACTTGTTGCCCTATTTGATCTCCTGCATATCCGGTAGTACCTGTACGCATGCCGGCAGCTGCTTTTGTAAGACGAGTGACCAAAAGAAATTCCTTCTTCAAAACTGAATCCGGAATTTCAAAGTAATATTTGTCGTCTACTTGATGAACTGTAAAAACACCTTGATCTGAAATTGCTTTATCCGTTACAATTTCTTTGTAAGGTTTTAGCAAATTTTTCTTTTTGTCGTCTTTTTTTACTTTTGCGGTATCTACTTTAGCAGTTTCAGTTTCTTTCACCTGAGCAGAAAATTGAGATTGGCAAAATACCAAAGATGCGAGTATTATAAGGGCTTTACAGTTCTTCTTCATAAACAGTTTGTTTCTAATTTAAATTTAAAATTATTTCTTTATTAATAAAGCTATATTTTCTACGTGGTGCGTTTGTGGGAACATATCTACTGGCAAAATTTTCACTAAGGTATAATGTTCTTTCATTAAGGCTAAATCTCTAGCTTGTGTAGCAGAATTACAACTTACATACACTATTTTCTCTGGAGAAAGCTTTAAAATTTGCTCTACCACTTTTTGGTGCATCCCATCTCTTGGTGGATCTGTAATAAGAACATCAGCCTTTGGATGGTTTGCCAAAAACTCGTCATTGAAGATATCTTTCATATCTCCGCAATAGAATTGAGTATTGGTAAGACCATTCAATTCAGCATGCTCTATAGCAGCATCTATTGCTTCTTGTACAGATTCTATTCCGATTACTTGTTTTGCATTTCTCGCTACATATTGTGCTATAGTCCCTGTCCCCGTATAAAGGTCATAAACCACTTCATCTCCTTTCAGATCAGCAAATTCCAGTGTTTTTCTGTATAATTCTAATGCTTGTTTATAATTGGTTTGAAAGAAAGATTTTGGTCCAATTTTGAATTTTAGTCCATCCATCTCCTCCATCAAGAATCCTTCACCAAAATAGATTTGTACATTTTGGTCATAGATAGAATCATTTTGTTTAGAGTTGATACAATACACTAAAGTTTTGATCTGGGGGAAATTCTCTAGTAAATACTGAAATAAGTTTTCTCTATTTTCTTTTTCTTCTCTGTACAATTGGAATAAGACCATCCATTCTCCTTTTGAATTCTGTCTCATCATCAAAGTTCTAAGAAATCCTTTTTGCTCTCTTACATCAAAAAAATCTAATCCATTATCTGTAGCAAATTTTCTTACCGCCATACGAAGTGCATTAGACGGATCTTCTTGCAAATGACATTCTTTAAGATCTAAAATTTTGCTCCACATCCCTGGGATATGAAAACCTAAAGCATCTCTACTTCCGTAGTTTTCTTCAGAACTTATTTCATATTTCGTAAGCCATCTTGCATTAGAAAAAGAGAATTCCATTTTGTTTCTGTAATAGTATTGCTCTTCTGCACCCAAAATCGGTACGGTAATGAAATCCTCTATACCTCCAATTCTTTTGATGTTGTTGTACACTTCATTTTGTTTGAATTCTAGTTGCTTGTCATAGCTCATACTTTGCCATTTGCAACCTCCGCAAGTCCCGAAATGAATACATTTTGCATCTACTCGCCAAGGCGACTTTACAATAATCTCTTCAGTTTCTGCTTCAAAATATTTGGATTTGGATTTTCTTACTCTTGCATTCACAACATCACCTGGGATTGCCCCAGAAACCAATACTGTTTTGCCTTCTTCGGTTTTACCTATAGCGATTCCTTTGGCACCAGCAGCGGTAAGTGTAATATTCTCAAGAATAATATCTTTCTTCTTTTTCATTTTAAAATTAATTTTCTTATCCTATTTATATCACAAAAATCTGATATAAAAAAGTATTTTGATTTTGCAAAAATACAATAAAAAAAACCTTATCAAAAGATAAGGTTTTCATTACGTGATAAACGTTATTATTTTGTTGGCACTGGTGCTGTAGCTTGAGGTGCTTGTTGAGTTGCAGGGTCTAAATTTCCCTGAGGTTGCATTTGCTCTGGAGCAGCTACTTGTGGTGCAGAAAGACCAGTGACTTTATCCAAAATAGCGATTAAATCTTGATCTCCTAGATTATTAAAAGATCTACTTGCTATCTTACCATCTTTGTCTACAACAATAAAACTTGGAAGTTTGAATCCGTACACTCCATATTTTTTTGCGATATCAGAGTTTAGTCCATTTTCGCCATATACATTAACACCTGAAATTCCTTTCATCATAGCGTTGCTAGATTTTACGAACTGGTCTTTAGTATCATCCAGGTTTACATAAACAAAATTCATTTTAGACTTATAAAAATTAGAAACTTCTTTTAGAACTGGCATAGTACCTTCAGCAATATAAGGATTCCATGATGCATAGAAAACTAATAAGTAAGGTTTTCCTTTGTTGTCTGTAATTTTATAAGATGATCCGTCTGCTTTTACTAACGAAGCTTCAGGTGCATCATCACCAATTTTGAAACCATTGATAGCAAAAAGCATCTTTTTAACGTCTGCCTT
The DNA here is from genome assembly GCF_045629545.1 of Chryseobacterium sp. GTDB lineage: Bacteria > Bacteroidota > Bacteroidia > Flavobacteriales > Weeksellaceae > Chryseobacterium. Next base: position 19,908 of record NZ_JAZQRK010000038.1, on the reverse strand, counting down.
TATTCCTGCATCTTTAATATCCTCTTCGATAATTTTCTTAATTTTATCAGTAGTTGCTGCAGGCGTTGTAGGATGAATATCAGACTGAGCCATTACAAACGCTAATAAATAATCTTTAGCCGTTTGAGAGTAATCCTTTTTACCTTTCAAGAATTCATTAAACAATTCTGTAGTTGTGATCTCCTTATTTGTTTTCGTTTTTGCTTCAGCAAACTTTTGGAAATCATTACTTAATTTTGAAAGTAAATATTGTCTATAGAATGGAGAGTTTTTCACCATATCATCTTTATTTACTTGCAATTTGTTTTCATAATCTGAAAATGCTTTACCTACCTTGAAAGCTGGGTTTCCAGACATTTGTTGCATATTCAATTCGTAGTTAGCCAAAAGGTTTAACACTGCAGTTTTTGCATCAATTCTTTTCCACTCAATAACCTCTTTACCAGGATTGAATTTTTTGATATTTTCTTCGATATTTTTATTAAGGTCTGCTTCAATTTTCTGCATTCCCTTCAGATACGTTGCTTCATCTTTTGCTAATTCTTGGATTTTTAGACCTTGCCCATATGTCATCAAGAATTTCTGACCTGCTTGGTAAAAATCATTATCATTTTTAGCATCACCTGTTACAGTATACTCATTAGGGAAAGTAGCTGCATTACCAGAAATATTTACAGACTGACCTCCTTTTAGAAAAATCAAATTTTGTTTTCCTGCATAGTTAATAACATACATTCCGTTTTTTGGAGCTTCGAAACTTCCCGTAAAGTTTCCATCTTTATCTAAACCAAAATTGGCTAAAGGTAAAGTAGCAACTCCCGATGCTTCTACAAATTCTATACGCTCTAGAGGAGAACTACCAGCAACTTTTCCTTTTACTTCCACTTTCTTTGAACATGACATTGCAAATATTGCAACGATAAACAATAAAAGATATTTTTTCATTTTATATTTTAATAATTGAACAAAAATAAGGTATTCGGTATACTTACCATAATTTAATATTCTATTTTATGAAAGTTTTAACAAAAAAAGCGCCTCCATCAAGGAAGACGCTTTTATATTAAATTTTTAGAGTGATGCTATCCTCTATCAGCCACAGCTACAAAATACTCTCTATTCATTCTTGCGATGTTTTCTAGAGAAATACCTTTTGGACATTCGATTTCACAAGCTCCTGTGTTAGAACAGTTACCGAATCCTTCTTCATCCATTGCTTGGACCATATTCAGTACTCGTCTTTTTGCTTCTACTCTACCTTGAGGTAATAAGGCATACTGAGAAACTTTAGCTCCTACAAATAGCATTGCAGAACCATTTTTACAAGTTGCTACACAAGCTCCACAACCAATACAAGCTGCAGCATCCATTGCTTTATCTGCATCTTCTTTAGGAACTGGGATTGCGTTGGCATCTAGCGTATTACCTGAAGTATTAACAGAGATGAAACCACCTGCAGCCATAATTCTATCGAAAGCACTTCTATCCACCATCAAATCTTTGATAACTGGGAAAGCAGCACTTCTCCAAGGTTCTATAACGATAGTTTCACCATCTTTGAAGTGACGCATGTGAAGCTGACAAGTCGTAATACCTGTATCAGGACCATGTGCACGCCCATTGATGTATAGAGAACACATCCCGCAGATACCCTCACGGCAATCGTGATCAAAGGCGATAGGTTCTTTATCTTCGTTAATTAAATTCTCGTTTAGAATATCCAACATCTCCAAGAATGAAGATTCTGTAGATACATCTGATATTTTATAGGTCTCAAACTGACCTTTGGTTTTGGTATTTTTCTGTCTCCAAATTTTCAGCGTAAGATGTAAGCCTTTTTTTGCATTCATAATTTTATCTTTATTAGTTGGAGATTATTTGTAACTTCTTGCTTTAACTTCGATGTTATCATATACAAGATCTTCTTTATGTAGAACTTCTTGCTTAATGTCATTACCTTGGTATTCCCAAGCAGCAACATATTTGTAATTCACATCATCTCTTTCTGCTTCTCCTTCTGGAGTAGCATGATCTTCTCTGAAGTGTCCTCCACAAGATTCGTTTCTATGTAAAGCATCTATAGCCATCAACTGACCTAATTCTATGAAATCGGCAACTCTGAAAGCTTTCTCCAATTCGGTATTCATTCCGTTAGCATCACCAGGCACTTTCACGTTAGCCCAGAAATCTTTTTTTACATTTTCGATCTCTTGGATAGCTTCTCTTAGTCCTTCAGGTGTTCTTCCCATCCCTACTTTGTTCCACATGATGTGACCCAATTGTTTGTGGAAATAATCTACAGAATGCGTTCCTTTATTGCTTGTGAAGAATTGAATTTTGTCTGTAATTTCTTTTTCTACCTGATCAAATGCTGGAGAATTAGTAGGGATTGCTCCTGTTCTAATGTCTGCAGACAGATAATCGGCGATTGTATAAGGTAATACGAAATATCCATCAGCAAGCCCTTGCATCAATGCAGATGCACCCAATCTATTTGCACCGTGATCAGAGAAGTTAGCTTCACCAATAACGAAACATCCTGGGATAGTAGATTGCAAGTTGTAATCTACCCATACTCCACCCATTGTATAGTGTACTGCAGGATAAATCTTCATTGGAGTTTCGTAAGGATTCTCTGCGGTTATTTTCTCATACATTACGAAAAGGTTACCGTATTTTTCTTCGATCCAAGCTTTACCCAAATCATAGATTTGTTGCTCTGATGGGTTGTGAATGTGTTTTTCTATAGCTGCTTCTCTACCTTTCTTCATGATCTCTGTAGAGAAATCCAAATATACACCTTCTTTAGTCTCATTATTTTCAATTCCGAAACCAGCATCACACCTCTCTTTACCAGCTCTAGACGCAACGTCTCTTGGCACCAGGTTACCGAATGCAGGATATCTTCTCTCTAAATAATAATCTCTATCTTCTTCAGCAATATCTTTTGCTTTTTTCTTTCCTTCTCGAATTGCAATTGAATCTTCAATCTTTTTAGGTACCCAAATTCTTCCTGAGTTTCTAAGAGATTCTGACATCAACGTCAATTTTGACTGTTGTGTTCCGTGTACCGGAATACATGTTGGGTGGATCTGTACATAACAAGGGTTTGCAAAGTAAGCTCCTCTTTTGTGAATCTTCCAAGCTGCAGATACGTTAGATCCCATAGCGTTAGTAGAAAGGAAATATACGTTACCGTAACCTCCAGAAGCAATCACTACAGCGTGAGCCGAGTGTCTTTCTATTTCGCCTGTAACCAAGTTTCTAGCGATAATACCTCTCGCTTTACCATCAACAATTACTAAGTCTAGCATCTCATGACGGTTGTACATTTTTATTCTCCCTTTACCGATCTGACGGCTCATTGCAGAATATGCTCCTAATAATAACTGCTGTCCAGTTTGTCCTTTTGCGAAGAATGTTCTTTTTACCTGAACCCCTCCGAATGAACGGTTGTCTAGTTGACCACCATATTCTCTACCGAATGGTACACCTTGTGCAACACATTGGTCGATAATATTTGCAGATACTTCAGCCAAACGATATACGTTAGCTTCTCTTGCACGGTAATCTCCTCCTTTTATAGTATCATAGAAAAGACGATATGTAGAATCTCCATCTCCTTGATAATTTTTTGCTGCGTTGATCCCTCCCTGCGCGGCAATAGAGTGCGCTCTTCTAGGAGAATCTTGATAACAAAATGCTTTTACGTTGTAACCTTGTTCAGCTAAAGTAGCTGCTGCAGAACCACCAGCTAAACCTGTACCTACCACAATAATATCAATTTTATCACGGTTGTTAGGTGCTACAAGGTTCATGTGATCTTTATGATCTTTCCATTTGTCTTTTAAAGGACCTGCTGGAATTCTTGAATCTAACTTACTCATATTATTTTTGATATATTATTGAGTTACAAAATGATAAACTGCGATGAAAATAAACCCAAGTGGAATAAGGATAGCATACCATTTTCCGATAGCCATAATGATTGGTGTATACTTAGGGTGTCTAGCTCCAATAGATTGGAAAGAAGACTGAAAGCCATGAGCTAAGTGTAATCCTAATAATACAAAAGCAATAACATAAATTGCGACTCTAATGGGGTTAGCAAATTTTTCATGAAGTTCTCCCCAAAAGCGTGTATCATCAGGTGCTATTCCTTCAATATACTTGTAAGTAATCTCATGTACCCAAAAATCGTACATGTGTAATCCTAAGAATGCTAGAATTACTAATCCTGAAATAATCATATTTCTAGAAACCCACGATGAATTTGCTGCTGCACCATTCACATCATATTTAACAGGACGAGCTCTGTGATTCTTCAATTCTAAAATAAATCCCATTATAAAATGGAAAATCACTGCAAAACCTAATATCGGCTGCATTGCGAATTGAATTAATGGGTTGTACCCCATAAATGTTGAAGCTGCATTAAATGCTGACGGACTGATAACAGATAACATGTTCGTGGACAAATGCATCAATAGGAATATCAGCAAAAACATTGCCGAAAGTGCCATTGCATATTTTCTACCGATAGTAGACGAAAATCCTGCCATAATTCTTTTAGTTATTTGAATAAGCACAAAGTTAAAAAATGTTAACTAAAGTTGAAACTGAGAAATCTCACAAAATTTCAGTTTGTAACCTTTCTAAATAACATCATTAAACAACATGAATAATGAAAATCTGTAGTCCAATTTATTTTCTCTGCAGATTATAGGTTTTTGATTGGAATACAAAATGGCTATGTGTTACTGGTAAATCAAAAAAAACCACCCCTTTTACTCTTCTCGACGAAATATAGGGATTCAACACAAATTGTGTAAAACTTTGCTTATCAACACCCTTATCAATCCAAAAATAAACTCTATCTTTTTGTTTTATTGAAAAAATGGTGTGTTTTTTTTGATAATAAATCATAACTTCCTCTTTGCCATTTTCGTAAATATTAAAGCTAACTCTTAAAATATAAAATGATACCACTGCCGAACCCCAAATTGCCAATCTTCTAATGTTAAAACGAATGATAACAATTCTTAATAAATAGATGACACCAAATAAAGCAAGCACTTCTGTGAGATTGAAAGCTATATTTTGAAAGAATATCGCCTCAAAATTTGCAAAGAAATGGATGCATTTTAACAATATTTTAATTAAAAAATCATATACCATCACCAAAAAAGAAAATTCTAATCCTAAGGAAAACAGTCCGGTCATTAAGAATGAGAAAATAATAATTACCTCAGAAAAGGGAACTACAAAAAAATTGGCAATAATGGAAACCAAAGAAAATTGATGAAAATAATAGAGAACGAGTGGTAACGTAGACAATTGTGCTGCAATTGATATGGAAAACGTATTGTATAAAAGTTTTTTAAAATTGGAATTTTGTTTAGGCAAATATTTCAATATAGGTTCATTCAACCAAAAAATACCCAAAACCGCCACAAAACTTAGTTGAAAACCAACATCAAAAAGTTGTTGAGAATCCCAAACCAAAATAAGAAGGGCAGACAGCGATAGCGCATGCAACAAATCTGTTTTTCTTTGCAATAGAACAAAGATAAAATAAATAGTAAGCATCAAACAAGATCTTACAACCGAATTACCAAACCCAATGAATGTTGCAAAAATCCAAATAAAGACGAGACAAGAAATAATAACATATTTCCTAAAACGAGTTGGTAAAACCTTCATCAGTAGAAAGTACAACATCCCAAAAATCACAACAATATGCGTCCCAGATATTGCCAAAAAATGCACCAAACCAGAACGATTAAAATCTTGTAAAGTTTCCGAATCGATTTCTGTACGATCAGCCAAAATAATTCCTTTTAAAAATTCCTGACTTTTTGGAGATAAAGCTGATTGATTGATTTTAAGTAAGACATCAAGCCTTTCCTGTCTAACTTTTTCGGCTATAGAAAGATCAATTCGCGGAGATGAAAATAATTCTCCCTTGGCAAAAACTTGATAACCAATGTTTCGTCTTTGGAGATATTTCGCATAATCAAATTGAAAATCATATTTCGGCGACTCAACTTTATTGATGTATGCTTTGGTTTGGTAATAATGTTCGAAATCCAGTTCACCTTTTTCTCTCGTCAAATATAAAATCGTTTTAAATGTTTGATTCCTGACTTGAGCTAAAACCTCATATTTCTTGTGTTTTATGTTAGAATTGAGCTTTTTTGAGACTTTAAAATTTACTATTTCATTTGATTTAAATCCTAAATCACTAGATTTTAAAGAGTTGAAATAATGTAAAGAAACTCCAAGAGACAAAAACAAAATTCCTAAAAAAACAGAACGTAATTTTGAAAATAAATAAGTTTGAAAAAAGGTAAAAAAGCCTAAACATAAGCCGAAGAGCAAAACAAGGAAAACCCAATTTCTACTCAAAGAAAATACATCTTGAAGAAAAATGCCCACTATAAAGCAGAGGGTTAGTATCAAAATTGGTTGCTTGTTCAAAATTTATCATTTGCACAACCAAATTACTAAATAATTAAATACAAATAATTAAAAATGAACAATTTAAAAATTTAATTTATAGTCTTCAAAATGATACACGCAGCATGATCACTTGCGCCTTTTCCTCCTAATTTAGACCTTAAAATTTCATACTCATCGAGCATTATTCGCCTTTTATCTCCTTCTAAAATCTGCTGAAGTTCTGTAACCAAATTTTGAGTATTGAGCTCATTTTGAATCAATTCTTTCACCACTTCTTTATCCATAATTAAATTCACAAGAGAAATATACTTGATATGTTTTACCAATCTTTTGGCAATGGCATAGGAAATTTTGCTTCCACGATAGCATACAACTTCAGGAATATTTAGCAAGGCTGTTTCCAAAGTTGCAGTACCCGAAGTTACCAAAGCTGCTTTGGAGCATCGTAATAAATCGTAAGTTTTATTGGATACAAAATGAACGTTTTCGTCTACATATTTTTGGTAAAACGATTTTTCTAAACTTGGCGCACCGGCAATTACAAATTGATAATTTTCGAAATACGGTCTTACCGAAAGCATGAGTTGTAGCATTTTGTCTACCTCTTGCTCTCTAGAACCAGGCAATAATGCGATAATTTCTTTAGAATTTAGACCATTTTCTTTTCTAAAGTCTTCCCCATTGATAGTCTCTAGATCCGAAATTGCATCTAACAAAGGATGTCCTACAAAATGAGATTTCACATGACGTTTTTTGTAAAAATCTTCCTCGAAAGGGAGAATCACCATCATTTCATCTACATATTTTCTGATGATTTCTACTCTACCCTCTTTCCAAGCCCAAAGTTGAGGCGAAATATAATATACCACTTTGATGCCCAATTCTTTTGCAAATTTTGCAATCCTAAGGTTGAATCCTGGATAATCTACCAAAATCAAAACATCGGGATTATTGGTTTTAATGTCATTTTTGCACACCTTCATGTTATTAAGAATAGTGCATAAGTTTTTGGCAACTTCTAGAAAACCCATGAACGCTAGATCACGATAATGCTTCACTAATGTTCCACCTTGGGCAGCCATCAAATCTCCACCCCAAAATCTAAATTCTGCTTGGGAATCTTGTTTCTTCAAAGATTTCATTAGGTTGCTTCCGTGTAGATCACCAGAAGCTTCTCCTGCAATAATATAATATTTCAACTTTTATTGTAGATTTTAGATTTTAGAATACAGATTACGAAGATCTATAAATCTCAAATCAATAATTTGACTTAAATTTGTGTAAAGATAATGATAAAAAAATGTTAGAAGAATTTGATATAAAAAATAAAGTAGCATCTAGTGGATTGATAAATTTTGATCTTACGGATCTAGTACCAAAAGGCAGAAGGATGGGGATAGATTTGAAAGATTTTCTGTTTCAAGAAATGATTTTAAAAGAAAAAGATTTTCGCGAAAAAGTAGCAGCAATCGACACTACTCTCTATGAAGATGCATACGTCTACGTTTACAATTCTGCAGATGCCATTGTCCCTTTATGGGCATACTTCCTCATTACAGCACAGCTTACAGATGTTGCAAAAAAAATTGTTTTTGGTAAAAAAGAGGATTTGGAAGTAGTTCTAATGCATACTGCGATAGATAACTTCAGCTTTGAAGATCTGGTAGACAAAAGAGTTTTGGTAAAAGGTTGTTCGGATAAGGAAATTCCAGAAAACGCGTATATAGAGTTGGTGGAGAAACTAAAACCTATTGTAAAATCATTAATGTTCGGAGAAGCTTGCTCTAATGTTCCTATTTTTAAAAATTAAAATTCTAGAACTGAGGAGATCATAATTTATTATCAAAGTTTTATTTAATTTAATTATTTAGTGGAATATTTTTTGATAACTTTGGTTTACTAACAATTAAATACGAACACAATAATGAATCTAATTGATTTACTTACCGGCAACACAGGAAATGAAGTTGCAACACAAGCTGAAAACAAATTTGGTATTAGCAAGAACCAAATCATTGCTCTTTTGGCAGTATCTGCTCCCTTGGTAATTTCTTATTTGAAAAATAAATCTCAAGATAGTAAAGAAGCTGAAGCTCTAAATAACGCATTGGATAAAGATCATGATGGTAGTATCCTTAATGATGCCTCTCAATTGGAGGCTAGGCAAGGAGAAGGAAACTCTATCTTATCTCATATTTTTGGGAATGATAAAGCCAATGTTGAAAACCAATTATCTCAAAATACAGGTATTTCTATGGACAAGATAGGTCCAATATTAGCCATGTTGGCTCCTGTAATTATGGGTTACATTGGTAAGGAAAAGCAACAAAGTAATGTGGGAGCAGGTGGAATTGGAGACTTATTAGGAGGAATTCTTGGTAATGCTTCCAACCAAGCACAGCAGCAACAATCTAATCCTCTAAACGATATATTAGGTAGCGTTTTGGGAGGAGGAAATTCTCAATCTTCTGGCAACCCTTTGAATGATATCTTAGGTAGCTTCTTGGGAGGGGGACAACAGCAACAAGGTCAACAAAACCAACAAAATGGTGGTTTAGGAGGTTTGTTAGGAAGTATTTTTGGAGGAAAATAATTATTAATAGTATATATCATAAGGTCGGAAAGAAATTTTCGACCTTTAATTTTTTTTATTAAATGTTATAACAGTAAAAATTATTTCATTTCCCTAACCTTTCCAAAATATTAAGTATTGATACTATACAAATCAATATCCTTTCAAATTGGTAAAAGAATATTCTATTTTATAAAAATTTATTTAGATTTGTTTAACTTTGATAAAAATAGTATTTATGAAAAAAATTATCTCTTCAGCTCTTATAATTGTATTATCTTTTGTGGCAAATAGCTTATCTGCACAGCAAATTAGTTCAAATCAGATGAGAATATTTCAGTCGGATAATGTAGAAGACTTCAAAAAAGCTTTTCCTGCATCAGACCTTAATAAGTGCTTAATGATAAAAACCAATTCTTTTGATTTGCTAGGTTTAAGTGTGAAATTTGAGAAAAAAAATATTTTCGATTATATGCTTACTAAAACTACCGATATCAACAGAATTTGCACTGATCAATCACCACTCATGATAGCAGCGCGATATGACAAAGCATATATGGCAAATATACTGATGCAGAAAGGTGCTGATAAAAGACTAAAAAATGCATTAGGAGAAACTGCTAAAGATTTTGCCATCAAATATCAAAAACCTGCTTTAGCAGAAATTGTGAAATAATACATCACACCCTAATAAAAATCTAAAACTTCCAATTGGAAGTTTTTTTTGTTTTTTAGAATATTTTTATTGTTTTACGATAATTATTTATAGATTTGCAATAATAAAATAAATCATAAAATGAAACCAAATCTTTTTTCCAACAAATTTGTCCTCTACATTATTAGCACTGCTCTATTGGCAAATCTAGTTTTTATAATTTTCAGAACGGTAATAATTAATAGTAAGATATTCGAATTCATCAATTCTGCATCTATTTTAGAATCAAAAGATATTGCCATTATTTCTATGCATTTTGTAATCATATTAATGAAAATTGGGTTTGCCTTTTTATTGCTGTTAATGGCAAGTAGTAATCAATTTAGAAATAATTTCGACGAATCTTTTTTAAACAAAATAAAAAGAACTATTGTATTAGCTTTATCTATCATCTTTCTAGAATTTTTTACTGCGGTGCTAGAACATTATTTACAATTCGATACAAAATCTATTTCACTACGTGCTACAGATACTAGCTTATTTTATCAACTCATTATCCTTGTTATTATTTTCTTCGTTTACAAACAAGGTGTTTCGGTACAAAAAGAAAACGACTTAACGATATAATATTTAATTATAAAAATTATTGGCTCAAATTCGATATCCAAATACATTGCAATAATCATGTTTGTATTTGCAGCAATATTTATGTTTCATTTGATTTATGAAATCTTTGGACAAGCTATTTTATGGTACAAATACAAAACAGGTAGCAACTTATTTCCTACTACATTTATATTAGGAAACGATGTTGGTTGGTCGCAAAACCAATGGACAATTCCCATTCAAGTAAAAATGAAATTTAGGATCAATTATCCTTTTTCTACCGTACAATGCGTAACAGGTTTATATCCCAATTTTTCTCAAATAATACACAACCTATTAGGGTTTACCTTTATGACTCTATTTTTCTACCTATCTTACCGATGCTTCAAAGAAATGGCGAAAGATAGCATCTTCAATCTGAAGGCTATACAATGGCTGAGAAGATTTTGCGCCCTAAATTTGGCATTAGGCATCTTTGGACTTATTGAATTCTTCTTTAATAAAGACAATTCTGGAGTTACTTTTATCACATATCTATTTTTTGCATTTTTTGGAATGATTATCTTTTTCATTGTTGAGTTTTTCAAAAAAGGCTTAGAATTACAATCCGAAAACGACTTAACGATATAAACCATGCCGATTATAATAAATGTAGATGTAATGCTTGCTAGGCGCAAAATGCAATCGCAAGAATTGGCCGAGAAAATTGGCATTACCCAGGCAAATCTTTCCATCCTGAAAACAGGAAAAGCAAAGGCTATAAAGCTTTCGACACTTGAAGCGATTTGTAAAGCATTAGATTGCCAACCTGGCGATGTATTGGAATACTCACCATCTTAAAATAAAAGATGAATAAATAAAAAAAGCATTAGAATAGATCAATCAATAATACGGTTTTGGTTTTCGGTATCGATGCAAAATATTTTTTCTACTAAAATCCTTATCTTTGCCAATGAAAATTTTAGAATAAACCATCTAAAATCTTATATATAACATCTAACATCTAATAATTATAATGTTCCGTACACACACTAATGGCGAATTGACGCTAAAAAATCTAAATGAAGAAGTAACACTTTCTGGATGGGTACAAACCATTCGTGATAAAGGATTTATGATTTGGATAGATCTTCGAGATCGTTACGGCATTACCCAATTGGTGTTCGATCAGGATCGTTCTTCTGCAGAATTAATGGAAAACGCTAAGAAATTAGGTCGAGAATTCGTTATTCAAGTAAAAGGAAAAGTAATTGAAAGAGTTTCTAAGAACCCAAACATTCCAACAGGAGAAATAGAAATTTTAGTTGAAAGTCTTACGGTTCTTAACGAATCTCAGATTCCTCCATTCACCATAGAAGACGAAACTGATGGTGGTGAAGAACTGAGAATGAAATACAGATACCTAGATATTAGAAGAAATCCGGTAAAAGACAAATTGATTTTCCGTCATAAAATGGCGCAAAAAGTGAGAAATTACCTTTCTGATCAAAACTTTATCGAGGTAGAAACGCCTGTTTTAATAAAATCTACACCAGAAGGAGCACGTGATTTCGTAGTTCCAAGTAGAATGAATCCTGGACAGTTCTATGCACTTCCTCAATCTCCACAAACTTTCAAGCAATTATTGATGGTAGGTGGAATGGACAGATATTTCCAAATTGTAAAATGTTTCCGTGATGAGGATCTAAGAGCAGATAGACAACCAGAATTTACACAAATAGATTGTGAAATGGCTTTCGTAGAGCAAGAAGACATTATGAATGTGTTCGAAGGAATGACGAAAACTTTAATTAAAGATATTACAGGACAAGAATTCGGCGAGTTTCCAAGAATGACTTTTGCTGATGCAATGCAAAAATATGGAAACGACAAACCAGATATCCGTTTTGGGATGGAATTTGTAGAACTGAATGAAGTAACAAAAGGAAAAGACTTCAAAATATTTGATGAAGCTGAATTGGTAGTTGGGATCAACGTAGAAGGTTGTGCAGAATACACAAGAAAGCAAATAGATGAATTGGTAGAATGGGTAAAACGTCCACAAATTGGCGCTACAGGACTAGTTTGGGTAAAATTACAAAATGATGGTACCGTGACTTCTTCTGCAAACAAATTCTATGATGAAGCAGCATTGAAAGCAATCGTTGAAAAATTCAGCGCAAAAGCTGGTGATCTAATGTTGGTGATGAGCGGGAACGCAGACAAAGTAAGAGGACAACTTTCTGCTTTAAGAATGGAATTGGGTAACCGTCTAGGATTAAGAAAAGGAAATGTGTTTGCACCACTTTGGGTTGTAGATTTCCCTCTTCTAGAATGGGATGAAGAATCTGGTAGATACCACGCCATGCACCACCCATTCACGTGTCCAAAAGTAGAAGACTTCGATCTCCTGACTACAGATCCTGGAAAAGCAAGAGCGAATGCTTACGATTTGGTTCTGAATGGTAACGAAATTGGAGGCGGATCTATCCGTATTTTTGATAGAGAACTTCAATCTAAGATGTTTGATCTTTTAGGATTTTCCAAAGAAGAAGCAGAAGCACAATTCGGATTCCTAATGAATGCCTTCAAATACGGAGCACCTCCACACGGAGGATTGGCATTCGGGTTTGATAGATTAGTTGCCATCTTAGACGGAAACGAAGTAATCAGAGATTACATCGCATTCCCAAAAAATAATTCTGGACGTGACGTCATGATAGACGCACCTTCTCCAGTAGCACAAGAACAACTAGACGAATTGGAATTGGCTTTGAACTTGAAAGCGTAATTCTATTATCATACAATGTAAAAACACAAACTAACATTGAGTTTGTGTTTTTTTGTGCTCACTGATAAAAACGAGAGGCTTCTCGTTGAGTAAGAAGAATCCAGTTTTATTTGAATTCTTTATAAGAACAACATACAAGTAGCGCAAACTTAGCATGAATAAAGGATTTCAGCCAATTAAAATTTCGTGTACAATAAGGGAATGTTGCCTTTAATATTAATATCATTGATGTCCATATGTAAGTATGCCGAAAGATAAAGAATATCTACAAAATACATAATTTTACATTTGGAACTAGTAGCAGATTCTGAGAAAAAATAGATTAAAATAACTCCTACTGATGATACAAATTTGCATTTTGCCCAAAGATTTAAAATTCTTAAATACTAAAATCGATGAAAAAATTACCCTTTCAAGTAAAGATAGATTTTAATGAACAAATAATTCGTAGTCAACAAATTAAATATTTAAAAAGATTGTGGATCAAGAGACTTCCAGAGTATATTCAATATTTATTACTTCTGATTGGCTGTATCTACATGCTAGAAGACTTTAGAGGAAGATTTTATACTATTTTAGATTATTTTAATTTCATCAAAAGTTATATTATTCTCTATGTACTGATTCTCTTATCATTCTATATTTATCAAAGAATACATCTCAATGTTCAACTTAAAAAATTGATTGAGGATGCGCAAATGCAGCATGAAAACCAAACCATTATCGAGTTTGCAGAAGAATACTTAAGACTAAAAACATCCGATTATGACCTTAAATATAATTGGAATCTGATTACCTATCACCTTCAAAAGAATTCTATTATTATTCGTATCAATATGAATTCACCATTTGATTACTTACTTAACAGGGAAGAAACTCTTCATTACGACGCCGTTGTAGATATAATAAAGTCTAAATCGAAGCTTAAATATAAACTTAGCAAAAGATAAATTAGATAAGCTTCTCCTTTATTAGATTGTCCATACAATATTCTACCAAGGCAGTGATGGTAAGAAAAGGATTGACGCCAATACTTCCAGGTATTAGAGAACCATCCAAAATATACATATTTTCTTGCCCTTTTAACTGACCAAAACTATGGGTTGCTTTTCCCAAAACTGCACCACCAAGAGGATGATAACAAACATCGTAGCCAAAACCATTATGAAAAAGGAGATGACTTCTAGTTCCGCCATTCGCTTTATTCATTTTTCTAAGAAAATAGTGGGCGTTATCTTCCATCTTCCTTGTATTCTCTCTCGGCCAATTTAGTGTCAATTTATTTTTAGAGATATCAAAACCTACCGTACCCAGAATATCTACTTTACTGATCATTAAATATAAAGCTGTAGCAACATTCATCCCCATAGGAAGTGGCGCCAATTCTGCAAAAAAGCTATGCTTAGGGTCGTCCCAATTATCAATTGCACCAACAGGTATGGTGGAATGACGAAGTCCTAGGCCTCCATCCAATGGGTTCACCCAGTTTCTACCTGTCATGAAATTCCCGTTATTCCCCCAATTTTTTCCCACCTCATCATGGATCACTAATGTTTTTTCTGCTTTTGCTTTTAGTAATAATTCTAACGTTCCCATGGTACCAGCAGCAAGGATCAATTTTTCGCAAGACATTTTCTTCTCGGCAACAATCTCACCAGAAGTATTTATCTGATTTACTTTTAAGGTATATCCATTTTCTTCATTTGTAATAGAAAGCACCGAATGTAAATCTAAAATTTCTAAATTTCCAGTTTCCAATGCCTTTTTGAGATAGGTTTTATCTAAACTATTTTTCCCATGATTATTACCATATATAACTTCACCATCTAACGCCGATTTCGGAACTTCTCCTGCATATTCTTTCTCCATATATTTAAAATCATAAACATTGGGAACTCTCACAGTTTTAAAACCAGCTTTATGAGCTTCCTCTTCACCTACCCTATTAAACTTATAATACTCACAAGAATCTAAAAATTGTTCGTCTGCGACATTCACTTTTAATTCTTTCTGTGCTAGAGGAAAGTAAGTATTATAGAAGATATCGGCATCCAAATTTGGAAAAATCTCCTCGAAGTATTTTTTCTTGGGTAATACTGCCATTCCACCGTTAACGAGTGAGCCTCCCCCAACTCCTCTACCAACCCATATTTTTATATTCTCGAAATCTAACCTATCCAAAGCTCCTGTAAAGGGTTTTAGAGGAAATATATTAAAGAAAGGAGCTATTGTATTTTTATTTAGCCACGCCGCACTCTTTCCTGGAGATTTCATTTTGGAAAAAGGTATTCCCGCTTTTTCCCAATTGAGCCCCATCTCTAGCATACACACTTTCTTCCCCGCTTCACATAATCTAAGCGCTGCAACGGCACCCCCATATCCAGATCCAATAATAATGATGGGCTTATGATTATCTTCAAACAGAACATCATCTTTGGTTTTGCCTTTTAAAATAGAATTCCCTAAAAAAAAGAATGCGCCAATACCTAAAGCTGTAGTTTTAATGAAATTTTGTCTATTCATGCATTAAGATTAACAAAAGGCATGCTACTTAATTTAATATTGAAATGTTTAGCACAAAAAAAGGCTCCGAAGAGCCTTAGTAATAATTTATGATGGTACTTTACGAGATTTTTCTCTTTCCCAAACACGATGTCCTTTTAGAACCTCAATAAAATCTTTATCTAGCTTATCATTGGATTCTAGGATAACACCTTTATCTTTTTCGATATAGGTTTTCTCCATAATTTTCTCTGCACCTTTTGCAAAAGCGATGGGCTTACAATGACGAAAACCTTCGTTGATGAAATGCAGATAGTCGGCTTCACCAATCAATGCGTCTACAGAATCTCCTTCTGGTGTATAAAAGGCATCATAACAAACAGAGGCTTCAGTAAGTAAGGAATGTTCTATCTTCAGATCTTTTCCTTCTTTGGATTTTATAGTCCCTACATGAGGAGCAATAAGAACTGCTTCTGCTCCTTGGCTTTCGATAGCATTCTTCAGATGATCGATTGAAGCAGAAGAGACACCATTGGCTACCATAAAAGCTACTTTTCTAGTTTCTATGCTACCTTCGCCTGGTTTTACTTTCATGCTAAGAGCTGCAGATTTTTCAACTTCTGGTTTTTTGGGTTGTATAGGATAATTAGGATGATTTTGTTTCGCAAATTTAAGCGTTAATTCATCTAATTCAGCAGGTGGAGTGAGTCCCAGATTATCCCCTACTTTTTTTGCTAAGTTTTGATCTATTTGGTTTAAAATAGCCAATTCTCGAGTTCTAATATTAACATCGTTTACTTTAGACAATTCGAAAGAATAAGCATTTACGATGTGATCTTGCTCCTCGGGAGATTGTGAATTGAAGAATAATTTTGCTTGTGTAAAATGATCCGCAAAAGAATCTGATCTTGCTCTTACTTTTGGACCATCTACTTTTTCCTGGTGAGACTCGAATCCTTGCTCTCCTTTTAACATCGCATGATAAGGACATCCTTGCGCCTTGCTATTCGGGAAATAACTTACAGCTCCTTTCGGAATCTCTATTTTTGCAGGACCATCTTTTTGATTATTATGTTTCCCATTTACTGGTTTGTTAATCGGAATTTCGTGAAAATTGGCTCCCAGACGATAGTTTTGGGTATCCATATAAGAAAATACACGTCCTTGAAGCAGAGGATCGTTAGATAAATCGATACCAGGAACAAGACGTCCAGGATCGAAAGCTGCTTGCTCGGTTTCAGCGAAGAAATTTTCAGGATTTCTATTCAGCGTCATTGTACCAATAATTTTTACAGGTACTAACTCTTCAGGAATCAGTTTAGTCACATCCAAAATATCAAATGAATATTTTAATTCATCTTCCTCAGGTATGAGTTGTACTCCCAAATCCCATTGTGGATAATTGCCTTTTTCTATATTTTCCCACAAATCTTGACGATGAAAATCTGAATTGAATCCTGATATTTTCTGAGCCTCATTCCAAGCAACAGAATGCACGCCTAATTTGGGTTTCCAATGGAATTTTACAAAAGTTCCTTTCCCTTCTTTATTTACGAATTTAAATGTATGCACTCCAAAACCCTCCATGGTGCGTAAGGTTCTTGGAATAGCTCTATCAGACATTGCCCACATAATCATATGTGCAGATTCTGGCATGAGAGAAATAAAATCCCAAAAGGTATCATGAGCAGAACCCGCTTGTGGGATTTCGTTATTGGGTTCTGGTTTCACAGCATGTACCAAATCTGGAAAATTCATCGCATCTTGGATGAAAAATACAGGAATATTATTTCCTACAAGGTCATAATTGCCTTCTTGCGTATAAAATTTAACAGAAAATCCTCTTACATCTCGTGCCAAATCGGTAGAACCTTTAAAGCCTGCTACTGTTGAAAATCTTGTAAATAGAGGTGTAACAGTACCTTTCTTTAAAAAATCGGCACAAGTATATTCAGACATATCCGCAGTTGCCTCAAAAATACCATGTGCGGCACTTCCTCTAGCATGTACTACTCTTTCTGGAATTCTCTCGCGATCAAAATGACTTAATTTATCAAAATAAATATGATCTTGCTGTAATGAAGGTCCACGCTCGCCTGCCTTTAAGGTATTATTATTGTCATGGATGGGAACACCATCATTAGTAGTAAGCACTTTATTGGTGTTGTCCACCAAATACTCTTTCATTTGCAAATCTTTAGCATTTTGCTTTTTCTGATCTTTCATTCTCAATATTTTATGTTGTTGAAATTAAAATTACAAACTTATCTCTCGAAATCCATCACAAAATATGACAAAAATCATAATTAAGTGTTATTTAAAATGAAAATAAATTAAATCATTTTCAAAAGACGAAAAAATACTTCTACATTAAAGGATATAAAAGTACTTTCTATGCAAAGATCCTATCTCTATATGTTTCTATACATTCTCATCTTGCAATCTTGTCATAAAAATACTATTGATACCAATATGCTACTAGGAGAATGGGAGTTTATTCAACTTGAATCAAAAGAAGATGAATATGGAATTACTACAACGTATTTGAGATCAGATTTTAAAATAATGAAAGATTCTCTTTATGAAGAGAATAATGGATTTTATCAAAATCAACCACTTCCAAATAATGAACATTACTCAATATATCTAGGACAGAAAGGGAAATACTATATAACAGATGATAGCTTATTTGTAAAAAGCATAAAAGGAAAAAAATATTTTGCACAAAAAATTGTAAAGGTTAGCAAAGATTATTTGACACTATACGATCGAGACTCAAAACTCAATTTTCAATATAAAAGAAAATCGGTAGTGAAACCTTCTGATGTACCGATAGATCAAATTACACTTTCGTTAGCACCTTGCTTCGGTACTTGTCCTATAAGTTCAATATCTTTAGATTCTGAAGGAAATGTGTATTATTATGGCATTTCAAATACGAAACTAGAAGGATTGTACCAAGGTAAAGCTAATAAAATTATCTTTACTGAAATGGTGAAAAAACTCAATGAGATTCGCTTTCTTGAGCTAGAAAATAATTATAGCCAAAAAAATGTAACTGATTTGCCTAGACTTAGTGTAAGTTTCATTTCTAATAATAAAATTATAAAAAGTATTGATGATTATGGATATGCACAACCGAAAGAACTAAAAGGCATACTTAATAACCTTATATATGCTTGGCAAAGCGCTAAATTGAACAAATATGAGTACAATTTACCCATCATTCATTATGGATTTCAGCCTAATATTTCTATGAACACATCCGATTCGTTTTATATACAGTCTTTACTTTTTAAGGCAAAACAATCGGATAAAGAGTTCACATCAAAATACAGAACCACTGCTCAGCTTATTTTACCAGAAAATTTCGATTATGAAAAATTAGATTCTATGGACAGATCGATCTCAACAGATGGGCAATACTTTAAAATTCAAAAAGAAAATAAAGATTTCGTAACGCTAGATATTGGCTTTGATGTAATTTCTACGAATAAAGAAATATTTGATCTACATAAAAATTAAGGCAACTTCGCTACCAAAAATTCGGGTGAAAGTTTTAGAATCCAATAGATGATCTTCCATTTCCAATTCGGAACTATTGTGAAGCCAGAACCAGCATTTACAATATGTTTAGCAACATAACTCGGCTCCATGATTAGATTTTGGTTGAGGTCTAGACCTTTATTTATTTTTGTATTGATATATCCACTTACCAAAACATTTACAGTGATGTTTCTAGAATTAAGTTCTTGTCGAAGTCCAGCAAGATATTGAGTGAAAGCAGCTTTTGTACTTCCGTATATAAAATTAGATTTTCTGCCTCTAACGCCCGATAATGAGGATAATCCGACAATTCTCTCCAAATTTTTATTAGTCAAATCTGTAGCAATGATATTTATAATAGAAACTGCACCTGCATAATTGGTTTTCATCATTTCAAAAGCACCTTGAAAATCATTAAACGCGTTTGGGTTATCTACTAGAAAACCTGCTGCATACACTACAATATGAGGCTTTTCTGAAAGTGAATCGTAAAAAGATTGGTGAGAAGAAAAATCTATTGCATCAAAAGCAAGAACAGTGATTTGGGCAGAAATAAGTTTATTTTCTAAGACAAATTGTTCCAAAGACTGCGTATTTCTAGAAGCCGCAAATACTTTATATCCTTTCTTGATATATTGTAAAATACATTGTTTAGCAACATCAGAGTTGGCACCTAATAAGAGAACATTTTTAGATAAAGGCATAGACATTACGCAAAGATATTATTTTTATAATTTAAATAATAATGCAAAAAAAGCAAATGATGGGCAGTTTTTTTCTCCCGCGTTGTTTTTT
>NZ_JAZQRK010000037.1:0-90212 GCF_045629545.1 Chryseobacterium sp. | reverse complement strand
GTATTAGGCATTTTTCAAAGTTTTGACATTTCTACTGCAAGTATTCATGATATTCATTTTTTGCAAGATATAAAGCATCAAATGAATAGTTGTACTTTAATCGGTGACAGATTATATTTATCAACTCAAGTACAGACTGATTTATTCAATTATGCAGATATAAAACTGGATACACCCATGAGATTTAATCAAAAAAAATTATCAAAAACAAAAATATATTTTTAAAAAATCAAGAAAGCGAATAGAAACTTTATTTTCTCAACTTTGCGATCAACTTAAAATCAGAAATAACTATGCAAAATCATTTATAGGCTTTAAAACTAGGATATTGAGTAAAATAACTGCTCTAACTTTCATTCAGTTTGTAAATGTTTTTGTTTTCAATAGAAAAATGAATAATATTAAAACAGCATTAGTTTAATAATGCACTACGGGTTACAACATAAATATTTTAGGGGTAGAAAAAATAGAATATGCAAAAGTCAATATTGTTTTATAAAATCTAATATTCAGGGATTTTAATTTTATAGGATTAATTCTTGTGTGTTAGAATATATTTTATATCTTTGCAATCCAAAATGAGATGTAAATTATGTTAATAATACCTGTAAAAGATGGTGAATCCATCGATAGAGCACTAAAAAAATACAAGAGAAAATTTGATAAGACTGGTACAGTTCGTCAATTAAGATCTAGACAAGCATTTATCAAGCCGTCAGTAAGCCTTAGACAATCTAAGTTAAAAGCAGCTTATAAGCAAAGAGGATTAAGCAAGGAAGAACAAGCTTAAGTAATTTTCTTTAATACATACAAAATCACTTCTTAAATACTTATATTTGAGAAGTGATTTTTTGTTTTTACATATCTATTTATATGCATCATAAATTTTTAGACTATTTGGAGTTTGAAAAAAGATATTCTCCTCATACTATTACAAGTTATAAAAGAGATATTGAAGATTTTTTAGAATTTCATCTAAAAACAGAGTCTTCAGATGATCTCACAAAAGTAGACAAGAAGATTATAAGAAATTTCATTGTACAACTTAGTGAAAAAGATATTTCTAAAAGAACCATCAATAGAAAACTGTCTTCATTACGCGGGTTTTATCAGTTTTTGCTAAAAATTGGTGAAATAGAAATTTCTCCTTTAGAAACTATTTCCTCTCTCAAGTTCTATGCAGAAAAACAGATCCCTATGTCTCAGGACGAGATGAGAACGCTAGAAACTGATGTTCTCAGTAAAGCTGATGATATACTGAAGAAATGTATTGTAGAAGTGTTATATCAAACTGGTATCCGTAAGGCTGAGTTTTGTAATCTCACCTACGATGCGGTAGATTTAGAAGAAAACCAGCTTAAAATAACAGGAAAAGGAAATAAACAAAGAATTATACCTATTGCTAAAGAATTAAGTGAGCTACTAGTGAGCTACTTAGCGATAAGAACTCCTCAAGAAGAGTTTGAACATTTATTTTTCATCAACAAAAGGGGGAAAAAACTCACAGAAAAATTTGTATATGTAGTAGTTAATAAGTACCTTAGTCTAGTTACTTCCAAAGAAAAAACAAGTCCCCATATCCTAAGACATAGCTTTGCTACGCATATTTTGGATAATGGAGCTGAAATTTCTAAAGTAAAAAAGATATTGGGGCATACAAGCCTTGCAAGTACGCAGGTGTATACGAACTCCAATATAGAGCAGTTGAAAAAAGTGTTTAATCAGGCTCATCCAAGAGCAAGTAAAAAAGAAGAATTATGAAGATTTCAGTACAAGCAATCGGCTTAACTCCACACGAACCACTAGAGTCTCATGTAGACAAGAAAGTAAGTAAGCTGAACACATTTTATGACAAGATTCAAGAGTGCAAAGTGATCTTGAAAGTAGAGAATTCATCAGATAAAGCCAATAAGACAACGGAGCTTATTTTGGTAGTTCCTGGTGATGATATTGTTGTAAAGAAAACATCTGCAAGTTTTGAAGAAAGTTTGGATCTATGCGTGGATGCAGCTAAGAAACTGCTAATCAAGAAAAAAGAAATGGCATAAAAAATAATTTAAAAAAAGTTTCAAAAAAAGTTTGAGATTTCAAAAAAACTATTCTATATTTGCACTCGCAAAAAGGGATGAAGTTCTTTTGAAATCTTTTTTAATTTTGCCTCCATAGCTCAGTTGGCTAGAGCAGCTGATTTGTAATCAGCAGGTCGTGGGTTCGAGTCCCTCTGGAGGCTCAATTTAATATAACATGTCTGGGGAGATTCCAGAGTGGCTAAATGGGACTGACTGTAACTCAGTTGCTTCGGCTTCGCAGGTTCGAATCCTGCTCTCCCCACATTTTATATTATAAGTTGTAGGTGAGAAAATAATTTTTTAGTTTACACATCGTTTACCAATAATTTTGGAAACAAAATTGCGGAAGTAGCTCAGTTGGTAGAGCGGCAGCCTTCCAAGCTGCATGTCGCGAGTTCGACCCTCGTCTTCCGCTCAAAGAGAATCACCCTTATAAAAGCGTGATTCTTTTTATTTTAATGCCGACTTAGCTCAGCGGTAGAGTGCTTCCTTGGTAAGGAAGAGGTCACGGGTTCAAGTCCCGTAGTTGGCTCAGCAAAATCCCAATTTCTAAGGGATTTTTTTTATGCTCAAAATTTAAATTAAAAATAGATTGTTCAGATTCTTATACTCAAAGATGAAAACAAAAAATAAAGCCAACTTTTTCAAGTTGGCTTTAATATTTTTTATGAAAATATGACTAGTCTGTCATTGCTTCACCAGATTTTCTATAGATATAGCTTCCGTATACATGTCTTCTCGCAAAACGACTTGGAGAATCCGAGTTGACCATTTTGATGTATGTATTTCTAGGAACGCCAATATACTCATACATTTTGCCATTCAAATGCTGAACTTTAAGAATTTGCTTTTCATAGTAGAAATCTTGGATCAAAGATTTTGAAATAGTCTCTGTATATTCTTCTTTGTATTTCTCCTGCGTCTCTGGGTTGATACTTACCAAGAAATGGTACGCTTCAATTACAGCTTTACTTGTTTCTTCTGCAGCCAATTTTCCTTCTTCATCATTGATAAATTTATCAGGATGTGCATCTTTCATCGTGTTTCTGTAAATTGTCTTTAGTTCCTTCAGTGTTACATTTTTATCAACTCCAAGCAACTTTCTGTGGTTACCAATTCTTTTCATAATTTCTATCCTTATTTCGGGGTGCAAAATTAGGCATTTATAATTTAAAAATCATAACTTATTCATTATTAATTTATTTCATACACCAATAGTATATTCTAAAGCCATTTCTACTCAGTTTAAAGAAACAGTGGACAGAGTTGTACGCATTGCAACAATATCGAATTTTGATTTTTACAATATTTAATAATATTTTAAAAGAAAAATGAGCAAATCTATTATCAATCCACTTTAAGGAATATTCAAACAATATGAATGTTAATTAAACCCAATAAAAATTTCCAAAACCTTAGTAAAATTACCAATGGATAAGAATTTGAAAATAAAAAAATGCTTAAATTTATAATAGCGAATAATAATGTATAGCTAATCATTTAAAAAAATCAGTACAATGACTTTTATACCTTCTTATGTACATGGTGCATCTGGAACGCCGCTTTTGGGCGAAACTATTGGTGAGAATCTGAAAAATACGGTTTTACGATGTCCAAATAATGATGCGTTGGTCTGTTCGCATCAATCATACAGGGCTACCTATCACGAGTTTTATCAACAAGTTAGACAAGTTTCTAAAGCATTATTGAATTTGGGTGTGCAAAATGGCGATAGAGTAGGAGTTTGGTCGCCCAACTGTTATCAATGGGTATTGTTACAATACGCTACTGCAAATATTGGTGTAATCTTGGTAAATATTAATCCAGCTTATAGAACTAGTGAACTTATTTTTGTACTTAATCAGGCGGAAGTTTCATTTTTATTTTCAGCTTTGGAGTATAAGTTTAGTAATTACAAAATGATGATAGAGGATGCGAGAGAGTTTACCTCCAGTCTGCGTGGAGAAATTTTTTGGGATTCGTCTTGGGACCTATTTTTGGAAGCTGGCGAAAATATATCAGATGAAATTTTGGAAGAAAGAGAAAATGCTGTGCAATTCGATGAGGCTGTTAATATTCAATATACCTCTGGTACTACGGGTTTCCCAAAAGGAGTAACACTTTCTCATCATAATATCCTTAATAATGGGTTTTTCATCGGAGAAAGGTTACATTACACAGAAAAAGATAGAGTTTGCATTCCAGTTCCATTTTTTCATTGTTTCGGTATGGTTATCGGGAATATGGCCTGTACAACACATGGTTCTGCAATGATTATTCCGAGCGCAAGTTTTGATGCTGTAAAAACATTAGAAGTAGTAGAAAAAGAGCGTTGCACCTCACTTTATGGTGTACCAACTATGTTTATTACGATGCTTCATGAGCTTAATAGTAAATCCTATAATTTCGAATCACTTAGAACAGGTGTAATGGCTGGATCTCTTTGTCCCCCAGAAGTCATGCGAAAAGTGGAGAGTTTGATGAATATTAAAGAGCTTTCCATCTGCTACGGGATGACGGAAACGTCGCCAGTATCTACACAAACCGAAATAGGAACTCCATTTGATATGCAAATAAACTCTGTAGGTACAGTGCAGGATCATTTAGAAATAAAAATTATCAACCCAGAAAACGGAACTATTGTGGCAAGAGGAGTTACCGGCGAATTGTGTACAAGAGGCTACTCTATAATGTTAAAGTATTGGAATAATCCCGAAGCGACCAAACAAGTATTAGATGAACAAAGATGGATGCATACTGGTGATCTTGCGATGATGGATGAAAATGGGTATATTCAAATTTCTGGGAGAATAAAAGATCTTATCATTAGAGGTGGAGAAAATATTTCACCCAAAGAAATAGAAGATTTCTTATACCAGTATACGCATATTTTGGATGTACAGGTAATTGGTGTGCCAAGTGAAAAATTGGGTGAGGAAATAATGGCATGGGTAAAAGTAAGAGAAGGGTATCAGATTTCGGAGCATGAGCTCGTAGACTTTTGCAAAAATAAAATAGCACACTACAAAATACCAAAATATTGGAAGTTTGTGGATGAATTTCCTATGACGGTCTCTGGTAAAATACGCAAAGTAGAAATGAGAGAGATCTCTATAAAAGAGCTGGGATTGGAGTGAGAGACTAATCCATATTGCTTACAACTCGTTTTATAGAAAGGAGAATAAGTCTTATTATCATTATGATTGAGAGCCCATCACTATTCTTTTTATTTAGAACTCATATAAAGTTTCTTTAGTGCAACAGTCACAAAAGCGATATAGTTTAAAACTTTCCAGCTTGACTCAGTGGTTTCAAAACGGATGAGGAGTGATCTGAAGCTATCGAGGCAAGCATTTGTTAATGCTATACGTATTCCTTTGTAAAGAGGATCATCAAAGTATACTTCCTCAGGATCTGTATTGGTACCATTACTTTTGAAGATAGTAGCTATAAAATTCGCTTTTATTTAAGTGCTTTATGAAACTAATGGAACGATACCTTACATCTTCGTTGATATCTAAAATTTTTACAGCATTACCAGCACTTTCAAACGTTTGGGTAATCAGAAAAAATAAGTTTTAATATCATAAAGATCATTATGATTACTGGAATCAGGAACTGATGGAGCAATAGGTAAACCCCGTCAGTTTGTAAATTAACGTACAGTTCAGTTTTTTCTATGATTCTACTCATAATAAGCTACCTTTCATATATTGCTTACCGTCTTAACTGCCACTAGATGGATCCAATTTAGATATGTTTCTGGATAAAAGTTTAAAATCCTCAATGCTAAAAACTGTAGTAATATAATTATTATTAAAAATTGCACACAAAATCAATATACATAAGCATACACTAAAAAATAGATTTTTTTTAAGGAATTTTATGTTTATTAGCTGTTTTTAATTTTATTAGTTTATGTAAAAATAAGATCTCTTCCATTAACTCTTTTTTTTATCAATTATTTTTTCTTAAATTTGCACTACCAAGTATACGAAAATTTACAGATTTTCGGCATTTGAATTTTAAAATAACTTTTTTTCAATAAAAATGTTTTAGTTATGAAAAATTCATTATATTTGCACACCGAAAATTTGAATAAACAATAAATAAATAATTTTACATCATGGCAAAGGAAACGTTTAATCGTAACAAACCACACTTGAACATTGGTACTATTGGTCACGTTGACCATGGTAAAACTACACTTACTGCAGCAATTTCTGCTGTATTAGCGAGCAAAGGTCTTGCTGAGAAAAAAGACTTCTCTGCTATTGACTCTGCTCCAGAAGAAAAAGAAAGAGGGATTACTATCAATACTGCTCACATCGAGTACGAAACTGAAAAAAGACACTACGCTCACGTTGACTGCCCAGGTCACGCGGATTACGTTAAGAACATGGTAACGGGTGCTGCACAAATGGACGGTGCTATCGTTGTATGTGCTGCTACAGACGGACCAATGCCTCAAACAAGAGAGCACATCCTACTTTGTCGTCAGGTAAATGTACCTAGAATCGTTGTTTTCATGAACAAAGTTGACATGGTAGATGATCCAGAATTGTTAGAGCTTGTTGAAATGGAATTAAGAGACTTATTGTCTACTTACGAATTTGACGGTGATAACTCTCCAGTAATCCAAGGTTCTGCGTTAGGTGCACTTACTGCAGCTACAGCAGCTACTCCAGATACTGAAGACAAATGGTTCAAATCTGTTGAAGAATTAATGGATGCAGTTGATAACTGGATCGAGCAACCACCAAGAGATACTGATAAGCCATTCTTGATGCCAATTGAAGACGTATTCTCTATTACAGGTAGAGGTACTGTAGCTACAGGTAGAATTGAAGCTGGTATTATCAACACTGGAGATCCAGTAGATATCATCGGTATGGGTGAAGAAAAATTAACTTCTACAATTACAGGAGTTGAGATGTTCAGAAAAATCCTTGATAGAGGTGAAGCTGGAGATAACGTAGGTCTACTGTTGAGAGGTATAGAAAAAACTGACATCAAGAGAGGTATGGTAATCGCTAAGAAAGATTCTGTGAAACCACACAAAAACTTCAAAGCATCAGTTTATATCCTTTCTAAAGAAGGAGGTGGACGTCACACTCCATTCCACAACAAATATCGTCCTCAGTTCTATGTAAGAACTACAGACGTTACAGGTGAAATCTTCTTACCAGAAGGAGTAGAAATGGTAATGCCTGGAGATAACTTAGAAATCACTGTAGAATTGTTACAACCAATCGCTCTTAACGTAGGTCTTAGATTTGCAATTAGAGAAGGAGGTAGAACAGTTGGTTCAGGTCAGGTTACTGAAATCTTAGACTAATCATCTTAAAATAAATAAAGCTTCCGAATGGAAACAATCGGAAGCTTTTTATCTACGGGCATCGTCCAATGGTAGGATACCGGTCTCCAACACCGTTGATCAGGGTTCGAATCCTTGTGCCCGTGCAAATATAAATTATGAGTTCATTGGTTGATTTTTTAAAAGGTTCTTATAACGAATTCAGACATAAAGTTGAATGGCCGAAATGGTCAGATTTACAGTCTTCTACAATTGTAGTTACTATTGCTACAGTAATTTTGGCATTGTTTACCTTTGGAGTTGATGAATTGTTTTCAAAATCAATCAGCAACATCATCGGAATGCTAATAAACGTGTTCAACTAAAAAAGTATTTTCCATAATGAACGAATTGAAATGGTATGTGCTGAAGTCTATCAGCGGACAGGAAAATAAAGTGAAAAACTATATCGAGTCTGAGATCAAACGTTTAGGTTTTGATCAATATGTTACTCAGGTAGTGATTCCTATGGAGAAAGTAATTCAAATTAGAAACGGAAAAAAAGTTCCTAAAGAGAAGCCTTACTATCCTGGTTACTTGATGATAGAAGCGGAATTAATGGGGGAAATACCTCACGTTATTAAAAACATTCCTGGAGTTATTTCTTTTTTAAGTTTAACCAAAGGAGGTGATCCTGTGCCAATGAGAAAAGCAGAGGTAAATAGAATGTTGGGTAGAATGGATGAGCTTTCAGAATTTGCAAGCGATGTAGAAATCCCATTCGTAGTTGGAGAAAACGTAAAAGTAGTAGACGGACCATTCAATGGTTTCAATGGTACTGTAGAGAAAATTCTTGAAGACAAGAAAAAAATCGAAGTATCTGTACTTATTTTTGGTAGAAAAACTCCAATGGAACTTAGCTTTATGCAAGTAGAAAAGAATTAAGAGTAAATCTTAACAATATAAAGAAGCCATTCAAGTAATTGAATGGCTTTTTCTATGTGAACAGGGTATCTCCGTCACCACCCTTAAATTCTATAATGTCTTTATCTCCTATTGTTTGTTTTAGATCTGCGTGATACATAAAATGTCTTTTTCTTTCCTTTTTAAATAGGAAAGATTGATTATGCAAACACTCATTTATGCTATCATCAAAACTTATGAGATTGATGATTTTATTTTTAATCATACAATGATGAAGTGCTTTCGCTGCTTTTTGATGATCTGTTGCGAAGCTGTGTAAAAGTTTGGCAGTTTTGTTTCTTATCGAAATCATTAGGACTGCGATCAAATTCTTTTTATTATATACCTTGATAAAAATAAATTTAAATTCTCTAGCATATGATGAAAATTGATAATTAAGATCAATTTTATCTGCACTTTCCTCGATCCAAGGATAATTACTTACCCATTCTAATTCTCTATTTTTTCTATTAAACGTCCCATTTTTACCACTCTTGTTAATAAAAGTTTTAGATTCCTGGTCCAACTTTTCAATGATGTGGTAATTATTTTCTTTTCTAGTTAAAAGTTTATATTTGATATTTGAATAAATATTTAAAATACTATCTATAGATTTTAAAGCCAATGACAAACTATTCCATTTATTATTTTTTGTAGGGAGTATATGTTGAAGATTTGATCTGTAATAAAATGATGTACCTTCCACAGTCACTTTTGATGTGAAAAGTTTACTTTTTATATACATTCTTTCTGCTTCAGGAGTATATTCTGTGATAATAACATAATTATTGTAATCCTCGGATGCTTTTGCTAGTAATAATTGTCCTAGCCTCTTTCCTCGGTAATGAGGATCTACATATAACGTACTTAGCCAACCGACCTTTATTCTTTTGCTGTCTAGCTGCATAACGTCGGGCAAAATCCCCATATAACCAGCTAATCTATTATCATAGTAGATCAGAATTAGTAAAGTATCGTTATCAGATGCCCTAGGATTATTTATATGCGATATGGCTCGATGTTTCGAAATTGGACAAAATTGGAATGCGGTATATTTCTCTGACTCTACAAGGTTTTGTAACTCACTTTTGTTATAAGTTTCGAGCGATATCATGGTCTGTGGATTATATTTTTGTTGAATAACTTTTTTAATTGAAAGTAGTTGGACTCAAATTTCAATTCCTCTAGCGCAGAAAAACCATTTTCCATCGGGATTCTTTGCAAATTGTTTGTAATACTATCTTGTTTTACTCCAGCAGTACCAAAACTAATTTGTAGCGATGTATTATGAGCAAACATTTTTTCGAAGAATTCTTTTTTTAAATTATAATCTGTAAAAGGGAACGAGAAACAATTGTCGGTATAATGATGATCAATCATATAATTAATAGATTTTTTCACGGTGGATAGTTGAGAATCGAGTGGTAAATCTGCTAAATACGGATGATCCCAACTATGAGCTGCAATACCAAAACCGTTAGATTTAGCAAAATCCAAATCATGTCGATTAAGGTAAATTTTTTCTTTGCTAACAAATTCTTCAAAATCTACATTGAGATAATGTGCCAAATCATTCAATCGATTTTTATTTTCATATTTAATAGCTTTTATTTTTCTTATGGCTTCTTCTGCTGAATTGGTGTTAAGATGTAAGTAGGATTTCATTTCATCACGAACAAATTTCTTATTACTCTTAATTTTATCAATCAGTAAACTTGTTTTTAGACGAAACATCATATCCTTGTTATCAACAAATGCGGGATTAATAAAGTTGATCGCGTAGATTCCTTTTCTTAAAAGTATTGGGATGATCACCTCTCGAAACTGACTCAAACCATCATCAAATGTAAGTAGGGCATAGGGTTTATTGTTTTTTATGTGGAAATTATCTTTAAAAAAATCCCATTCTACAAAGTGAAATAGTTTGGATAAATCATCCAAATCCTTTTCGAATTCTTTTGTATTTTTATAATTGATGATATGTTTCAAATGGGGTAGATAATCATTAGAAACAACATGATAAACGGGTATCACATAAGGCAGAGGAAATCTTGCGGTAAAAGGAATGAATGGATTGATCTTTTTTAATAACCTATTCTGCATTGTTGAAAATATCGTTCAATATAACGAAATATATGTAAACCATAAAACACATTTATGCTATTTGAAAAAATTGTAGAGTAGCAAATTCTCAAATTGATAATCCTAGTATAAAATATAAAAAGCGACTAGTACTAAATGAATAGTGATCGCTTTTTATTCATGGTTATTAATTGTTGCAAAACTATAAAAACTTCAATATACTATACAATACTTATAAGTAGGTAATTTCATGTGGCTACACCTAGATAATGTAGTGTCTATAGGAGCTCAGCAGTAATTCTCATCTTCTGTAGCAACTCTAGAAAACTTTTAGTATTCATTTTATTTAATATGTTTCTTCTATGGGTAATAATGGTATTTTTACTAATGAATAAAGACTGCGCTATCTGTTCACTAGAAAACCCTTCGTTTATCAAATCTATAATTTCTAATTCCCTTTTTGTTAGGTTATAACAATTTGTACCGTTAATATAGATTCCCTTTAGCTTATCATAGACCTTATACTCATGGTCGTTCATTGTATTGTCGTCAATGACGAGATGTTTCACAAGAGTTTTTGTAAGGCAACCCTTAGTATCCACATCTAATCCTTGGCATTGTTGGCTAATCCTTATATAACTGCCATCAGCTTTTTGGATACGATAAGAATAGTTGAGAATATATCTATAGTGTTCGTTAAATGAAAGACTATTGGTGAATTTTAGTCCTTTTTCTTCACTATCATAAAAATGAGAAAGGTCATCAGGGTGTATCGTAGATAGTAATTTTTCTAAGGAAAATTCTTCAACCGCGAAACCACTAATAATTTCGTATGAAGAGTTGGTATAAATTATTTTGTTATCAAAACAATCATAAATGAAAAAATACGAATTGATTAATTCCTTATGATCCAAATGATCTCCCTTATAGGAATTTTGTGCATGTAATAATTTTTCCCATTCATCATCAATTTTGGTTACATTTCTAGTCATTATTATGTTCAAATTAAACAACTGTAAATATATTAATAAACAAATTATATAATATGATGCTTCCTATTTCAATTTAACTCAACATTTTTTTAAGTAAAATAAATATTTTAATGGAAACAATAAATTTCATCACAGGTCTCCATTGCTAATTTTGCACCAAACTAGAGGACAACCTTTTTCTATATTATTTAATGGAACCGAATACCAACCTATTTATAATAATCAAGAAATATTTTTAGATTCTGATTAATAGGTTATTATAAAAAAACTGAAGATAGAATGAATCGTAAAAAAAATTATAATTTTTAATATTTGTACTGCATTAAAGTTTGCTGATTCGATTTTTTTTTATAATTTTGCAGACCGAAAAGTAGGTTTACTTTATGTGAGTGCGGTAGCCTACTGAATAATGAATGCTTCCAAACTCATTAATTATTCATTAAAAAAAACAAAAAATGGCTAAAAAAGTCTTTAAAATGGTTAAGCTCCAAGTGAAAGGAGGAGCAGCAAACCCATCTCCACCAGTAGGTCCAGCATTGGGTTCTGCAGGGGTGAACATCATGGAGTTTTGTAAGCAATTTAACGGAAGAACTCAAGATAAGCCAGGTCAAGTTTTGCCTGTAGTAATTACAGTATACGAAGACAAATCTTTTGAATTCGTAATCAAAACTCCACCTGCAGCTATCCAGCTTATGGATGCAGCTAAAATCAAAGGAGGATCCGGAGAACCAAACAGGAACAAAGTAGGAGCTGTTTCTTGGGAACAAGTGAAAAAAATCGCTGAAGACAAGATGGCTGATCTTAACTGTTTTACTTTAGAACCAGCTTTGAGTATGGTTGCGGGTACTGCTAGATCTATGGGATTAAGAGTAACAGGAACTAAACCAACTAACGCTTAAAACTAATAGAAATGGCAAAATTAACAAAAAAGCAAAAAGAAGCTTTAAGCAAAGTAGAAAAAGGTAGAGTATATAGCCTTGATGAAGCTTCTGCTTTAGTAAAAGAAGTAAACACTGCAAAGTTTGATGCTTCTGTAGATATCGCTGTAAGATTGGGTGTAGATCCAAGAAAAGCAAACCAAATGGTAAGAGGTGTAGTATCTCTTCCTCACGGTACTGGTAAGGACGTTAAAGTGTTAGCTTTGGTTACTCCAGATAAAGAAGCTGAAGCGAAAGAAGCAGGTGCTGACTACGTAGGATTAGACGAATATTTACAAAAAATAAAAGAAGGTTGGACAGATGTAGACGTGATCGTTACAATGCCAGCTGTTATGGGTAAATTAGGTCCATTAGGTAGAATATTAGGTCCTAGAGGTCTTATGCCTAACCCAAAATCAGGAACTGTAACTATGGAAGTAGGAAAAGCAGTTGCTGAAGTAAAATCAGGTAAGATTGATTTTAAAGTAGATAAATATGGTATCATTCACGCTGGAATTGGGAAAGTGTCTTTTGACCCTGCTCAATTGAAGGAAAATGCTCAGGAATTAA
This sequence comes from Chryseobacterium sp., assembly GCF_045629545.1. Taxonomy (GTDB): domain Bacteria; phylum Bacteroidota; class Bacteroidia; order Flavobacteriales; family Weeksellaceae; genus Chryseobacterium. The sequence goes on along the minus strand of NZ_JAZQRK010000037.1, from coordinate 77,323 downwards.
TCCAGACATTAGTGAAAATGAAACCAACTGCTGCGAAAGGAGTATACGTGAAAAGTATTTACTTATCTTCTACAATGAGCCCAGGGATTGCAATTGATACTAAAGCTATTAACTAAATCTGAAAGACAATGACAAAAGAAGAAAAAGTATTAGTAATACAGGAAATTAAAGGTCTATTGCAAGACGCGAAAGTGGTTTATGTTGCAGATCTTCAAGGATTAAATGCTGGTCAGACTTCAGAATTTAGAAGACAGGCTTTCAAGCAAAATATTCAAGTGAAAGTGGTGAAAAATACACTTTTACAAAAAGCAATGGAACAAATCGAAGGAGTAGATTACTCTGAGATGTTTGTATCGTTCAAAGGAAACTCAGCAATCTTGATTTCTGAAACTTCTAATGCTCCTGCAAAATTGATCCAAGGATTTAGAAAGAAAGAAGAAAAACCAGCTTTAAAGTCGGCTTATCTTCAAGAAACTTTTTATGTAGGTGATGAGAATTTAGGTATGCTTGCTAACATCAAGTCTAAGGAAGAAATGATCGGTGAAATCATCGGATTACTTCAATCTCCTATCCAAAGAGTTGTTTCTGCTCTTCAAAACAGACCTGAAACAGCGGAAGCTGCTCCAGTTGTAGAAGAAAATCCTGCTGTAGAGGCTCCAGAAGCTGCTGCAGAAAGCGCTGAGGCTACGCCAAGTGCTGAATAATTACTCTCAAAAAATTAAATAAATAATCAACAAAAACATTACAACAATGTCAGATTTAAAAAATTTAGCGGAAACGCTAGTAAACTTAACAGTAAAAGACGTAAACGAATTAGCTACTATCCTTAAGGATGAGTACGGAATTGAGCCAGCTGCTGCTGCTGTAGTTATGGCTGCAGGTGGTGGAGACGCTGCTGAAGAAAAAACAGAATTCGACGTAATTCTTAAATCAGCTGGTGCATCTAAATTAGCAATCGTTAAATTAGTTAAAGATTTAACTGGTGCTGGTCTTAAAGAAGCTAAAGATATCGTAGATGGAGCTCCTGCTGCTATCAAAACTGGTATCTCTAAAGACGAAGCTGAAGCTCTTAAGAAGCAATTAGAAGAAGCTGGTGCTGAAGTTGAATTGAAATAATTCGTTCAAATATACTTATAGAAGACCGTCCATTATTGGACGGTCTTTTTTTATTTTTATCCTTTCAGAGGTATAATTAGAAGAGAATTAATAACAATAGATGTTGTTGATATTTTTTGTAACCAACTTTATTTTATCAAATTGCTGAAAGTATTTAGTATTGAGTACGGTTTGTTTCTGGTCATAATTCTTCATTAAAGACTTTAGTACCTAAAATATATACAATCGTATTCAACAAATCATTAAACACATCATTTAATAAATTTATTACTACTTATGAAGTTATTCCTCTAAATTTAATATAAATTTATTGACTATCTTAAGAAAATAATGTAGATTAAATATAGCAAAGAAGAAAACGTTTGAACTTTATATGCTGATTCAATTCTAAAGTATAGGTTTCACTAAAATTTTAAATTTTAATGTACATAAAACACTTTTACTATTCTAACGTATTTTATTAAAATCATACACTTACAAATTATATTTTACCCCAATCGAAAAATTATGAAATGATTTAAAATACACTTAAAATTTTAGCAATTTTTTTAAAAGTATAATGAGTGTGTATTTCAACACTTGTTACTCTGGGTTAAAATACGGAATTTACATACTATTTTCCATTATAGATACTATTGGTATTATAAATACCAATAGAAATTCCATCTCTTCATATTTTTTTTAAATAAAAATATGTTATAGTAATTCATCTATATCTTTAATTATAAAATTAATAACTGGTGGAATTTATTTCATTAGAGTAAGTTGTGTATAAATTTTTGTATATTTCATTTAAATAGGATTATTATAAATAAATTACTGAAAGATTACGAATGCAATTTTATAAAAAAGGGAATAACGATAAAATTCAATATGCCAAGCATAGCTTCTATTAAAATTGTTTTTGAAGTGTTTTTTTTAAATATTTAATAATAATAAATCATATTATATAACTAAAAATTACATTTCTTTGATTATGACAATAAATAGAAATTGTAAAATACTACAATACAATATGTTATGGAAATTTTCGATTAGTTAGTTAGGAAAATATTATTAATTTTGTAACTGAAACACACACTAAGATTGAAAAGGAAAGATTTTGATTTCCACAGTTATACAACCCTTATTTCCTTTTGGATTTGTATATTAACTGTGGGGAATGTAAGCGCACAAAATACATCTATGGAGATCCTCTCTACTGATAGTACTGCTGCTATTGCATTATCATCATATGATGAACTTTCGTCACCAAGGCAGCCTGTTATTTATGTTACTAGAGGCACTATAATTACCAACACAGAAACTATAAATGCAAAGATTGTAATTCTAGAAACTTTAGAGGTAGAGAAGACACAAAATATTGTACTTCATAAACTTAAATTAGTGTCTCCTACCCATACTCAGCAAAGTGAAAAAGAGGTGCAACATATAGTAGTTGCAAATAACTCTGTCATCAAATTTCATCTTTCACATCAAAGTTCAGAAGAGTTTTCTACTTCAAGCGAAGTGTCTAAGGGTAGTGTATTATCTCAAATTCCAAATGGAAAAATAAAAGCAATTCTGTCATACAATTTATATTACTATAACAGATTTGCTACTATGTTATTTTATACTAATGCATTACTGTATAATAGTGATTCTCGCGCATTAGTATTCAAAGCAAGACCTCCTCCTGCAATTTTTTTAAATGTATAACTCTTTCTCATACTAGTTATGCGCAAGTAGAGATTTATACATTACTATTTTATTCAAATCATTCGATCGCCATCTTGATACAGAATAGGTGGCACTGGTTGAATTCTACATTCTAAATTTTTTAAACACATAATATAATGAACAAAATCAACAAGCTGTGTTTGTTGCTTCTTATTCTTGTCACAAGCTTAGGAGTAACCAGTGCACAAATTTCAAATGTTTCCTGTAATACATCCACAGGGACACCATGGGTACAAGGGTCATTTAATAATCTTTCCGTTAGTGCATCTTCTGGAATTTTTATTTCGCAATGGAGTAATACTAACAATGTAATTGACAACAATAACAGTAATACAACTAGTACTACTATTTTTGGTATTGGCACAAGAAGTTTAAAAGTCACTGACTCTGTGAATGATTATCCTGCGGGTTCATATGTGGGATATAAAATAGATCTTGATGACTTGGTTACAACTTTTTCAATTACATTGAAAACTTATCTAAACGGAGTTGCGCAAGAGTCTAAAGATATTACCACTAAAACTTCACTGATAAATCTTCATGGAGCCTATGAAGTGGGAATGCTTACAACCAAAAATTGGGACGCTATAGAACTTCAGTATACAAGTTTGGGGCTCACTGGTTCTATTACTGTATATCATGCCGTTGTGAAGAAATTCTGTGCAGGTGCTGACTTGGTATGTAACACTGAAACCAAAATGGTTAATAATGCTTACGGAACCTATATAAATAAAGCTAGAACTGGATCCGATGGTCTTACCATTAGTTCTACTGAAGACGAAGAAAATATTATTGATAATGACCCGTCAAATTTTGGTAAGTTAACTAATCTTATTGGTAAGTTGGGTAGAGCATATGTATCTGTAGCTGATGCAACTAAGGTTCACCCAGCAGGTACCTTTGCAGGTTATGAAATTGAAAATGCAATTGCAAGTGGTATCAACTTCTTCAACTATATTACTGTTAGTACTTACCTGAATGGTACTTTACAAGAGACAAAAACAGGTACAGCATTATTTATACATATACCTAAACTAGATTTTGGAAACAGAAGAACATTCGGTTTTGAAACTACTAAGGCATTCAATGAGGTACAAATTACGATGAATCAGCCTTCTGGCGTAACATTGGGAACAACTAAGGTATTTAGCTTAATTCTATCTAAGCCATGTGAAGCACCAGATTTGGTATGTAACACAATGACTAAAATTACAAGACCAAATTTCCCTGTTAATATCAATGCAACCAAAACAGGGGTTTCAGGAATAGCTGCTATTGCTGCAACTGTAGCTAATGCAGACTTTGTTATAGATGAAAATAATACTAATTATGCAACTATTACCGTACCTAAATCTTTAGGAACTAATGCTGCTCTTTCTGTAAAAAAATCATTAGCAGATTTCCCAATTGGAACTTATGCTGGATTTGATGTAGAACATTATTCTCTTTTCAATAAAAATTTCTTAAATGCTGTGTCAATTACTACGTATAATAACGGAGTTTTACAAGAGACAGTAGTAGGATCTGCTCAGTTATTCAGTGCGGGTTCCGATATTATTGCACCTTCAGGACGTAATGTTTTAGGTTTTATTACCAAAAAAGCATTTGATGAGATTCGTCTTAATATTTCAAGTGTTGCCTCATTCGATATCGGTACTACAAAAGTGTACAATATGGTAGCTATGAAACCTTGTGAAAAACAAATCAATTGTAATAGTAGTTATTATTGGAATCAACCAGAATTCCCTGTTGTGATTAACATGGAAAGAACAGGTGTATATAATCTGGCTTGTGTAGATTGCTCTATAAAAGATACAGGGAAACTAATCAATAATAATCCTAACGATTTTGCTAGTATAATAATGGCTGCAGGCGTAGGTAATCACGGATCTATTTCTGTAGTAGACCCATCAGCGATTTATCCAAGTGGAACGTTTGCAGGTTATACTATTAATGATAAATATTTCCCAGTACAATTTGATTTCAAAGAATTCACCACTGTAAAAACATATTTGAAAGGAGTATTACAAGAAAGTAAAACATCAGTAGATTTATTTGATAAATCATTATTAATACCAATTTGGGGAACTGGAAGTAGAAACGTAGGTTTCTATACTACAAAACCTTTTGACGAAATACAATTGGTAGTAAATTCTATTGCTTCAATAGCTAACAAAATTGATGTTTATGGCGTATATGTAGATACAAGATCATCAAATGGCGATTCATTAAGTTGTCTTGCAAAGATAGTAACAGGTATTGATAACCAAACAATTGAAGCTGGTCAACAGGGTACTGTTTCTGTATTAGCTAATGATACCATCAATGATGCTCCAGCTACATCTAATAATGTTAACTTATCACAAGCATCAACTACTAATTCTGGTGTTAATATAGATCCTACAACAGGATTAGTAACAGTAGCTCCTGGTACACCAATGGGAACTTATGTTGTAACATATCAAATCTGTGATAAAGCAAATCCTACCAATTGTGCAACAGGTACTGCTAATATTACTGTACCAAACCCAGTGATTGATGCTATCCCAGATACATTTGCTACTATACCTACCAACCTTGGAGGTAAAACGCCTTCTGTACTACTTAATGATAAGCTTGCTGGTCAACCAGCAACATTGAGTAATGTAAATGTAACACCAGGAACATTGCCTGCGGGTGTTACGTATAATACAGCAGATGCTACATTTACTGTAGCGCCAGGTACTACGCCAGGTTCTTATCCTGTTTCTTATACAATCTGTGATAAAGTAAACACAGGAAACTGTGATACTGCTATTGCAACAGTTGTTGTGGGTGCTTCTACTATAGTTGTGGATGCTGTTAATGATAATCTTGTAGGTTCTACATCTGGAGGTACTACTTCTGTATCTGTTCTTGCTAATGATACTGTTAATGGTCAGCCTGCAGTTGTAGGAGGTAATGCTAATGTAGTATTGACTCCAGGTACAATGCCTGCAGGATGGTCTATGACTTCTGATGGTAGAGTAAATGTACCTGCGAACACAACTAAGGGTTCATATATAGTAACTTATACGATCTGTGGGTATGCTGATATGTCTGTTTGTGACACTGCAACAGCAACAGTAGATGTTAAAGGTCAAGCTGATATGGCTTTAGATTTATCAACTAGCAATACTGTAATCGTATTAGGCAATACAACTAATATTTTTTATAAGGTAACGAATGTTGGTGTAGAACCATCAACAGGTTTAATTACAGTAATAGCGATGAAGCCAGCTGGAATTAATTCATTCACTGCTAATCCAGTTGTTCCACAAGGTTGGTCTGTACAACAACAACAGGATGGTTCGTACATCTTCACAACTAACAAGGTTATGAATCCTGGTGACAACGACACATTGGTTATGAATTATGTTTCTTCGGATGTTCAAATTAATTTGGCGAGAACATTTATTGGAAGAATTACCAACGGTTCCGGTGGTGAGACCAATTTTAGTAATAACGTTAAGTCGATTAACTTGATATACGTTGTAAGGTAGTTTATAGGTATAAAACAATAATCTGTGCGGCATTGCCGCACGGATTTTTAAATTTTTAGCACATGAAATTATATAAATTAATATTTTTAGTGGCATTACTGATGTCTACTATGATACTGAAAGCACAGGTCGGATTCACTCCTAATGGTGCGCAGGGAAGTACACCACCGACAGGTACATCAAATACCTGCGAGGCTTATACCGTAACAGCAGGATTATTTGCTTATGATCCAGTAATTGTTGATGGTGAAGTCACCTTTACCGTACCAACAAACGTCTTTGATCTTAATACCATTAGATTAGTAGCTCAGTATTCTGATAATGCTTTATCTGATTTAGGCGATGCAACTGCAATCTTTGATTATCAAATTACCACCATTAGTGCGGTCGAGAAGAAATTTATAGTAAAATTGAAGAATGATGTAGACTATAGTGATAATTATAATGGTAAATATTATAAAGTAGGTTATAGTATTCAGGTGTCTAACCCTATGACTGGTTATAATTTTACTATTGAATGGGGAAATGGAGGTGTCGTAAGTAGTAGTCTTCCTTTGGGACTACCACCAATTCTTAAAGGTACTTGTATAAAATCTATTAACGATTTCAACCAAACATCACAGGGTACTACGGTACAGGGTAATGTTGTAACAAACGACCATTCTGAAGACGGTTCGGTCATTACAATAACAGGTGCAACATTTGATGGGACGCCGGTAACGCTAGGATCGTCAACAACGATACCTGGTAAAGGTACATTAATCATAAATTCGGACGGTAGCTATACTTTTGTTCCAGATCCTAACTTTACAGGGACTGTGCCTGCTATAACGTATCAGACATCTAATGGTAACGATACAGGTGGTGGTAATCTAACGATTGATGTTATCAAAATTACGGATTCGGGTAGTAATGCAACTCCAGTAGCTAACGACGATGCGGTTTATACCTATTCTGCGATTACTGTGACTGGTAATCTTTTGAACAACGATTATGATGCTAATGGAAATAATATTTCCATAACAGGTGTTACAGGTGGTAGTTTAGGATCGCCAATGACGGTTCAAGGGCAGCAACCTGTTTATGATAGTAATGGTATTTTCATCGGATATGTAACGGTAACAGCTGGGCAGTTAACCATTAATAGTAACGGTACGTACACATTTGTTCCTGCTCCAGGTTTCTATGGTACAGTTAACCCCGTTACACATACAGTAAGTGATGGAAGTGCAGCAGATACGGCTACACTTAATATCACGGTTACAGCTAACAAAAATGTGGTTTACGCTAATAATGATTCAGACGTTCAACCACAAGGGGTAGACCATACGGGCAATGTTTTAGCCAATGACTTTAATCCAAATGCTGGAACAGGTCCTTTTAATGTTTCTTCAGCATCATTCTCAGTTAATGGAGGTTCATCTCAGCCGTTAACTGTAGGTGCACCAACGACTATTCCTAATGTCGGTACATTAACTTTAAATGCAAATGGTACTTATACGTTCGATCCGCTTCCAACTTTTGTTGGTAATATCAGTGTACCCTATACGGTTTGTAATTCAGCAAATATTTGTAGTACAGCAGCGCTTAACTTAACATCAACAGCAGTGAAAATTGTAGCGAATGACGATATATTTAGTGCATCTCCAATTGATACAACTATTGGTGGAGATACGCCTTCTGTATTCATCAATGATACTTATGGTAGTAATGGCGCTGTAAACTCTACTAATTCTACAGTTTCACAAATAGGAATTTGGCCAAATGGTGTAACGATGAACCCAGATGGAACAATTACAGTTGCAGCACCTACAGCTACAAATTCAGGAACAACTCCAGACGAGTATACTCTTACATATCAAATATGTGATAAAGTAAATACTGTACCTTCAAATTGTGATACAGCTACTGTAACTATAAATGTTGCTAATAATTTAACAACTACAACAGATATTGGTTCTGGACCAACTGGGACAGCTTTCACAGCAATAGCAAATGTTGTTTCTAATGATAGTTTAAACAACGAAATACCAGTAATTGGTAATGCTCCAGGACAAGTTACGCTTTCCACTACAGGAACAGGAAATGCAGGTATTACTTTTAATCCTTCAACAGGTGCAGTAGATGTTGCTGCTTTAGTATTACCAGGTACTTATACATTCCAATATCAGATTTGTGTAAATGGTGCTAATCCTGTTTTATGTAAAACTGAAACAGTTACAATTACTGTAGGTGCTCCTGTGGCATGTTACAATCCTGTAAATAATATTGCAGCAGGTACAGATACAAAACATGGTATTACCTTGTTAAAGAGAGCAGGGACAGAAAATGGTAACTGGCCAATGGTTAGAAAATCGGCTCACACTGTTTTAGAATCTAATACTAAAGGTTTTGTAGTGACTAGAGTTGCTAATCCAATCACGGCTATTAGTAATCCTGTAGAAGGTATGATGGTCTATGATACTACTGCAAAATGTTTAAAAATTTACAGTGATGGAGTTTGGAATTGTTTCTCAACACCAGCGTGTCCATAATTATCAACTAAGGAAGCGCTATCATGTGTAGCGCTTCCATTTAATTAAAAATTTTAAAACAATGAAAAAATTAATTTTTATACTAACAATAGGAATATCCACAACCTCATTTGCTCAAGTAATTATAGGTGATGATATAGGTACTGCACCTGCTAACAATAAGACATCAGTATTATTAGAATTTGCAAAACAAAATAAAGGTTTAGTATTACCAACAGTAAGAACCAAACCAGTAAGTCCGTCTGTTGGTACCATCCTACTAGACGCTTCTACTAGTGCTACCACTGCTAGAGTAAAATATTATAATGGAGTCGCAGGTGATGGTTGGGTAGATCTAAGTGGAGCTGATGGTAATGTAACAGCACTTTTAGCAGATCAACCTACAAGTGCACAAGTTACCGAAGATACGAATGCAAAAGCGATAATTGGTGCTAGTACAAGCACTGCAGATGGAGTATTAGTATTAGAGTCTGCTACCAAAGCAATGGTATTGCCTACTGTTGCAGATGTAAACGATATACCTAGTCCTGCAGCTGGGATGATGGTTTTCGTCAATAAAACAGGTGCTAAAAGACTGGCCGTGTATAATGGATCTATATGGAGTTTTTGGAAACCCTAAATTTTAACTCTTTATTATTCTAAGAGTCTGCATTTTTATGCAGACTTTTATTATTAAATAAAAGCTGATAGGAAACCCCAATAATTAAAAAATCAACTTATTTTTAAGTAGAATTTTTTTGCTCTATATCCCTGAATTTTAATATACTTTATGATTCTTGGAGTAGGAAAGAATTTGCTTATCTCAAAATTTATTTGTATTTTTGCAGTTCTTTTTGGCGCTAATAATTGTTTGTAAATCAGGAAATATAGAAAAATAAATTCTTCCAATCTTATGGGAAGAGATTTCTCGTTAAATGACGGTCATCCATCTTTTATCTGCCAAGAAGTAAGCATTAAAAGTATTTTGCACTACACTGTGAAAAGATATACCAGTGTTGCAGTTAGAAATGAGAATCTAGAATAAAGATTCAAGAGTCGAGACTTCTACTGATAGCGCCAAACATCAATCGTCTTTACTTTTGTTTTCCTTTTCAACCTCTTTTTTCTGATATTTTTGTATAAATCAAAATATTTTTTAACCCTTTCTTTAAAGTTTTATGAATAAAACAACAGCAATTACTAAGGGAAATGAGAGAGTGAACTTCTCTACGGCTAAAGGAAAAATAATTACTCCAGACTTTTTGGATATCCAACTAGAGTCTTTTAAAGAGTTTTTCCAACTAGACACACTTCCTGAAGACCGAAAGAAAGAAGGTTTGCACAAAACCTTCCAAGAAAACTTTCCAATCACCGATTCTAGAAACCAATTCGTATTAGAATTTTTAGATTATTTGGTAGATTCTCCACGTTACTCAATTGATGAGTGTGTGGAAAGAGGTCTTACGTATTCCGTACCTCTAAAAGCTAGACTTAAATTGTATTGTACAGACCCTGAACATGAAGATTTTCAGACCGTAGTACAAGACGTTTATTTGGGTCCAGTTCCTTACATGACTCCTAGTGGTTCTTTTATCATCAATGGTGCAGAGCGTGTTATTGTAACGCAATTACACAGATCTCCAGGGGTGTTCTTCGGACAAACTTACCACGCAAACGGGACGAAGTTGTACTATTCTAGAATTATTCCTTTCAAAGGATCTTGGATGGAATTTACTACAGATATCAACAGCGTAATGTACGCGTATATCGACCGTAAGAAAAAATTACCTTTAACTACATTGCTAAGAGCAATAGGATTTGAGTCTGATAAAGACATCCTTCAAATCTTTGATCTTGCTGAAGAAGTGAAAGTTTCTAAGGCTGCTCTGAAAAAAGTAGAAGGTAGAACTTTGGCCGCGAGAGTATTGAACACTTGGTTCGAAGATTTCGTAGACGAAGACACAGGGGAAGTAGTTTCTATAGAAAGAAACGAAATCATCCTAGATAGAGAAACTATTCTTGAAAAAGAACATATAGATCTAATCTTGGATGCTGGAGTAAAATCTATCCTGATTCACAAAGAAAATTCTAACGAATTCTCTATCATTCAGAATACTTTACAGAAAGACCCTACCAACTCAGAAAAAGAAGCGGTAGAATACATCTATCGTCAGTTGAGAAATGCAGATCCACCCGACGAAGAAACGGCGAGAGGAATCATTGAAAAACTATTCTTCTCTGAGCAAAGATACTCTCTAGGCGAAGTAGGACGTTACAGACTAAACAAGAAATTGGGTCTTAATATCCCTACTACTACAGAGGTTCTTACAAAAGAAGATATCATCGCTATCGTAAGACACCTTATAGAGTTAGTAAACTCTAAAGCTGAGGTGGATGATATTGACCACTTATCAAACAGAAGAATCAAGACTGTTGGTGAGCAATTAGCAGGTCAGTTCGGGGTAGGTCTTTCTAGAATTGCGAGAACAATTAAAGAAAGAATGAACGTTAGAGATAACGAAATCTTTACTCCACTAGATCTAGTAAATGCTAAAACATTAACATCTGTAATTAATTCATTTTTTGGTACCAACCAGCTTTCTCAGTTCATGGACCAAACCAATCCTTTATCAGAAATTACACATAAGCGTAGACTTTCTGCCCTAGGACCTGGTGGTTTATCAAGAGAAAGAGCAGGTTTCGAGGTACGTGACGTTCACCATACTCACTATGGTAGAATTTGTCCTATCGAAACTCCTGAGGGACCAAACATTGGTTTGATCTCTTCTCTAGGTATCTATGCTAAAATAAATACTTTAGGTTTCATTGAAACTCCATACAGAAAAGTAAACAATGGTGCTGTAGATCTTAATGCAGATCCTATTTACCTTAATGCGGAAGACGAAGAAGATAAAGTAATTGCTCAGGCAAACGTAGATCTTAATGATGATGGTGTTTTCTTAACAGACAGAATTATCGCAAGGTTGGATGGGGATTACCCTGTAGTAGAACCAGCACAAGTAAACCTTATTGATGTAGCTCCAAACCAGATTTCAGGTATTTCGGCTTCATTAATTCCGTTCTTGGAGCATGATGATGCGAACCGTGCATTGATGGGATCCAACATGATGCGTCAGGCAGTTCCATTATTGAAGCCACAAGCTCCAATTGTAGGTACAGGTCTGGAACAGCAAGTTGCTAAAGATTCTAGAATCTTAATAAATGCTGAAGGAACTGGTTTAGTAGAATATGTAGACGCTGATAAAATTACGATTAAGTATGACAGAAGCGATGACGAAGATCTAGTATCTTTCGAATCTGCTACAAAAACTTACAAACTAACGAAGTTTAGAAAAACTAACCAAGGTACTACTATTACACTAAGACCAAATGTAAGAGTAGGAGATACTGTACAAAAAGGACAAGTTCTTTGCGACGGATATGCTACTGAAAAAGGAGAACTCGCTTTGGGTAGAAACCTTACCGTTGCCTTCATGCCTTGGAAAGGATACAACTTTGAGGATGCAATCGTTATCAACGAGAAAGTAGTACGCGAAGATTGGTTTACTTCAATCCACGTAGACGAATATTCTCTTGAAGTAAGAGATACCAAATTGGGTATGGAAGAATTAACTTCTGATATCCCTAACGTTTCTGAAGAGGCTACTAAAGACTTAGACGAAAACGGTATGATTAGAATCGGTGCTGATGTGAAGCCTGGTGATATCATGATTGGTAAGATTACTCCAAAAGGTGAGTCTGATCCTACTCCAGAAGAAAAATTATTACGTGCTATCTTTGGTGACAAAGCTGGTGATGTGAAAGATGCTTCTCTAAAAGCAGATTCTTCATTAAGAGGGGTTGTGATCAATAAAAAATTGTTCTCTAGAAATATCAAAGATAAAAAGAAGAGATCTGAAGAAAAACTGAAGCTTGAAGAGATAGAAAATACTTACAAAGCGAAGTTTGAAGAATTAAGAAATACTTTAATCGAAAAATTAAATACTCTAGTATCAGGAAAAACATCTCAAGGTGTAACTAATGATCTAGATGAAGAAATTATCGGTAAAGGGGTGAAATTTACTCACAAATTATTAACGTCTGTAGAAGATTATGTAAACGTAAGTGGTGCAGATTGGACAGTAGATAATGATAAAAATGAGTTGATCAAACAATTAATTCACAACTATAAAATCAAATTTAATGATATTCAAGGCGTTAAAAATCGTGAGAAATTCGCAATTTCTATCGGTGACGAGCTTCCAGCAGGTATCATGAAATTGGCTAAAGTTTATATTGCCAAAAAACGTAAACTAAACGTAGGAGATAAAATGGCGGGTCGTCACGGTAACAAAGGTATCGTGTCTAGAATCGTTCGTGAAGAAGACATGCCGTTCTTAGAAGACGGAACACCAGTAGATATCGTTCTGAATCCACTTGGGGTACCTTCTCGTATGAACATCGGTCAGATCTACGAAACAGTTCTTGGATGGGCTGGTAAAAAGTTAGGAATGACTTTCGCTACGCCAATCTTTGATGGTGCTACATTAGACCAAATTACAGAATTCACAGAGAAAGCTGGAGTTCCGAAATATGGTCATACTTATCTTTACGATGGTGGTACAGGAGAGAGATTTACACAGCCTGCAACCGTAGGTATTATCTATATGTTGAAACTAGGACACATGGTTGATGACAAGATGCACGCTCGATCTATCGGACCATACTCTCTAATCACTCAGCAGCCATTAGGTGGTAAAGCACAATTTGGTGGTCAGCGTTTTGGTGAGATGGAGGTTTGGGCTCTTGAAGCATTTGGAGCATCAAACATCTTGAGAGAGATCTTAACAGTGAAGTCGGATGACGTTATTGGTAGAGCAAAAACTTATGAAGCAATTGCAAAAGGGGAAGCAATGCCAGAACCTGGTATTCCAGAATCTTTCAACGTATTACTTCACGAGTTACAAGGTCTTGGACTTGATGTAAGACTTGAAGAATAAATAGAAATGAGAACTTTAGACAAGAGATTAGAGACTCACTTATTGTAGTCTCCAATCTTCAATCTCATCATCTTTAAATCTAAAATCTAACAAATGTCAAATAAAAATAAATCAAGTAGATTTAATAAAATAACCATCGGTTTAGCTTCACCAGAATCCATTCTTCAGGATTCTAGAGGAGAAGTGCTAAAACCGGAAACTATTAACTACAGAACGCACAAACCTGAAAGAGATGGTTTGTTCTGTGAAAAAATCTTCGGTCCCATCAAAGATTACGAATGTGCTTGTGGTAAATACAAGAGAATTCGTTACAAAGGGATCGTTTGTGACCGTTGTGGTGTAGAAGTTACAGAGAAGAAAGTAAGAAGAGAGAGAATAGGACACATCAACCTTGTTGTGCCTATCGCTCACATCTGGTATTTCAGATCTTTACCAAACAAAATTGGTTACTTACTAGGTATTCCTTCTAAGAAATTAGATATGATCATCTATTACGAGAGATATGTTGTTATCCAACAAGGTATTGCGAAGAAAGCAGATGGTTCTGATTTTGAAAGTAAAGAATTCCTTACAGAAGAAGAATACTTAGATATCTTAGATACTCTTCCTGCAGAAAACCAATATCTTGATGACGCAGATCCAAACAAATTCATCGCTAAAATGGGTGCTGAAGCTGTAGAAGAATTGCTAAGAAGAATTGATCTAGACGGATTATCTTTCGAACTAAGACACAAAGCACACAACGAAGGTTCTAAGCAAAGAAGAACTGAAGCTCTAAAAAGATTGAACGTTGTTGAAGCATTGAGAGGTGCTAATACTAGAATGATCAACAGACCAGAGTGGATGGTAATGCGTGTACTTCCTGTAATACCACCAGAACTAAGACCTTTAGTTCCATTGGATGGAGGACGTTTTGCAACTTCTGACCTTAATGATCTTTATAGAAGAGTAATTATCAGAAACAACCGTTTGAAGAGACTATTGGAGATCAAAGCTCCAGAAGTAATCTTAAGAAACGAGAAGCGTATGCTTCAAGAATCTGTAGACTCTTTATTTGATAATACAAGAAAATCTTCTGCAGTAAAATCTGAGTCTAACAGACCATTGAAATCTCTTTCAGATTCATTGAAAGGTAAGCAAGGTCGTTTCCGTCAGAACTTACTAGGGAAAAGGGTAGATTACTCTGCTCGTTCTGTAATTGTTGTAGGACCAAACTTGCAACTACACGAATGTGGTATCCCGAAAGATATGGCAGCTGAATTATACAAACCATTTATCATTAGAAAACTAATTGAAAGAGGAATTGTAAAAACAGTAAAATCTGCTAAAAGAATTATTGATAGAAAAGAACCAGTAGTATACGATATCTTAGAAAACGTGATGAAGGGTCACCCAGTTTTACTAAACAGGGCACCTACATTGCACAGACTTGGTATTCAGGCTTTCCAACCTAAGATGATCGAAGGTAAGGCAATCCAACTACACCCATTAGTAACTACAGCATTCAACGCCGATTTTGATGGTGACCAGATGGCGGTACACTTACCATTAGGTCCAGAAGCAATTTTGGAAGCTCAGTTATTGATGTTAGGTTCTCAGAACATCTTGAACCCTGCAAATGGTTCTCCTATCACCGTACCATCTCAAGACATGGTACTAGGACTTTATTTCATGACGAAAGAATTGAGTTCTACAGATGAGATGAAAGTTCTAGGTGAAGGTTTAGCATTCTACTCTCCTGAAGAAGCAGAAATTGCTTATGCTGAAGGTAGAGTTTCTCTTAATGCTAAGGTAAGATGTAGACTACCTGTGAAAGAAGACGGTGAGTTGGTTACAAGATTAATCGAAACAACAGTTGGTAGAATATTATTTAACCAAATTGTTCCTAAACAATCAGGTTATATTAATGAGCTTCTTACCAAGAAATCATTAAGAAATGTAATTGGTAGAATCCTTGCAGACACAGATTTCCCTACTACAGTGAAATTCTTGGATGCTATGAAAGATTTGGGGTATTCAAATGCATTCAAAGGAGGTCTATCGTTCTCACTAGGAGATATCGTAGTTCCTATTGAGAAAAAGAAAATGATTGCAGATTCTATCGAAACTGTTGACGAAATTAGAGCCAACTATAACATGGGTCTAATTACAGATAACGAAAGATACAATCAGGTAATTGACGTTTGGACTCGTACCAATGCTGGATTAACTGAGATGATCATGGGTAGAATGAAAACTGACCAAGGTGGTTTCAACTCTGTATACATGATGCTAGATTCTGGGGCGAGGGGTTCTAAAGAACAGATCCGTCAGTTATCTGGTATGCGTGGATTGATGGCGAAACCGCAAAAAGCAGGTTCTACTGGTGCTGAAATTATTGAAAACCCGATTCTTGCTAACTTTAAGGAAGGACTTTCGATCTTAGAATATTTTATCTCAACTCACGGTGCTCGTAAGGGTCTTGCGGATACCGCATTGAAGACTGCCGATGCAGGTTACCTAACGAGAAGATTGGTAGACGTTGCACAAGACGTTATCATTACAGAAGAAGATTGTGGTACTCTAAGAGGTACTGAGATCTCTGCATTGAGAAAGAATGACGAGATCGTTGAAAAAATCTCTGAAAGAATCTTGGGTAGAGTTTCTCTTCACGATATATATGATCCAGAATCTGACGAGCTTATTGCTAATGCAGATGAGATTATCATTGAAGAATTAGCTAAGAAAATTGAAGCTGCAGGTATAGAAGCTGTAGAAGTTCGTTCTCCGCTAACGTGCGAAACTAAAAAAGGAATCTGTGCTAAGTGTTACGGACGTAACCTTGCAACTGGTAAGAAAATCCATATGGGTGAAGCAGTAGGTGTTATTGCAGCACAATCTATTGGAGAACCAGGTACACAGCTTACACTAAGAACCTTCCACCAAGGTGGGGTTTCTACAAACGTATCAGAAAACCCTTCAATTGTTGCTAAGAGAGATGGTATCGTAGAATTGGATGAGGTAAGAACTATTGACTCAGAAGACGAAAACGGTAACACTGCAGAAGTAGTAGTATCTCGTACAACAGAATTTAGATTGGTTGCTGATAATGAGTCTAGAACTCCATTAATGGTAGCTAACGTACCTTATGGATCTCAGCTTATGGTGAAATCGGGTGATAAAGTGAAAAAAGGTGATGTCATTGCAAAATGGGATCCTTATAACGCGGTAATTATTGCAGAGAATGCTGGTAAGGTAGAGTATGAAGATATCATCCAAGGTATCTCATTCCAACTAGAGATTGATGAGCAGACAGGTTTCGAAGAGAAAGTAATCTCTGAATCTAGAAACAAGAAAGCTGTACCTACATTAAAGGTTGTAGATTCTAAAGGTGTAGAACAAAAAGGATATAACTTACCAGTAGGTGCCCACCTTATGGTAAATGATGGAGAAAAAATTAAGGCGGGTAAAGTCTTAATTAAAATTCCAAGAAAATCTGCAAAAGCAGGGGATATTACAGGGGGTCTACCAAGAGTAACAGAATTATTCGAGGCTAGAAATCCTTCAAACCCAGCAGTTGTTACAGAAATCGACGGTGTTGTTTCTTATGGTAAGATTAAGAGAGGTAACCGAGAATTGATTGTAGAGGCTAAAACTGGAGAAAGAAAAATCTACTTAGTAAAATTATCTAACCAAATTTTGGTACAAGAGAATGATTTTGTAAGAGCAGGTTCTGCACTTTCTGACGGTTCTACTACTCCGGATGATATCCTTAGAATTAAAGGTCCAACAGCAGTACAAGAGTACTTAGTGAACGAGATTCAGGAAGTATACCGTCTACAAGGGGTGAAAATTGATGATAAACATTTCGAGATCATTGTAAGACAAATGATGACGAAGGTATCTATCGTCGATGGTGGAGATACTCAGTTCCTGGAAGCTGCATTAGAACATAAGTACGATTTCTTATTAGAAAACAATAGAGTATTTGGTCTAAAAGTAGTGACAGAAGCTGGAGATTCTAAAACTTTCAAACCAGGACAAATGATAACAGCTAGGGAACTTAGAGATGAGAACTCAAAACTGAAACGTGAAGATCTAGAACTAGTACAAGTAAGAGAAGCTTTACCTGCTACAGCTACACCTGTATTGCAAGGTATTACAAGAGCAGCTCTTCAAACTAAATCTTTCATGTCTGCAGCATCGTTCCAGGAAACTACAAAAGTCCTTAACGAAGCAGCAGTAGCTGGAAAAATTGATAGCCTAACAGGTCTTAAAGAAAATGTAATTGTAGGACACAGAATCCCTGCAGGTACAGGTCTTAAAGAATACCAAAACGTTATCGTGGGTTCTAAAAAAGAATTCGAAGATCTTAACTAAAATTAATGATATGGAATTTGAGGTTTGAATATTTTTTTATACATTCACAATCTCAAATTTCAAATTTTAAAAATTTAATTTATACAATGGACAATCAAAATCAAAATCAGGATCCAAACAACATCAACATTCAACTTAATGAAATGGTAGCTTCAGGGGTATATTGTAACCTTGCTTTAGTAAACCATTCTCCTTCAGAATTTGTTGTAGATTTTATCCAATTAATGCCAGGTGTACAGCAAGCTAATGTGCGTTCAAGAGTAATTCTTGCTCCACTTCACGCTAAAAGAGTGCTTACTGCACTTCAGCAAAACATCACTAACTACGAGCAACAATTTGGTGAAATCAAAGAAGTTGAGCCTTTCGTATTAGGTGGCAACAACGTTCAAGCATAAGATTTTCTTGAAATATATAAAGAATGCCTCAGTTTTACTGAGGCATTTTTTATATTCCAATTTTCCAATATAGCAGATACTATCATTTAAAAATAATATAAGACCAATTTATATCATATTAAACCCTTAGATAATTTTGAGTATTTAATCACTTTAAAATTTAATTATAGATATATTGTTTTAAATTTTCTAAAGAAATAGGAAATTTATAAATGTTTAAGAAAAAGGGGAGGCAGTTATTTTGAGTTCATTTATCTTTACCTAAATTTTCTGATCATGTCCAAAATCACTTCTTTTCTATTCTTATTTTTTGGAATTGCAGCTTTTTCTCAAGTTGCCATAGATACGGCACAAATTGTTGTACCCAACAGAATTAATAATCTAGAAGCCAAGAAAAAACCCTATGTGATAATGATTTCTGCTGATGGATTTAGGCCAGATTATACAAAAAAATATGAAGCTGAAAATCTTCTGAAATTTTCTGAAAGTGGAGTAGAAGCATCAGCTATGAATCCTAGTTATCCTAGCATAACTTTTCCCAATCATTGGAGTTTAATTACGGGTCTTTATCCTGCGCATCACGGTCTTATTGATAATATTTTTTATGATTATAAAAGAAAAGAAGGATACTCTATCAGCAAAAAAGAAACAACTGTAGACGGATCATGGTATGGAGGAATTCCGCTTTGGGCTTTAGCAGGAAAACAAGGCGTCGTTTCTGCATCTTTACAATGGGTAGGTTCTGCAAGTAATGCAGGGAATTTCAGACCTGCGTATTACTATCCATATCACGAAAAGTTTAGTCCAAATGAAAAAGTAGAAAAAGTGGTCAATTGGTTGAAGATGCCTGAAGAAGTAAGACCTCATTTTATCACCTTATATTTCCCTGAGGTAGATGCATCAGGACATCATTTTGGTCCAGATTCTAAGGAAACACAGTCTGCAGTACAGAAAATAGACGAAGCTATAGGAAATCTAGTTAAAAAAGTAGGCGACCTTCAACTAGAAAATGTGAATTATATATTTGTTTCAGACCACGGCATGATAAAGGTAGAGGGTGATACACCTTTAGAAATCCCAGAAATGCTTTTGAATAAAGATCGCTTTGATTATTACAATTCTCAATCACTTTTGCGTGTCTATGTGAAAAACGAAACTGAAGTGAAAGAGGTTTACAAAGAACTTCAATCTAACAAAGATGAAAATTATACTGTTTATCTCACTAAAAAAATGCCTAAATATTTACATTTTTCTTCCAAAGAAGATCGATATAATAGGATTGGACAAATTACATTGATCCCCAAATCTCCAAAAATATTTTTAGAGAAAGGGAAGAAAACATCCGTTGGAAAACATGGCTACGATCCTAAAATTGTTCCAGAGATGAAAGCTACATTTTATGCTTGGGGTCCAGCTTTTAAAAATAGTCTTAAAATAAATGAATTTTCAAACGTAAATGTTTATCCATTGGTAGCTGAAATTTTAGGATTAAACATTGAGGAACCTATTGATGGTAATTTGAAAGTTTTAAAGAAAATATTAAAAGATAAATAATCCTAAAACAAGTATAGGGGCGCCAAAGGGGCGCCGGTACTTTATAATCAAAATAAATTTTTATAAAGATTGCATATCAATTACAAAACGATATTTTACATCGCTTTTTAGCATTCTTTCGTACGCATTGTTGATGTCTTGCATTTTGATCATTTCTATATCAGATACGATATTGTGTTCGCCACAGAAATCTAACATTTCTTGCGTTTCAGCAATTCCTCCAATTAGCGATCCTGCAACCGATTTTCTTCCCAAAATTAATGGAACAGTATTTAAAATAGGTTCTAATCCTCCCAAATATCCCACTAATACATGAGTTCCATTGATATTTAGAGTTGTAATGTAAGGATTGATATCGTGGATATAGGGTACAGTATCAATAATTACATCGAACTTTCCTTTTACAGATTTCATTTGATCTGAATCAGTAGAAATCACTACATCATCTGCGCCTAATTCTTTTGCATCAGCTGTTTTTTCTGGAGATCTAGAGAATAAAGTTACCTCTGCGCCCAGTCCTTTTGCCAATTTAATCGCCATGTGACCCAAACCACCAAGTCCTACAACAGCAACTTTAGATCCTGGTCCAACTTTCCAATGTCTCAAAGGTGACCAAGTAGTAATACCAGCACAAAGCAAAGGAGCAACAGCTGCTAAATCTAAATTCTTAGGAATATTTAAAACAAAATTTTGGTCTACTACCACTTTCTGAGAATATCCTCCAAAAGTATGGCCACCAATATGTTTGTCTTTACCGTTATAAGTTCCTATAGATCCATTTTCGCAATATTGTTCTAGATCTTGTCTGCAACTATCGCAAGTTTGGCAAGAATCTACCAAACAACCAACACCCGCCAAATCGCCAATTCTAAATTTTGAAACATTGCTTCCTACTTTTGTAATTTTTCCTACAATCTCGTGTCCAGGAACTGCAGGATACATAGATCCGCCCCAATCGTTTCTTGCCGTATGAAGGTCAGAATGGCAAACACCACAATATAGAATTTCTATCTCTACATCGTTTGGAGTCACTTCTCTACGGTTGATATTCATTTCGATAAGGTCAGAATCCTTAGTTTCAGCACCGTATGCCTTCACGGAAAATGTATTCATATTTTTTATTTTTAAATTAAAATCTTTATACAAAAGTCGTCTGTTTTTATCATATACTGTCATAGAAGCACTAAATTTTTTCATCCAATTGTAATGTAAATGTTTATCGCATTTTCATATCGCGGTTATTGTTACAAATAGTCAAGAAAACTTGTTTTTTATATTCTGCAATATTATTTTTATACTTAAAATAGAAAGCCTACTATGTCATTTTCTACCCAATCCAATTCTTTTACATTTCATACCCAAAAAGGTGAATTTCTCGCATTTCCAGCATATGGAATTTTAAAAATTAGAAATATTCGATATGCGTTTGCTGAGAGATTTCAAAAACCAATTTCACTAGCGCCTACTGAATTTGAACAAATACTTACAGATAAAACTGTTATTTGTCCTCAAAATATCAATCCATTATTAGAAAAAATGATAGGAAAGGTAAATATTGATGATTTTGAAGTAGATGAAACTCCGCTTTTCCTGACGATAAATCGACCTTTACTAATAAAAGAAAATGAAAAACTACCAGTAATTATTTGGATTCATGGTGGATCTTACGAAATAGGATGTGGGGATTTGTCTTCTGCAGATGCTGCAGATTGGGTAAGAGAACAAAATGTAATCATCGTAAATGTGACTTATCGTTTGGGGGTATTTGGTTTTCTGGGTGGAACTGAAGAAAAGCCAGCCAATTTAGGAGTATTTGACGTTATTGAAGCTTTGAAATGGATAAAATCTGCAATTTCAGATTTTGGTGGCGAAGCAGAAAATATAACACTTTTTGGGCAATCTTCTGGTGGAGATGCAATTGCTCATCTAATGATTTCGGAAGGTGTTGATTATCTTTTTAAACGAGTTATTATCCAAAGTGCGCCTTTCGGACTAAGAGATAATAGAGAAAAAATGATGGCGGAATTTTTATTGAATACTCAAAATATCAATAATGAAACTCAAGCTTCTGATATTGTAGAAATGTATCCGAATGGTCTGCCTTCATTTGTAAAATACGGATTGAAAGCTGCGATGCCTTTTTCTGTTCAATTCGGATTTCCACCACTTTGTAAACAAGAAGATACAAAGGAAATGTGGAAGAAAAATGCCAAAAAATATGATGTTTTATTAGGATTAAATGAGGAAGAAACTGCTTTGTATCTTAGAAGCTCTGAAAAAATGCAAAAGTTTGTTCCGAAATTCATTATAAATAAAACAATTCGTGCAACTACCGAAAGCATCTACGAAAAGCCTGCTCTGAAATTTGTAAAAGAGTACGCAGAATTTGGAGGAAATGTTTATTATTTTAAAATAAAATCGGGCATCAAAAATCATCCCTTCTCAGCGGCGCATGCGTTTGATCTTCCTCTTGTCTTTGGAAATGAAAAAGCTTGGGAAAATTCAGAACTTACCAAAAATATTCCTTGGAATTATTTTGGTGAAAATGGAAAAAAAATAAGAGCTTTATGGACAGAATTTGCTAAAACTGGTCATATTTCTGACACATCAAAAAGACCTGATATTTTGGAGCTACGAAAATTTTAGTTTAAATATTTTAATCAAAAGGCTCAGGAATCCAAACACTTACATTACCAGCAGGAACTTGAAAATTTCCCCATCCATTTTCATCAATAATCACTTTTTCTGTTGATTTTCCTAAAAAATCTGCAAACGTTCGATTTGCATATTTTATTCCTATTTCCATTGAAATTTGAGAAGCTTCTTTATTGCTCAAGGTTACTGCACAACCATCGTGTTGTTCATTTCCTTCTCTTATCCAACCGATGAAATTGGGGTTTTCGAAATAATCCTTCTGACTTCCGTAGGCAAAGTTTTTTCTTGCCTTCAAAAGTTGTTCTATATTTTCTACTTTCTCCAAATGTATTTCTTGGGGATTTCCATCTTTATCCTGATCAGAATAATGCGCTCCAAACAAATCGGGATAGAACACGCAAGGATACCCATTTTCTCTCAACAAAATTAGAGCATACGCGAGTGGTTTGAACCAATTTTCTACAGGCGCTTCCAATTGTTGTAATGGCTGCGTATCATGATTGTCCACCAGAGTCACCGAATGAATAGGATCATTTAGCGTTAAAGTTTCATCAAATATTTTTCTTAAATCAAATTGATCTCCCAGGTTGGATGCTTCATGAAAATTATGCTGAAGCGAGCTATCAAACAAACTCATGCAACCTTCTGTTGCTTCTATATATTTTTGCAAAAGCGGAAGTTGTCCAGGTGCCCAATATTCTCCAACAGCAAAAATATTTTCTTGGGTATTGGCTCGCAAAAGCGTCAGCCATTCTTTGAAAAAATTATAACCAATATGCTTCACCGCATCTAGACGAACCGCATTGAAGCCTACTGTATCATAATACCATTTTCCCCAACGGTTGAGTTCTTCGGACACGAAAGGATTTCGGTGTTCTATATCATTATACATCAGATAATCGTAGTTTCCTTTTTCATCATCTATCATCTTATCCCAACCATTTTCAGCATATTCGTTGATGATTCTATAGATTCCTTCTTCTTGGTTTTCTGCATAATCAACTCCAGAAAAACAAGTGAAATTCCACTCAAAATCAGAATATTTTTTATCACGTCCCGGAAACATAAATTTGGTATAAGATTCGATTTCAAAAGGCTCAGAAAGATTATGATTTCTATCTTCTGAATCTACTTTTATAGCATTGAAGGATTCTTTTTCATCTCCGCCTGCTTTATGATTCAGCACAATGTCTACCATTGCTTGTATGTCTTTATCTTGAAGACTTTTTACAGCATCTAGATATTGTTGCTTGGTTCCGTATTTTGTAGAAATAGTTTCTTTTTGGTCAAATTCTCCCAAATCGTACAAATCATAAGGATCATAGCCAACAGAATATCCGCCGCCAGAACTTTTGTATGCAGGAGGAAACCAAACCGTAGAAATCCCCAAATCATTTAGAAAATCGGTAGAATTTTTTATTTCATTATATAATTGTCCATTGCCATCAGAGTACCAATGGAAAAATTGTATCATTGTTGGGTTCATCCTATTTTGTAATTTGGTAATTACAATGTAGTGATAATTAAATGATTATTACTAAAATTCTTCAAACGGTATTTTTAGTTGAATAGATTTTGGATTCTTTTCTTCTGTACTAAGGTGCGAGAGTGAAAGCCCTAATAGTCGAACTGCCTTATCTAAAGGGCGAAGTTCCCAAAGTTTTTTAGCAACAGAAAAATATTCTTCAGTCGAAGTGAAATATTCTTCTTTGGTAAGACTTCTGGTGAATACGGTAAAGTCTTTATATTTAACTTTTAATGTAAGACACCGACCAGAAACAGTATTTTTTTGTAAACGTTGGTGAAGTTCTTTACTTAGTATTTCTATTTTTTCATTGATCTGTTGGTCATCTGCCAAGTCTTCAGAAAAAGTTCTCTCTACTGCTACACTTTTTTGTATTCTATTGGGTTTTACTTCAGAATGATGTATGCCTCGAACTACATTGTAAAAATAAGCACCAGATTTTCCGAAAAGCTGAGTAAGCTGAGTAAGTGTTTTATTTTTTAGATCCTTACCTTTAAATATACCATGGGTAAACATTTTGTTGGCAGTAACTTTTCCTACGCCATAAAATTTTTCTACGGGAAGATTTTCTAGAAATTTTTCTACCCTTTCTGGATGGATGGTTTTTTGTCCGTTGGGTTTGTTGATATCTGAAGCTACTTTTGCCAAAAATTTATTTACAGAAATTCCAGCTGATGCAGTAAGACCAGTTTGCTCGAATATTTTTTGCCGAATTTCCTTGGCAATACTATTGGCAGATTCTATTCCTTTTTTATTTTCGGTAACATCGAGATAGGCTTCATCTAATGATAGTGGTTCTACCAGATCCGTATACTCATAGAAAATAGCGCGTATTTGTTTTGAGATTTCTTTGTAACGCGCAAATCTTGGAGGGACAAAAATAAGATGCGGACATTTTTGAATGGCAAGTTTGCTAGACATCGCAGATCTTACGCCAAATTTTCTTGCTTCATAGCTTGCTGCGGCTACCACACCTCTGTGTCCTCCTCCTACAGCAAGTGGTTTTCCTTTGAGTTCTGGATGGTCGTGTTGTTCTACAGAAGCATAAAATGCATCCATATCTACATGAATTATTTTGCGAGTATCCAAAGAAAAATCCATATCACAAAGATATGGATTCTATAATTTTTCAAACTGAATATTACGCTCTATTTTATTTTTTGAGTTGGGTAATAGTAGTTTGTATTTCAGGATCTTCAGGAGAAATAGCATAGTATTTTGCAATAGCAGATTGCTGGTCTACTACCATAAATCTCGGAATCCAATTTAGCTCTATTTCATCATTGAAATTATTTTTCCACCCCGTAGAAAACCAGTAGTTGTCTTTATCCTTTTTATCGAATCTTTCTAAACTTCTATTAAATCCTTCTCTGGACCTTTCTAAAGATAAATATACAAAGTGAACATCCGGATTATTCTTTTCCAACAAATCTACTGCAGGTAATGCTTTCAGACAATCTCTGCACCAGCCAGCCCAAAAATCTATGACGATAATCTTACCTTTATTCTTGTTTAATATGTCTTGTATGGTGATAGATTTGCCCTCCTCGTCTTCTAAAATCTGACTTAATGCTTCTTTAGAAAACTTAGTTTTTATAACAGTTGGGCCTTTTTGTGCAAAAGAAAAGGAAAATACACCCATCATTAAGGCTACTAAAAGCTGTTTCATATTCATTTATTTTATACAAAGCTACTCAATGAGTCTAATATGAGGAAAAATTTACAATAGTATTCATCAGATTTGTGTTATCGAAAACATCAATGAGATTATAAAAATTAAATAAACCACAAATCAAAATTTGCGGCTTGTACTTATCTTTTCTTATTAACGTAATTCATAATAATCTGATCAAATTCTACAGATTGATCTATCACTACATTTATAGGCCAATAGTAGACAATATCCCTAAGTTGATCAAAGGTTTTCAAGCGAACATAATCCTTTTCCGTTGTGAGAATGAGTTTATACTCGCCCAATTTTTTATACTCTTCCAAAATATTTTTAATGTCGTTATCACTAAAATTATGATGATCTCTGAATTTCAAATGTTTCACCCTCTGAGAAAATTTTCCAAGATGGGTAAGAAGTGGTTTTGGGTTCGCTATTCCTGTAATTAATAATATATCGTAATAATTCAGGTTGTTATCTGGCAATATTTTATCTTTAGAATATACATTTTCGTCATATCCTATTGAGGAAAAAAATACTTTTTGTTTTGCAGTAGGATTTATCCTAGAAATATAGTAACGCTTGGTTTCCTCCGTAAGTTCATCAGGACATTTGCTCACCATTATAAGATCTGCTCTCTTTGCTCCCTTACGAGATTCTCTAAGGTCTCCAGCGGGTAATAAATGATCTTTGAAATAAGGGTCATTAAAATCTGTCATTAAAATATTAAAACCAGCTTTGATGGCTCTATGTTGGTAGGCATCATCAAGAATAAGCACTCCCAATTCCATCTCGTCGATGACTTTCCTAGCTCCAGGAACTCTTTTTTCCGATACAGCGACCACAAATTTGTTCTTGAAACGCTCAAATAGTTGCATCGCTTCATCACCCACAGTTTTATAGTTGCTATCGTAGTTGGTAATTTCATAACCCTTGGTAAGTCTTCCGTATCCTCTAGAAAGTACGCCTGTACGGTAATATTTTGAGAGGTATTTTGCCAAGTACATGACCATTGGCGATTTTCCACTTCCGCCCACAGACAGGTTTCCGACGTTGATGATCGGTGTAGGAAATTTCGAAGATTTAAATATTCCCAAATCATACATGAGATTACGGATACTTGTAACCATATTATAAATGAGGGAAAAAGGATAGAGATACCATCTTTTCATACGGATGCAAAAATAAGAATTTTAGTAATTATTTTAATAGTCAAAACAAAAGAGTTTGTGTTTATTTTGTGAGCTGATTTCTTTATTATCATCAAATTAAAGTATTTTTGCACTGTTATTATATTACATTGAGGTATTTTATAGAATTTTCGTACAACGGCAAGAATTATTTTGGGTATCAGATCCAGCCCAAAGACATATCAGTTCAAGAAGAATTAGAAAGTGCGCTTTCTACGATTCTAAGAGAAAAAGTAAAAACTACGGGTGCTGGACGTACAGATACGGGTGTTCATGCCAAAAAGATGTTTGCTCATTTCGAGACTGAGCATGTATTGGACGACCAGTTTTGCAGAAAACTGAATAGCTTTTTGCCTGCTGATATATCTATTAAAAGAATATTTGAGGTGAAGGAAGATTTTCACGCCCGTTTCAATGCAACTTACAGAACTTACGAATATTATATTTCTCTGGATAAAAATCCTTTTTCACAAGATTCTGCTTGGCAACATTGGAGGAAGAATTTGGATATCAATGCCATGAATGAAGCTTGTAAAATATTATTCGAATATGAAGATTTTACAAGTTTTGCCAAATTGCATACTGATAACAAAACCAATATTTGCCAAATTTACAAAGCAGAGTGGGAGCAATATGGCAGCGAACTGAAGTTTACTATTTCCGCAAATCGATTTCTTAGAAATATGGTAAGAGCTATTGTGGGAACAATGGTAGATGTAGGTTCAGGTAAAATAAAACCTGAGGATGTAAGAAATGTAATAGAAAATAAAAGTAGAGGTTCAGCAGGAACTTCTGCGCCAGCACACGCGCTTTATTTGGTAGATGTGGGCTATGATTTTTAAGTTTAATTTCATTTCAAAATTATAGAAAAACGACCAACTTTTTTTATTAAATACAAGCAGGAATTCTGCTACAATATAGAAACATTAATATTCTTCTGCAATACGTACTATGAAAAAACAAGATACCTGGGCAATCATAAAGAGATTATTCTTTATCGGAATGAAATTCCGTTCTTGGTTTATCGTAACACTTATTATATCCATATTATTATCTGTAGTTTCTACTTACCGGCCGTATCTCACTATGGAAATTGTAGACAATGATATTACCAAACTTCACGATAAAGCTTCTATGATGAAGCATATCTATTGGCTTGTGGCATTGGTTTTTGCAGAAACAATTCTTAATTTTTTCTTGGTTTATTTCTCCAACTATATATCTCAAAATGTAATTAGAGATATTAGAGAAAGATTATATAATAAGCTCATCTACTTCCGTACTGCCTTTTTTGATAAAACGCCTATAGGACAATTGGTGACACGAGCCGTGGGAGATGTAGAAACTATTGCTACTGTGTATACCGACGGATTTTTGATGGTTTTTGGTGATATTCTGAGAATTGTCTTTGTCTTAATCATGATGTTCAATACAGATGTGCATTTGAGTTATATAACGCTGGCTATTTTACCATTGATGGTCATTATAACAAGATTTTTCCAAAAAAGATTGAAAAAGGCTTTTACAGATGAAAGAAATTGGACGTCTACCCAGAATTCATTTGTGCAAGAGAGATTAGCAGGGATGCCTATTATTCAGGTTTTTAATAGACAAAAATCAGAATACGAAAAGTTCGATAAAATTAATATTACTTTAAAAGAAGCTTTACTAAAAACAGTATTCATCTTTTCTTTATTTTTCCCTGTTGTCGAATTGATCTCCTCATTATTTATCGGATTTATCTTATTTTATGGTGGTTATATTACCATAAGCGCTGGTGTTGTGATTGCATTTATCCAATATATTTCGATGTTGATAAGACCTTTAAGACAAATTGCCGATCGTTTCAATAATATCCAAAGAGGTATTGTAGGTGCAGAAAGGGTTTTGGGTATCATGGATGAAGACTTTGAGATGCCAAATACGGGCGTCGTGAAGAAAGATCATTTCGATGGTAAAATCGAATTCAAAAATGTGTATTTCTCCTACGATAACAATCAAGAAGTATTGAAGGGTATAGATTTTAAAGTAAATCCTGGTGAAACTGTGGCTATTGTAGGTGCAACGGGTGCCGGAAAATCTACCATTATAAGCCTTATTACAAGATTGTATGACTTGAAATCTGGAGAAATCCTGATAGATGGGGTAGAACTAAGAGAGTATGAACTTTACAATCTTAGAAGTCATATTGGGGTTGTACTACAAGATGTATTTCTATTTCATGGAAGCATATTCGAGAACTTATCTTTTGGAGACGAAACAATAACTTTAGAAAAAATAAAAGCAGGCGCGAAGGAGATTGAAGTGAATGATTTTATAGAAAGTTTACCTGGCGGGTATGACTATGTGGTGAGTGAAAGAGGATCCTCAATATCACTTGGGCAGAGACAATTGTTGTCATTCCTTAGAGCCTATCTATCAGATCCAAAAATACTTATTCTAGATGAAGCAACTTCTTCTATTGACCTCGAAAGTGAAAAATTAATACAAAGAGCTACCGAAAAAATTACTAAAAACAGAACTTCAATCATTATTGCACACCGACTTTCTACCATCGAAAAGGCAGACAAGATTATTGTAATGGATCAAGGTAAAATTGTAGAGGAAGGAACTCATCTGGATCTTTTATCTAATGATGGATACTACGCAAAACTGTATAAAGCTCAAGTAAAGAAAGACTAGATTACAAACCGTAAGGTACAAAGCCTAAATCTTTTTTCCATATATCACCGTATTTTTTATCCAATAGATCTGCTAATTGCTGATTGTTGGATTTTGCGGCTTTTGATGATGATTCAGTAATAACACAGCCTTGGCTTTTAATCCCAATTTTATACTTTTTGATGAATTCTGTGTTGCTTTTAAGGACAATTCCAAAATCGATGAAATAGCCTATCAACTCTTGTTCCTTTGTTTTTTCTACGGTAGTTGGCGTATTTACTCGTGAGTTTTCTTTGTTTTTCTGAGCTGAGGTAAAGGTTACCGCAGAAAAAAGAATGATAATCGTAATAATATTTTGTTTTTTCATCGTTAATTTTAGATAAAATATAGTTAAAAAGGTTAAATACCAGCATCTTTTAAATTTTTTTAAAAAGAAAATTCTAAAAATTTTATTCAAATTAAGGCGAATTATGTTCAGTTCAACAGACGCATCGCAAAGGCACAAAGTCGTTCTGATAGGGGTTTGTTAACATTTCGTTCATATTAAATTCACATTGTATTTAAATTTTAATTTTAAGTAATATTTTCAAATTGACATAAAATTTGAAAATATATTGTAAAAAGTCTTTGTTATTCGGAAAATTTGACGTATATTTAATAAATAATTCACCAATTGTTATAAAAAATAGGGGGTGTATTATAACGTTAATACTAATTACAAATTATACACAAATAATATGATGAACACAATCCAAGATGAATTTCAAGTTTTAAAAGAAGAACTGAAAAAATTAAATATTGATGTACAAAAGGTAGTAAAAGTAGGGAATGGCAGCATGGATTTTCATGAGGTCTACTACAAATCACCAAGGTACACGGAGATAAAAACTATATTTCTTCAGCGACATACTGTAGATAATGTCATTGAAAAATTTAAAACTGCTTACAAATAATAAAAACCGTTCACCTGAACGGTTTTTTTGTTTTCAATTAATTTCATTTGGTAAGGGAAGTAAATGCAAAATAGGTTTGAATAAACAGATAACCCATTCAGAATTTCTTGAATGGGTTTTGTTCTACTATAAGTTTAAAAATTAAAATTTAAGTTTCTGTTGCAATTTTTTACCATCTGCTTATGTCATGTTAGTGATAATAATAAGATTTTTTTCAACGATGGAAACAGCATATTTATTAGCTTTAATAGAAGACTTACTTACCAACATATTTCCGCTAGTATCTTATATCTCTACGGAACTAATATTTTGGTTACTATTGATGACTACATTTTGGTCTTGTTTGGTAATGTAATCTGCTGGTCCTTTTATATCGTGCGTTGCAAGATTTGAGGAGAGAATTGTAACACTATAATCTTCAACTTGACCATATTTTGGGTTAGAACATGCCGTAAGAACCGAATTATTAAACTCTCCAACTACTCTCATTCTAAGGAGAGTAATTACTATTGCATTCGCTGGAGGTGTTACCATTGCCGTAGCAGGAGTGGTAAAAGTAATCCCAGACTGTGTAATGATATTTTCTGTAACCTCAGCAAAGATTTTAGACCTCTTTAGATTGAAGGTATTTTCTCTTATTATTTCATATGAATGTCGTTCATAATTATTTTTCATCTACTCGTCCGTACCACAATTATTATTTCAGAAATTTGTGCATTGTAGAATAGCGTACCAGATAAGGTAAGTAGACTAGTGCGATTTTATTTGATATGATTTTTTGCAATATTATAAAATAATTTTGATTAAATGCATTGTTTTTTTTTTGTATTAAATTCATTCGAATGGTTAATGTTTATAAAAAAAATTGATTAATTATTCAAAAATATTAAATATTTAATAATTCTTACCACTATATGAATAATTTAATAATAATTCATTATCCATACTATACTGATTATGCTAGTAAAATTTTTTTTAATTAAGTATGTATCTATTTGATTTTAAAAATGAAGTAAGGGTTTATGTGAAAAATCTAAAGGTTATATTTTGAAAAATAATACATATGCTTTGTCTTCTTAAAAAATAGGTTGGTGTTTTTAGCCGTGAATGAACGGCATGTCTGAGCTCTTTTTGTTAGATCTGGGAATTGTGGTGATGGCACAAAAAAGCGAGTAGTGAAAGCACGAAAAGCTCCTAAACCAACAAGGGAATAAAAAAAACCGCTCAGAAAAATCTGAACGGTTTTAACTTTATATTATCTCGGTTATTGATTGTTACATCATACCTGGCATTCCACCACCCATTGGCATAGCTGGTTCTGCGCTTTTCACTTCAGTGATTACACATTCAGTTGTTAATAGCATTCCAGAAACTGAAGCTGCATTTTCAAGGGCAACTCTTGTTACTTTAGTAGGATCAATGATTCCTGCCTCTAGCATGTTTACATACTCATCAGTTTTTGCGTTATAACCAAAGTCTCCAGTACCTTCTGATACTTTAGCAACGATTACAGAACCTTCACCACCTGCATTAGCAACAATTTGTCTCAATGGCTCTTCAATAGCTCTTTTTACAATTTTGATCCCTGTCGTTTCGTCAGCATTTTCGCCTTCAAAGTTTAGTGCAGAGATTGCTCTTACCAAAGCAACACCACCACCAGCTACAATACCTTCTTCTACAGCTGCTCTTGTAGCGTGTAAAGCGTCATCTACTCTGTCTTTTTTCTCTTTCATTTCCACTTCAGAAGCTGCACCTACGTATAGTACGGCAACACCACCAGCCAATTTAGCTAGTCTTTCTTGAAGTTTTTCTTTATCATAGTCAGAAGTAGAAGTTTCCATCTGAGCTTTGATTTGGCTTACTCTTCCTTTTATTTTGCTTTCGTCACCACCACCGTTTACAATAGTTGTGTTGTCTTTATCGATAGTAACTTTCTCAGCAGTTCCCAACATATCTAACGTAATGTTTTCCATGGTGAAACCTTGCTCTTCAGAAATTACTTGTCCACCTGTAAGGATAGCGATGTCTTCTAACATTGCTTTTCTTCTGTCTCCGAATCCTGGAGCTTTTACAGCAGCAATTTTCAGAGAACCTCTTAGTTTGTTAACTACAAGAGTAGCTAATGCTTCACCTTCTACCTCTTCAGAGATAATTAATAAAGATTTACCACCTTGAGCAATTGGTTCTAGAACTGCTAATAATTCTTTCATTGAAGAGATTTTTTTCTCTACCAAAAGAATATAAGGATTTTCTAGTTCTGCCAACATTTTTTCTGGGTTGGTAACGAAGTAAGGAGATTGGTATCCTCTGTCGAACTGCATACCTTCTACTACATCTACAGTAGTATCAATACCTTTAGCTTCTTCCACTGTGATTACACCTTCTTTACCTACCTTACCAAATGCTTCAGCGATTAAAGATCCAATAGTTTCATCATTGTTAGCAGAAACAGAAGCTACTTGTTTCACCATTTCTTTAGAATCACCCACTTCTTTAGATTGAGATTTAAGGTTTGCCACAACAGCTGTTACCGCTTTGTCGATACCTCTTTTAAGATCCATTGGGTTTGCACCAGCAGCAACGTTCTTAAGACCTTCTCTTACGATAGCCTGAGCAAGTACAGTTGCGGTAGTAGTACCATCACCTGCAATGTCATTGGTTTTAGAAGCAACTTCTTTCACCATCTGAGCACCCATGTTTTCTACTTTGTCTTCTAGCTCAATTTCTTTAGCTACAGATACACCGTCTTTAGTAACGTGAGGAGCTCCGAAAGATTTTTCGATTACTACGTTTCTTCCTTTTGGTCCTAATGTTACTTTTACTGCATTTGCTAATGCATCAACTCCTCTTTTTAGAGCGTCTCTAGATTCTATATCGAATTTTATTTCTTTAGCCATTTTTTGTTGTATTAATGTACTTATATTTATGTATTAACGAAATTTTGCATCCACAAATATCGCGTTGAGGACACCTATAACTTGTTACAGTATTTTACCCAATAATTCCTAAAAGATCTCCTTCTTTCACGATTAAGAAATCTTTACCTTCTAATTTTAATTCAGAACCAGAATATTTACCGTAAAGTACTTTGTCACCTACTTGTACAGTGGTAGGCTCATCTTTTTTACCAGGACCTACTGCTACTACAGTACCTTCTTGAGGCTTTTCTTTCGCGGTGTCTGGGATAATAAGTCCTGAAGCTGTCTTCGTTTCTGCAGCAATTGGTTCGATAAGAACTCTGTCTGCTAATGGTTTAAAGTTTACTGACATAATATATTTATTTTAGTTATTTCTCCAATTAAAATCTCTAAATGTGTGCCAATTACGGGAAAAGAATTTTTTGGCAGATTTTTTTTTACGATGTGAAATTTTGGCAGAAAAAAACCTTCAAATTTTTGAAGGTTTTAATGGCTATTACTCTACAATTATTTTGTACAAGTGCTATTATATTGATCTACTATTTGTATATAGGGTTTCATACCGTATTCAGAATCTACTTTTGCTTGTAGAAAATTCTGCATGTCTTTATTTTTCACTGTTTTTCTGATCTCTTTCTTTTTATCTTCTTTTTCAAAATATTGCTTTTTCAGTTCTTTCTTGTCAATCTTATCCATCTTTTCATAATTTTCTTTCATGAATTGGCTAAACTCAGGACAATCTTTTGTTGCTTCTTCTACTGCTATTTTAAATTTACCTTCTAAAGTTCCGATATTTAAAAAATTCATTCTATTAATATCGAATGGTATATACGCATAATCGCTATTTTTATTTTTTATATAAGGGATAAATAAAGTGAGGTCATAATGTTTTGCGGTACCAAATCCTTGCAAGTTGTTGGTTGACATCATCGTTACAGAAAAACCATATAAACTCAATTTCCCTTCTTGTTGTAATGGGAGTAAAACGGTTTTATCCAAATCTACCACTTCCAATTGAGTATTAATGGTTTTCAGTTTCATTTTATCATAGATTAATCTTTCAGAGTCGTCTGCATCTAAAATAATAATTCTTTTAATATCTTCTATTTTTAAAGCTTCCTTTACTGAGGTTGCTGTAGTTTTAAAATTAATTTCTTTTGATGTGAAATTTAATCTTTTTTCTATACTTGTAACGGATTGAAGGTTGCTTCCTATTCTAGGAATTGCAAAGTTTTCTATAAATCCATTCTTTGTTTCTCCTGATTCCAAAATCACTTCAGCTTTTAAAGTGGCTTTCTGACCGTAGTAGATTTCTTTTTTTTGCGAAAATGCATTCACCGAAAATAGTAAACTAAGTAGCGTAGTTAAAGTCTTTTGTGTAAAATTCATGTCTGTAATTAAAGTTTTTAATGGTTTGAATTAGTTTTTAAGGTTGTTTAGATGTTTTTATAAAGTAGAAAAATTATTTTATTTTAAAAATAATAAGATTTCCTAGATACATTTTGTTTCCAGCAGCTTGCAATGAGTTTATCTATGAAAATTTTAATATTATGTAAAGTTTTGTAAAGTTTTGGTTGTGATTTTGTTTCTAATAAATGCATTTCTCGTTAAACCTATTCATCAAATTCAAAAAAGCTTTTATTACATAATCGTAATCAATTTTCATCGCCATTAGGTTTTCCTGCTTTTTATCTTTGATATTTTTTTTAAGTTAATTAACCAAACAATTCAGATTCTTTTCATTGCCATGAAGAAATCTTGCTAGTATTTCAGCAAGTTTTGGTGTTTTGAAATTTTGCAAAAGAACCACATTACATAGAACTATCATCTTAGTATAAATCTGCTTTTACATAAGGTTTGTCGCCTGAGTATAAAAATCTTGACTGTAGAATAGGAGTGAGGTGAGTATTAAAAAGAATGATATATCTTATTTCATTTTAAAGTTTTAATTTAAACTAAGTTACAAAAAAAGTGAACAGAAATTAATCTATTCACTTATATCCTTATTATATCTAAATTTTATTTCTTTCCAGCAGCTTGCATCGGGTTTAGCTTGCCGTTGGAAGCGCCTCTTGTGGCTCCCTCTTGTTTGGCTTTAAAGACAGAGAATTTGGATGTTGTTGTGGAACTTCCATCATTACTCCATGTATTATTAGAGGTATCTATATCGGCTGTTTCCCTCATGGGATCTAGCTGAATAGATTTTATTTTTTTGTCAAAATAATACGTTTTAGAAGCTTTTAGTTCATTATGTCTCCAAATTTGAGCTGAGGTCTTATCGGTAATTTTAGTACCATCCTCAAAGGTAAATTCAACAATTAAAGGCATAACCAAACCACCTTTGTTCAAGAAATCGATTTGGTAAGCTGTAATGTTCTTCAGGATTTCTCTTTCTTTGTTGTTTAAATGAGCAGAAGATTCGGATTTAAAAGTGTATTCTTTATTTTGATCTACTTTTTCTAGACCTCTGTTGTATTTATAATAAAAATCCTGAAGACTTTTATCTTTATCTACTTCAAAAGAAATAGTTTTATCTTCTATATTTCTAATCTTAGAGATGTCGGTAAAATCATTTTGTAGAGGTTTGTCTACTTTATATTTTATGTCTTTAGCTTCTTTTGGTGTAGCATCAAAATCTGGTGTTGCGATGGTTACTTTATCAATTGCGATATCTACAGGGTCTGTTCCATAAAACCAACCTCTCCAAAACCAATCTAGATCTTCACCGCTTGCATCTTCCATCGTTCTAAAGAAATCTGCAGGTTCCGGATGTTTAAAAGCCCATCTTTTAGAATATGTTTTGAAAGCTTTATCGAACAACTCTCTCCCCATAATGGTTTCACGAAGGATATTAAGTCCAGTTGCGGGTTTAGCATACGCATTGGGACCAAACTGAATAATGTTTTCAGAATTGCTCATGATGGGTTCTAGCTGGTCTTTTGGAAGCTTCATATAATCTACAATCGTATGAGCGGGGCCACGTCTAGAAGGGAATTTGTTGTCCCATTTTTCTTCGGTAAGATATTCTGTAAACGTATTTAAACCTTCATCCATCCAGCTCCATTGTCTTTCGTCCGAATTGATGATCATTGGGAAAAAATTGTGCCCTACTTCATGAATAATTACGCCAATCATTCCGTTTTTTATTCCTTCAGAGTAAGTTCCATCTTTTTCAGTTCTTCCGTAATTAAAACAAATCATCGGATATTCCATTCCGTTTGCTGCTTCAATAGATTGTGCAACGGGGTAGGGATAAGGTACGGTATATTCGGAATAGGTTTTTATCGTATGGGCAACAGCTTTTGTAGAGTAAGGTCTGTATAATCCATACGCTTCTTTAGGGTACAAACTCATTGCCATTACATTATTATTGTTTTCCGGAATTGTTACCTTCATGGCATCCCAAACGAATTTTCTTGATGAGGTCCAAGCAAAATCTCTTACATCTTTAGCTTCGAAAATCCATGTTTTTCTTTGTTTAGACCTTGTTTTTTCTGCTTTTTTAGCTTCGTCTAAGGTTATAATCTCTATGGGTTCAGAGGCATTTTCGGATTTTTTGTATCTCGAAAATTGGTCAGATGTTAAAACTTGTTCGTAATTCTTACATTCTCCAGTTCCAGCAACAATATGATCTGCAGGTACATTCATGCTAACTTTATAGTTTCCGAAAACCAACGCAAATTCTCCTCTTCCTGTAAATTGGTGATTTTGCCATCCATGAAAATCGCTATAAACGCACATTCTTGGGAACCATTGTGTGATGGTATAAAGATCATTTCCGTCTTCTGGGAAGTTTTCGTATCCGCCACGGCCTCCCATTTTTATTCTGTTGGGTATATTATAATTCCAATCTATTTTAAAAACAAATTTTTCTCCTTTTTTAAGAATTTTGGGCAAATCTATACGCATCATCGTCTTATTTACCGTGTATTTTAAAGGATTTCCAGAAAAATCTGTTACTTTTTCTAGGTTAACGCCAAATCCATTGTCTTTTGCAGGAAATTCGGATACCTTAAGCTGTTGATCATTGCTAGCTTGTGGAAGGCTAGAGGAAAACTGGAAGTCAGCTTTTTTTACTGATGATTGTTGGTTTTCGTCCAGTTGCAACCAAATATAATCCAAATCATCTGGAGAATTATTGTAATAGGTAACGGTTTCCGACCCTTTTAAATTTCTTTTTTCTTCATCTAGATAAGTGGTAATGTCGTAATCTGCTCTGTTTTGCCAATACGCATGACCGGGAGCACCAGAAGCAGTTCTGTAGACATTAGGAGTAGGTAAAATAGTTCCTAACTGCTCAAATTTATTGCCGTGGTTACTACCAGGATTATTTTGAATGTTTTGGGCAGCAGCACCCATATATATAAATACCGAAAGTGCAGTAACTTTTAGCTTCATGGTAAAATTATTTAATAATTATCAAATATAATAATAAGCAAGTATATATTTGGAAATGATTTAGCTTAAAAATGGAAGTCTCTCTAAACTCATTTTTAAAGACAGAGCGAAAACACCTGCTGAAATAAATAAAATCCAATCTTTTTTATTGATTTTAAAAATTGAAAGTAAAGCGGTAAGGAGAAGGAGAAGTAGTATGACAATAAGTATTTGCCCCAATTCCAATCCAATATTAAAACCTAGTAGAGGAATTGTAATACTTTGGCTCTTTGCTATCATTACTCTAGCGGTATTGGCGAAACCGAGACCATGTATTAGCCCGAAGAGCAAAGCGAGATAATAGTTGAAATTGGTTTTATCTGTTTTTTTATTTCTAAAATACATATTGCCTATGCAAGTAAAAACGATGGTAAGCGGGATCAAAAATTCTACCCAATCTGAAGAGATACGTATGAGGTCTAATATACTCAAAGCTAAAGTGATAGAATGCCCAATGGTAAAGGCGGTTATTAAGACTAGTATTTTTTTCCAATCTTTAAATGTAAATGCCGCAATAAGGGCTAATACAAAAAGCTGATGATCTAGTGCATCTAAAGAAATAATGTGTTCCCAACCAAGATTGAGGTAAAAAATGAAATCTTGCATCATATAATAATTCTAATATTTTACGAAAATAATCATTAATTTCGGAAATCATTTTTAATATCAAAAATTCATGTACAGCAGAAGGTTTTTATGTTGGTTTGTTTCCTTACTCTTTCTCTTCTCATTTTCATCAGAAGTCCATCCCTATCATGTAGGGTCGGTAGAGATAAATTATAACGAAAAATCTAAAACCTTTGAGATTGCAGGACGATTTTTTTTGGATGATTTGGAAAATAGTTTGAGTGCGAAATACAAAAAACCGCTCCACTTTAATGATAAAAAGTACAAAACGCAGCTTGCTGAAGCCTTAGAAACCTATTGTGCAGATTATTTTAAACTAAAATCTAATAATCAATTTTTGAAAATTAATTATATAGGCTTTGAGGAAGATGCAGAAGCTGTAAATATATTTTTGGAATCCGAGCCTGTTGCTAAACCTAAAAAAGTAGAAGTGGCCGTGAGTTTTTTGTATAATTACTTTGATGATCAAATAAATATTGTTCATATCATCATTAATGGCAATAGAAAAAGCGATAAGTTAACGTACCCCAATCGGTATATGTTTCAGCAATTTTGATTAAAATTTCTCATTCACCCACTTTATATGTGCAAGCAAGTCTGGGAAAAACTGGTCGTAGCACTCCTGCAATCGATCTTTGTTATCTAAAAAAGCTAGAAATACTGGAATATCTTTATCCAAATATTTTGCCTTGTGCAACACGTTTTTTATACTGAATTCTATTCCCCAATCTTCTCTATAATTATATAACCAATCTTCTTTTTCCATTTTTTTCAACATCTTCTTGAAATTTTCAGATAGATATTGTTCGTTTTCATTCAATACACGATAAACTCGTTGGGAATGTTTTTTCCAATTTTCAGCTGTGTTAATAAAGTGGTCGTTGGCAAGAAAATAATCCATAGAAACATCTACAAAAGCACCTGCGTATAATCTTACCAACGGACTAAAAACTTTTTTTGCCTCCGAAATCGCGGGATGAGAATCTGTATAGGTGTCTATGGCGCGATGTAGAGTAATGCCATTTTGCATCTCTCGTGGGAAAGAGTAGCGATCTTTGTTTTTGATAAAATCTTCCAAAAACTGCCCAACAATTTGTCCGTCAGAAAAACTTAGATAAGAATGTGCTAAAAAGTTCATGTACGAAGATAGAAATTTTTAGACAAAGTTTTTTCTTCATCAGAAGTGCTTACATCAACTCTATTTTGGGTTTCGGTATACGTAAAACTAATTTTTTTCTCTTTTAATTTTTCGTTTGAAATAATTTCTACACGCATACTTTCATCCATGACAATACAATCAATCTGAATTGGAAAAGGATATCCTTTTTGAAGCTGACAATCTTTATATTCAAAAGCTACCGTACAATGTGAGCTTAAAGGCGAAAATCTTTCGTACTCATTGTAGATTACCATAGCATGCGGATTTCTTTCTATTATTTTTAGTCCAGCTTGTAGACTTGTAGAGTAGAGTAAGGATAATCGAAAATAAGATATCCATTGTCTTCCAATTTAAGATAACATTCATCCAAAAACTGAATGGTCTCTTGTTTGGTTTGATGAATAATGACATGAAAACTAAAAATACAATCAAATAAATTCTCGAAAGGTATTTTTGAAATTTGCCTAATTTTAGATTTTTAGACGGATGTTTATTCTTAGCAATTTCTAGCATTTCTGTATTGAAATCTGCCCCATGAGTAACAAAATTGGGTAGTCTTCCTGTGCCACAGCCCAAATCTAAAATCTAGTATAGTAGTTTGTTTTGAAAGAAATTTTGTAAAAATTTTCGCTCTTGTGTACCTACATATTTCCCGTAAGAATTGTCGAACCTATTTTCATCATAGTTTTTTACGAGCTGATTGTAATATTCTTTTATCGTCATCTATTATGTTTATTAGTAAAATAAAAACCCTGAATAGTACTATTCAGAGTTTTGGAAATTACTAAAAATTAGGGCTAATTGTATAAAAATGAGTTTTCTATGATGGTGTTTTTAGAATCTTTTTACTATTGGTGAGGGTTAGCCCGATAATGAAGTACACAAATTATTTTTTTTCAAACATTTTATCTTAATGATAAATTTCCATAATATGAATAAGATGCACGGTCCACTCTTTAAAAACGGATTTGTACTTTAATAAGTAGCAATGACTTATTTTTCCTTATTTATATTGCAATAATATTAAATAATTATCAATAATAAAAGAAATTTAACATAAATTTTAAAATAATCTTTCGTGGAAGTCTTCCACCTTACTTACTTCTTGTATACTAATGCCAAATTTCCGTTTTGGAAGCTTGTTGAGGTTGGATATAAATATTTTTTCATAGCCCAATTTTTCGGCTTCGGTGATTCTTTGTTCTACTTGTGCTATAGGACGTATTTCGCCGCTTAGTCCAATCTCACCTGCGAAACAATAGTGATCTGAGATGGCAATATCCTCATTAGATGAAAGTATAGAAGCAATGACAGCGAGGTCTAGAGCCGGATCATCTGTTTTTATTCCGCCAGTAATATTCAAGAAAACATCTTTTGCGCCCAACTGAAAACCTGCTCTTTTTTCTAAAACTGCCAATAGCATATTGAGTCTTTTAGAATCAAAACCTGTGCAACTTCTTTGTGGCGTACCATATACGGCTGTACTTACCAATGCTTGGATTTCTAATAACATGGGACGATTTCCTTCTAAAGTTACCGCCACAGAATTTCCCGATAATTCTTCGGATTTTTTGGTAATGAGTATTTCAGATGGGTTTTTTATTTCTTTTAAACCTTGTGAAACCATTTCATAGATTCCGATTTCAGAAGTAGAACCAAAACGGTTTTTATTTGCTCGCAAAAGTCTAAACAAATGATTTCTATCACCATCGAAATTCAAAACTACATCTACCATATGTTCTAGAACCTTCGGTCCCGCAATTTGTCCATCTTTGGTAATGTGACCCACCAAAAATACAGGTACATTGTTTTCTTTAGCGTATTTAATAATTTCATTAGAACATTCTCTAATCTGAGAAACTGTTCCAGGAGAACTTTCTATCAGTTGAGATTGCAATGTTTGAATAGAATCAATAATAATAAAGTCGGGTTCTAATTTTTTGGCTTCATGTAGTATTTTTTCCAAATTGGTTTCCGTATAAAGAAAGCAATTTGGGTTTTTTACATCAGCCAAACGGTCTGCACGCATCTTAATCTGTGAGGCACTTTCTTCTCCAGAAACATAAAATATCTTCTTTTTCATTTTCAAAGCCAATTGAAGAAGTAAAGTAGATTTGCCAATTCCGGGTTCTCCACCGATCAGTGTTACAGAGCCCAAAACAATACCACCTCCCAAAACTCTATTCAATTCTTCGGATGGTGTTTTTATTCTAGGTTCTTCTACTGCTTCAACCTCAATAATGTTGATTACATTTTGTTTGGTTTTGCTACCAGGTAAGCTTTTAGGAGAAGTTTTTTCTACAATTTCTTCTACCATAGTATTCCATTCTCCACAATTTTTACATTGCCCAGTCCATTGTGGGTACTGAGAACCACAATTCTGACAGATATATGCTGTTTTTACTTTTGCCATGATGTAAAATTATGAAATTTCTTGTTTAATTTTTTTTAACTCTTACCATAGATCAATGTGAGAAAAAATAAGTACAGCTATATTTGTATTCTTAAATATTAGAACAATGAAAAAAATATTCTTAAGTTTCGCACTTGCTTTTATGAGCATCATCACTTTTGCACAATCTACTTGGAAAGTAGATCCTATGCATTCATCTGTTAATTTTAATATCAAACACATGGGCATTAGCTTTGTGCAAGGTAGATTTGATAAATTCGATGGGACTGTGGAGGCTCCAGGGCAAAATTTGGATAATGCAAAATTCAATTTTACAGTAGATATTGCTTCTATCAATACGGGTGTAGAAATGAGAGACAATCACTTGAAAAGTGCAGACTTTTTTGATGCGGAGAAATTCGGAACAATGAAGTTTGAAGGTGCAACTTTAAAGAAAGCTAAAAACGGAACTTATGTTTTGAAAGGTGCGTTGACAATAAAAGATGTTACTAAAAACATTAGTGTTCCTGTAACTTTCGGAGGAGTAACGAAAAACCAACAAGGTAAAGAAGTAGTAGGTTTCCAAACTAAATTTACGGTAAATCGTTTAGAGTATAATGTAAAATATGACCCAACTGCTGCTGCATTGGCTAAAGATGTAGAAGTTGCTTTGTATTTTGAACTACAGAAATAGATAATTTCCAACGTTAGATATTCTTATAAAATTAATATTAAAAAATGGTTTCCTAAAGTAATTGTAGGAAACCATTTTTATTTTTCAGAAATAAATTGCCTCGCTTTTAATTTTCCCCTAACTTTGCACAAACCTAATCTAATGAGTAAAAAGAATACCAAGTACATCTTTGTGACAGGAGGTGTAACTTCGTCTTTGGGAAAAGGAATCGTTTCTGCTTCTTTGGGACTTTTGTTAAAAGCACGTGGTTTTAGCGTGACTATTCAAAAACTAGACCCCTATATCAATATTGACCCAGGAACATTAAATCCTTATGAACATGGAGAATGTTATGTAACAGAAGATGGCGCTGAAACAGATCTAGATTTAGGTCATTATGAGCGTTATTTGGATGCTCCAACTTCACAGAATAATAACGTTACTACGGGTAAAATTTACCAAACAGTAATAGATAAAGAAAGAAAAGGAGACTTTTTAGGAAAAACCGTTCAGGTAATTCCACATATCACCAACGAAATTAAGCGAAGAATAAAAATGCTCTCTAAGCAGGACTACGATATTATCATTACTGAGATCGGAGGAACTGTGGGAGATATAGAATCTTTACCTTATATAGAAACAGTACGTCAGCTGAAATGGGAATTGGGAGAGAAAAATTCTATGGTTATACATCTTACTTTGTTGCCTTATTTGGCATCTAGCGGTGAGTTGAAGACAAAACCTTCTCAGCATTCTGTAAGACAACTGATGGAAAGCGGAATCATGGCAGATGTGTTAGTATGTAGAACTGAGCATGAAATCCCGAAAGAACAAAGAGCAAAACTAGCTCAATTCTGTAATGTTTCTTTAGATAATGTGATAGAATGTAAAGATTTAGATACTATCTATGAAGTTCCTATTTACTTACAAAAACAAAATTTTGATGACGTAGTAATGAAAGGATTGGATCTGAAAAGTGATAAAGTAGCAGATCTAAAAGATTGGAACATCTTCCTTAATAAGTTCAAAAATCCAAAAAGAACAGTAGAAATTGCATTGGTAGGAAAATATATTTCTCTACAAGATTCTTATATTTCTATTGCAGAAGCTTTCAAACATGCAGGTGCAGATTTGGAAACCGAAGTGAAAGTAAGATGGGTGTACAGTGGAGATATCACTGCAGAAAATGTTGCTGAAA
This sequence comes from Chryseobacterium sp., assembly GCF_045629545.1. GTDB lineage: Bacteria > Bacteroidota > Bacteroidia > Flavobacteriales > Weeksellaceae > Chryseobacterium. The sequence goes on along the minus strand of NZ_JAZQRK010000037.1, from coordinate 33,089 downwards.
CATTGGCTGGAGTTGATGGAGTCTTAGTAGCACCAGGTTTTGGAGATAGAGGTATCGAAGGAAAAATTTTAACGGCTACGTTTGCAAGAGAAAACAAAATTCCGATGTTAGGAATTTGTTTAGGAATGCAAATTATGACTATAGAATTTGCTAGAAATGTGTTGGGTTGTGCAAAAGCAAATTCTATGGAATTTGATGGAAATACAGAATATCCAGTAATCTCATTGATGGAAGAGCAAAAAGATGTAGTAGATAAAGGAGGCACAATGCGTCTTGGTGCGTGGAAGTGTGCATTGAAAAGCAGTTCTAGATTAGCTGAAATCTATGGTAACAAAAATATCTCAGAAAGACACCGTCACCGTTACGAATTTAATAGTGAGTATCTACAAGATTTCGAAAAGAATGGTTTCCTAGCAACAGGGACCAACCCTGAGACTGGTTTGGTAGAAGCTTTGGAGATGGTAGATCACCCTTTCTATGTTGGAGTACAATATCACCCAGAGTATAAAAGTACAGTAGCAACACCTCATCCACTATTCAAAGCTTTTGTGAAAGCTTGCGAAAAGAGATAAGGTATAAGCGTATAACAAAACGTTATAATAAACTCAGGTTGATCTTTTTCTACCTGAGTTTATTATATAGTAAATAAGTAAAAGAGAAGGTTTTGATAAAAAAATCAGTATTTTTGTCACCTCAAATTTTTATGCATAGTATAGAATTTTATATTATGTAAATATCTTGAATCATTAATTAATTAAAATAAAGATGCAACAAAACAAAGGACTCGATAAAAGTCAGATTATTAGTTTTGCGGTTTTATGCGTAGTACTCTTCGGATTTATGTTTTATTTCCAGAATAAACAGCAAGAAGAGGCAACAATAATTGCCGAAAAACAAAAGACTGAACAGGTAAATAAAGAGATAAGCCCTACATCTGCTAGCAACATTAACCCAAATGTTACTACAGACCAACTACAGACAGTTCAGTTGGGTAACAAGGAGCTAAAGCTAGAATTTTCTAGTCTGGGTGGGCAGGTTTCTAAAGTTGAGCTTCTCAATTACAAAGCTTATGATCATAAAACTGATAAAGCAGATCTACCTTTGTATTTAGTGAATAAAAATAATTCTAATTACGGATTTCAGTTTAAAGATAAATCAGGGAAATTTGTAAACACGAAAGATTTAGTTTTTGCACCTTCAGTTTCTGGTAATGCAGTAACGCTTACCGCAAATTATAACGGAGCTACTATTCAATTTATCTATACTTTATTAGACAAATATACAGTAGATTTCAAAGTACAATCTCAAGGTTTGGCTTCAGTGACCTCAGATAAAAATGCTATATTCATTTGGGATTATAGTGTTAGAAATTTAGAGAAAGGTAGGGCTCAGGAAATGTCGCATTCAGAATTTTCTTACGCCTTTAATAACTATAAAGATTATGATTATGATGGGAGCACAGATATGGATGAAACCAAGGAAACCCTAAATTGGATTGGAGTAAAACAACAATTTTTCTCTTCTGTAATTGAAGCTAAAAATGGTTTTACGCAAAGCACGGGAAATCAAGATACTATTGAAGAAGGTGAATTCTTGAAAAAACTAAATTACCAAGGTCAGGTACAAATGGCGGGTAGTGAGTTAAATCAAGACTTTACATGGTATTTTATGCCATTAGATTTACCATTATTGAAATCTTATGATAAGAATTTCGATGAGATTTTACCTTTAGGTTGGTCATTTATTGGATGGATGAACCGTGGGTTCTTTATGCCAATGTATAATTTAATTGCGTCTTGGGGAATCACAGCAGGTTGGGTAATTTTCTTGATGACTATTATTGTTAAGTTAATCTTATCACCAATTATGTACAAGCAACATAAGTTGAGTGCAATGATGAAAGTGATACGTCCGGAAATTGACGAGGCAAATGCAAAATATAAGGATGCAGATCCTATGAAAAAGCAACAAGCTACTATGGAAATTTACAGAAAAGCCGGTGTAAACCAAATGGCTGGATGTTTACCAGCATTGGTACAAATTCCTATTTTCTACGCATTGTTTAGATTTTTCCCGAACTTTATTGATCTAAGAGGACAAGGGTTTTGGTTTGCAAAAGATCTTACCGCTTATGATGATCTTATTAAATTACCATTTAATATTCCATTTTTGGGAGAACATTTAAGTGTGTTTGCTATTGCCTGTACTATTGTAATCCTTATCTATACGGTGATGACTTCTGGAAATATGCAGCAGCCTCAGCAAGAGGGAATGCCGAATATGAAGGTAATCATGTATATTTTCCCAATTACATTCTTGTTCTTCCTTAACACATCTGCATCAGGATTATCTTGGTACTATTTCGTCTCCAATGCTATTAACATAATTATCATTTTGGTGATTAAGTATTTGATATTAGATGAGAAGAAAATACATGCACAGATACAGGCAAACAAAGAAAAGCCAAAGTCTGAAGGCAAATTCCAGAAGAAGATGAGAGAAATGATGGAGAAAGCACAAGAGCAGCAGCAACAAAATGGTAAGAAAAAATAATCTTACGCACTAAAAAAGAGAGGCTTTTGCTTCTCTTTTTTTATATTCTTATTTTTAATTAGATTCCTTCCAAATTTCAATCAGAGGTATTGTAATATATGTAAATTGAATTTAATCATATATTAGTCTGAAAGACTGTCTGTGATGAGTCGTGGGTCCAAATTCTTTAAGGGCCATTTGATGTTTTTTTGTAGCATAACCAAAGTTAGTATTCCATCCATAATTTGGAAATTCATCATGAAGTTGTATCATTAATTGGTCTCTATAATTTTTTGCTAGAATAGAAGCTGCTGCAATTGATAAAACTTTAGAATCTCCTTTTATAATACACTCATGAGGAATCATCAAATAATCATGAAATTTGTTACCATCTACGAGGATTAAATCTGGTCTGGTTGTCAATTTGTCTAGAGCATTATGCATTGCATAGATGCTTGCATTCAGGATATTATGTTCATCTATGAAACTCGGAGGTAATTCTGCGATAGCATATTCTTTCACATTATCTTTAATATAACTATCCAAATCCATCCTTGTTCTAAATGTTAGTTTTTTCGAATCATTAACTAAATTCTGGTTAAAATCCTCATCTAGAATAACTGCTGCAGCGACAACGGGACCACATAAGCATCCTCTTCCTACCTCGTCACAACCAGCTTCAATATTATAATTGGACCATTTTTTTATCAATTCCATAAAATTATTATTTACGAGTGTCTAATTTAGTGCATAATCTGTTTATTAACAGTATTTTAGCAAATTATTAACAATATTACGCATTTTTGTTAAAAAGTTTCAGAACTTTGCGCCGTAAAAATAATATTAATTATGAAGAAGTTAACTACAAGTGTTCTTTTAGTTGTTGTCGCTTCATCTTTTGGATTAGTAAATGCCCAGGAGAAGAAAAAAGATACCATCCTAAGAGAACAAAGTATTGGGGAAGTTATTATTACTGGAGCATTAGGAATTACAAAAAAAGCGAATGCTCAAACTGCTGCTGTACAAGTTATAAGCAATGAACAATTGACTGCAGCATCCAATCCAAGTGCTGTTTTTTCACTACAAGGAAAGGTTTCTGGGGTAAGTATCTCTAATACCAATAGCAGTGTTACAGGTACACCTAAAATACAAATTCGAGGTATGAGATCTCTTACGGGTAATAACAATGCATTAGTTGTTATAGACAATGTGATTTCTTCGGCGGAAGCTCTTCAGCAGTTGGCTCCTGAATTAATTGAGTCTATGAACATATTAAAAGGTTCACAAGCAGCTGCCTTATATGGTTCTGATGGGGTAAATGGTGTCGTATTGGTGACGACAAAAAAAGGAGCGAAGGGAAGAATGAAAGTTACTTATAATGGATCTTTCGATTTTGAATCAGTACTCAACGTACCAGATAGACAAAAAAATTACGGGCAAGGTTGGTACCTAGGAAAAATTAATGTAGAAAATGGTTCGTGGGGAGCACCATTTGCTGGAGCTTTAGGTGGCCAAAATGTTGGTTATGGTGTTCCATTATACGATTATAGTGGTGATGGACATATTGACGTCAATCCAAATGATGATGCTGCAACACCTGATGATGGTGCCATGATTCAATCTAAGTATGCACCTTATGGAAAAAATAATGTAAAAGATTTTTTCAATGTTGGTACGGTTATACAAAACGGAATCACTGCAAATGTGGGTGATGAAAACAGCTACTTACTAATGTCATTGGATCATATGCAAAGAGAATTTGTAGTCCCGGATGATAAAGTGAAGAGGCTTTCTGCATTCTTAAAGGCTGGTACTAAATTTGGTAAATGGAATTTTGATGCTATTGTTAATTACACACGTCAAACAAGTAATACAACTGATAGTGTTTTATATGAAGATTTATTACAATCCTCAGTAGATGTTCCAATTTCTGCTTATAAAGGCTATCCAGATGCAGCTTATGCTTGGAACATTTTTTATCAAAATCCATATTGGACGCAAAAACATGTTAGAATTAATACTACTACCGATAGATTAAATATTATAGGTTCTGCAGGATATAAAGTAAACAAAAATATAGATGTTTTGTATAGATCAAACCTAAACTATGCTGGTTCTTTTGGTAACCAATGGAATGATGGTTGGTCTAGTACTCTGATTACAGATGCAGCAGCGGTTACTTCTTCTTATGCACAATCTAATGCAAGTCAAACTAAATATTATGGAGATTTATTAGTTAATTTTAACTATGAACTTACCGATGATTTGAACATGAAGTTAAATCTTGGACACAACTTCCAAAACTTTAGTCACAATACAACTTCTGCAGGTGGATCTGGTTTAATAATCCCTAACCTATACCAAATTTGGAACCTAGCAAATCCTACCAATCCATATAACTTAGATAATACTAGAGGTTCTTACAACTCTCAAGCTGTTTTCGCTAACTTAGATTTAGGATTTAAAGATTATTTATTTTTAACAGCTACTGCAAGAAACGAGTGGAACTCAGTGCTTCCCGAAGGTAAAAGAAGTTATTTCTTCCCATCTGTTGGAGTTAGTTTTATTCCTACTAAGGCTTTTGATTTTGAAAGCAAAACTTTAAGCTATTTAAAATTATATGGTAACATCAGTGGCACAGCAAATGCTACTTCAGTAAGTCAATATAGTGTAAGAAATTATATGAACCTTGGAGCAGGATTTCCCTTTACGCCGTCTGGAGGACTTAGTTTCCTAGTCCCAACAGCACAAACAGATCAAAATATTAGACCTGAAAAAGTTTCAAAGAAAGAAGCTGGTTTATCTTTTGGATTATTTAAAAACAGAATTTTGTTTAATGGATCAGTATATCAAGATGATACTACTGATATGATTACTAATAGAACAACATCAACTACATCAGGTATTTCTAGTTTATTAACGAATATTGGTAAGCTAAGAAATAGAGGTATTGATGCTGATATTACAGTAACCCCTATCAAAACTCAAGATTTCAGATGGGATATTGGTGCCAACTTCTCTACTTACCAAATGGAAGTATTAGAAGTTGCTCCAGATACTGATAGAGTATCTATTGGAGGTACTAGTTTAGTTGGGATCTATGCTGTAAAAGGTTTGAAAGGATTACAACTAATGGGTACAGACTTTGTGCGTGATAACCAAGGTAGAATCATTGTAGATGCTTCTAACGGTAGACCGTCTGTAACAACAACACTACAAAACTTAGGAACTGTGAATCCTAAATACCAATGGGGATTCAATACCAGTGTAAACTACAAAGGTTTTAGACTTTCAGCTACAGCAGATTGGAGAATTGGAGGTAAAATTACTACGGAGATACTTCAAAATATGGCGTTTAATGGTACTTTACCTGATAGTGGTAATTTCGATAGAGAAGGTGGATTTATAATGCCTAATTCTTCATATTTGTCTGATGGACAATATGTTTCTAATGATAATGTATTCTACCAATATGCAGGAGGGACAGGGAATCAACTGTATGATGGAGTTGAATACTACTACCAAAATCAATTTGGTACAGTAGGATCAAACCAAGTAGTTTCTGCATCATATTTTAAAATTAGAGAAGTTGCAATTTCTTATACATTAAATTCAGAGATGTTGGATAATACAGGAATCAATAGCTTAACGATTGGAGTACATGCAAGAAATCCATTTGTGAAATATTCTAATTCTAACAAAAACTTTGTAGATCCAGAATCTGCATACACTACTGGAAATGCACAAGGTTATGCTACAGTTGGACAATATCCTTCAATCAAATCTTACGGTTTTAGTATTAATGCTAATTTTTAATAAGTAAAACAATGAAAAAAATATTCTTATACTCATCAATTGCTCTAGCAACTTTCGTTACATCGTGTCGAGAGATGGATGATAATATATCACCAAATAATGTAGATCCTTCATCTATTTCACCTAGACAAACTTTAACGGCTTCACAAAATTTGGTTTTCACTGCACAAGCTGGTACTATGAATTCATTATCTAATGTTTGGACGAATACTTGGGCAGGTAATAACTTTTATTTTGGTAATCCTATAACAAGGGAATATTCTCTTGATATTTCAAACACATTTAGTACAGGTATTTGGACTAGCAGTTATATTGCAGCTAATAATTTGCAAGGAATTATTAATGGTGGTGCAAAATTACCTCTTCATTCTGCAATAGCTAGAATCCTAAAGGCATATACGATGCAATACGTTGTAGATTTTTATGGTGATGTTCCATATTCAGAGGCATTTCAAGGACAAAATAATCTTACTCCGAAATATGATGATGATTCTGCCGTTTATAGAGAATTGGTATTAGAAATTAACAAAGCAATCGCTGATATCGATGCAACAAAAGCTGCTGGAATCAATGGTGATAATATTGTGACGGCACAAGAAGATGTGATCTTTGGAGGTGACGTTGACAAATGGAAATTGTTTGCTAAAAATGTGAAACTTAAGATTCTACTAAGACAATCTAAAGTCACTGATGCTGATGTTAGAACTTTTGTAGATGCACAATTGAAAACTCTTGCTACTGGCAACCAAAATGATTTCTTTACAGGTGATGTAACCATCAACCCTGGATATAGTAACCAAAACTCATCTACTCCAAACCCAATGTTTACAAACTATGGTGTAGTAAACTATCAAGGTAGTTCTGTAAATACTAACGGTTGGAGACTTTATAAAGCTGCAGATTATTACGCAAGTTCCGCAAACGGAACTATGTATGGTACAGGTACTGGAGATTTAAGAGGTACAGTAATGTTTAGATCTTTATCTTCTAGTAGTGACGCTATGCAAGCTGTAAGTACTATCCGTGGTTTGAAGCAAGGTGCTCCAAAACTTACAGGTAGTGAGTGGACGCAAGCTTCTGTTATTGGATGGAAATTTATTGGAAGTAATACAACTTCTCCTACAAGCTATAACACATCAAATGCTTATAGTATGGTCCGTCAAGGAGATACTAATTCTGGATCTATAATTGCAAATAAAGGTGCCTCAATGGATGGATATTTAGCTTTAGGTGCAGAAAATAAGCTATTGTTGGCTGAAGCTGCTACTTTGTATCCTACAATTTTTACTTTCAGTAATCAAGCATTATATCAAGAAGCAGTAAATGACTCATTTACTTTCTATGGTCTAACAGCGGCACAAGCGTCCCAGTATCTTAATGGTATTAATGGTACTACTGCAGGATGGGCTGGTGCGCCAAATAAAATTGCAGCTATCCAATACCAAAGATTTGCTTCATTGCCTAACTTGAGACAAGTTGAAACATATATCAACTTCCTAAAAACAGGTTATCCAGCAATTCCAGTTGCTGAAAATGCATCTGCTACTAACAAGCCATATAGATTAATCTATCCATCATCTGAATATACTGGTAACTCAAGTAATGTACCGAATGTAACAATCCCGCAAGCTTTTACAAAGAATGCTACAACACCATTCTGGAACCAAAACTAATATTTAAATCAAATTTAATATGTTTTCACCGCCCTCGGGCGGTTTTTTATTTCCGTATATTTGCAATTCAAATTAAGATAATGAATATTAAAAATATCATAGAAGAAAAACTTGCTGAAGTGATTCTTAGTGTATTTCAGCTAAAAGATATAAAACTAGAAATTCAGGAAAATAAAACTGAATTTGAGGGAGATTTTACTATTGTGACTTTTCCTTTGGTAAAGCAATTGAAGAAAAACCCTGAAAGTATTGGTCTAGAACTAGGAGAATCTTTGGCAGTACAATCTGAGCTTGTAGAGAGCTTTAATGTGGTAAAAGGATTTCTGAATATTAAGGTTAAAAACCAATTCTTTGTTAATCAATTTAAGGCGATTACGAGTGAATTTTCTGTAATTGACAAGAAAAATTCTACGGTGATGGTAGAATATTCTTCACCTAATACCAATAAACCTTTGCATTTGGGACACATTAGAAACAACCTTTTAGGTTTTTCAGTTTCTCAAATTCTTGAAGAAGCAGGATATGATGTGATAAAGTCACAGATTATCAATGACAGAGGGATACATATTTGTAAATCTATGTTAGCTTGGGAAAAATTTGGTAAAGGTGAAACTCCAGAATCAACAGGCATAAAAGGGGACAAATTTGTAGGTAATTTCTATGTAGAGTTTGATAAAAACTATAAAAAAGAAATTGCTGAACTTATGGCAAAAGGTCTTACAGAGGACGAAGCAAAGAAAGAGGCTCCACTTATCAAGGAAGCTCAACAAATGCTTTTGGACTGGGAAAATGGAGACGAAAAAGTAAGAAAACTTTGGGAAGAAATGAATACTTGGGTATACAAAGGATTCAACGAAACTTATAGTAGACTTGGAGTAAAGTTTGATCAAGTTCAATACGAAAGTAATACCTATATTCTTGGTAAAGATTTGATACAAGAAGGTATTGCTAAAGGTGTTTTATTTCAAAAGGAGGACGGATCTGTATGGTGTGATCTTACAGATGAGGGTTTAGATCAAAAATTATTATTAAGATCTGACGGAACTTCTGTATATATGACTCAAGATTTGGGAACAGCAGTACAACGTTTTAAAGAAAATAATCTTCAAAAACTAATTTATACCGTAGGAAACGAGCAAGATTACCACTTCCAAGTTTTATTTAAAATTTTAGGTAAATTAGGATACGAATGGGCAAACCACCTTTATCACTTATCTTACGGAATGGTAGAATTGCCTGAGGGAAAAATGAAATCTCGTGAAGGTACCGTGGTAGATGCAGATGATTTGATGCAGGAGATGTATGCTACAGCAAAATCGAAATCTCAAGAATTAGGTAAATTAGAGCATCTTTCTGATGATGACAAGGAAACATCTTATGAAAAGGTAGGTTTGGGCGCATTGAAGTATTTTATGTTGAAAGTAGATCCAAAGAAAAAAATGCTATTCAATCCTGCAGAAAGTATAGATTTTAATGGAAATACAGGTCCATTTATTCAGTATACTTATGCGCGTATCCAATCTTTATTAGCTAAAGCAGAGTATGCACAAAAGGAGATTTCTGAGGTGCCACTCAATCAATTTGAAAAAGAACTTATTGTGCATTTGGGGAACTATAAAACCATTGTCCAGAAGGCTGCAGAAAGTTTGAGTCCAGCATTAGTGGCAAACTATCTATATGATTTGGTGAAAGCGTATAATTCATTTTATCAAAATAATCCTATTATGATTCTAGAAGATGAAAATGTAAAACAAATTCGTCTAGATTTATCAGATCTCACGGCGAAAACAATCAAAAAATCATTACGATTACTTGGCATAGGAACGGTAAACAGAATGTAAATCAATAGGAACCCTCTTGAATAATTCATGAGGGTTTTTTATGTGATTACATTATTTCATTTACATGGTGATTGAATTTTATTTCAATCAAAGATTAACAGTTGACCCATACAATTTAACACCAATGATGAGTTGATATTCAAAATTTATGGCACAAATTCACTCAATTTCACTAATATTTCAATTGATTATAAAGTTATTTTAAAATTATTTTAACTTTTTTTATTATAAAATTTTAACAATCTATTTAATATTAATAATACGTTCTTGTTATTTTTAACAAATTTTAACATGTTATATTGCATTTATATTATTAATTCTTGATTTTTAAAAATTCAATAATATGTACCATATGTAATTAATTTTATAATTTTTTTAAGTTTTTGTCGTTTTATTCGAAAAGTTTTAGAACTTTACCGTTACCAAAAATTAAATTAATTATGAAGAAATTAACGATAGGGGTGTTAGCCTTGGTACTATCTTCCTCCTTGGCTGTAGCAAATGCTCAAGAAAAAAAGACAGATAGTGTGAAAACACAAAATATAGAAGAAGTTGTTGTAACTGCTTTAGGTATCAAAAGAGAAAAGAAAGCATTGGGGTACGCATCACAAGAAATTAAAGGTGATATGCTTTCCGACGCAGGACAAACCAATGCAGTAAGTGCTCTTTCTGGTAATGTTGCTGGAGTTCAAGTAACTGCACCTAGTTCTATGGGAGGGTCTACAAGAATAACGATGAGAGGGATAAGTTCTGTTACGGGAGAAAATAGACCCTTAATTATTGTGGATGGTGTTCCTTTAGACAATTCTAATGTCAATAGTGTTGATACTCAAAGAGGAGCTGGAGGAAGAGATTATGGTGACGCAACTTTTGATATCAACCCAGATGATATCGAAACAGTAACTGTATTAAAAGGAGGTCCAGCAGCTGCTTTGTACGGATCTAGAGCTGGAAATGGTGCTATCGTATATACCACAAAATCAGCTAAAAAAGGAAGAACTGAAATTCAATTTAATACAGGTGTATCATTTGAATCAATCTACATAAGACCCAAATTGCAAAATATGTATGGTGGAGGACTAGAATCTTCTTTACCTACAGCAAATATCAATGGGCAAATCACAAATATTGCAGATTTTGGAACTGACGAAAGTTGGGGACCAAAATATGATCCTAATTTATATTATTTAGGTTGGGACTCCTTTGATCCTGAGTATTCTAATGAATACATGAAATTAAAGCAATGGGTAGCTCCTAAAAAAGATGTGGATGATTTTTTCAGGATGGGTACAACCTACACCAATAACTTCTCTGTTTCGAAAGCATTTGAAAACACCAATGTAAGATTATCCTATACCAACACAAGAATAAACGGAATTGTACCTACCTCAGAAATAAAAAAGGATAACCTAAGTATGAATATTAGTTCTACTTTGTCTGATCGTTTGAAGGCTGAAGGGGTATTTAATTATGTAAGAACAGAAGGCTTCAATAGACCAGAGCAAGGATATGGAGATAATTCTGTAGCACAAAAGTTTTACCAATGGGGGCAAAGACAATTGGATTTCTCGGAACTTAAAAACTATAAATTAGCGAATGGAATGCAAAGGTCTTGGAATAGAACTGCATGGAATGATGGAACTCCAAACTTTTCAGACAATCCATATTGGACAATATATGAAAATACGTCAGCAGATTTAAGAAACCGTTTTTTTGGTAATGCTGGATTGACTTATAATTTTTCTAAAAAAGTATATGTATCTGGTAAAGTATACGGTGACGTATATTCACAAAATATAGAATCAAGAGTTGCCGTGGGGTCTGCTGCCTTGTCTGAGTATAATTTACAAAAAAGAAATAATTCAGAATTTAATTACGAAGGGAGAATTCACTACAACGATAATTATGGTGATTTCAACCTGAATACCTTTGCAGGTTTTAATATCATGAACAGAAAATGGGATGCCCTTAGTGGAAATTCTGTTGGAGGGATTATAATCCCAAACTTATACAATTTAGCTAACAGTAGAGAGTCTGCAAAAGCATCTAATGCTTCTTACCATACAGGTGTGAAAAGTTTATTTGCTTCTGTTTCATTAGGTTACAAGAACATATTATTTATAGAGGGAACAGGTAGAAATGATTGGTTTTCTATGATTAATAACGATCAATTCTACCCATCAGTTACAGGTAGTTTCGTGTTCTCACAAGCATTGAAAGCAGATTGGCTATCTTTTGGTAAGATAAGAGCAGGATGGTCGAAAATTGCGGGTTACTCTGCCGATCCATATATCAGAGGAACCTTTTCATCAATAGATACACCTTTCTGGGGTTCTCCAATGTATTCTATGCCTGCAACAAAAGGTGAGCCTAATATTTTACCAGAAATGAAAACAACTAAAGAAATAGGTATAGAAGCTCAATTCTTTAAAAATAGATTTGGTTTCGATGTGACTTATTATGATGTGAAGACAAATGATTTAATTATTCCTTTACCTATTGATCCTGCTAACGGATTTGGTTTTAAAAGAATCAATGCTGGAGAAATGACCAATAAAGGTATTGAAGCTATGGTGAATATTTCTCCTGTAAGAACAAGTGATTTTTCTTGGGATATAACTTGGAATTTCACAAGAAATAAAAATAAACTAGTAGAGTTACAAGGTAGTTTAGAAAATTACATCCTAACTAATGCACCATTTAGAGCGCAATTATCTGCTCAGGTGGGATACGCTTATGGTCAGATTTTAGGAACGGATTTTGTGTATGATGGTAATGGAAATAAAGTTGTTGATGCCAATGGCTTTTATAAAGCATCCGCTATAAAACCTTTAGGTTCTATTTTGCCTGAATATAATATGGGATTCAGAAATTCATTTAAATATAAAAGCGTTGGGCTATCTTTCTTGATCGATGTACAACAAGGTGGTAAATACTTTTCTACAACCCATATGTGGGGAATGTATTCCGGAATGCTTGAAGAGTCGGCTTTAGGAGGCAATAGAGAAGCAGGAGTAGTTTTGGCAGGAGTTAAAGAAAATGGGTCTCCAAATGATATTTTACTAGATGCACCAACTTGGGGGGGTACATATTACAATACAGTAGATGCACAAAACATTTTTGATGCAAGCTATATTAAGTTGAGAGATGTTACTTTATCTTATGATTTTCCAAAAGATGCGTTAGGTGGCGTATTGCAAGGCTTTAGAATATCGGCATTTGCTAGAAACTTATTTGCGTGGAATTTAGATTTTAAAGGTGTAGATCCTGAAAATACATCTTATGGGTCTGGAAACTTACAAGGACTAGAGGGTGGATCATTACCTTCTACAAGAATGTATGGTGTTAACTTAAACTTTAAATTTTAATTAAAATGAAAAAAATTGTAACTATAATTGCACTGTCGGGAATAGCATTTGTATCGAACAGTTGTGCAGACAAATTTGATGAAATAGATGTTAATCCAAATTCTACAGAAAATCCATTACCTACAGGATTATTTAATAGTGCAACTAAAGAATATATGGACTTCACTAGAGATGGATGGGTGTCTGGAAGAATGATGTTACCTTGGGTACAATACTCTGCACAAAGACAATACACAGAAGAAGATAGATATCAATACAGATTAAGTACAGATGACCAATATTGGCGTAGATCTTATTATGTAGCCAATGACTATAAAAAAATAATATCATTAAATACTGATCCTGCTACTGCTGCATTAATGTCTACATATGGTTCTAATAAAAATCAGATTGCAGCATCTAGAATTATGCTCTCTTATGTGTTTCTAAATTTGGTAGATGCATTTGGAGATGTACCATATTGGTCTTATGGCAATAAAGATGCAGACTTTCAGGCACTAGATATTGATGCCTCATTGCAACCTAAATTTGCGAGTCAGCAAAAAATATACACTGACATAATGAAGGAGCTTAAAGAGGCTGCAGAAATGATTGAAATAAATAAAGATATTCTCATAGAAGGTGATCAAATATTTGAAAATGATCCATCAAAAATGAAGAAATTCGCCAACTCACTTAGGTTAAGAGTTGCAACTAGGGTAAAAGGAGTTGTACCAACAGCTGCGGGTCATATCACAGATGCTATCGCATCTGGCGTAATGACTTCTAATAATGATAATGTAGGTTTGACTTATGAAAATAATTTAGTCAACCCTTCACCATTTTTCTTGACGTATCAATCTCGATCAGATTTTGCTATATCTAAAACTTTTGTTCAATTACTTAAGGGACAGACAGGCGGATTTAGTGAAGATCCAAGATTATTCAAATATGCTTCACCAACTTCAGTTAAAATAGGAAATATAAGAGGCCAAACCATGACTGAAGCTGCTTCAGCAAGTCAAATTAGCGGTATGCCATATGGTTTACCAAGTACTTTAGCTGCTAGCCAGGCTTCTTCTGCAAGTTTTTTTGGAGCAAGTGTATTAAAGCCTGCCTATACAGAAATTTTTATGGAATATGCAGAGGTAGAATTTCTATTAGCAGAAGCAAATGGATGGTCGCAAACCAATTATGTAAACGGAGTGAAAGCATCTTTGCAAAGATGGGACATAGATGATGCTAAGATAACAAGCTTTGTCGCATCACTTCCTGCAGCAAATAAGCAAAATGTATTGACACAAAAATATGTTTCACTTTTTATGCAACCAGCAGAAGCTTGGGCAGAGTATAGAAGAACTGGATACCCTAATACGCTATTACTTCCAGGACAATCAGCCAATCTTAACGTCCCATCTGCGACAGGACAAACTACTTATATTTTTACATCGCTAATTGCAGGATTAACTGATTTACCAACAAGAATTTTCTATCCTACTCAGGTTAAGAACTTAAATACATCTAACTATCAAGCAGCTGCATCTGCTATCGGTGGCGATAAAATGAACACTAAACTAATTTGGGATACAAACTAATAACATCTTTTTAATATTATTTTACAAGCCGCCTTCGGGCGGTTTTTTTATTGGTTGAATTGATTTTGCCTCATAAAAATTCCTCAAGAATAGTCTTGAGGAATTTTTATTTTTAGGTAATTTATTTTTCTTTTAGGCTGTCCCTGTATAATTTTGCATTGCTCCATTTGGCATGCTTGGAAGGCTCTATGCGATAGCCTTTTTTGTAGGTATATACTTTTGTGAATTCTGCCCCGAAAAAAATAAGCATGCAAGAATAGTTGATCCAAAGCATGACCAATATTACCGTTCCAGCAGCTCCAAAGGTAGAAGTCGGCTTGAATTGACTAAAGTACAAGCTAAGCAAAAACTTACCTATTGTAAATAGTACAGCAGTTAGTAATGCACCCTTCCATACAGATTTCAAGCTTATTTCAACATCTGGAAGTACTTTAAACATTAAAGCGAATAATAATACGACCACTAAAAATCCAATTCCAAAATTTACAATCTCTACGATGAAATAGGTTTCTAGTCCAAAATAGGTCGTTATAAAGTTATTAAACAAACTAATAAATGAAGATAATACCATGGTAATCATTAGTAGGAAGCCTAGAATTAAAATCATACTTAATGAGTTCGCTCTATCTAATAAAAATTTCACCAATGCCTTCTTGGGAGCAGCCTCCACATCCCAAAGTGTATTTAGGGTCTTCTGTAATTGAAAGAATAGCGTGGTAGACCCGAAAACCAAGGATCCAATCCCAACTATTTTCATAAATATATTTTGCTTATCTATCAAGGCGCCAGCTACCATATCTTGTATACTTTTAGCTACATCTTCACCCATCATTCCGCTAATCTGCGTCGTGATTTCTCCTCTAATGGCATCTTCACCAAAAAAATAACCTGCAATCCAAATGATAATAATAAGTAACCCAGGAATTGAAAAAATGGCGTAATAAGCTAAACTTGCAGAATCGCTGGATGCTGGAGAATTATTCCATTCAGAAAAAGTTTCCTTCAGGATTTGCCAGAAAAATTTAAGTTCGTTTATCATATTAAAAAGGGTATCCTATTGCAATATTGAGTATCAAATTGTCTTTTCTCCAACCTCCATCGCCGAAGTTGATTTTATCGAATGTCCAACGGTCATTTTTCTCGTAATAAGGCACTCGTATTGGCATCGCAACATCTAATCTCAAAATTAGGATTGAAAAATCTAGACGTAAGCCCAATCCTGCACCCACTGCAATTTCATTTAGAAATTCTTTTGAAAACTTGGCGCCAGGTCTGTCTTTATCTTCATTGATCAACCAAATATTTCCTGCGTCAGCAAAGACTGCAACATTTAGAAATTTATATAAATTTGCTCTATATTCCGCATTCAATTCTAATTTAACATCTCCAGATTGATCAAATAAAAAGTTGGAGCTACTACTCGCATCTTTCGCTTTTCTAGGATCAAAACTTCCTGGCCCTAAAGTTCTCGCTCGGAAAGCTCTAATACTATTACTTCCACCTACAAAAAACTGTCTAGAGAATGGTATGAATTCAGAATTCCCATAAGGTATTGCCACGCCTGCAATAAATCGGGTTGCAATAAAGTTTTTCTCGTTCAGTTTGTGATAAAATCTAAAATCGTTTTCTATCTTGGCATATTGGCTAAATGGAATTCCAAATATATCTTTTTTCTTATCTTCTTTATAGTTGGCACCCGTAAGGAGACCTGTAATATTTCCCGCCAAATCCAACATACCTTTATAATAGAAAGTATTAGTTTTGGGAAGCATTGTTGTAGTGTACGTATAAGAATAGGTAGGTCCAAAAATAAGTTGTTGTTCTACAACGCGCTCTAGATAAGGATTATTGATATATTTGTCTTTATATTTTTGAGTTACATTAGCAGGGTCTACTAAGGTAACATCTATCACTTTTAGTTCGTGTTCCTTTCTTGCGTTTTCCTTCCACGCATAGCCAAATGAAGCATTAAAGGTATTGAGGGTGTATAGAGATGTTCTATTCTGAAATTCGTATCCTATATTGATATTGGTTCTTGGTACAAATGCACTTGAAGAATTAAATTTAAAAGGTGCTACGATTCTTGGGATAGACAGCTGCGCATTAGCTCCTGCTCTAAAAATATTTTCAGCGTCCTTTGGTCCACCCATTTGGATGTCAAAAGCACCATACACTGCTGCTTTAAACTGTTCTGCTCCTTTAAAGAAATTTCTGTGATTCCAGTTAAGATTAAGCTCACTTCCTGCGTAGTTAGCAGAATTTGTTCTACCTAGTGCTTCTAGTCTTAAAGATTGAAACTCTTTTGGGGTTAAAATATAATAAGCATCAAACTTGTGGTTGGTAGAATCTGAAACAACAAACTCATTTTTTACAAATTTAAATACACCAAGATTAATCAATCTATTCAGAGATAAATTATGGTCTTTTCTATTGTATAAATCTCCTTTTCCAAAATATAAAGCTCTATCAAACATTTTGGGTTTGAATTTTTTACTAGGATCAACAATGTAAATATCTTTAAAAGCAAATTGAGATAGAGAGTCAGCCGTCATTGGGATTTGATATTTCCCCCTTTTTACATCTCTCAGATTATAGTTTGGAAATACCACCACTTTATCTATCGTATAGGCTTCTGTGGCTTGTGTAGGCGTATTTTCTTTTAGCTTAACGATTAATTCTACTTTATGATTTTTTTGCACCGTACTATCTGCTTGTACGATAATGTTATCAGGATTGAAATAATAAAAACCTCTTTCTTTAAGCCCAGAATCTATTCTTTCTCGCTCAGATTTAATAACATCAAGATCGAAAGGTTGTCCAATTTTTAAAAGCGTCTTATCTTTTAAATTTTGAATTTCTCCATTTACCAAAGAAGAATCTCTAGCGAATTTCACGTCACTGAGGAGGTATCTAGTGCCTGGATTCACGGTATAAAGAACCTTTGCTTTTTTATTTTTAGAAATCGTATCATACTTTGCTTTTGCATTAAAGTATCCTTTGTTTTCAGAATAATTCTCTATAATATCTTTATTAAACTGCCTATCTACATCACCTAAAAGTACGGGCTTCTCTCCAAATTTATACTTTAGCCAATATTTTATTCCTTTTTCTTTTTTAGGTTCGGAGGTTATATTATACGCATATAATTTTGGTTTCAATCCTAGAAAACTAGAGTTGGGTTTTGGGGTAAGATTTTCTTCTAATGCAGTCTTTAGATTTGCTTTTTCACTTTTAGATAAGCTATCATTTTCTATCTTGATGCTTGCGCCTGTGTATAGAAGCTGACCTTCTTTTAGAAATTTGGTATTGCTACACGAGACCGCTGCTGCAGTAGCACCAGAAACCAAAATAGATTTACAATATAAGTTTAATTTTTTTTTCATCATTTAAATTCTACAACTTGGTTATTTTCTTTCTTTTGATTTTCTCTTCTGAATTTTCTCGATTTTTGAAAAATATCTTTAAATTGGTTATAGTCTAAGGTAATGATAAATCCAACACCGGTCTCCACAATCTGACCTTGTAAGGCTACCTGATAATCATTCTTACGGTAAGCACGCAACATATATCTTCCATCTTTGGATAGGCTATAATCTATGGAAACATCACCAGCGATATTAGTCGTGTTTTCATTTTGTCTAGCTTCGCCTTCTAGCCCAAAATTACTTCCCACAGAAACTTTTAGACGATCATTCAATAGTTTTTTGCTGATTCCAATATTAAGGTCAGTTTTTGTGTTTTGTTTACCAGTAGAATAGTCCTCGGACGATTCTAAGTTAAAATTAAGATCAACCCCTTTTATAAGATCAGAAGCTAAATTGTTCAGTTGTTGAGATAATATCTTGCTAACACTTTGTCTTGCTAATGTTTCTGCAGACAAACCAGAGTTGCTTTGGAAAGGATTTTCGCCAATAAAACGGTTAAGTAATAAGATAGCAAAAACTTGCTTATTCATCTCAGATTCCTCGTTTCTTAGTTGTGTAAGTTTTGCGTCTACTACTTCAGTAACATTGCTGGCTACCGAATTATTTTTTTCATCTGTAGTGATATCAAAAGAAATTTCTGGTTTTAGCAACTCACCTTTTAGTTTTAATAATGTATTGAAAGGCATTCTTTGTTTAAACATATTGTACTCTGCAGAAGAGCTAGAACCCAACTGTTGCTCTACTAAGTCTATAGGTGAAGCTTCTGTTTTGTAGATTGCCGTAATGTCTAAATTGGCTGTTGTGGGTTCACCCGTCCATGTAATGGTACTTCCTTTTTGGATGTCGAATTTTCTTTTTAGTAAGCTTACAGACAACTCATAACTTCCTTTTTCTACTTGGTAAACTCCCACAAGAGTAGTTTTGCCCGAAGGATCAATACCGCCTGTGAGTTCTGCTTCACCTTGTAATTTTACAAAATCTCCATTAGCCTTATCAATAATTATAGACATTTTTGCTTCTTTACTCACATTGATGTTTACATTCACATCCATCCCTTTAAACTTCGTTTGAGAATCTAAAGAATCTGCTACAATTGTTTTTTGAAGCGCAACCTGATCTTGATCTATAAATTCTACAATACCATCTCTCTCTTGTAATGAAGGGCTAGATTGTGGTAGCACAAAAGTGAAATCTGTATTTTCTGATACGGATAATTTTCCATCTACTTTAGGTAAATCTAAATCTCCTCGTACTTGTAGTGCAGCGTCGATAGCTAAGATTCCATACATCATGGCATCATTCGATTTTTGAGAATTCACTACCTTGAAATCCTTGGCATTAAGATCCAAATTAAAGGCAAAATCTCTATAGGTTTGCGTTAAAACCTGTCCGTTGATCTTTAAAGAGTTGCCATCATTATCATTTATTTTAAACTGATCAAACTCAATTCCTCTGTTGGTAAATCTAATATCGTCATCTATTTTTCTAAAATCACTTCCTGTTTGTGCTATTTGAAGTCCCACATTATTCATCTTGAGTGTCCCTAAAATTGAAGGTTTTTCTGGAGTTCCTTTTACTTTTAGTCCACCAGAAATAAAACCTTCTGTGTTTACAATAGCATTCATCGTAAAGCCTTGCAGCGTTTTCATCTGAAGTTTATTCATGGCTAAATTGAGATCAAAACTACTTGCAGAAGTGTCATACGTTCCTAGTACTTTTACATCATTATCATTCCCTGAAAGAATCACATCTGCATTGATGAGGCTTTTGCTCAAACTATTTACTTTAGCATCAATATTTCCAACAGGACTTCCGAATACAAAAAGATCGCTTACTTTAAGATTGGTATTGAAGGTCATGTTTTTCGTAATATCTCTTACTTGTGCCGTCCCATTAATGGTTCCTTTGGCTAGGAGAGAATCCTTTTTAATGATTTCGGTAATGATTTCTATTTTAAAATCTTTCAACGAGATATTCAACGGACTGTTTGCTGTGTTACTTTCAGATTGTAATAATATTTCACTGCCTTCATGGGAAAGTCGGAAATTATCCGCTAAAATACCGTTTTTACCAATTTGTATTTTATTATTTTCGCCAACGGTCCAATCCATATAATTGAGTTTTAAACCATCGGGTTTCAGTGATATTTCGGTGATTTCATTCAGAGATTTGGCATTTCCAGCAATCAAAAATTGGGTTGCATCTTTATCATCTTTAGTGCTTATATTATAATTGATGATATTGTTGACAACGTCACCCATTAGATTTACTTTGTTTAAAGCAAAACTTTCATTTTTTAGTGCCTCTACATTTACATTATATTGAAGTGCATTATTCTCATTAGTAAGAGATAATGACGCGTTTTCAATCGTATTTGCACCATACAAAACTTGTGGAATTTGTGCATTGATAAGAATTTTCTGTGTGTCTGCATTATAATCTCCATCCAATGTAATGGTTTCAAAACTTTTCAATTCGGGAACGAATTTTCTAATTAAATCATCATTTTTAATTTTTGCATTGATGGTAAAAAATTGTCCCACCTGAATCTTCTGAGTTTTTCCAGGTTTTTGAAATTGATAATATTGATTAATGGTTTGCTGTAAAGCGCCGAAAATCTGTGTAAGTTTATATTTACCTTTTAGTTCTACATCTGCAATTTGTGATTCAAAATTAATCTGGTTAGATTCTGCTGTAGAAGTAGCTTTAAGGTTCATTTCCTGAATTGGGAAAACTTCTTTAGTATCCGAAATTGCAAAGTTTTGGAGAGTAAGATATCCATTCAGTTCATCGGGATTTAGATTCGTAAAATCACCATCTACAGCACCTGCAATAATCATAGGTGTTGCGTAGAATCCTAGTTTATGAATATCCAATTTGTTGATATTTCCTTTAACTTTAACCGTTGGATTTTTATCATTGTAAATGCCAGATGCGACAAGTTGAAGATTGGCATTAGGATCTTTAGAATTCAAATTTATATTATAAACGCCACGCTTTATTTTCCCAACAAGAACCATATTTTGGTAACGGTAACCATTGTAGACGGCGGAACTCACATGACCTTTAAGATTTGCATTTGCATTTTTAAAATCAAAGCTTTCACCCTTAGCAGAAATTTGTGCTGTGACGGCTCCTACATCTTTATTTTGTATGATTTTTCCTATTTGTAAATTTTGCAAATTGGCTTTTACATCATATAATTCATGGTTTTTTCTTCTTAAATCTAAATTCGCAATTACTGCTGCATTTCCTAGCGTAGAAGCAAGTTTTAGATTGGTGGCAATCACTTGTGTGGTTCCTTTTGCAATTCCACTTATTTTCATGTTTGATGGTAAAGTAATATTGCTAGGGATTGTATTTTTTGGAACTAAATTATAGATTGTTTTAGAAGAAGAAGACAATTCTGCAATTTTTAGATCATAGTACAACTGACTAGGGTTCATTGCATTTTTTATCTTTCCTGAAGCCAAAACTTTCAGTTCGTCGATACCAGAAACTTTCAAATTTTGAATATCTAGATCGTTTACGGTACCATTGATCTTAGCATTAACTTGTAAAATAGCATTAGGATATTTGTTGAAAGGCGCTGTATTTCTAAGCGATGGAACAATAGTAATAATGTCCGAAAATCCAACTTTAGAATCTCGAATATTTGCAGAAATCCTTACTGCTCCTAGATTTTTAGATAATTGTTCTACAGAATTGTAATTTAATATAACCTCATCTCTTAAAACTGTTTTAGGTGTTTGTAGGTAAAGGTTTTTTAGGTAAGCTTGTTCTTTTTCGTAAACAAAATCGGTATTGAATTTCTGAATGTTCAGTCCTCTTTTCTCTGAAATTTCAGCAGATTTTACACTTCCTGCAAACTGATTATTTTCCATTTTAAAATTTCTCACCTCAACATTTAGACGATCAAAATTAAGATGATTAAAATCCAATCCGCTTTTTGTAGGCGCGATCGCTGTATTATTATACGCCACTTTTACATCATCAAAAATCAATTTGCCCAAAAGAATCTTGATGGCATCTTCTTTTTTGGCTGTAGACGTGTTTTGTTGTGGTTCTGGGGAGGAGACGTTATTCGCTAAAAATAAGTTTGCATGGATGTTGGCTCCCTTTAATAGAATATCTCCAATATTGAAAGCATTTTTCTCAAGATCTAAATCGTTAATTTCGGTACTGAGTTCTTTAAAAATGATTTTTGCGAATGTTTTACTATTGTCATCTCCATAATCTATATCAAAATTGGTAAGATTGATGCCTTTTAAGCCAATTTTCATGGGTTTCTTTTGGTTCAGAGAATCTACTTTTTTCTCCACTTTATTAGAAACTTCCGTTAAAAGGCCTTGTTTTAATTTTAATTTTAAACCATCAACATTGATATCATTTACGGCATAAGCATTTTTCTGCAAATCAAATGTTTTTACTCGAGTATCAAAAGATTTCAGATAGGCTTGGATATCATTTTTAGATTGCAAATCGTTGAAGGTAATGCCAATATCTTTTAATTTAATTTTATCTAAAGAAATGATGAAGGGCTTTGAGCTAGATTCCTCTTTGTCTGTAGTAGCAAAGGCATCTGTAATATAATCGAAATTAAATTTTCCATCTGCTTTTCTTACCACATTAGCCTTTACTCCTTCTAAATCTATGGATGTGATATCTGCTTTGGAATCTATTAATTTCCAAATGTCTAATCCTGCATCAAATTTTCTTACCGCTAATAAGGTGTCTATTTCTTGTCCTTTTAGGTAAAGATTTTCTATCACCAAACTGTTTGGGAAATCTACATATACACGGTCTAGCTTTACTTTTGTCTTTATTTTTTTCTCCAGATAAACAATCAGTTTATCTTTTACATAGTTTTGCACTGCAGGAAGTCTCAAACTTAGCACCAGAAGAATACAAAGGGTCAGTAATGAGATCAGCGTAATCACTATGCCTCTAATAATTTTTCTTATTCTTGTTTTAGATTTCAACATTCAGAAGGTTTTCACAAATATAAATAATAACTTTTACTAAAATCCGAAAAGTTATTAGTTGATATCGTTGGGATTACGAAATAATGCATTTTTTGTAATATTTGGTAAACAAATGATATATTACAAATATAAAATAGCAACATATCTGCCAAGATGCATTAATCCTGATTATTTAGTGAAGCAAAAAAAACAAAACCTGCTCTTGGGAAGCAGGTTTTATAGTGAAATACGTTTCCTATTGTGAATAAATATTTGGGAATATTTAAAAGTGAATAGGTTTCAGATGTTAGTCGAATAGACAATAGGAAAAATAAATCGGATGGAGGTTTTTACTTCATAGTTTGTTATTTAGAGTAAGGTTAATGAATATTTTATTTTTCCCAATTTGCAATTTCACCTTGTGGCGCTGCGCCACCTTGTGCTTCGGTAATTGGGTTTTGTTCTTGATTGATGTGATAGATGTAGGCAGCTACTTTCTCAGCATCTCTTCCAGTAATGGTTCCATCTTTAATAAATGGTCTCATGGTTGGATTATTGGGAGAACCGTTTTCTAGCATCCAAAATACATTTTTGAATAAGCTTTTCTCTTTAATATTGATCCAATGCTTATCCGTAAGATTCGGCCCTATGCCTCCTTTTCCTGCATCTGCATGGCAAGACACGCAATTGGTTTTGAAAATCTGTTCGCCTTCAGCAATATGATCAGCGTTATACACTGCATTTTCTAGATTGATCTGAGGTGCATTTTTTTCATATTCTGCTATGGATGCCAACATCATTTTTGCCTCTTTTTGATATTCTTTTTCAGGGTGTGCATAATCTGTAAAAGAAAATGCTAATAAATAAACTGCGCAAAAAATTATTCCGAAATAAAATAGACCAATCCACCATTTTGGGAGCGAGTTGTCTAGCTCTGTAATCCCATCAAAACCATGATCTATCAATAGATCTTTCTCTTCAGATTGAGATTGTTTTTTAAAAGCAGAACTCCAAAGTCTGACAAAATAAGGGGTAGTTTTCTCGGCTAAAAATAGTTTTTTCTCTACTTCCGTCAGTTTGGCAAATTTTTGATTTTCTACTAAATCACCAATAGAGTTCATGATGAGCAGTAAAATGTTTACAATAACTAAAAGTATCCAAAAATAGACTGACGAAAAGTATCCCGAATCTTGTGCAAACATCTCAAATGCTAATATAGTAATACCAAATGTAAGAGCAATGTAGATGGATATTGGAGTTCTCGTTTTCATTTTATTTAAAAATTTTACGATTTAATTATTTTGTGCTTGCTGTTTTTATATCTGTAGTTTTAATGTCTGTACCCAATCTTTGTAGATACGCGATCATGGCTACAATCTCTCTTTGCTCTAGTGGAACAAAGTCTGCACCTTTGGCAATTTTTTCTTTTTCCATCTGATCTTTTACATCACTAGCTTCTGCATAAATTCTTTTTACGATGGCTGCAGATTGGTTGTTTGCCCATTGTTCTGCAGAATCTATTTCTGCCTTCGTGTACGGAACATCAAATACAATTTTCATCAAAGATATTTTGTCTATCATCTGAGAACGATCTAGCTTGTTGGTAATCAGCCAAGGGAAACGTGGCATAATAGATCCTGCTGAGGTTATTCTAGGATTGTACATGTGTTTGAAGTGCCAAGAATCTGGATTCCTATCACCTTGTCTATGCAAATCTGGTCCTGTTCTTTTAGATCCCCATAAGAAGGGTCTGTCGTATACAAATTCGCCTGCTTTAGAATATTGACCATTTTTCCCATCAAATCTCATTACCTCATCTCGGAAAGGTCTTATCATCTGAGAGTGGCAAGAGTTGCACGCTTCTCTGATGTATAGGTCTCTACCTTCTAATTCTAACGGTGAGTATGGTTTTACTGCAGATATTTGTGGTAAATTACTTTTCACTGTTAATGTGGGTACAATCTCTACCAAACCTCCTATGGATATAGTAATGAAAGATAAAATACCAAGTAATAATGGTGTTCTTTCTAACCATAGGTGAGCTCCTTCGCCTTCTTTTCTATCGCTTCCAATATTTGCCAATGCTGGTGCTTCTGCTGGTACATTTTTCTGGAAAGAACCTGCTTTTATGGTTTTATAAACATTTACTACCATTAGAACAGCTCCACCTAGATAAAACAATCCACCTAAGAATCTTAGTTTAAAATAAGGGATAATAGCGGTTACAGTATCTAGCCAGTTTTTCCAAAGTAGAGTACCATCTGGGTTGAATTGTTTCCACATCAATCCTTGGGTAAATCCTGCGATATATAACGGTACTGCGTAGAAGATAATTCCTAAAGTACCCAACCAAAAATGCCAGTTGGCTAATTTTTTAGACCAAAGTTCGGTTCTCCACATGATTGGGATAAGATAGTAGACTACACCGAACGCCATAAATCCGTTCCAGCCTAAAGCTCCAAGATGTACGTGTCCAATTACCCAATCTGTATAATGTCCTATTTTGTTTAATGATTTTGTAGCTAATAATGGTCCTTCAAACGTTGCCATTCCGTAGCATGTTACGGCTACTACAAAGAATTTCAGTATTGGGTTTTCTCTTACCTTGTCCCAAGCTCCTCTTAGGGTTAATAGTCCATTCAGCATTCCACCCCAAGAGGGTGCAATCAGCATAATAGAGAAACCAGTTCCCACTGCTTGTGCCCAAGCAGGTAGTGCAGTATATTGCAAATGGTGAGGGCCTGCCCAAAGATAAACGAAGATCAAAGACCAAAAGTGTATGATAGATAGCTTGTATGAAAAGACAGGTCTATTCGCAGCTTTAGGTAAGAAATAATACATTAATCCTAATACTGGCGTAGTTAATACAAAAGCTACAGCATTATGACCGTACCACCATTGAACAAGGGCATCTTTCACTCCTGCGTATGCAGAATAAGATTTCCAACCTGTGAATGATAAAGGAACTTCCAAATTATTAAAAATATGCAGCATGGCTACGGCGATCCAAGTAGCGATATAGAACCAAACCGCTACATATAGATGTCTTACGCGTCTTTTAGCAATTGTTCCGAACATATTGATCCCGAATATTACCCAAGAAAATGTAATGAGAATATCTATTGGCCATTCGTGTTCTGCGTATTCTTTTGAAGTATTAATACCCATTAGGAAGGTAATTACTACAGCAATAATCATGATTTGCCATGTCCAGAAATGAACCCAAGATAGTGTATCGCTATACATTCTTGTTTTCAGTAATCTTTGCATGCTATAGTAAGCGCCACAGTAGAAAGAGTTACAAACAAAAGCGAAAATCACTGCGCTGGTATGAAGCATTCTTATTCTACCAAATCCAAGTGCACCTTGAGAGTTGATAAGACCTTGTATGTTTCCACTTTTCAAACTCTGAATGGTGGTGTCATCTGTGCCGAATAAAAATTCGGGCAATTCAGGATAAAAAAGCATTAAAGCTGCTGTAAGTCCTAAGATAAAACCTATAATCCCAAATACAATCGTAGCATACAAGAATGCTCTGACAATATTATTGTCATAATTAAATTTTTGCGTCTCCATATTTCCAATAGTGTTGTATAGAATGATTTTTATTCTGTCTAATGATTATTCTCTTTTGGAGAATTCATGTACAATAAATATCATAGTACGTGTCTAATGTTTTCACAAAGGTATTTAGTAACTTTGTTTGAGGCTATTAGATAAACTTCTAAAATATACCGAAAACTACTAAAACAGAAGACCAATGAAATTGTGTGGAGAAAATATCAGGAAAATAAGAAGAGGCAAGGATTATACCCAAGAGTATATGGCGTTTGAGATGGGAATTTCTCAAAAAGCCTATTCGGATATAGAAAATTCTAAAGTAAAGATTAATCTAGATATTCTGACTAAGATATCTGCTATTTTGGATATAAAGCCTTCTGATATCTGTAGTATTTCACATCAATGTTCACATAATGATTATGAGGAAAAGTATAATGATTTGCTTCAGTATATGAAGGAGAATAATGTGAAAATCCCTGAAAATTATTTAAAATAAAATGGTAAAGGCATAAAAAAACCATCCTTGAAAAAGGATGGTTTGTAGACCCACAGGGATTCGAACCCCAACTGATGGTACCAAAAACCAGAGTGCTACCGTTACACCATGGGTCTGTATTTTTTAGTGATGCAAATCTACATCTTTTTTTTGTAATTGCAAATGTTTTCTGGTTTTTTTTCTAAAATTTTCTAAATTTTTAGTTTATCATCTTAAAAAGAAAAACCATCCTTAAAAAAGGATGGTTTGTAGACCCACAGGGATTCGAACCCCAACTGATGGTACCAAAAACCAGAGTGCTACCGTTACACCATGGGTCTGTTTCTTTTGATGCTGCAAATCTACAGCTTTTTTCGTTACTTGCAAATAGTTTTTAAACTTTTTTATAAATTTACAATAGTTTTTAAAGGCAGCAAACATGGTATTAGACTTCAATAATCTCAATATTAATAATTTAGATTTTCAAACTGAATTTGAAGAAAAAGTGATTTTTTTTTTAAATGAATGGATTTCTTCATCGCAAACTGTGAAAGTACAAACTTCTGGGTCCACAGGCGTTCCAAAAATTTTTGAAGTCGAAAAAGAAAAAATGCGCAATTCTGCAAAAATGACTTGCGATTTTTTAGATTTAAAAGAATCTGATACCGCATTATTATGCCTCCCAATAGAGTATATTTCTGGAAAAATGATGATGGTAAGAAGTTTTGAAAGAAAGCTTCAGCTTATCATCGCCAATCCATCCATAACTCCATTAGAAAATCTGGAGTCCAGAATTGAATTTTGTGCGATGACGCCTTTGCAAGTAGAAAATTCTTTAGACAAATTACATCTCATAAAAAATCTAATTATTGGTGGAGCTCAAATTTCTGAAAGTTTAAAATTTAAAATTAACAATAAACTAAAAGATTTACCCTCCAAAACCAAGATTTTCGAAACCTACGGAATGTCTGAAACACTTTCCCATATTGCCTTGAAAGAAGTTTATCCTCATCCAGAAAGTTATTTTACCATTTTTGATTCCGTATCTATTGCTAAAGACGAAAGAGGTTGTTTACAAATTTATGCCCCAAAAGTGAACGCTGAAATATTGAAAACCAATGATGTGATAGAACTTAAAAATGATAAACAATTTAGATTTCTAGGCAGATTAGATAACGTGATCAATTCTGGTGGTGCCAAAATTTTCCCAGAGGAATTGGAAAAATTAGTAAAAAAAGAAATTCCGAATGAGGTGGTATTTTTGGGTATCGACGATGAGGTATTAGGACAAAAATTAATAGCTGTAGTGGAAGGCGAGGAGAGTGATGAGATGTTTAAAATTTTTAAAACGATTCAGTTTGAGAAAAAATTTCATTTTCCAAAAGAGATTCAATTTGTTACTCAAATACCTAGAACTCCCAATAATAAAGTTAATAGGAGAGCATTGCAAACATTATTAGAAAACTAGCATGAGAGATTTTACCAAAGAACTCAACTTCAAAACATCCAGGAGCAGTGGAGCAGGAGGACAAAATGTAAACAAAGTAGAAACCTCTGTGACCGTCACTTGGAATGTTGAGGAATCTCTAGTTTTCAATGATCGACAAAAATCTTTAATAACAGAAAAACTTAAAAATAGAATTAATCTTGAAGGTTTTCTTTTTTTATCTGTCTCGGAAAATCGTACGCAACTGATGAATAAAAATAAGGCGATTGAAAAGATTTTGGAAATTGTGAATGCAGCATTGATAATTCCTAAGCGCCGCATCGCAACAAAACCTTCTAATGCCAAGAAGGAGAAAAGATTGGATAGCAAAAAAAAGCTTTCCGATAAGAAAGAAAGTAGACGATTTAAACTTTGACTTTCAGGACTGAAAAATTATGGTATTTTTGAGAAAAAATAATTCATGATAAAAAAAATTACCTTATTTGGGATTTTAGCATTTCCATCGCTATTTCTAGCTCAAGAAAAATCTAAACATTCAAAGATTGCTATTATCCCTTCCGTAGGACTTGGGTGGAGAACTGCTGAGACCCCAAAGGGATTGTCATTTCAAGAAAAAGAATACATCAAAGGTTTAAAATCAGGATTGAATTTTGATATTTCTGCTTATTATTTACTTAAAAATGTAGTGGGTATCGGAGTAAAATATTCAATTTTTAATGCTTCCAATGATGGACAAATAACTGTACAAGATAAATACGGATATAGTTATACAGGATATGTACATACCAAAGATCAAATTACCTTTATTGGACCTTCTGTTCTTATTTCTAATCTCAATGAGGAAACCAAGCACAAATTATTTGTAGATATGGCATTAGGTGTAATTACGTACACCACGCAGACAGGCGATGTAAAGGGCACAGGTTCTACATTCGGAGCTGAAATGAACATTGCTTATCAATATCAAATCTTACAAAATATTCTCATTGGTCCAAAAGTAGGACTTTCGGGTGGTACACTGAGTAAAATGAAGTACAATGGCGTTACGTATGACTTTGGAGAAGACCAAAAAGAGGGTTTGAGTAGACTTTCTTTAAGTGCAGCTGTCACTTTCCGTTTTTAAATTTTATCTTTGCAAAAATTAAAATCGACATGAGCAATAGACCAATTTCTGAGTTTTTAGAAAAATACTATTTACATTTTAATGCTGCTGCTTTGGTAGACGCATCTAAAGGTTATGTAGCCCATCTAAAAGATGGTGGTAAAATGATGATTACCCTTGCTGGTGCAATGTCAACAGCAGAAATGGGTAAAATTTTAGCAGAAATGATTCGTCAAGACAAAGTTCAAATCATTTCTTGTACAGGGGCAAACCTAGAAGAGGATGTAATGAACCTTGTGGCGCATTCTCACTATAAAAGAGTTCCTAACTATAGAGATCTTACTCCAGAACAAGAAAGAGAATTGCTAGATCAACACTTCAATAGAGTTACAGATACTTGTATCCCAGAGGAAGAGGCATTTAGAAGATTGCAAACGCACTTAGAAGATGTTTGGCATGCAGCTGAAGAGAAAGGCGAAAGATATTTCCCACACGAATTCCTTTACCAAGTGGTAAATTCTGGAGTTCTAGAGCAATATTACGAGATTGATCCTAAAGATTCTTGGATCGTAGCGGCAGCAGAGAAAAACTTGCCAATCGTTTGTCCAGGTTGGGAAGATTCTACTACAGGTAATATCTTTACCTCAAACGTTATCAAAGGAAAACTGAATGTACACACTGTAAAATCGGGTATCGAATACATGATTTATCTTACAGAATGGTACAGAGCAAACTCTGGTGACAAAGGTGTAGGGTTCTTCCAAATAGGTGGAGGTATCGCTGGAGATTTCCCAATTTGTGTGGTACCAATGATGTACCAAGATCTAGAGTGGGAAGATGTACCTTTCTGGGCATATTTTTGTCAGATTTCAGATTCTACTACTTCTTACGGTTCTTACTCAGGGGCAGTTCCGAACGAAAAAATTACTTGGGGTAAACTAGATATTGATACACCTAAATATATCGTTGAAAGTGATGCGACTATCTGTGCACCCTTGATGTTCTCTTATATCTTAGAAAACGAATAATAAAAGCATCAAAAACATAAGTTCACAATGCCCAGCTTTTTAGTTGGGCATTTTTATTTTTGGGGCGTGCCCCTCGTCAATGCTTTTCCCACCGCTAGGGTCGGGCTGCTTTGGGCTTCGCTTCGCTACGGTGCTTCGCACGACTCCCTTCGGTCGTCCCCGCCGCATCCCTCACGCGATTTTTTTTCTACAAAAAAACATTATAAACAACACTCGGATATTATTTTCTCACTTAGAAATTTAATTCGTTATCAAATAATTCAATTCAATTTTCTATTTAGTTTTTATTAAACTATTCTTAAATAAAATCTTCATTATCTAAAATACGTTCGTAATTTTATATCAATTATTTGATTTAAAAACATGGACGAAATATTCAAAAAGCAAGTTTGGGAAGTTAGTAGACTCATTCCTTTTGGGCGAATAACTAGCTATGGAGCCATTGCAAAAACTGTAGGCTATCCCAATCATTCGCGTCATGTGGGGAAGGCAATGGCAGGTTGTCCGGAAGATGTTCCGGCGCATCGTGTTATTTCTAGCTCAGGAATTCTTTCTGTACCCGAATTTCAAGTGAAACTAGAAGCAGAAGGAATTGTAGTAGAAAACCTTCGAATAAAAAATTTTAAGAAGTTATTTTGGAATCCGATGGACGAAATTTCAATGTAAGATGATTTATTTTAAATCTAAAATGACAATTCAGCAGGAAAAATCTACAATTCAGATATTTATTTTTGATCATCAATTGATAAATAGAGTAGTTTTGATCAACAAAATTATTAGACAATGAACATCTTAAAAACTTTAGGTTTAATCGCATTATTCGCTTTCAATTTTTATCAAGCTCAGATGGATGATAAATTTTATCAGCCTTGGAAAGAAATGAAACCCTTCGAAATGAAAATTTCAGAAAACATATCATTTCCAGTAGAAAAAGATACCATTACGGCTTATGTTGCAAAACCTAGTGTAAAAAGTAACAACAAAACAATATTGTTTTTCCATGGAGCTGGAGGAAATGTTACGACTTATCAATACATTACAAAGCCTTTGGTGGAAGTGGGTTATCAAGTAGTCATGATTGATGTTCGAGGCTATGGAAAATCCACTGGAGTACCCACCCATATTAATATTGCAGAAGATTCTCAAAAATTGTTTGATTTTTTAATGACAAAACCTGAAATTAAAGACACAAAAATCTATATCTACAGTGCTTCTTTAGGTTCGCAGATTGCAGCTCATTTGGCTAAAGACAATAAATCCAAATTATCTGGATTAATCATTGATGGTGGAATGTCTTCTTTTGCAGATATTGCCTCAAAATTTGCTCCTCAGTTTAAAAGTTTTATCGAAAGTAGTTTGGCAGGAGTTTATTCTGCTAAAGAAGATCTAAAAGCTACCGAAGGACTTCCAAAGTTATTTATTTATACCAAAAAAGATTCTACGGTTCCCTTTTCTCACGGGGAAAGTAATTTTTCAAATGCTGCAGAACCAAAAGTGTTTTTGGAGGCAGGAAACGAACATATACAAGCAATGAAAGACGAAACTGCAAAAGTTTTGGAGGCAATTGGGAATTTGTAATTTTGAAGTTTGTATTTTGATTTTAGGGGCGGCGAAGCCGCCCCTAAAATCAAAATACTTAAAAAATAATTCATATAATTTTTTCGAAATTAAGGTTTCATAGGCATATTGAAAACGCCTTCAGTCAGAATCATTTTATCGGTTGCTGTAGAATCTGAGGCGACTAAAACTCCACTAAAAGTGCCACTAATCTTTTCGCTATTCAACGTTGTAATGATGAGGTCAAATTGATCCTGGGTAGATGGACTCAATGAATAAGCTATTTTTCCTCCAGTGAAATTTGAAAAAAGTACAAAAGGTGAATTGTTATTCAAACTATAATTGCCAGCAGTTGCTTTTTGCGCATCACTAATTAAGCTAATTAAAATTTCCTTATTCTCGTTATTTATGGTTTTATTCGCTCGGATTTCTAAAGAATTACCATTCCACTTTCCAAGAACATTTATGAATTTTTGACGCGTTCCATCAATATTTACAGTCAAGAAATCTGCAGTATCTTCATGTTGATCTTTTTCACAACTTGAATATAAAAACATAATTGGTAGTAGTAATAAAATTGATAATTTTTTAGCAAAATAAATTCTCATAAATATTTGATTTTAAGTAAATAAACGAATTTTTTTTTTGAAATAGTATAGAACTCGAGTATTAAAACAGTTTCAGGGGGGCGCAAAAGGCGCCGCCGAAACATTAAATTATCTTTTA